>NZ_KK211189.1:573661-1236161 GCF_000620845.1 Exiguobacterium marinum DSM 16307
GAACAGCCCAAACCAGGAAGCATGCTTCCTGGGGTTGTAGGACACTCTACACGGAGTTACAAAGGGATAGGGTAGGTGAA
Organism: Exiguobacterium marinum DSM 16307; assembly: GCF_000620845.1. GTDB lineage: Bacteria > Bacillota > Bacilli > Exiguobacteriales > Exiguobacteriaceae > Exiguobacterium > Exiguobacterium marinum. Next base: position 573,742 of record NZ_KK211189.1, read on the forward strand.
CGACCTGGAAAGGTCGGCCAGAGAAGGTGACGGCCCTGTAGCCGAAACCCCATCCCCTCCAGAGTGGATCCTGAGTACGGCGGGACACGTGAAACCCCGTCGGAATCCGGGAGGACCATCTCCCAAGGCTAAATACTTCCTAGTGACCGATAGTGAACCAGTACCGTGAGGGAAAGGTGAAAAGCACCCCGGAAGGGGAGTGAAACAGATCCTGAAACCGTATGCCTACAAGTAGTCAGAGCCCGTTAACGGGTGATGGCGTGCCTTTTGTAGAATGAACCGGCGAGTTACGATGGCGGGCGAGGTTAAGCCGATGAGGCGGAGCCGCAGCGAAAGCGAGTCTGAACAGGGCGCATCAGTCCGTCGTCGTAGACCCGAAACCAGGTGATCTACCCATGTCCAGGATGAAGGTCAGGTAACACTGACTGGAGGTCCGAACCCACGCACGTTGAAAAGTGCGGGGATGAGGTGTGGGTAGCGGTGAAATGCCAATCGAACCTGGAGATAGCTGGTTCTCTCCGAAATAGCTTTAGGGCTAGCCTCGAGGTGAAGAGTTCTGGAGGTAGAGCACTGATTGGACTAGGGGCCCCCACAGGGTTACCGAATTCAGTCAAACTCCGAATGCCAGCAACTTGTACTCGGGAGTCAGACTGCGAGTGATAAGATCCGTAGTCGAGAGGGAAACAGCCCAGACCATCAGCTAAGGTCCCCAAGTGTATGTTAAGTGGAAAAGGATGTGGCGCTGCACAGACAACTAGGATGTTGGCTTAGAAGCAGCCACCATTCAAAGAGTGCGTAATAGCTCACTAGTCGAGTGGCGCCGCGCCGAAAATGTAACGGGGCTAAACATACCACCGAAGCTATGGATCCCGTAAGGGATGGTAGGAGAGCGTTCCAAGCAGCAGTGAAGCGGTACCGTGAGGAGCCGTGGAGCGCTTGGAAGTGAGAATGCCGGTGTGAGTAGCGAAAAGAGGGGTGAGAATCCCCTCCGTCGAAAGCCCAAGGTTTCCTGAGGAAGGCTCGTCCGCTCAGGGTTAGTCTGGACCTAAGCCGAGGCCGAAAGGCGTAGGCGATGGACAACAGGTTGATATTCCTGTACCGCCGTACCACCGTTTGAACGATGGGGGGACGCAGAAGGATAAGGTGACCGTGCGACTGGAAGTGCACGGACAAGCAGCAAGGCCGTCGGGTTGGCAAATCCGCCCGACACCAAGGTTGAGCTGTGACGTGGAGCCCGTAGGGCGAAGCACCGGATTTCACGCTGCCAAGAAAAGCCTCTAGTGAGGAGGTCGGCGCCAGTACCGCAAACCGACACAGGTAGGCGAGATGAGAATTCTAAGACGCGCGGGATAACTCTCGTTAAGGAACTCGGCAAAATGGTCCCGTAACTTCGGGAGAAGGGACGCTTATGGCAACATAAGCCGCAGTGAATAGGCCCAAACGACTGTTTAGCAAAAACACAGGTCTCTGCTAAATCGCAAGATGAAGTATAGGGGCTGACGCCTGCCCGGTGCTGGAAGGTTAAGGGGATGTGTCATCGCAAGAGAAGCACTGAACCGAAGCCCCAGTAAACGGCGGCCGTAACTATAACGGTCCTAAGGTAGCGAAATTCCTTGTCGGGTAAGTTCCGACCCGCACGAAAGGCGTAACGATTTGGGCACTGTCTCAACGAGAGACCCGGTGAAATCATAGTACCTGTGAAGATGCAGGTTACCCGCGACAGGACGGAAAGACCCCATGGAGCTTTACTACAGCCTGATATTGAGGCTTTGTACGCGATGTACAGGATAGGTGGGAGTCTGTGAAGCCGGAGCGCCAGCTTCGGTGGAGACACCCTTGGGATACCACCCTTTGCGTATAGAGTCTCTAACTCGCAGCCGTGATCCGGCTGGAGGACCGTGTCAGGCGGGTAGTTTGACTGGGGCGGTCGCCTCCTAAACAGTAACGGAGGCGCCCAAAGGTTCCCTCAGAATGGTTGGAAATCATTCGAAGAGTGCAAAGGCAGAAGGGAGCTTGACTGCGAGACCTACAAGTCGAGCAGGGACGAAAGTCGGGCTTAGTGATCCGGTGGTTCCGCATGGAAGGGCCATCGCTCAACGGATAAAAGCTACCCTGGGGATAACAGGCTGATCTCCCCCAAGAGTCCACATCGACGGGGAGGTTTGGCACCTCGATGTCGGCTCATCGCATCCTGGGGCTGGAGTAGGTCCCAAGGGTTGGGCTGTTCGCCCATTAAAGCGGTACGCGAGCTGGGTTCAGAACGTCGTGAGACAGTTCGGTCCCTATCCGTCGTGGGCGCAGGAAATTTGAGGAGAGCTGTCCTTAGTACGAGAGGACCGGGATGGACGCACCGCTGGTGTACCAGTTGTTCCGCCAGGAGCATCGCTGGGTAGCTACGTGCGGACGGGATAAGTGCTGAAAGCATCTAAGCATGAAGCCCCCTCCGAGATGAGATTTCCCTTTGAGCAATCAAGAAAGACCCCTCAGAGACGATGAGGTAGATAGGTCATGGGTGGAAGCGTGGTGACACGTGGAGCTGAATGATACTAATCGGTCGAGGCTTTGATCTAGTCTATGGTTTGTGTTGATGAATCCTCAGTTTTCAGGGAACAAGCCCTAAAACAATATTGACATGCGTATGACGCGGTGTTAATATTCATTTTGTCTGGTGGCGATAGCGAGACGGCCACACCTGTTCCCATGCCGAACACAGAAGTTAAGCGTCTCAGCGCCGAAAGTAGTTGGGGGATCTCCCCCTGTGAGGATAGGACGTTGCCAGGCAAGATCGTTCCGCAATAGCTCAGTGGTAGAGCAACCGGCTGTTAACCGGTAGGTCGTAGGTTCAAATCCTACTTGCGGAGCCAATTTAGGCCCGTTGGTCAAGCGGTTAAGACACCGCCCTTTCACGGCGGTAACACGGGTTCGAATCCCGTACGGGTCACCAATATGGAGGATTAGCTCAGCTGGGAGAGCACCTGCCTTACAAGCAGGGGGTCGGCGGTTCGATCCCGTCATCCTCCACCATCTTTATTTATTAATTCAAACCTATATATATGCCGGTGTAGCTCAGTTGGTAGAGCATCTGACTTGTAATCAGAGGGTCGAGGGTTCGAATCCTTTCGCCGGCACTCCTCGGGGGGGTAGCGAAGTGGCTAAACGCGGCGGACTGTAAATCCGCTCCTTCGGGTTCGGCGGTTCGAATCCGCCCCCCCCCACCAGGTTTGAGCCATTAGCTCAGTTGGTAGAGCATCTGACTTTTAATCAGAGGGTCGCAGGTTCGAGCCCTGCATGGCTCACCATTTTTTGCGGAAGTAGTTCAGTGGTAGAATACGACCTTGCCAAGGTCGGGGTCGCGGGTTCGAATCCCGTCTTCCGCTCCATATTCTTACCCATTCATGGGGCCTTAGCTCAGCTGGGAGAGCGCCTGCCTTGCACGCAGGAGGTCAGCGGTTCGATCCCGCTAGGCTCCACCATATGTTTTTTTCTTAAGTTATTGATGACTTAAGTTTTTTTTTGCCTAAAACCATGAACCATTCACTTGAGAGTACAGAGAAAGGCAGCCTGCCACCATTCAGGCTGCCTTTTTGTATGTTTATTCATAATAGTGCCGAGTTGAACCAAATGAATGATAGCGTTTACAATTTAACTAAACCAGGCGAGAATTCTCCCTCCTCTAAGCGTCTTGGGGCGTAGCCCAGTGTAGGTGGGGGATGAATCGCCCGGTCCAAAAGTCTTCTCTCCCTATGACAGATGTAAGGTAGCGAAGTCCATCGGGGACGTCAGCTGGTATGAGTTCGTCCGGCAGTTGGAATACAAATATACCTTCTATGGACGGACGCTCATCAAGGCGGATCAATGGTACGCATCGACGCAGATCTGTTCTTCTTGTGGCGTCAAAGGCGAGAAGAAGACGATGGATGTTCGTGAATGGACGTGTACTCATTGTGGTGTTCATCATGATCGAGACATCAACGCAAGCATCAATCTGTTAATGTTGGCAAACTAAAACGAATTCCTTCAGGGTGGGAACCACCCGACGAGCTTGGTAAATAATCGTGGCTAATAAAAGTACGATCTTCCCAAGAAGCTCCCACTTCAATTTGCGAAGTAAATAAGTGGCGAGTAGTTCAACTATCAAGCGTATAAAGGGGGAATGGCGATGCAATGGTCATATATTCATGTACCACTTCGTTATGGTCAGGGGAAACTTGGGGTCGATCAAGGACCGATGAAGTTGAACGAACTAGGGATGGAGAAACTTCTTCCAACAGGGACGGTTAAACAAACGATACGCGTGTTACCGGAATCTGAAATTCGTGAAAATGAAGAACATTTGAAGCGGGTAGATGGTGTATTGCACACTGTTACGGAATTGGCAGAAGTGATAGATAGCGAAATTAGAGCGAATCGATTCCCATTGATCGTTGGGGGCGATCATAGTATGGCAATCGGCACACTCGCAGGACTAGCAAAAACGGGACCATTTGGTGTCATTTGGGTAGATGCCCACGCTGACTTGAATACGGGGGATACCTCACCATCTGGTAATATTCATGGAATGCCACTTGCTGCAGCTATGGGGATGGGGGATATACGTCTGACAGAAGTAGGTGGGCGTGATTCGAAGTTATCGCCAAATCATTTGGTGTATATTGCCCTTCGTGATATCGATGAAGGAGAAATAAACGAAATCAATCGACTCGGTATAAAAGTCATTACCGTAGAAGAAGTTCGTACGCGTGGGGTCGATGTGATCATGCAAGAGGCGCTCAGCTATCTTCGTGAACGAGTAGACCGTTTTTATATCAGTTTTGATATGGACAGTCTCGATGCGTCACTCGTTCCGGGTACAGGAACACCGGTTGATGGTGGTCTAACAGAAGTCGAGGCCAAAGCGATTTTAAAAGAAGCGATGCAGGCAGAAGATTTGATTGCCGTAGAGCTCGTCGAATTGAATCCGGCATTAGACCGGGACGACATGACGGCTCAATTGGCCTACCGTCTGTGTGAAACGATTATAAAATCTAAAGAAAACCTGTTATTGGAAGGCGAAACCGTCTGATTTCCTTACAGTTTCCAAACCCGTTTGCTACAATGGGGGTGGAAACTTTTTTTACTTTAATGAAACTAATTCAACTGGTGAGACGTATATAGAAATGACCGCATGTGTTGCGGAGAGGGGAAGTGGATTGATGGAACGGCTGACCACCCGTTTGGTTGACGAATTGAGGGCGGGGAATCACGATTCGTTTGCCGAGCTGGTAGAACTATACAAGGATGGCGTCTTTGCAATCGCCTATAAAATTTTGTATGATCGTGGCGAAGCGGAAGACGCTGCCCAAGAAGCATTCATACGTGCATATACACGAATTGATACGTATGATGCGCAATACAAGTTCAAAACATGGCTCTATCGAATTACGACGAACGTTGCCATCGATCGATTGAGGAAACGGAAACCGGAGTATTCAATGGATGCAGAAATTGCGGGTACAGACGGTTTGACTTATCAAGACCACTTAGCTGATGAAGCACCTCAACCCGATGCCCAAGTGGTTCATCGCGAAATTCGAAGTGAGATGCATGAAGCCATCAAACAACTTCCGGACAAATACCGCATTCCCTTACTATTAAAATATGTGGATGATTTGTCGCTAAAAGAAATTAGCGTGATGATTGACATGCCGGTCGCAACAGTTAAAACAAGGATCTTCCGGGGAAGAGAAATGTTAAAAACAATCTTTCAAAATAGGGAGGGGTTCAATTGACTCCTGAAGAAAAAGTACAACAATATTTGGAAGATGGCGTTTTGCCCGAAGAATCTGACGAATTGCGTCAATTGTTAGAAGACGATGAATTATATGAGTCTTATCTACAATATGAACGAATCGACGCAGAACTGAAAGCATTGCCTCGTCCAAAGTTATCAGCGGATTTTACGACCCGTGTGATGGCCGCTATACCTGAAACACCGGTGCAAAAAGGGCCTGACACGGTTGTGTCGTTATCCAAATCTGTGCGCAAAGAGCGTAAGCCACATTCAAAACAAATGATTTGGTTACAGCGCCACCCAGGTTTGATTGCCGCAGTCCTATTCTTTAGTTTGATGTCTAGTGCGACACTTGGATTATGGAGTAGTGCTTCGGAGACGATGACGTATACAAAAGTACCAGGTGTCGTCGTATCAGAGAATGAAGTGATTGTGCCAGCGGGTGTTACTGTCGAGAAAGACATTACCGTCCAAGGTGGCGATTTACGGATTGAAGGTACCGTCCAAGGTGACGCGACAGCTGTCAATGGTCGTGCGTATTTAGCAAGTGCCGGGCAAGTGACAGGTGAACTTGAACAAATCGATCAGATGTTCGAGTGGATCTGGTATTCCATGAAACAACTTTTCTAAAGACGCTTCCGGCGTCTTTTTTCGTTTCAATCTCGTTTCGTTTTGGTGTGACGCAATGCGTATATACAAAAATGATGATATAATGGAATTTGCACGATTTAGCTAGGTAGTTGAGGAGGGGAGCATTTGCCGCTACTTGAACAAGTATCATATTTCTCATTTTTAAATCTTTCAGAAAACGTACATTGGTACGATTATTTGAACGATGTTTTAGATATCGTCGTCGTCACGTATGTCATTTATAAGTTAATGATGATTGTACGTGGGACAAAAGCAGTCCAATTAATTAAAGGGATCTCCATCATTCTAGTCAGTTGGTTCTTGAGTGGTTTCTTCGGGTTGAAGACGCTCCAGTTCTTGCTAAATCAGGTGATCACATACGGTCTTCTCGGAATTATCATCATCTTCCAGCCTGAATTGAGACGTGGTCTTGAGCACCTCGGTCGGACGAGCAACTTATTCGGGCGTACAGGAACAAGTGATGAAGAGCAACAACGCCAAATGATTGAAGCCATCGTCAGTTCTGCGCAATATATGTCAAAGCGGCGGATTGGTGCGTTGATTGCGATTGAACGAGATACGGGATTAAACGAGTATGTGGAGACGGGCATTCGTATGGATTCGCATATTACTTCCCAATTAATTATTAACTTATTCATTCCAAACACACCACTCCATGATGGTGCGATGATTATTCAAGATGGAAAGATTGCGGCAGCAGCCTGCTATTTGCCGCTCTCGGAAAGTCCACACATCGATAAGGCCCTCGGGACACGACACCGGGCAGCCATTGGGGTCAGTGAAGTGACAGATAGCGTCACTCTCACCGTGTCAGAAGAAACAGGAGCTGTCTCTCTCGCGATCGCAGGACGCTTATATCGAGAGTTAGATGAAGAAGCGCTTCGTAATAAATTAATTCAAGAACTCGTCATCGAAGAAAAAGAGGCGACCCTCTCGTTCTTCGGCAAAAAAGGAGGGGATAAGTAAGTGATTGATCAGTGGTTACAACATAAGTGGTTTCTCCGCTTCATCGCACTTGCTTTAGCCGTCCTTTTATACTTAATGGTTGCTGAGACCAGTTCCTCGAACAACGCTTCTAGCGCTTTGCCGATTGTTGGACAAAGTTCCATGACGCTCGATGTACCGGTCGAAGTATTTTTTGATGAGGTGCAGTATGTCGCATACAACGTGCCTGAGGAGATGGGTGTTGAGCTTCAAGGTCCCTCAAGTAGTTTAACGATGACCAAACTGGTGAAAGATTATCAAGTGTTTGTCGATTTGACCAACCTTGGAACCGGATTTCATCGCGTCCCAGTCGAGGCACGAGGTTTCGGTGGAGACGTCAATGTCAAATTGGATCGAGAGACAGTTGAAATTTACATTGATCGGAAGCAAACGATTGAAGTTCCGGTGTCTGTGAACCTGTTGAATAAAGATCAATTACCGGAAGGGAAAGTGGCTGGCGATGTTGAAATCGAACCGTCGACTATCAAAGTCACAGGCGGTGCGAGTCGCATTCAAAATGTCAAAGAAATCACGTTAAATGTGGATGTCTCGAATCAAAATCAGACATTCACTCGTGAGATTCCACCGACTATTTTAGATGCGAACGGGAATCCGTTGAATGTGTCGGTCGACCCGAATATCATCAATGTGACTGTCCCGATTTACAATGAGAGTGTGATGATTCCGATTGAGGTCGTCACGAGCGGAGAAGTGTCGGACGACTTCAGGTTAGTAGATACATTACTAGGTGAAACAGAAGTTCGTGTCTTTGGATCAAAAGAGGTGCTCGATAAACTCGATCGAGTCGAGACAGAGCCGATTGAACTGGATGATTTGAAGAAGTCTGAGAAAGTAAATGTTACTCTCCGTCTCCCTGAAGGAGCCACGTCACTCGACAAAAGAGAAGTAGAAGTTCAAGTGCTGATTCGTCCGAGTGATGAGACGAAAGATGACACGAGCGAATTGACAGAGCGGATTCGGTTGACTGTTCCAGTGAACGTACGGGGGTACGACCGAACCAATTATACGATTCAAACGCAAGATGTGGTCAGTGTCACTCTGTCCGGAAAGCGGTCCCTTCTCGAGACCATTTCATCGAACAGTGTTAACGTGACATTGGATTTGACAGGATTACCAGGTGGGACACACGCGGTAGATGTCGATTACGAAGTACCAAAAGGCGTGACGGTTGTCTCGCCGAAGACGATTGATGTTCAACTGACGAGCGTCGATGAAGAAACAGAAACATCTTCCATTCAATAAAGATGTTCAATCATACAAAAGTGAGGATTTAATCTAATGGGTAAATATTTTGGAACAGACGGAGTTCGCGGTGTCGCGAACTCTGAGTTAACTGCGGAATTAGCATATCGTTTAGGCCGTGCTGGTGGCTATGTGTTGTCGAAACATTTGCCAGAAGGCGAACAACCAAAAGTATTGATTGGTCGTGACACACGCATCTCAGGACATATGCTTGAAGGTGCATTGATTGCCGGACTTCTCTCAATCGGTGCAGAAGTGATGCGTCTTGGTGTCATCTCAACACCTGGAGTTGCGTACTTAACAAAATCGCTAGATGCGACAGCCGGTGTCATGATTTCGGCATCGCACAACCCGGTAGCCGACAACGGAATCAAATTCTTCGGTAGCGATGGTTTTAAATTAGATGATGCGACTGAGCAAGAAATCGAAGATATTTTAGACGCTACGGAAGATACGCTCCCACGACCGACTGGGAAAGATCTCGGTTTCGTGTCGGACTATTATGAAGGGGCACAAAAATACCTTCAAATGCTGAAACAAACCGTTGAAGAAGACTTCGAAGGCCTACACATTGCGCTCGACTGTGCACATGGCGCGACGAGCGGTCTCGCTGCTCGACTCTTCGCTGACCTTGAAGCGAACGTATCCACAATCGGAAACTCGCCGAACGGTCTAAACATCAATGAAGGTGTCGGCTCGACACATCCAGAGCACTTGGCTGAGTTCGTCCGCGAAAAAGGAGCGGACATGGGCCTTGCCTTTGATGGTGACGGGGACCGTTTGATTGCGATTGACGAGAACGGTGAAATCGTCGATGGAGACAAAATTATGTATATTTGCGGGAAATACTTGAGTGAAAAAGGACGTCTCAAAGACAACACGATTGTCGCGACGGTCATGAGTAACCTCGGGTTCCATAAAGCTGTTGAAGAAGCGGGCATGACAGCGCTCCAGACAGCAGTCGGTGACCGTTATGTCGTTGAAGAGATGAAAAAACACCAGTACACACTCGGTGGCGAACAATCGGGTCACTTGATTTTCCTCGATCACTCGACAACAGGTGACGGGATGTTATCAGGCGTCCAGTTGGCAGAAATCGTGAAGTCGACGGGCCGCAAACTCTCTGAATTGGCGGCTGAGATGCCGGTTTATCCGCAAAAACTCGTAAATATTCGTGTGACGAATAAAAACGATGCGATGAACGGAGAGCGTGTCTTGGCAACGATTCAAGAAGCGGAAGCAGAAATGGCTGGAAATGGTCGAATTCTCGTCCGTGCATCGGGAACAGAGCCTCTCGTTCGTGTGATGGCGGAAGCACCGACAGCGGAAGAATGCGACCGTTACGTTGAACGAATCGCGCAAGTTGTTCGCGAAGATTACGGTTTAGAAGGATAAAATTCTCAAAAGCGGGAATAACACAAGGGAATCCAACATTGGATTCCCTTTTTGTTTCCGTTTTGTCATCGAGAAAACAGCGGATTTTCTTGACGAATGGGGGTGTGATTTGTACTATTAAGAGCGTGACCTTGGAAACGGAAGGACACAAGAGTACGAACAAGCGCCAGAACTCTGCGGAGTTGACGAGGTTGGAGGTTATCGAGATTTCGGCGGATGCCTCCTCGTCGCCTGTCACGACGAGAAGCATACTTTTAAAACGCCCGGGTGACCGGACGGACAAAGAAGTGTGTGTTGACAGCTCTTAGAAAAAGCCCGTTTCCTTTTTCGAGAAATCGAAGAATAGAGGAGATTTATTTATGTGTGGAATTGTAGGAATGATTGGGAATACCGGAGCGAAGGAAGTCCTTCTCAAAGGTCTTGAAAAACTCGAGTACCGTGGCTATGACTCGGCAGGTCTTGCGTTGATGCATGATAATGTCAACGTTCACAAAGAAGTCGGTCGCATTGCTGCGCTACGCGAAATCATCCCAGCAGAAGTAGACGGCACGATTGGAATCGGCCACACACGTTGGGCGACACACGGGGTACCTAGCGTACCGAACGCCCACCCGCACCAGAGCACGACAGGACGTTTCACGCTCGTGCATAACGGCGTGATCGAGAACGACGAGCTCATCAAGAAGACGCTTGATGTCCCGTTCCTCTCAGAAACGGACACGGAAGTCATCGTCTTGCTCATGGAGAAACACTTCGTCGAGCTCGGTGATGTCGAGGCGGCGTTCCGCAAGACGCTCTCGGACCTCCACGGCTCGTACGCAATCGCGATGATCGACTCAGAGGACAAAGAGCGCCTCTATATCGGAAAGAACAAGTCACCGCTCCTCGTCGGACTCGGGGACGGCACGTTCAACGTCGTCGCATCGGACGCGATGGCGATGCTCCAGGTGACAGACCAGTATCTCGAGCTCCACGACGGCGAGATCGTCATCCTCACACGCTCGACGGCGACGATCAAGACGCTCGACGGCGACGTGCTCGAACGCAAACCATATACGGCCGAGATCGATGCATCAGACATCGAGAAGGGTACGTACGCGCACTACATGTTGAAGGAGATGGACGAGCAACCGGCCGTCATCCGTAATATCATCCAGCATTACCAGAACGAGAACGGTGACATCGAACTCACAGAAGGCGTGCGCGAGCTCGTCTCGGAAGCAGACCGTGTCTATATCGTCGCGTGCGGTACGAGTTACCACGCTGGTCTTGTCGGGAAGCAATTGATCGAGCGCGTTGCAGGTGTACCGACTGAAGTACACGTCGCATCAGAGTTCGGTTACAACATGCCACTTTTGACAGAGAAGCCACTCTTCCTCTTCATCTCACAATCCGGTGAGACAGCGGACAGCCGTGCCGTTCTCGTCGAAGTGAAAAAATTGGGCCATAAAGCGCTCACGTTAACAAACGTCGCAGGATCGACATTGTCGCGTGAAGCGAACGAGACGATGCTCCTCCATGCAGGACCAGAAATCGCGGTCGCGTCGACAAAAGCATACACGGCGCAAATTGCCGTCCTCGCGATTCTCGCATACGACATCGCTCGTGCGAACGGGAAGAAACTCCCGTTTGATTTGATGCAAGAACTTGCACTCGTTGCAACAACGATGGACTCGATCATGGCACAAAAAGAAATCTTTGAAGAGCTTGCAGACAAGTTCTTGAAAGAATCACGTAACGCGTTCTTCCTTGGACGTGGAGTGGATTCATATGTTGGTCTCGAAGGCGCATTGAAACTTAAAGAGATCTCATATATCCAAGCAGAGGGGTACCCAGGTGGGGAACTGAAGCACGGTCCAATCGCGTTGATTGAAGACGGGACACCGGTCATCACGCTCGTGTCTCAACCGAACACACACCTCAACATCCGTGGAAACATCAAAGAAGTTGTGGCGCGTGGTGCCATCGCATGTACGATTTCAATGGAAGGAATGGAGCATGAGAACGACGCATTCGTTCTTCCACGTGTTGAACCGCTTCTCACGCCACTCGTGACGGTTCTTCCGCTTCAACTCATCTCGTACTATGCGGCACTTGCCCGCGACTGTGATGTCGACAAGCCACGTAACTTGGCGAAGTCTGTAACGGTTGAATAATATTTAAGACCAAAACCTTTCGGGGTTTTGGTCTTTTTTGTTGCGGTGAGTGAACGAACCTTCGAGCAATGAGCAATCTAACAAGTAGATGAAGCACTTAACGGCACCACGCGGTGAAACGATTTCATGCTCTGTTGCGTATATACAATTAATCAAAAGGGGGATTTGAAACATGATTCAAACATGGACAGAGCGCACACATGAAGCAATCAATGGAAAACGCAGCTTACTGCTAGCTTGGTCGTTTCTTTGTGCTGTTATTTTAGAGTTTAGCGCAATACTCGACCCGACATTGTATGGAGCGGAAGCCGATTCGTTACAGGCGATTGTATTTCTTTTAAGTACGATTGTTTTATCTTTCATACTGTACCCACTCATCATCGGATATCACTGGGTTATCCTTTCAATCGTTCGTGGACAAGACGCGCAGTTTCGTGATGTATTTCGACCGATGAAAGAACGATTTGGTAAGAATGTGACTGCTGTTATCTTACTAGCTATCTTCCAGACGCTATGGACACTTCTGTTCATTGTCCCAGGAATCATGAAATACTTCTCCTATGCGTTCACTTATTTTATTTTACGGGATGAGCCGGAGATGTCAGTCATGGATTCAATCACGAAGTCACGCGCATTGATGAATGGTCAGAAATGGGAGGCATTCAAATTGATTTTGCCGTTCATCCCGATTTACGTGACCGGCTTCACGTTGTTCGTGGTCGTCGATTCTGTATTACTTTCTGCGTTATCCCTTTCTATAGCGACGATTTTAGTCCGGCCATTTGTCGTTGCGCGCTTCGCTGTCATGTATGAAGACACGCGCTGAACGTACGACGAACAATGGGACAAGTCAGCCTGAAGCATATCAAACAGAGGTTGAGTTAAATGAACGTGCTACAATCTTCATGAAGAGAAAGGGGAATGCGGAATGAAGATTGGAATTATCGGGGCCGGTCTGAGCGGGATCGTCGCAGCGCGTGAACTCGTGCGTCGAGGTCATACTGTTGAACTGATTGAAAAGAGCCGAAGCGTCGGGGGACGTTTGGCAACGCGTCGAATCGGTGACGGGCGGGCGGACCACGGAGCGGTATATTTCACGGTACGTGGAGATGCGCTCGAACGAGAGGTGCAGTCGTGGATGAGTGCGAACTGGGTGCGTGTCTGGTATGCCGATCCTTATCCTCGTTACGTCGCGATTGGCGGTATGAATGCACTCGCGAAGCGGCTGGCCGAAGGTTTGATCGTACAATTGAATGAACGGGTAGAGAACGTTCAGGTGGAAGAAGACGGCACCGTCACGATTAAGACAGACGTGACGACACGTTCATACGATCGAGTCGTGATGACGGCACCACTTCCGCAATCGTTCGAATTACTCGGAAGTTTGGTCGACCAGATCGAGCCCTCACTCCAGCGACTCGTGTATGCGCCGACGTTCGTCGGTCTCTTTGAATGCACAGGTGATGTACAGATCGGGACAGATGGGATTCTCGATCAAGACCTGGTACCCGGTGTATTAAAAATTATCAATAATCGGCAAAAAGGAATCTCTGGGACATCACTCGTTAGTGTCTATATGGAAGAGACGTGGAGTGAAGACTGGTTTGAACACCCGGAAACGGAGACGCTCATAGAGGTTGAACGATTGGTGCGTGAGGAGGTTGGTGACATCGGCATCCAAACACGACAATTGAAACGTTGGCGTTACGCGCAAGCGAAGGACGTGTGGCATGAACCGTTTTATCAAGTAAGCCATCATCCGATCTATTTAGCAGGGGATGTCTTCCTTGAGTCCGATGACCCATCTGGACGAACGCGATTCGAAAGCGCCTATCTGTCTGGGTTACGTGTGGCAGAAGCGATCGAAAAAAACATGGATCGATAAGGAAATTCCTTATCGGTCTTTTTATTTGACGTCACTTAGTTTAGGGCATAAACTATAATCATCTAGTTTAGGGGGTAAACTATAATGAAAGCATTGATGCGTGAAGCGGTGCAGTTGTTTGAAGAAGTGATGTTCCACGGGACAGAACATGTCATCGAAGCGATGGAAGGCGATGTATGGCGAGACTATTCTCGTGAACAAATACAGTTGTTGAAGCTACTCGATCAATTTGGACCAACTCCTGCTGGGCAATTGGCACAAAAACAAGGCGTTCATAAAAGCGCGGTCTCGAATCGGCTCAAAAAGCTCGTAGAAAAAGAACTCGTCACGAGTCGACGAGGACAAGATCAGCGCGAACGATTGATTGAATTGACCCCAGGAGGAAAACGGCTCGTCGAAGAAGTAGACGGTGCCGTCTATCGATATGTGGAATCCCTCATCGATGGAGAAGTAGACGAAATTGAAATTGAGCAGTTTGTTCGGACGTTCCGAAAAATAAAACAATTGCTCCGAATCGGGGAGGAATAACACGTGCATAAAATCATTCAATGGCGTTGGGGAATCTTCATATCCCTCATCGTATTGACGGCAGCATTATTTGTCGCAGCACCTAACTTAACGAAACAAGCAGAAGAGGCAGGGAGTTTCCAACTTGCGGACGACATGGACTCACAACGCGCACAAGCGATTTTAGATGAAGCCGGAAAGAGTGACAAGACCATCTCGCTCGTCTACGAGTTCGAGTCGATTGGTGAGACAGAGCGAACAGATGTCGCGCGTGTCATCGAAGAACTTAAACAAAACGAAACGGTCGTGACCGATGTTCTCGACCCGTTCGAAAACGAGGAGACAGAGGCACAGCTTGTCTCAGAAGACGGACGCATCGTCCTCGTCCCGATCACGGTAGAAGGTACGACGGAAGAAATCAATGCGTTTGCCGATGATGTCCGTGAAAACGTGCTTCCGCAAGAGGAAACAGTATATATCACAGGGGAAGAAATCATTAACAATGATGTGAACCTAAGTGCACAGGAAGGATTGAAAAAGACAGAAATCATCACAGTCGTGTTGATTTTTGGATTACTTCTTCTCGTCTTCCGTTCCATCGTGACCCCATTTATCCCGCTTATCGCGGTCGGCTTCACGTACCTATTAAGTCAATCCTTTGTCGCGTTCTTTGTGGATTGGTTTGGGTTCCCGGTATCCAACTACACACAAATCTTCCTTGTCGCCATCTTGTTCGGGATTGGGACAGACTATTGTATTCTACTTCTTAGCCGTTACAAAGAGGAGCTGAGTGAGGGGCGTGCCATCGAAGACGCAATCGTCAATACGTACAAGACGGCAGGACGGACGGTCTTGATTAGTGGGCTCGCGGTATTCGTCGGTTTCGCTGCCATCGGATTTGCAGATTTTCCAATCTTTAAATCAGCTGTCGCCGTTGCGGTCGGGATTGCGGTGTTGCTGCTGATTCTCTTCACGGTCGTCCCGTTCTTTATGGCGACGCTCAAACAGCGACTGTTTTGGCCGTCGAAAAAGGCGAGCGAACATCATGACAGCAAGCTCTGGGCTGGATTGAGTCGATTGTCAGTCAATCGCCCGTTCGTATCGATTTTGGTCGTTGGATTGATTACGGTGCCGGTCCTATTCACGTATGACGATGCCCGTTCGTTCAATACGGTCGATGAGATTGGAGACGGGTACGATTCGGTTCGTGGACTGAATTTGATTTCTGAAGGGTTTGGTCAAGGGGAATCTCTTCCGGTACAGGTCATTTTGAAACAAGATCAAGCCATTACAGAATCAGAAGTCCCATACATTGAAATGTTCGCAAGCGAACTTGAAAAAGTTGATGGGGTGAGCGGTGTTCGTGCGCTCACACGTCCGACTGGTGAAGTGATCGACGATTTTTATGTGGACACGCAACTCGGCGAAGTCAGTGAAGGCTTGACTGAAGCACAGAGGGGTCTCGGAGATGTCCAAACTGGATTAGATGAGATTGAGCAGGGGCTAAACGCGGTCGTCGGACAATTGCCAAGTGGTTCAGCCAATGCTGGGGCGCCACTTGCAGAAGCAGCAGCTGGGCTGAATCAGTTAAATGGTCAACTTGGTCTCATTGGACAAGGATTGACAGCGACTCAAAACATCCCGGCCGCAGTCGGACAGCTCGGCCAAGTGTCAGCAGGGCTCACACAAATCGAGTCAGGAATCAACGAAGCAGCGTCCGCATTGAATGCACAAGGTTCTCAGGTTGGTGAACTCAGCACCGGATTGGGACAACTTGCCACAGGCGTTGGCGAAGCGAACGACGGGCTAGGGCAAATTGAGTCTGGTCTCGGCGAAGCCGTTTCGTTCTTACAACAGTTGAGTGAAGCAGATGCGCTTCGGGAGACAGGCGTATATCTTCCGGAAGGGACACTCACATCGGATGAATTCTCACCTGCCGTCGAACGCTATGTCTTCGATAAAGGAATGGCGACTCAGCTCGAGGTCGTCTTAGAGATGGACCCGTATTCGCCAGAAGCGATTGATACCGTCGAGACAATCAAAGAGACGATGAATCGTGCCGTGACGGGAACACCGTATGCGGAGGCGACCATCGGATATGCCGGTATCTCGAGCATCAATAGCGATTTAAATGAAACATCGACGAATGATTTCAATCGAACGGTAGCGATCATGCTGGTGACATTGTTCATCGTCTTGACAGCACTGTTCCGCTCGATGATCATGCCACTCTATATGATTGCTTCGCTTCTCTTGACGTACTATACGTCAGCGGCGATCACAGAGCTGATCTTTGTAGAAGGACTTGGCTATGACGGGATTAGCTGGGCCGTTCCGTTCTTTGGCTTCGTCATGTTGATTGCCCTTGGGATTGACTACTCCATCTTCCTGTTAGATCGATTCCGGGAAGAGACGATCAATGGGAAGGCGGTCCGTGAGGCGCTCATCTATTCGATGACGAAGATGGGTACCGTCATTATGACTGCCGCGGTCATCCTCGCCGGGACGTTCGGTGCGATGATTCCGTCAGGTGTGCTCAGTCTCGTCCAGATTGCAACGATTGTCATCACCGGGTTATTACTATACGGCTTGATTGTGTTACCACTTTTAATTCCAGCCATTACGATTTCGTTTGGCGATGGTGTCTGGTGGCCATTCCGGTCAAAGAAAAAGTCATAAGCAGAAACGGATGTCTCGTATGATGAGATATCCGTTTTTTGGGATAGATTGCGGTAGATTCGGGAACAGAAAGTCAGGTCCATTATCTAAGGAGGAATACTGTATGGAAATCGTCATTACCGCAATCTTGAAAGCCCATCCTGGAAAAGAAGAGGCGTTACGTGATGCGTTGAACCGTGTGATTCCACCGTCACGAGCGGAAGAAGGGTGTCTCGCGTACGTTCTTCACGAGGCAATTGATGCGCCAGGTACGTTTGTCTTCTATGAAAAGTACGAGGATGAAAATGCACTCAATCACCATATCCATTCGTCGCACTATCAGGCGTATCGTGATGAAGCCGGAGAGCTTCTCGCTGTACGTGAGGTCTATCGGCTACATGAAGTCTGATTCTGATTGTGTGTGGAATTGAACTGGTCGTACAAGCGTGTCTACCAAGTTGCGTAGCACTTAGGAAAGAAGCCTCTCGAGACATATCTCGGGAGGCTTTTCGATTACGGATTGATTTGTGAGAGGGCATCTTTCTCGATGATGGTATCCGAGAGACGGAGCTGGTTGGTCGCGCGGTCGATATATGGGCTGCATCGATCAAAGACGACCGGTTCTTCTGTCTCGACGGAATAGCACGTGCCATTCCCTGCTCGTTCGGTCAAGTCTGGTTCGTAATAAATATCTTCGTATCGGAAGGCACCCGTCCGAAAGACGGTCAGATTCGGCGTATCATTCAATAAGGAGTCGCCGAGCATATACGCTGGGGAGATTCCAAGCAAATCGAGAATCGTCGGCGCGATATCAATTTGTCCACCGCTCGCCTCCATGACTTCTCCTGTCGTCAATCCGGGTGGTTTGATGAAGAGAGGGACAGCACGGTCGAGTTGAAACGCGTCAACCGCCGAGTCCACTTCTTCGATGGTAGCCATTTCTTCTCCAGGTGCCGTCAGACCGCTATCGTGGTCACCATACATGACGAGAAGCGTCTCATCCCACAGCCCATCTTGTTTCAATCGTTCGATGAACTGACCGACTGCGGCATCGACGAAATGAACGGTATGATAATAGTTTTCGAGAAGGGGGTCATCGATATCAGATAGGTCCAACCGCTTCTCGTCTTCCGGGATATCGTACGGTGTATGACTCGTTAAAGCGACTAAAAATGCGTAAAATGGTTCATCCAACTCTTCCATAAATCCAACCGACGTATTTAAGAATTCCTGGTCGTTGAGTGCCATCCCGATGATTCCTTGATCGGGATAGTCTTTGTCGCTAAAGAAATGATTGAACCCGATGTTGTCGTAAAAATCATCCCGATTCCAAAAGTCTTTACGGAATGAGTGCATGGCTGCTGTATCATAGCCCGCCTCGTTCAATGATTGAGAGAGTGCGCTGAAATTATTTCCCGGGAAACGCGTGTAGACGGAACCAGATTTGACAGGATAGAGTGACGTGTTGACGATGAACTCTGCATCGGACGTCCGTCCCTCATGTGTCTGATGATACACGTTCGGGAAGTAAAGCATGTCACGTCGCAATCGGTTCAAATTCGGGGTCAATTCCTGCCCGTTGATTTGTTGGTCGATGACGGATGTTTGGAATGATTCGAGTTGTAGGACGATGACGTTCGTATCCTGACTCGGGGCACTTAATTCCTGATAAGAAAGTGCTCGGATTTGAGAACGCTCCTCGTCTGTCAAGGCTTCGTTCCAGCCCATGGCACGTTCGACGCCTCGAGCGACATCCATCGCGTGATAGCCCCAAAATCCAAGATGGTAGTATTCACGCATATTCGAGATCGGGTCGTCTGCAATCCATTTTTCGCCACGCTGATAACTGAGCGTGAGAGGGATCGTGAAAAGAAGAAATCCAAGTGTGAAGCCGGCAATCGCCAACCGTCTTCCGTTCCGTTTCACTTCACGGACAGGATGACGTTTCATATAACGCAAAATCAAACCGTAGATGATGAGGTCGATAAAGAAGAACGCATCGATTGGGCGGATGAGCGTCAAAAAGCCACCCCCGACATCTCCCATCTGCCCGATATCGGATAGTAAAGCGACGGATAATAAGTCTTCAAAATAGCGATAGTACCAGACGTCTGAGACGAGCAGGGTACTATGCAGGAACAGAGAAACGTATAAAATCCATCGGCGGATCGGATAAGACACGGCAAGTGCCCAACTCGTCAGGAGCAAAATCGTCGCCAAGTTGATGAGAAAGAACGAAAAGTCGAACGCCGTCGCGGTCAACCAGCTAAAAAAGAAGAGCTTTGCCAGGGAGAGTGACAAGTAGCTCCAATAATCGAGATATTTGATCATGAACAACACATCCTTTTCATACCCATTCCCGATGAGACGAGTGAGGGAAACGTGAAGATGTGTTCAACAAAAAAGAGGCACAGGGCCTCAGTTAATCAGAAACGTATCGCGCAGTTCGATGATGGTTCCTTCCGGTGCTTTCAATTTACTTAAATGACCGTCGACGACGAAATAGATGTTGCCACCGTGCTTCGGCAAGAATGTGACGCCGAGCTGTTCGAGTCGTGCAACTTCCACTTCGAGGTCATCTACATAGAGGGCGAAATGAACGGGACCGGCCACAAGTTTCGAGTAATCTTGTAACGTTTCATCCGTTTTAGCAGTCTGGAGCTCGATATAAAAATCCCCGAGCTTGAGCCAACTATTGAAGTCACGCGTATGAAAATTTGGCGATTCTTGAACGAGCTCAAAACCGAGCGCTTCGTAAAATGACTTGGAAGCGGCATAATCTGGTGTTTGTATACATATATGGTGAATTTGTTTCATTAAGACTTTCCTTTCGTTTGTAGGTCGTTCACGCGATCGCGGTGGAACGGGGAAGTCACATCTTCCGAGATAAGACTGATCGTATGTCCATCCGGGTCTCGTACGTCAAAGCAAGACATGCCTCCGAAATCGTGAAGCGGTGTCGCAATCAACCCTGCTTGTTCAAACGATTGATACGCGAACTGGATGTCTTCACAAATGACGTTGAAATAGACATGGGCTTGTCCTGACGCATCTTTGAACGTTGTGGGTTGCGGTGACGAGGTTTGGATCAATCCGAGCTGAGTCGAACCGTCTGGTAGACACAAACCGATGCCTCCTTCCCAACGACCAATTTCTTTGGCATCAAAATAAGTGGTATACCAGTATAGGGACTGTTCTACATCTGATACGGGAATGAAGATACTTCCGATTCGGAACATGTGATAACCTCCCTTTCTATTTCTAGTGTAGCGAATGCATGATCTCGAAGATACGGGGGAAGAAACTTTTTACGGGAGAAAGCGTATGAAAGAGAGAGAAAATCAATGAGGTGAAAGCATGAAAGGAAATGAAATCACGATTCAACCGATTGATGCAGTCAATCGAAAATCGGTCATCGCCCTGACAGTGGACGAGAAACAGTCCCGATTCATCGAGACAAATGCCGAGTCGCTTCAAGAGATGGTCGAGGATACAAAATATAATTGGCAGAGCTATGCATTTTATGACGGTGAGCGACCGGTTGGCTTCATGATGGTCGGAGCAGAAAACCAGACAGAACGGTATGTGTGGCTCGATCGTTTCATGATGGATCAAAACGAACAGGGAAAAGGCATCGGGACAAAGTGTCTACGCATCGCAGTGGCATTTATCCAGACACGATACGATGTAGATGAGATCATCCTGAGCCTCCATCAAGAGAATGAAGCTGCGAAACGATTTTATGCGAAGAACGGCTTTGTCGACAGCGGCTTAATTGATGAATGGAATGGTGAAGCGATTTGGGTCTATCATACAAAAAACCGACCGTCATGAGTTGGTCGGATTCTCGGCTGGACTTGTTGTTTTTGTAGCATTCATGCCCATCGAAAAGAGAACGATAGCTGCAAAGAAGAATAGGGTAACGAACCAGTTTTGGAGAAACGGATCGACAAACGTCGGTTTTTCCAACCAACTCCCGGTTGAGATTTCGGCGTACCAACGTATGTAGAGTGCGATGCGTTCGAGCGTGTATAAAAGCCCGGACAAAAACAACAAAATACCACTCGCTACAAGTTGATTGAAACGAGACATAAAACCCCTCCTCTATAGATGTTGTCTATAGTTTACCATTTCCATCCAATTGAGGGGCTTTTATTTGAGTATACTCGGTCGCAATTGTTTGACGCGTGACAAGACGAGCCAACCGAGAAGCGCGCCGGTCAAACTAGAGGCCAGGAACGCCGGGACGAAGAAGAAAGCACCGAACGTCGAGCCCATCAACAGTTTCGCGTACGGGACGGCAATCAACGAGGCGATGATCCCGGTCCCGATGATTTCTCCGAGAGCGGCCGCATAGACGCGGTTCGTGCGAACGAAGAAAATGCCAGCAAGAAACGCGCCAATCATGCCACCGGGGAACGCGAGCAGTGACCCTGTGCCGGTCATGACGCGAATGAGTCCGGTCACGAATGCGACGAGGACGGCTCCGATTGGGCCGATGGTGACTGCGGCAATCACGTTCACCATATGCTGAATCGGATAAGCGCGGGCGACACCTGTGGGAATCGAGATGAACATCGAGCCGACGACGGCGATGGCGACGAGCATCGCCATCCAAGTGAGTTGTTGAATACGCATGAATAATCTCCTTTCAAAATAAAAACGCCACGTTTCCAGACGGAAAAATGGCGTGGATATACAGAGGCGTATCCCAAGCCACTTCCCTACGCTGGTATGAGCCAGATCAGGTTCGAAGGGTCCAGCAACATGCCGTCTCAGCCCGAAGGCTCCCCTAGTGGTCGTTTATTGATTTGAGTATAGCATAAATTGGAAGGGGACGGAATTACCCCTCATTCTTGGCTAACAGGTCCTCATAGTCCTTCTCGTTCCAAAAGAGCGGTGAGATGGATTCGGGACCTTTTAATATTTCTCCATCCTGGTCGTATACGATGGCATATCCGTTCTCGACATCGAACACGAACAAGTCGGCAGTCACTTCGGTCACGCCGTTCCCGGCGATGATCACGTCATCGATTGGCTCCCGTACCAGTTCGACACCCGCTTCATCGAGTTCGACGAGGAGGGCTGACGTGTAGGCATGGCGGTCATAGACCGTTTGGAATTCATCCTGCGTGAGGACGACATCGGTAGGTGGAGCACTTGTACCGAATTTCCGATTTTCAATCTCTTCGACGTATTGAAGGAAGGATTCCTCTTGCCAAAATAGCGGAGCGACCGACTCAGATCCATTGATCACCGTTCCGTCCTGACTATCGAAAATGGTAGCATACGTCCCGTCATCGAGCTTGAATGGGTAAATATCCGCATACGTATGCTCGAGGCCGTTTCCAGCGATGATGACGCGTTCGAACGTCTCGCGAAACGGTTTGATTCCTTGTTGTTCAAGGGCAGTAAGGAGCGGTTTCGTTTGTTCGTATTGGTCATAGACGTCTTTGAAATCTTCGCGCGTCCATTCGGTGATGGGTTCATCGGGTGATTCGACTGGGATTGGATTGTCTGCCACCGTATCTGTACAACCCGTGAGTAAAAGTGCACTTAATCCGAATATCGCCCATCGTCTCATGATTTCATCCCCTCAACTTACATTTTCCACCATTTTATCATTCATGACGAAAAAGCAGAACCTGTGCACATTCTCACTCGGGGTGAGGACGTGTCGCGTAGGTATCGAGCGTTCTCTTGAAGTGAAGTGTATCTTCTTCAGAAATCGTCACACCTGAGGAGGTGCCGTAGCGAACCGCATGATAAACGGACGGGTTCATCGGTAAATCGATGCGTCGGAACCACTCTTGCAATGTCTCATGAGCACGCAATCGCTTGGTTGGTACGAGAGATTGGTTAAATGTGATCAGCGCATCGCGAATCGGGACGTTCGTGAACGCTGTGAGCGTCGAAACGGACGAAGCGTTCTTGTTTTGTAGCGATTCGAAAAGCGGGTCTGCGTTTGAATCAACATGATCTCGTGCGCGCGCCAAACGTTGCTTCCGTTTTAGATAGATATACAAGGACAGGCAACCGAGCGCAATCAAAGCAACGAAAAACCCGAGATTTCGTCGTGTTGATTCTCCAGATCCCGTGATTCTCTCAAAAAAGTTATGTTTTCCTTTTTGAGGATCCAATTCAAATGGGTAATCTGCTTTGGATTCACCAATTAAAATTCCATCATCTTCATCCGATAAGAGATCAGTCGGAGGACTATGACTTTCCTCGACCGGTATCGTTTCCGGGTTATAGAGCCATTCGAATACACTCGTCGTGATCACCATTATCGTGAACGTCCCGAGGAGTGTGGCGGCAATCATGAGAAAAAACTTGTTCGTCCAGCGCAAGAAGGTACCTCCTTTTGAATTTTCAGACTATTTGTTGTTTATCTTACCATAAAAAGGTAAAGTTTGATTAAGACAAAAAATGGAGGTCATTTTATGGGCATGGAGCGAGTCATCAAACAGTTGAACGAGGTGTATTTAGGAAAAGAGGATGTCGTACGCCTCTGTTGTACGGCGTTACTCGCGGAAGGACACATTTTGTTAGAAGATGTACCGGGAACGGGAAAAACGTTACTGGCCAAAACGATTGCAGCTAGCTTCGACGGCGCGTTTTCTCGGATTCAGTTCACGGCCGACTTGTTACCGTCTGACGTGATTGGCGCAGACTATTTTAATATGAAGACGCAGACGTTCGATCATCGCCAAGGACCGATCTTTGCGAACATCGTCTTGATTGATGAAATTAACCGAGCGGTTCCACGGACGCAGTCCGCCTTGCTTGAGGCAATGGAAGAACGACAAGTCTCCATCGGGGGAGAGACGTATCCGATGCCGAAACCATTTTTCGTCATCGCGACGCAAAACCCGATTGAATCAGCGGGGACGTTCCCGTTACCGGATGCCCAACTCGACCGTTTCCTCATTTCGATTCCAGTCGGTTATCCTGATGTCGCAGAAGAGCGAGAACTCCTCTTACAAGTGATGCGCCAAACGAGGAAAACCGTGGAGGCGGTTGCGACGTTAGACGAGTTACGCCGAGCCCAGGAGGAAGTGAAGCAAGTATCGATTCAAGATGATGTCCTCGATTACTTACTCGGGCTCGTCCATGCGACACGAGAACACCAATCCGTCGAGGTCGGTGTCAGTCCACGCGGAGCCATCGCGCTCATGCGAGCGTCTCAAAGTTATGCCTATCTGAACGATCGATTGTACGTCGTTCCGGAAGATGTGAAAGCCGTGGCACCTTATGTCTTGGCCCATCGCCTGACGTTGACGCTTGAAGGAGGCATCAAATCGACGAAACAGGACATCATCCGCTACATCTTAGATACGGTTTCTGTGCCGGTCGAGGGTTGATGATGACATTCTCGACACATAACGCCCTACAGAAACAATGGATTCCGGTCTATGGATTCGCTGGGGTGATTCTCGTATTCGTCCCGTACATGGAGATTGTCGGATATGCGCTTTGTTTACTTGCGGGCATCGTTTGGTTCTTTGAACGGACACGGAAACAGTTGGAACAAGCTCTTCGGCTTCACATACATACTCATGAATCCCTCCTTTTCGTTGGCGATGAGACGGAGGTGCAACTGATTTTAGATGGAAGTGAAGTCGTCGAACGACTCGGGCTTCCGGTTCGTGTTCGACTGAAATCCAATACAGCGCTCAGCTTTCCAGCCCACGACAGGTCCCCGAATAGTTTGGATTTGACGTTACGGGCAGATCAGGCTCGTCACATGCTTCACATTCAAGCCGAATTCCGAGGACCTGCCTACATCGAAGAATGCGTACTTGCTGTGACGCTCCCGTTTCATCTCGGGACGTATCTGCTTGAGTGTCCGATCGAGAAGCGGTGGACGGTGCTGCCTTCCCTCACGCTACACCCTCCGGTCGGCACGAAATGTTTAGCGCTCGGAGATCGTCCTTTGACCGCTTCACCACTTCGGAACCCACTGCAGATTCTAGGGTCGAAACCTTATGAAGGGGAACCGGTCAAGGAGATTGACTGGGTCGCGACGGCAAAACTTGGGCAGGTCCAGTCGAAAGTTTTTCAAAAGACATCACTCGACACGTTCACGTTCGCAGTGGGCTTGAGTGGACCATCTGGCTACACGTTGCATCACGACTTCGAGTCAATCATCAGCCAAGTCGCGTACGTGACGACCCGGCTCTTAAAAGAAGAGTGTAAAGTCGAGCTGTTCATCAATCGCTTCAATGGTGAAGGGAAGATGGAACATATCTCCCTTCAGGAAGGAGAACGTGGATCACGCCTCATCCTCATGATGCTGGCCGACCTTCATCCCGGGAATCGTTTCATCTCGACAGATGCGTTCGTTCGTATGGTCGAGCGGAAACGCTTGAAGCAAAGTCATCTCGTCTGGTTCAATCAGCATAACCTGTATGACTAACAAGGGATTTCCCTTCTTCTGGCGAACTGTATCATACAGAGATGACGGAAAGGGAGAGATTCATATGCCAAAACGAAAGTATGCGAATCGACGAGACTGGGAACGGATTTTAAAGAACCGTTACGCACAAGTTCGAGTTCAGACGGAACAATTTTCCGGAGTGGTCGCCTTGTTCCAAATCGATGAGGTCCGAGCACCTCAATATAAAATGCATAAAGGCGAAGAATTCATTGTGGCGGATGCCGGGTTTAGTTGGCTCCAATATTTCCCGGACAATGAACCGTTCGGTGTGACAGCTATGATCAATCCGGAAGGCGAGATCGTGCAATGGTATATCGACCTCGTCGACGGAATCGGTGAAGAAAATGGGATTCCATACATGGACGATTTATTGCTCGATATTCTCGTGTTTCCGAACGGGGATATCGTCAAAAAGGATGAGGATGAGTTCGAGGAGGCGACCGAGAGTGGGGAGCTGACGCCTGAGCAGGTCGAGCGGGGATGGCGTGAGTTCGAAGCGACGCTCGAACGAATCGAACGCGGAGACTTCGTCTACTTTGATTTGGCAAAAGGACATTACGAACAGTTAAAACAAAAGCTATGAGCGAACAAACTCTCTCTGCTACAGTAAGAGCGTAGGAGGGGGAGTTTTTATGAGAAAAATTGAAATCGAGACGTGGGCACGACGTAAGCACTTCGAGTTTTTCAAAGCGTTTGATGCGCCGCATTTCAACGTGACGGCGAACGTGGATGTGACAAATCTCTATACATATGCGAAAGCGAGCAATCAATCGTTCTTCAAGCTCTTTTTATATGGTGCGGTGAGAGCGGCGAATGCGATTCCGGAATTACGCTATCGGATCCGTGGAGAAGAGGTTGTCGAACACGATGTGGTCCATCCGTCGTTCACAGTCATATTAGACGAGGACGTCTTCAATTTTTGTGCGGCTACGTTTAATGAAGATTTACCGACGTTCTTACAGGAAGTGACGATGCGGATGGAACAAGCTGCCGACGAAGTCGTGGTCGGGGATGAAGAGCCCGACGATTTACTGTATATCACGAGCGTCCCGTGGGTCACGTTCACGAGCATCATGCACCCGACGCATCAGCAACAACACGATAGCGTACCGCGCATCGCATGGGGCAAGTTCGAGCGTCAAGGCGAACGTCTGGTCATGCCGCTATCCGTACAAGCCCATCACGCACTCGTCGATGGGGTACATATCGGTAAGTATTATGAAACGTTACAAGCGTGGTTAGACCAAGATTTCGCGAAGAAGGTGACCGACGTGACAGAAGAAAATGAGTTTGATCGAGCCGTTCGTCTCCGCGAGGAGGGACAACTCGAGCAGGCGAAGCAACTGTTCCTATCGCTCTTACGGAAAGATGAGAAGAATCCGAGACTACATGCATACTGCGCGTGGTGCTATGACTCGCTCGGGGAAGAGCATCAAGCGGTGCCGCATTATGAACGAGCCATCCGACTCGGGTTGACCGGGGGTGAGTTGGTAGAATCGTATCTCGGACTCGGCAGCACGTATCGGGCACTCGGTCGATACGCGGAGGCGGAACAGTTATTTGAAGATGCGATCGAGCAATTCCCGAATCATGGGGCGCTCAAGGTGTTTCAGGCGATGACGCACTATAACGTCGGTCGCCATGAAGAGGCGACGGGTGCGTTACTCGAGTTACTCGCCAGCCCGAAACCGGACGAGAGTATCGCAAGGTACCGCCGTGCCATCGCATTCTATGCGAGAAACTTAAATGAGACATATGATTAAAGGAGAATGGGGCGGGGCAACCCGTCTTATTTTTGGAATCAAATCGATTGACGCTAGAATGAGGGCATGTTACATTTATCTTGAATTAAAGATATTCGAATTTAAGTTAATGGCTCTCTTGGACAATGGAGGGAGACAGGTGGAACCATCTGATGCATTAAAAACAATTACTGTGCTGTTACGTGCCTCTCAGTCGTTACAAGACCTGGTGAAGCAGGAAGTGGCGTCTTACGGATTAAACGCGACCGAGTTCGCCGTACTCGAGTTTTTATATCATAAAGGGGATCAACCGATTCAAGTCATCGGGAAGAAAATTCTCCTCTCGAGCGGGAGCATGACGTACGTCGTGGACCGGTTAGAAGAAAAAGGGTATCTCATTCGTAAGGCTTGTCCGAGCGATCGTCGCATCACATACGCGGCGCTGACGGATAACGGAGAGCACCTGATGCAAGATATTTTCCCGAAACATACGGAGCATATGAACGCTGTGTTTGAAGGGATGCACTTAAGCGAAACGATTGAACAGTTGAAATAAATTAGGAAGCGGGCAGAAGCCGCAAAAAATTTTAATCATTTATCTTTAAATCAAGATATAAAAGGAGAGAGAATGATGAATCATGTTAAAGGAATTCACCACGTCACGGCAATCACGAGTAGTGCCGAAAAAAACTATGACTTCTTCACCCATATTCTTGGGATGCGCTTGGTAAAGAAAACGGTCAACCAAGATGACATTCAAACGTATCACTTATTTTTTGCAGACGATAAAGGGAATGCCGGGACAGACATGACCTTCTTCGACTTCCCAGGTATCCCGAAAGGCAAGCATGGGACAAATGAGATTGCGAAGACATCATTCCGCGTGCCGAATGATGAAGCGTTGACGTATTGGGCCCGTCGCTTCAACCGTCTCGGTGTCGAGCATGAAGGGATTCAAGAACAGTTCGGGAAGAAGACGCTCTCGTTCATCGACTTTGATGAGCAGGCGTATCAGCTCATCTCGGATGAGTTCAACGAAGGTATCGCGTCGGGCGAGCCGTGGCAAAACGGTCCGATCCCGCTTGAATACGCCATCACGGGACTCGGTCCCATCTTTATTCGGATTGCCGACATCACGTATTTCAAACAAGTGATGGAGCAAGTGGTGCTGTTCAAAGAGATTGGACGAGAAGGCGATGTCTACCTCTTTGAAGGAGGTGAAGGTGGAAACGGAGCGCAAGTGATCGTCATTCACGACGAGACATCTCCGCAAGCACGTCAAGGGTTCGGTACCGTGCACCACGTCGCATTCCGCGTCGAGAATCGTAGCGTCCTCGATGAATGGACAGCACGTCTCGAGCAGCTCGGTTTGCCGACTTCTGGCTACGTCGATCGCTTCTTCTTTGAATCGTCTTATGCGCGTGTCGCACCGCAAATCTTGTTTGAATGGGCGACAGACGGACCAGGATTTATGGGGGATGAGCCGTATGAGACGGTCGGTGAGAAGTTGTCACTCCCGCCATTCCTCGAAGCGAAACGTTCGCAAATCGAGGCGATGGTACGACCAATCGATACGGTCAGAAGCACGAAAACATTTGAGAAAGAATATGAGGGCATGAAATGAGTTTCTTGAATCATTTGTTTGGAAAATCAGATGCATCACAACATAACCAAGGAGGAACTACTATGTTAAACATCGGAATCGTACTCGGATCAACTCGTGAAGGTCGCGTCAGTCCACAAGTCGGGGAATGGGTAAAAGAACTCGCCGACAAACGTGGCGATGCCAACTATGAAGTCATCGACATCGCAGATTATAACTTACCGCTCCTCGGTGAAGCGGGTCAAGACGCATCAGGCGCAGCGACCTGGTCGGAGAAAATTGCGCAAATGGACGGATTCATCTTCATCGTCCAAGAATACAACCATTCCATCTCAGCATCTCTTAAAAACGCACTCGACTACTTACGCGTCGAATGGAACAACAAAGCAGCCGGAATCGTCTCATACGGTTCTGTCGGTGGAGCGCGGGCAACAGAACATCTACGGGGTGTTTTGAGTGAATTGTCAATCGCTCACGTCCGTGTCCATCCTGCCCTCTCACTCTTCACAGACTTCGAGAACGGCACGCATTTCGCTCCGAAAGACGTTCAAGCACAATCGGTCAACGATATGATCGACCAACTCCTTCCATGGACGGAAGCGATGCAATCGGTCCGTACGAAAGCGGGAGAAGTTGCAAACAATTAACAAATCGCGAAGCCAGCCTAAATTTAGGCTGGTTTTTGTGCGTTTTCAGAACAGGTCGTGTAAAGTTGGAAGGGATTAGGGGGAACGTAGATGTGGAATCGAAAAATCATCGTTGCATCGATCACCTCGCCCATCTATGCGATTCTGTTAGCGTGCGGGGTCACCATGACGGGTGTACGAGAAAATGGAGGAATGAGTGATGTACTGAGTGGCTTCCTTCTGATGACGGTTGCCTATGTAGCGGTCAGTTTTCCAATCATGTTGACCTATGGTGTCGTGACCTCATGGTGCAGTGACTGGTTGGCGAATCGATTCGGTTCGAAACGATCAAGGTGGTTCACCTCGTTCGCTTTACATATACTATTCGGACTCGTCTTGTCATGGCTCAGTCTTCTCGCGACTATTCTGTTTTTCCTCATCGATCGTCGACTGATTAATCGGATGGACGTGATGAAACGAGCTGCAGTAAAAAGTCTGCTCATCCCAATCGGATATTTGCTTATTGTAACGGGAAGTGTGTATATCATCGATGTCATCCAAGATTTTTTCGTTCGATTCAACTTATTTTAGGGAAACGAACAAGGACAAACTTACATAAGGAGGAGTAAAAATGAGATGGATGATTTATGGGGCGAATGGCTATACGGGTGAGCTGGTTGCCCGACAAGCCGTTCGTGACGGAATGCGTCCGGTTCTTGCCGGTCGGAATGGGCGTTCGATTCATCGACTCGGAGACGAGCTCGGTTGCGAAACATCGATTTTCGCATTGAGTCGTGAAGCCGCAATCGAGGCGCTTCACGATGTAGATTTAGTCCTTCATTGTGCAGGTCCTTTCACGGATACGAGTCAAGTCATGATTGAAGCATGTTTGGAGACGGGCACGCATTACTTGGATATTACCGGGGAAATTGACGTGTTTGAATACGTCCATTCTAAACAACGGGCGGCTCAGGCGAAGGAAAGTGGCATCATTATATGTTCGGGCGTTGGATTTGATGTCATTCCGACTGACTGTGTGGCGCGAAAGTTAAAGGAACTATTGCCGGATGCGACATCACTCGCTCTCGGCTTTTCGGCGGCAGGTGGCATTTCACCAGGAACGATGAAAACAGCCGTCCGTGGGCTTGAATCGAGCAGTATGGAGCGTGTGAACGGAAAGTTATCACCATTTCCGATTGGGGCAAAGCGCAGAACGATTGATTTCGGACGTGGAAGCCGCACCGCGATTGCGATTCCTTGGGGAGACGTTTCGACCGCCTACTATACGACGGACATCCCGAATATTACGACGTGGGTGCCGGTGCCGACAGCGGCTGCCTATGTTGCGCGTACTTTGTCATGGTTCAGCCCGATTCTTGGAAAAGACGCCGTCCAAAAGCGATTGCTCCGATATGTCGACGAGAACGTATCTGGACCGGACGAGGCTGAACGTGAAAAATCATCGACCTACGTATGGGGCGAAGCGACAAATGCAGAAGGACGAAAGATTGTCGTCCGAATTCAAACGGCGAGTACGTATGCTTTCACCGTGTATGGGGCGCTCGCCGTCGTCAAACGATTACTCGGTACCGGTCGAATGCTTGCCGGGAGTTTTACACCGGCCATGTTGTTCGGCTCTCAATTCCTCGAAGAAATTCAAGGATCGTCATCGTTTGTGGTTGATGAGATTCGTCCATGAGCCGGGAAACCTGGGATTTACTAGACGAAAATCGGCAACCGCTCGGACGAACCCATTTTCGAGGTGACGACTTGGAACCGAACACGTTCCATACGGTCATCGAGGTGTTCACATTTGATCCGGATGGCAAACTGTTACTCTCTAGGCGTCATCCTGATAAGAAATATCCTCTTCTTTGGGAAGGGACAGGCGGTTCGATTTTAGCGGGAGAGATGAGTCGCGAAGGGGCGGTCCGTGAACTTCAAGAAGAATTGGGACTATGTGTCTTGCCTGAACAGCTTCGTTTCGTGACGACGATCAAGCGCGAGACGTACTTCTTAGATTTGTATGTATACACGAGCGAGCGGTCGATTGATTTGAGACAACTCTCTTTACAAATCGATGAAGTGGTCGATGTGAGATTAGAGGAGTGGGACACCGTGCTCGATTCTGTTGAACTCGTACCTACTGTCAAAGAACGATTGATCCGGTTCGGTCACTTGATTCGAACGTGATATGCTACACTCAACATGGAAGAAACAAGGGAGGGAACAGAGTGAAACGTTTAGAATTGGCACGACGCATCGAAGGTATAAAAGCGGAGGGGACGTCTGCTTATATTCGACACCGCAAACAAACCCCTCCCTATGAAGGTGCGGAACTGCACGTTGAAGGTAAAGGGCACGTATTCAAAATGGGGAATATGAGCTTTGCAGTCGGATTCGGACTCAACCGACCGACAAGCTTCTATGACCTGCATCAGATGGAAAAGTGGGTGCGTGGGAAAAATGTGTCTCGCCTACATATCGAAGTTTGTCCATTAGCGGATGATTCCTTACTGCGCTTACTGCAAGAACGCAATTATACGCTCGATCACTTTTTAGACGTGTGGACGTTAGATGTAACGCAATATGACGGACCAGCTTCTTCGAATCAAGTCGAAAAGGTACAGGATGAGACGCTCAATGAATGGGCAACCGCGATTGCGGCCGGATTTGCAGAATCTGGAACGATTCTTCAAGAGACAGTCGATACGGCCAAAGGGTTTTATGCGTTACCGAGTAACCACGCCTATCTCGTCCGAGAAGAGGACACTGTCGTAGCGGGTGGGATCCTAGCGACGCAAGACGGAATCGGAGAACTGTTTCTGACGAGCACCGTACCGACTTACCGACAAAAAGGATACCAGACGCAACTCATTTTGGAACGAATCGCCGAAGCGAAAGTGATTGGATGTGACGTCCTGACCGTAACGACGAAAGTCGATTCGGCCTCCGGACGTAATATGGAACGGCTCGGATTTCAGCCATTCTACCAAAAAGCGGTCATGAAAAGTCCAATCCTCAAATAATCAGCTCACCTCATGCGAGGTGAGCTGATTTTGAGTTACAAGAGGGATTCTGCACCGTCGACATACACTTCAGAACCGGTGACATGGCTCGACATGTTGCTCGCGAAAAACAAGACAACGTCAGCGACCTGTTTCGCGGAACCGGATTTTCCGGCAAGGGGTTGATTCCCAAGTGGATACTCGATGGGGATCACGACTTCTTCAAGCAACGCATCGTCCCGATTAGTCGAATCGTCGATATTCGTATCGATCGCCCCTGGACAAATCGAATTCACGCGAATTCCGAATTGTGCGAGCTCGGCAGCTGCCATTTTCGCAAAGCCGGTCTGTCCTGCTTTCGTTGTCGCATAGCCGCTGAAACCAAAATTTTTAAAGTAGCGATTGCCGTTAATCGAAGAGGTGATGATGATACTCCCCCCATTCTCTTTCAAATGAGGAATCGCATGTTTGACGGTCAAAAACGTTCCCGTCAGGTTCGTCTCTACAACACCGTTCCAATCTTCTATAGATAGATGTTCAATCGGTGTGATGGTTCCGTTTCGTCCGGCGTTCGCGAAGACGATGTCGATTCGACCAAATCGCTCAATCGTCCGTTCATACGCTTCTTTCATTGCTGCTTCATCCGAAACATCCGCGCTAATGCCGATGGCCCGTTCTTCTCCGACGAGACTAGCGAGACGCATCGTATCTTCTTCATTCAGGTCAAGAATGGCGACTTTTGCACCCGCTTGAATGAAACGGATGACAGCGGCACGTCCAATTCCAGAGGCCGCTCCGGTGACAAGCGCTACTTTTCCAGATAGTAATTTATTTGAAATCAATCTAATCACTCCTTTTTATGACTCCTTCTCATATTCCACAGTTCTGGAAAAGTTACGCTTCATTTCAGAAAATCATGGCGACGTGACTTCAATCGTACGCGCGATGTTCAAGTCGGACTCGGTGGGGATGACTTCGATCGTGACGAGCTGACCGCTTTGTAAGTCTTGTACGCTATTGACGATACCCGTCACTTCTGTTTGGTCATTGATCAAAATCACACGCAAGCTGATTTCTTCTGAGGACTCAGATTCAATCAATAGCTGAGGAATATCGACTCGCTCAATCTGTCCTTCGACAACATTGTCATTCCACGTACTCATCCAATAAACGACGATTAAAAAAAGGCCGAGAAAGACTAGGGCAAAGGTTAATCGTGAACTCATATCAACCCACTCCTTCATTGTCCCGTTTCGCATCTTGTCTAATTTACCTTTACCCGGAAATTCTCTCATTACTTGAAAAAATAGTAGGAATCATAAGAAAAATAGGGAATAGAAAGAAAAACGAAAGGCGAGGTGCGGCGAATGTGGATGACGGTTGCGGCGCTAGGATTGGTTGCTTGTGTATGGATTACGTTTGGTTGGTTTACAATCGGTAATGCAAAGCGACGGGTATGGGGAGGTCTTCTTTCACTCAGTATGACTTGTCTGTTCGCGCCGATTTTACTGGTGAAAATGGGAGAACAGTATGGGTTCGTTGGCGTTCAAGTGGGATTGACCACACTATTTGGCTTATTCGCAGGTGCATTTTTCTTTGTGGCGCTCGGGTGGACTGGACGACCAGCGAAAGTTCGAAAAGTGAGAACGTTATCGGAAGACCCTGATTTGTTTTAAGGGAATCTTTGAAGACGTGATTGAACTGGACGGGTTTCTTGATCGCGAGTTTGCACATACGTACGGCTACATCTATCAAGATGAATTGCTCCGTTTTGACGATCAGGAAGTAATGGATGTCGTAGCTGTTCAAAGAAATGAACTGATGGCGCTCACAGAAGGACGAGTGTGCACGATTGAAGGAAGCTCATCCATGACGAATCATCTTGTTCAGATTACGCAAGCCGATTTAGTTCCGCATCCTCTGACTTACTGGCAAAACATATTTGAGAGTTTGACACGAATGTATGCCTTAAATCGATAAGGAAAGAATACGTTGTTCGCCGATCGGCCCACCGATTCGACGTCCGGTATCAATCCATCCGTTTGTCGTATAGAGTGAAAAAGCGGCCTCGTTTTTCAAGTTGACCGACAAGACGACTTCACGAATGTGGGGGAAGTGTTGTTGTACGAATGTCGGGAGTTCTCGGAGCGCCGCTTTAGCGTAACCTTTGCCTTGCTCCTCATAATTGATGGAAAAAGCGGAGAACAGTAAGGCGTTTGGTTCGTTCGTGTAGGAAGCGACGCGTTCATTGTCATGTAATAAAAACATACCGATCGGCTTCGACTCGACGACGATAATTGGATGAACGCCATCAGGTAATGAATGATCCATGTCTTTTGGAAGAGTCGTGTACTTCTCTTGGTCCGTTGGTAAATCAAATGTATCAAGGATTGATTGGTGCGACTCATTTCGGTGTTCGAGTGTGATTTTCATGAGAAGTCTCCTTCGGTCGTTATTCATTTCTTTCAGAAAAGAGGAGTTATATGTCTACACAATTTACATATCGCCAAAATCCGCCACTGCAAGATATATATCGCGCGTTTATGACTGGTTTTTCTGATTATATCATTCCGTTCCAATTCGACGAGCAGACGTTTGAAGACGTCTTTCTCGTAAGAGACCAAAATCAGCCGTCTCGTTCAATCGTCGCTTATGACGGGGAAGAGACGGTTGGCGTCGTATTGAGTGGGATTGCACATCTTGATTCAGGATGGCAGACGCGTTGTGGCGGTCTTGCGATCGCCCCACACGTCCGGAAATTAGGAGTTGCGACCGAGTTGATGCAACGATTTGAAGAGGGCGCCAAAGGTACTCGCTTACTTGAAGTGATTCAAGGGAACGATGCGGCGTTGTCGCTTTATCATCAACTTGGATACAAGACGACACGTGAAATTTATTACTTTCAAGCGGTACCACTTGTAACGACCGCTCAGATGACTTCGGAACCGATTCAAACGCTGTTCGACCGACTATATCCGACAGCTCAGCATGTTCCGATTTGGCAATGCGATGTGCGTGTGACCCAACAGGAGGCGGAACTTGTGAAAGTGGTAGAAGATCAACAAGAAGGTTTTTTGTTATACCGCAATCATGTATTGCTCGATGTTTTTGGTCACGCCGAGGATGCGGAATGGTTGTTGCGGGCGGCTGCGAGCCGATCGCCACTTCATATCACCTTGACGTCGGACCGTCCTGAATGGATTGAAGCAGCACAACGATTACGATTTGTTCAAGACGAGATAGCACAATTTGAAATGGTGAAGAATGCCTTATGAAGCGACTAATAGTGATTTGCATCATTGGGTTGATCGGTGGGAACACGTTAACTTTAATTGCGTTGACCACGAACATCCCCAAACATATGTCACAGCTCTTCATGTTGGGTGGCATGGGTGTCACCGTTCTTTCAATCGTTGGGGTCGTCCTTACAAAATATTATACGAGGAAACGTGGGTGAAACGATTGTGAAGCGGTCGTTATGGTTTTCACATCATTCTGTCATCTATGAAACGAAAATGAAAAACTTCATATATTGAAATGTTTAACCTCCTAGTGGTATATTCGCACATGTAGCTTTTTTAAAATTTATGAATGTATCAATTTGGAGGGTTTATTATATATATGTGGAAACAACTCATCATGACGGCAGGTGCCGGTGTTCTCTTATTCCAAGGACAAACCGTATCCGCTAACGACATATCCCCGCAAGACCTTGTTCATACGGAAGAATCCTTGCAACAAACGAAACAGCAAGTAAAAGATACGAAACAATCCATTCAAGCCATTCAAACAAAATTGAAGCAAGTCGACCATAAAGCGGAAGCGTTGCGAGACGAGATTGAAGGCACTTCTATAGAGTTAGAAAAAGTGGAAGAAGACCTTGTTCCGACAAAACGATCACTCTTTTCAAAAGTCGTTTCTTCTGTCCTACCGAGTGCGAAAGCGGAAGCCGCCGATGCAGAGGAAGCGCATCATGTACTCGTTGAAAAGAAAGAGCAAGTAAACGAAACGTTGAAACAGTTAAAAGAAGAACAACTACAGATTGAAGCGACCCGTCAAGATGTGAAGACATCATATGACGAGAAGTCAAAACAATATAAGCAGCAAACGAATCAGTTAAGCAATTTGAAGAAGCAGTACGAAGCGATGGCTCCTGATCGGTTCTTAATGCCCGCAGAAGGACGCCTCTCTCAAGGATTCGGTGCGGCGAGCGGACAGTTCGGATACACATTCCACAACGGTCTCGATATTGCCGCTAAAACAGGCACACCGATTTACGCCGCAGAAGCTGGAACAGTCACAAAAGTTAGCTCAAGTGGACCTTATGGAAACCATATTCAAATTGAGCATAACGTAGACGGTCAAAAATGGACGACGGTCTATGCCCATATGCACAAAGTCGATGTGAAAAAGGGGCAGACGGTGCGCCAAGGTGAACCGATTGGTCAACTCGGAAACACGGGCAACTCGTCAGGTTCACACTTACATTTTGAAATTCATAAAGGGGACTACAATTTCTCGGCCACTTCAGCTGGAAACGCCGTCAATCCGATGAAAGTGGCAGAACGCCTCGGTGGTGCCTCTCCAGTGAAAGCAACGTTTTAAGCAGACAGATGCCCTGAACCTCTCGATTGAGGTCAGGGCATCTTTTATTGTTCGCGTGTCGGATCGTGATTGCCTTCACTATCGGCAATCGTATCCGAGCTTCCATAATCTTCAACTTGTGAGAAGGCATCCGTTTTTTGACCGGGTTCATCCGTTCCGTCTAGTTCCTTACGACGGGCCGTCTCATTCGGGTTCAATACGTCTTCTTCGACTGGTCGATCAAGTTCATGTTCGTGCTCTTCTTCTTCCTGTGCACGAGCGTGCTCGATACATAGCGTAGCTTCCGGGATGACTTCAAGACGGTCTAGTTCAATGTCTTTCCCGCATACTTCACATTTTCCATACGTTCCATTTTGAATGGCGAGTAAAGCCTTGTCGACATCGCTTAAGAACTCCTCATCAAGTTCGTTGAGTGCTTGGTCGCGTTCACGCAAAAAGAGTTCTTCGCCCGAGTCAGCAGGATGATTATCGTAATGGGAGAGCTCTCCTTCATCATATGTCTCTTCCCGGTTATCCATATATCCTTCTGTCTTTGCTTTTTCTTTCAACAGTCGTTTTTTAAACGTTTCGATTTGTTCTTCGGTCAACATATCCATTCACTCTCCAGTTCTCAAGTCATTAATATAGGGTTTCCCATTTTATTTGTGTACAAACCTTTTGAAGTGGAATCCGTCGTGTCGAGCGATGTTTAGAAAGGGTATGATGACAATAGAGAGTATTGATTTTAGTGAGGAGGAACGAATCATGAGAAAAGTCGAAGTGGTGAAGTACAGTCCGGAATGGAAGCGGAAATTTGAAGAAGAGGCGGGAAAGTTGCGTCGACTATTCGAAGAGGAACTCGTTGCGATTCATCATATCGGAAGCACATCGGTCGAAGGGTTAGCAGCGAAACCAATCATTGACATGATGCCGGTCGTACGGGACATTGAACGAGTCGATGCGTATATGGAGCGGATGGAA
Organism: Exiguobacterium marinum DSM 16307; assembly: GCF_000620845.1. Lineage (GTDB taxonomy): Bacteria > Bacillota > Bacilli > Exiguobacteriales > Exiguobacteriaceae > Exiguobacterium > Exiguobacterium marinum. The sequence goes on from NZ_KK211189.1 coordinate 611,995, forward strand.
GCGCTCGGTTATCGAGGGCTCGGTGAATACGGTATTCCGAAGCGGCGTTATTTCCGTAAAGGGGAAGAAGAGAGAACGGTTCACGTGCATGTGTTTGAAGAGGGGAATCCGGATGTCATCAGACACCTCGCCTTTCGAGATTACTTACGTACCTTCCCTGACGTGCGAGATGACTATGGTGCATTGAAACTTCAACTCGCAGCGCAGCACCCAGAAGATATGGAGGGGTACATTCAAGGGAAGCATAATTGGATTATCGAGACGGAACGGCTAGCGACACAGTGGTATAAAGAAAATCATGGGGTTTGAAACCTTTTTATGGGAATGGACGTATAATACATCAAACCTTAAAGGGGGAGATGTCGTATGAAAAGATTTCTCGGGAAATGTGTGGAATACTCTTTGGCTGCACTTATATTCACAGGGCTGTTCATTCTTCTCCGCATGATTGCCGGAGATACAGACAAAGGGTATATGATGACGCTACTCGGTACATTTTTTATCGTGTTACCTATTTCGCTCCTCGTGGGTTACTTTTTGGCACGTCCGCTTCAACGTCGCCTAGGAGGGAAAGGGACTCAAGCTTCGAATGACCATACGTTGCGAGGAATTGAAAAACCGCACGGTGTGAACGAAGATCGAAATTCTTCAAACTATACCGGATGATGGAGATCACATTTATCCCTACGACCGATGCACGTCTCATCGCACGGTTGAATCGTTCCATTCATGAGCATCATTTCCGGATGAACCCAGAATTCTTTGCGGAGTATGAGGAAGAGAAGATGTATGAAGCCTTTTTAACACTGATTGGAAGACCCGGCCATCACTATATGGTGATGCAGCTTGAAGCAACTCCAATCGGTTACATATGGTTCGAGGAGAAAGTGAGTGAAGCGAATGCTTTTCGTCAAGCTGTCCGAACCGTGTATGTTCATCACATCAGTATCGACACAACGTATCAACGGAATGGTTATGGTCGACGTGTGATGGAATGGATGGAGCAATGGGCGCTTGACCACCGATTCAAATCGATTGAACTAGACTACTGGATGAGCAATACGGATGCTGCTTCGTTTTATGGCGAAATCGGGTTTATCCCGAAACGTCAGATTGTCATGAAAAAATTGGAGGAATAACATGATGGAGCTACTTACAATTGGATTAGGAATTCTCGGAGTACTGTCGTTAGGTTGGTTCTTTTATAGTTACTGGCTCGGATATAAAGGTGGCAATATCGTCATGACCCTTGATGAACACTATACAAAGCTAGAAGAGTACGTACCTGCTATCTTGTCGAAACTATACGAAGATGGAAAGGCCGCTCACTATCTTGGCGACCGTAAGTTTGAGGTGGAAGGCAAGCGTTACGTTCTCGTCGAGCGTACTGTACCAATCGGAAATGTTCCGACACAACAAACGGTTTTACAACCGGATCAATCGTAATAAGCAAAGGGAGCTCTCAAGTCGAGAAGCTCCCTTTGCTTATTTGACTGCTGGGGACGGAATAATCCGCTATGATAATTACGGAAGGTTTGGCGAATCTCCTCTTCCCGAATTGATTTTTGATTCACCTGTTTTCTCCAAATAGGTTATGCCATTTGATTGCGTCTTCACGTAACAGTTTGAAGTGAGATCCAGTCTTTGAATTGGTCAAGTACACATTCGTACCTTCATAACTGACGTCAAACGTTTGGGCGCATACCCCTTTAAATAATGTCACGTAAGGTGTAGGAGCAGGTTTGCCTGCATAGGCAGTCGCATTGGCCCGTTTGATTGCGCGGAAAATAAATTTCATTTCATCTTGACCGACATGCTGGAGGAATGGGGCGTCTTTTGATTCAGTTCCGATAAGTGCCAAATCATGGAAAACGACATGACGTTGACTACTTAATTTATTATGAATCTTTTCGTCCAATTCTTTTCCATATAGTAATTTAGGTTCATGATACGTAAGTGAAACGTTTTGGCGCTGAGCTGTTCCTTCATTCATAAATGTAAAGCTATAGAGTGGATAGCGGTGGCCGGGTACAAGAACTGTGGGAAGTTGTGAGGCCATCTTCGCACCAAACATCTGTGACATATGAGCTTGTTTCGGTCGTAATACTTCCTGATAGTCATTTTGGTCATGACTTGTATAAATCGCATATTGTAACGTATCGTCAGATTTTTCGGTCCCGAGTCCGAATGACAAATAAGGTTGACGTGATGATTGAATTGGAATTGTCAGGTGTTCTTCGCCATCTGAAGATTCAAACGTCAGTTCGAACTCACCATTGAATGGCATGGTGAGGTGGAAAAGGGTGTGTTCGATGCCTTTTCGCTCTGGATAGGGCTCATTACCTATCGGATTTTTCATCTCTTGTGCAAAATGCGCATATTCGTGAGGTTCGGCAAACCGAATTTTAGCAACATCAGGATAAGCATCAGCTGCATATTGAACATCATTTAAACTCTCAGGCATCTTATCAATTTTTGTAACATACGTGAGGGCGTCTAATTGACATTGAACATATGATTTATTTTCGACAGTGAAAAAAGTAGCTGTCGGAAAAGCGGATAAGGAAGTGACATCAGTCAATGGTTGGGTTAATGTGACCGTCCCGAGCCAATGTCTTTTGCCACTTGGAATCGTTGGCGTCGCGTTGTCTGGTTGACACAATTCGATAATGGTTGCGCGATCGGATTCTGGAATTTCGATTTGTTGTCCATTTGGTAACAAGGCACGTCCTTGATAATATTCAGGAGCGGGTTGGAGACGGAGTGCGCGTTCTTCCTCGCATCCGAATAAAAAAATCAGGATAACGAGGGTACTGAAAATCAGGTACTTTTTCACATCGGTACTCTCCTTCAATGAATCACTTTCACCATTCTAGCACCATTTTTTTGTGACTTTAGTCTTAGGAAAATTAAAGTGTTATTTCGAAAAAAAAACAAAAAACCCGTCCAACTTGAACTGGACGGGGGATAAAACCAATTATGTCTTAATTTTACTTTTTCACTTTTTTCTCATGTCGGTTTTTGACGAAAAAACGTTGATATCATGAGATATTGAAAAAAGTCGATATTTCATCTAAATGATCACTTTCTAATTGTGTGGAATTTATTTGATGAAGTTTCCTTCAATCAACATCTCGACCGCGTGCCGCCTTCAAAATTTCAAACCATTCTTCACGTGTGAGGTCGATTTGAAGAGCATCGACACCTGTCTGAACACGCTCAATTTTTCCTGATCCGATGATCGGCATGATGTTCGCCGGATGTTTGATAAGCCATGCATACACGATTGAGTCAATCCCGCTCGCGTTATGACGTGAACGAATGTCTTCAAGTTTTTCACGAAGTGGCGCATACTGTTCATCTTTGAAGAGCTGACCTCCGGCTAGTGGACTCCAGGCCATGAGTGGCATCCGTTTTTCATGACAAAGGTCAACGGATCCATCCTCGAAGTGCTTCAATTGCATCGGAGACAGTTCAAGTTGATTTGTCACGAGTTGGAACGGCAAACGTGATTGGAGCAAGTTCTGTGTGGCTGGTACATGGTTGGATACACCAAACTCGCGTACTTTACCGCTATCGCGTAACGTGATGAACGCCTCAGCGACTTCATCCGGATTCATCAACGGGTCTGGACGGTGGATGAGTAGCGTATCGATATAATCAATGGCGAGTTCTTTCAACGACCGTTCCGCTTGCGCGATGATATGTTCTTTAGTCGTATCGTAATAGTTGAGCGTTTGACCCGGATTGAATGATCCTGTCAATTTGATGCCCGTTTTTGTAACAATCTCCATTTGGTCACGGAGTTCAGGTTTGAGTTTTAACGCTTCCCCAAACAACCCTTCGCATGTATAACCCCCATAAATGTCAGCATGGTCAAAAGTTGTGATGCCGAGTTCGATACATTGTTCGATGAATGTAAGGCGTTCCTGCGGGGTCATATCCCAATCAGCGAGACGCCACATTCCGTGAACGACACGTGAAAATGATAGTTCCTCTGTTAAAGCGATGCGTTGCATAATAACTCCTCCTTAGTTTTCACTCGCCATTCATTATACGTCTTTAGAGAAAGAACGTCACTTGGCGATCATCCAAGCGGATTTTAGAGTCAAATGAGCTTGAATAAGCTATGATAATAATGAGAAACAGAAAAGAGGCGTGACAGATGAGTAACTATGAACAATATGCGGACGTCACCTTCGATCGGATAGGCGACTCGTTTCAGGTGATGGCGATGCACCCAGAGCTTCATTTACATGGGATTGGAAGAAGTGCGGCCGTGTTTCGTTTAAAGGAAAAGGATCGTGTCATTAAAGTGTTCTTCCCAGGTTACGAACAAATCGCAACCGAAGAAGCGGCCATCTATGAAAAACTAAAGGGACTTCCTTACTTTCCGAAGTGCTATGAGTCCGGTGCGTCATATATAGTGATGGATTACATCGAAGGAAAGACGCTATTTGAGTGTCTGACGGAGGGGATTTGGATTGATTCGACTTACATCAGTGCAGTGGACGAATCACTTCGTCAAGCGAGGCTACTCGGATTGACCCCATCGGACGTTCATTTGAGAAATATTATTTTGACCCCGAACGGACAAATTTTTTTAATCGATTTGGCACGATTCAGACAAGGCCAGCAAATCGATCATCAGTGGGAAGATTTGAAACGGATGTATCGTCTTTATCGCTTTCGTTTCATGCCGAAACAATATGATGCGACGTTTCTCAATCGAATTGCGTGCTTATATCGCAAGTTCGTGAACGATCCGGATTCTTGAAGCGGGTCGTTTTTCTTTTGTCGATTAGGGAAGAAGAGTAACGTGTCAAGAGCTTAAGGAGAAGAGAAAGGGGAATGATGTATGGCTCATCGAATTTATGCGAATGAACTCGAAATGCTCCATGAATGTGTGGAGACATGCAACTATTGTCTAGAATCTTGTTTAGAGGAAAAAGATGTACAGATGATGGTCGATTGTATTCGACTCGACCGAGAATGTGCTGCTGCCTGTTCGTTTCTTGCTGAGGCGATGACGCGTGATTCGGCATTTGTTCCGGAACTTGCTCGAGCTTGTGCAATCATCTGTAAAGCATGTGCACAAGAGTGCGAGAAACATAAGCATGCACATTGTCAGGAATGCGCGCGAGTCTGTACAGAATGTGCCTCGATGTGTGACCGCTTGGCCGCATGACCGAAGTGACCGGTTTGATTAACCGGTCACTTTTTTCGTGTCTTTTGAAGATGAGATTCGTATAATGAAAAAAACGAAGAGGTGGTGTGGGGATGATTCGCAACTGTCGCCGAGATGATCTTCAAATGATTTTACATATTTATAATGACGCAATTGTGAACAGTACAGCCGTCTATCATTATGAACCGGTGACGCTCGAGAATCGAGTGGCCTGGTATGAGGAAAAGAAAGTGCAAGACTGTCCGGTCATCGTATGGGTAGAGGATGATGTTGTCATGGGATTTGCGACGTTCGGACCGTTCCGTCCATGGCCGGCATACCATTACACGGTCGAACATTCCGTGTATGTGCATCCCGGTTATCGCGGGAAAGGAATCGGTAACAAGCTCTTAAAAGAAATCATCCGTATCGCCGAAACGAGAGGGATGAAGACGGTCATTGGGGGAATTGACGCGTCGAACGTGACGAGTATTCGTGCTCATGAAAAAGTTGGATTTGTTCATTCCGGTACGATTCGAAAGGCCGGATATAAGTTCGGAAAATGGCTTGATTTATCGTTTTATCAACTTGATTTAGAAGGCCCTGCATCGCCTACAGAAGAATGAACGGTCTAGAAAGACTTAGCCACCATACGATATACTGGAACGAGTGAATCGAATGGAGGAAACATTATGACTGAGTACCCAAGTTGCCCAAAATGCCAATCATCTTATGTGTACGAGGATGGTCCATTGCTCGTATGCCCGGAATGTGCCTATGAATGGTCACCGAGCGAGGCGGCAGAAGCAGAAGCGGCGTCCCAAATCAAAGATGCGAACGGAAACCCGCTTCAAGACGGAGACACCGTCACCGTGATCAAGGATTTGAAAGTGAAAGGGACCTCGCTTGTCGTCAAACAAGGGACGAAAGTGAAGGGGATTCGACTCGTAGAAGGTGACCATGATATCGACTGTAAAATCGAGGGACTGGGCGCGATGAAACTGAAGTCGGAGTTCGTGAAGAAAATCTAACTTAAAGATTTAGACTGTCGACGAATTGGGGCGTGAAATGCGACCTGGTTCGTCTTTTTTGTAAAGTATGGCCTATGATAATATGTAAGCGTATTTAAAATATGGAGGAGGGAGAACATGTCTTTGAAGAAAATGATTACCTTCTTCAGTGTGATCCCGTTATTTATTTTAATGGGATGTGGTCAACAAGATCGAGAGCTAGTTGTTGGAAATTATACTGATGAACAAACGATTGTGTACTCTGAAAATAGGATGACGGATGACGATGAAATTGAGGAATTTAAAATGTTTATTGAAACGAGTTCAATCACAAATGAACGACCAGAAGGGCTTCCTCAATATGTAGTGACCATCAATAATCCGGCTGAATCGACAATGGATTTGATGGTGAACTTTTGGATAACTGACAGCGACGAGTTCGTTTTTTCAAAAGGTATGGAAAGTAGTGAGTATTTCAAAGTTGATGAAGAACACATCAAGGATGTAAATGAGCTCTTAGAATGATTCAAATGGTTAAAAATGGTATATGTTCCGTGTGGATATGAGATGATTGTGAAGGCATTCTAAATTGAAAAAGAGGAAGAAGGTATGTCGTGGGACAACGATTTGTATTGAAGTCGAAACAGCATATGAGTGGTGGGATCATTAAGATTGTCATGGATCGCTATACGGGCGTTCATTACATAATGACTAGTGGATTAGGATTGAGTGGGATGACACCTCTCCTAGATGAACATGGAAAAGTCGTGATTGAAAAGCCCCAATCGACTTCGTGAGATCATTGAATGAAGAATCAACACAAAAACCAGGCCGACAAGCCTGGTTTTTTCGTATTGACTGTATTAAGAAAAGAACGGTTTATACTCGCGACGTTCATGCATGATGGACACCCATTGAAGCGTCGTGAACTCTTCGAGTACCCATTCACCGTTGAAGCGTCCGAGACCAGAGTTTTTCTCGCCCCCGAACGGCATGTGCGGTTCATCGTTGACCGACTGGTCGTTGACGTGAATCATACCGGTTTCGACTTTTCGTGCAAAATTGGTCGCACGGTAAACCGAGCCGTGGACGGCACCGCTCAATCCATACGGTAATTCGTTCGAGAGACGTAACGCCTCTTCGTCATCTTTAAACGAAAGGATGACCGCGACCGGACCGAAGATTTCATTTTTCGCGAGCGGCATGTCATTCGTTACACCACTGAGGACGGTCGGTTCGAGGACGTTGCCGTCCGCTGTCCCGCCAGTATGGACGTTCGCACCGGCATCGACCGTTTTTTCAATCTGTTCTAAAATGCGATCGATTTGGTCATGATCGATGAGCGGACCGACTTGCGTGTCTTTTTCGTTCGGGTCACCCGCTTTCAACTGTTTAACGCGCTCAACGTAACGATCCACGAACTCATCGTGAATCGATTCAGCGACGAGGATTCGGTTCGTCGACATACAGATTTGTCCTTGGTGGAAGAACTTGCTGTAGACTGCTGATTCGACGGCGCGGTCGAGGTCGGCATCATCGAGTACGACGAACACGTTATTTCCACCGAGCTCAAGTGCTGTTTTCTTCAGCAGACGACCTGCCTTCTCCGCAATTCCTTGCCCGACCTCGGTCGAACCTGTGAACGAGATGAGACGTGGGATCGGATGTTCGACAATCGCATCGCCGATTTCAGATCCTCGTCCGACGACGACATTGAGCACACCTTTCGGGAGACCGGCTTCTTCAAAGAGGGATGCGAAAAGAAGCCCACCTGTGACCGGTGTCGCTGTTGCCGGTTTGACGACGACCGTATTTCCGGTCGCAAGAGCCGTCACAATCGAGCGGACAGCCAAATGGAGCGGGAAGTTCCACGGGCTGATGATGCCGATGACCCCGAGTGGTTTACGATATACTCGGTTTTCTTTATTCGGGACGATGGAAGGTTTGATGAGCCCGTCCATACGGAATGGGAACGTCGCGGCTTCTTTGATGATGGCCATCGATGCGGCGAATTCACTTTCCGCTTTGATACGTGTACTCCCAGACTCTTTCACGAGCCAGTCAACGATTAGGTCTTTATTGTCCATCGTCAGCTGGGCAAACTTCTCAATCAACTCACGGCGTGCTTGCGGAAGCATGTCAGCCCAGTCCGTTTGAGACGCTTTCGCTGCTTCATAAGCGCGATTCAAGTCATCTTCATCCGCTGAACGAATCGAGAAGAGAGTCTCGTTCGAGAATGGATTGACGTTGTCAATCGACTTCTCGCTCGACCCGCTTATCCACTCACCATTGATGTACATGTTCGTAAAATCTGTATGCATATTTGAACACTCCTTTATTTTTTCTTCACCATAAGAAGTATTCACTTGTTTTAGAAAAATAAACATCCAAAAGTGTAACTAACTTGTTTTACAAAGTAGTTGTAAATGGGGTTAGTTTCCATTACTATTATGTATAACAAGATAGTTGATTGAAAGTGAGGTTACGCCATGGCAATGAGTCAAATGTTAAAAGGTCTGCTTGAAGGGTGTCTATTGGCCATTATTGGTAAAGGTGAGACATACGGTTACGAGATGTCTGAAAAGTTACAGGCGTATGGATTTACAATGGTGAGCGAAGGAAGTATTTACCCCGTTCTGCTACGGATGAAAAAAGAAGGATGGGTCGAGACGGTTCAAAAAGAACTTCCATCCGGAGGCCCAAAGCGGAAGTACTACATTTTAACGGAAGTGGGTCAACAAGAATTACTAGCCTTTAAACAACGTTGGATAGAAGTTTCAAGCGGTGTCGACCGCGTACTCAGGGAGGAGAATAAAGATGGAACTTTCAAAGAAAAGTCGTGATTTTTTAGATGATTTATCGGTATACCTCATGTCGAGCGGGAAGTCCGAGACTGAGGTGAAAGATATTGTCTTTGAGTTAAAGGATCACTTGTTAGAAGCGGAGCAAGCAGGGAAGGATGTGGACGATGTCATTGGACAAAGTCCGAATTCCTACATGCAGTATATTGGTCATGAGATGGCATTCGACATGAATGAATTTATCAAAGTCATTGTGATGATGATTTCAAACCTGTTCGCATACATTATTATTGGCAGTTTCATTCAAGGTGAGATGACGTTCTCAACAATCCAAATGATTGGTTTCCCACTTGTAGCGATCCTTTTCTTATTAGCTGCTTCACAAGCTTTCCGTACTATGGCGGTTCGCTCGAAGGAAAGCAAATTCAAAAACGGTGTAACCTATGTCGTGCTTGCTGCGATTCCAATGTTATCATTTCTTGGTTTGATGGTGCTTGATATCTTCATCGATACTCCGACGGTTGTTTTCGGTACGGTCGGTCAACTTGTATTGTTCGGAATTGGTGTAATCACATTACTCATCGTCTCTGTATGGACAAAAACATGGATTAATCTAATCATTCCGATTCTTTTATTTGGACCGCAATATGCGTTTGCTCGCACGAGTTTACCACTTGAGCAACAATTGATTTTTTCGATGTTGATTTTTTTCATCGGAATGGCAATTTTCTTTCTTGTCTGGGCCAAGAAAAATAAAGAGAATCAAGTCTGATGTTTTAGCCATCCGGTTCATCGTCAAGAAAAGATAAAGGGGGATTACGTTTATCCCCCTTTTTTTGATGTTCGTTTCTACTTCCTGTACAGTTAAGACGAAGAGAGGGGTTAGAAAGAACCATGAAACGTTATGAAGCCATTTTATTTGATATTGATGACACGCTATTAGACTTTAAACAAAGTGAGCACGTCGCCTTGGAGCAATTGCTCGCATCCTACAATGTCCGGATGACGGATGAGGTGAAGTCACGCTATGTCGACATCAACACAGGTCTATGGCGTGCATTCGAACGTGGGGAAGTAGACCGCGAGGAAGTACTCGTCGGTCGTCACACGAAACTATTCGATTCGCTCGGTCTCACGGTCGATGGACCATATGTCGAACAGCAGTATCGTGACTATTTACATGCAGGCGTACACATGATCGATGGTGCGTTAGAAATTGTACAAACGCTGAGCGCAGACTATCCGCTCTACATCGTCACAAACGGCGTGACGGAGACTCAATTCAAACGGTTAGAGTCATCGGGACTATTGCCGTACTTCCAAGACGTCTTCGTATCGGATGCGACCGGCTCGCAAAAACCGATGAAGCCGTTCTTTGACTATGTTTTCGACCGAATTCCAAATGTAACGCCAGAGAAAGGCTTAATCATCGGCGACTCGGTCACGGCAGATATCGCCGGTGGGCGGATGTATGGTCTAGATACGTGCTGGTTCAATCCGAAAGAAGTGGCCGCGACGATGGAGTCGACGTATGAGATTCGACATTTACATGAGTTAAAATCGCTTCTCTAAGTTCAAGACGGGTTTAGTGAATGAACTGGCAAACGGTTCGGGAGTTGACCCAATACTTCTGGATAGAGCGTGACGTCTTGGAGACGGTCAAGCTTTTGCCAACGATAGATGAGGTGATCTCCTTCAGATCCGTAAAAATCTCCGTCTTGGAGCGGGAGGTCACCATCTACATAAAAGTACAGTCCAATCTCATGAAACGGTTGGTCGTTGTACGTAAATAAATTCTCGTGCACGAAAGCGAACGAGGTATCGGTCACATGCATGTTCAACTCTTCATGAAGCTCGCGTGCGAGCGCGGTTGCGGCTTCTTCACCGAGCGTCACGCGCCCCCCGGGTAATGCCCAAAAGTCATCCCGGACGTTTCGGTGAATCAATAAATGGTCGTCTTTTACAAAAATACCGGCAACGCGGTAATTGAAGACGCCGTGTTCAGTCGGAAATACGATGTCCATCTATATCACTTCCAATCTTTGTAATCTGTTCTAGTATACCTGAAGGAGAGATCATATGTTTCAACCACATACGCAATATCGAGACGAAGATTTCCGTGACGTGACACTCCGAGACGAAGAACTGTCACACGTCACGTTCGAGAACTGTCGCTTCACATACGTCGATGCAACAGAACTACAAACGGAGCGCTGTCAGTTCATCAATTGTGACTTCACGGATTCGAAATGGAACGCGTCCCGTCATGTCGGCAGTTCATTTTTGAACTGTCAGTTTCATGGTGTCAACTTGTTCACGAGTGAGTTTGAACAATGTAAAATGACCGGGTCATCTTTTGAAGAAAGTCAGTTTGAAGGCGTTCTTGTAACAGAGGGGGACTGGTCATTCGTCAATCTTCGCCACGTGTCGCTCAAAAAGATGGATTGGTCCCATGTACGTTTAATTGAGGCGGACCTGTACGGAACTGACTTGACCGAGACGGTTTGGTATCAGGCGGACTTGTCCCGGGCGACACTTCAACATGCGGTGTGCCGTAGTGCCGACTTCAGAGGAGCACTCGTCGATGGGGTTGATTTTTCGAACGTGACGTTACAGCAAACAAAATTAGACGCGATGCAGGCGATCCAAGTCGCGCGCTCATTGGGGGCGATTGTAGAATGAAGCCGGAACAAATCATTGAACAGCTGGTTGCGTTCGCAACAGAACGTGAATACATCCGAACGGTCGTCTTGAACGGCTCGCTCGTCAATCCGAACATCCGACCAGACCCATGTCAGGATGTCGATCTTGCCTTTTACGTGGAAGATGTAAGAGCGGTTGCGGCCGATCGCTCATGGATCGACATGTTTGGAGAGGTCTTGATTATGCAGACACCTGAGACGTCTGATCCCGAACGACATGTAACGTTTTTAGTGCAATATGTAGACGGACACCGTCTTGATTTGACGATTCGGCGTGTTGATCAACTTGAAGCGATGCTCGAATCCGACTCGCTCAGTCAAATCATCTTTGACCGAGATGATCATCCAGATGTGACGCCGTCAGACACATCGTATCGTGTGAAACATCCGTCTGCTGACGAGTATGCGGCTTGTTGGAATGAGTTTTGGTGGGTGTCGCTCTATGTCGTCAAAGGAATCAAGCGGCATCAAGTGCTATATGCGCTCGACCACCTCGACATCATGCGGAATATGCTCCGTCAGATGATGGAATGGAACATCGGTTATGCGACAGATTTCTCGGTGAATCTTGGGAAGTCAGGGGACGGGATGCGCGACCATTTACCGGAAGAGTTATGGGAGATGCTCGGGGCGACGTATGCCTCGGCTGAACTGAGCGCCATTGAGGACACGCATGACCGATTACAATCACTCTTTTTCTTTTGCGCGCAACGCGTCGCCGAACAAGGCCATTTCGTATTTCAGGAGGAAGAAGCGAGACGCGTCCGTGCTGCATGTGCAACACTTCGACATTCGAACGATTAATGACGGCGAGAGCCGGGAAACGCTCCTTATAGAGAAAGGAGCGTTTTTTCATGAATCCATATACGACATTTATTGCCCTTTTAGTCGGAAGTCTCGTCCTCTTTGTCGGCATTCGTTTAAAGAAATGGCCAATCATTTTGGTTGCGATGCTTCCTCTTGGTCTCGTCGCGTTCAATATGTTTTTGCTCATCACCGGACGCTAGAAAATCTTCACTCGTCTTTCTGATACATCGATTTGATGAAGAAGGCACTCGGTAATAAAATACCGATTGCGCCTTCGATGATAGCGAATAATCGGGTCAATCCGATTGGCAACAAATCACCAAAGCCAATCGATAGTAGGGTGACCCCGCTGAAGTACAGGAGGTTTTCCCAAGTCGGTTCGACAGCATTCATGGATTCGAGTGAGGTCACAAGAATGGCTGAATCGCGAGATAGCGCATAATAAATCAACGTGAACCCTAACATGACACCAAATAGGCTGACGAATAACTGAGCGAACAACCTCCCATCAAATCCTGTCTGTTTATACGTTTGACGTTTGAAAAACCAAAACACGTTCAAGCTGATGAAGAGTAATGCAATCGTCAATAAAATCGTATTCATTCTGTCCACATCCTTTTCTTATCAATGTGCTTCCTTACCCATTCCCGAAGCGAAGAATGAAAAACGGGATCGGAAAAGGTTTGCAATTGATGAAAAAATTGATAGAATGTGGTCGAAGACGACTGAATTTCATAATGTTTGCCACTAGGGGAGTCGCGTTACGCGGCTGAGATGGACATGGTCCAGACCCTTTGAACCTGATCTAGTTCACGCTAGCGTAGGGAAGTGGGCGAAACGACTCATATGGCTTCACCTAGATATGACTGTTCGAGACGCCGCTTCCGTTATGGGAGGCGGCGTCTTTTATCTGTTATAAGGGGGAGTTCATATGAAATTTACAGATCACTTACGTCAGGAAGCAGATGGATTGTTTGAAGCAAGCTTTCATCACCCGTTTGTCCGTTCACTCGGAGAAGGAACGCTCGATGAGAAGAAGTTCAGACATTACGTCATGCAAGACTCTTATTATTTGAATCAGTTTTCGAAAGTGCAGGCGAAGGGGGCGACGCTCGCACCGACGATGGAACTATCAAGCCGTTTTTTAACACATGCCTTACACACGATTGAGGCGGAACTCTCACTTCATCGAGAGTTCTTTACGATGCTCGACGTGACGGATGTCGAATTGGCGACATTCGAGCCGGCTCCGACCGCTTATGCGTATGCGCTCCATATGCAACAGGCAGGACCGACACTCGGGGACGTGCTCGCGTCGATCCTTCCGTGCTACTGGGTGTATTACGAGATTGGCGAACGTCTTAAAGACAAGCGTCCTGATCATCCGATTTATTCGGCCTGGATTGCGACGTATGGCTCAGAGTGGTTCCGTGAATTGGTGGAAGAACAAATCGATCGATTAGATGAGCTCGCAGGACAAGCGACAGAAGAAGAGCGTGTGCGTTATACGAAACTGTTCTTGAAGAGTTGCTATTACGAAGTCGCTTTTTGGGAAATGGCTTGGACACTTGAGTCGTGGACATTGTCACAGGAGGTCAACCAATGAGACATGAGATTTGGAGTGAGATTCGGAAGCAGGCACCGCTCATTCACAACATCACGAACACAGTCGTGGCGAATTTTTCGGCGAATGGACTGCTCGCCATCGGTGCCTCTCCCGTCATGGCGGATGCAATCGAAGAAGTGGCAGAGATGACATTTATAAGTGATGCGCTCGTGTTAAATATCGGGACACTTAGTACGATGACCGAAGCCACGATGATTCGTGCAGGGCAGGCGGCGAACGAGGCAGGATGCCCCATTGTACTCGACCCGGTCGGAGTCGGGGCGACGTCATTCCGACGAGATGTGGTCGAACGTATTTTGCGTCACGTGCGTGTCACGGCCATTCGAGGAAATGCAGGAGAAATCGCGACGTTGATTGGTGTCGATTGGGCAGCTCGTGGTGTCGATGCTGGAGACGGTGCATGCGAACCGCGACAATTGGCGCTTGAAGCAGCGAAACGATACGGATGTGTCGTGGCCGTGACTGGAAAAGAAGATATGGTCAGCGACGGGAACGTCGTCATGGAAATACACGGCGGGACGAAACGCATGACTGAGACGACCGGTACGGGATGTTTACTCAGTGCAGTGGTCGGAGCTTGTCTAGCAGTCGAAAAGAACGCCCTTAAAGCGACGGTGACCGCCATGTCAGGCTATGCTTATTCCGGTGAGCTAGCGAGTGAGCGAGCAGAAGGACCGGGAGACTTTCCGATTCACTTTTTAAATGCCCTCCATCAATTGACGCAACATACAATTCCGACGAATCGAATCGAGGTGTCGACATGATGAAACCTCAAGTTTTGACGATTGCAGGATCTGATTCAGGCGGAGGAGCCGGCATTCAAGCCGATCTCAAAACGTTTCAAGAGCTCGGCGTATTCGGGACGAGCGTGCTGACTGCAATCACAGCCCAGAACACACTAGGGGTCCATGGAATTGAGGCTATTTCCACGGAAATGATTACCCGACAAATCGATGCGGTAGCTGATGATTTTAGCATCACCGCTTGTAAAACCGGGATGTTGGTGGACGCTGAACGAATTGAAGCGGTGGCGAAGGCGCTCGAACGATATCGTTTCGAACATGTCGTCGTCGACCCTGTCATGGTAGCGAAAGGGGGCGCCTCTTTGTTGCAAGTTAGTGCGGTCGAAGCACTTCGCACGAAGCTGTTGCCACAGGCGACCATCGTGACCCCAAATATTCCAGAGGCAGAAGTGTTGGCGGGGATGGAGATTCGGACCGAGGCAGACCGGATGAAGGCAGCGCAGGTGATTCGAGCCATTGGCGTCGATATCGTGATTATCAAAGGCGGACATTCGAATGATGTAGAAGCCGTTGACTTAATCGTGACCGAGTCTGAAGCGTTCCGCGTAAAAGCACCTCGAATCCAAACGAAAGATACGCACGGGACGGGATGTACGTTCTCTGCCGCATTGACAGCTGAACTAGCGTATGGGAAGACACTACGTCAAGCGGTCGTTGACGCAAAACGATTCATTCATCAGGCGATTGCACATGGATTATCGATTGGGCAAGGTCATGGACCGACTAATCACTGGGGGCATCGCCTAGCGAAAGGAGAACAGATTACCATTGACGTCATGTACGAAACAAGCACTCGCTAAGCAGCTTCGCCTTTACTTTGTGTGTGGAACGACGGACGCATCCGATTTGGTGACGACCGTCAAAACGGCACTTCGATGTGGTGTGACATGTTTTCAATTTCGCGAAAAAGGTAAAGATGCATTGTATGGAGATGAAAAAGAAGCGATGGCAAGGACGCTCCAACATGAATGTCGAGAAGCAAAGGTCCCGTTCATCATCAACGACGATGTTGAATTGGCGCTCGCGATTGACGCGGATGGCATCCACGTCGGACAAGATGACTTACCTGCCAAACAAGTTCGAGAACGGCTAGGACCTGATAAATGGTTAGGGGTGTCGGTCCATACGATGGAGGAAGTCAGTGCAGCTCTTCCGTTCGCAGATTATGTCGGCATCGGTCCGATTCATGAGACGCGAAGTAAACTGGATGCAGGGATTGTGCGTGGCACGGAACTGGTTCAACAAGTTCGTCGACACTATCCACTGCTGCCGATTGTGGGGATTGGGGGCATTCGTCCCGATCATGTCCCTGCTATTATTGATGACGGGGCAGACGGTGTTGCCGTCATCTCCGCCATCGCTTCTGCACCGGATGTAGCAGAAGCTACCCGGCGTTTCGCTTGTCTCTGAATTCAATTTTTGAGGAGGAAGACAGATGAACGTATTTGTTATCGGTGCAAACGGTCAGATTGGCCACCAGTTGGTCGAAAAGTTACACAAAGAAGGAAAACATCAAGTCACGGCGATGGTACGTAAAGAAGAACAACTCGAGGACTTCAAGTCAAAAGGATATAACGCGGTACTTGGCGACCTCGAAGGTTCAGTGGCAGACTTACAAAAGGCGATTGATGGAATGGATGCCATCGTGTTCGCGGCTGGTTCTGGTGGAAGTACTGGAGCAGACAAGACACTCTTGATTGACCTAGACGGTGCGGCGAAGAGTATCGAGGCGGCACAAGCGAATGGGAACATCAAACACTTCGTTATGCTCAGCGCCTTAAAAGCAGAGGATCGTTCAGCCTGGCCTGATTCGATGAAACCATACTATGTGGCGAAACATCATGCCGATCGTTTACTAGAACAAAGTGGGCTCACGTATACGATTGTGCGTCCGGGTGCGTTGACAGATGACGCGGGAACGGGCAAAGTGAACACGAATTTCGAAGGTAGTGGTGAGATTCCACGTGAAGACGTGGCATCGTTCTTGGTGCATGTCCTTCATAACCATTCGAACGCTCAGAACAAAGCGATTGATTTGATTAAAGGAGATACCCCAATCGAAGAAACGCTATAAGTAGGTCGAAACAAGAACGGGATGTAAACCATCCCGTTTTTTGTCACGTTAAAGAGGGGAAAGTCAGCAGAATAGCGAAATGAAGAATAAGAACAGGTGAGGAGGTTCCGCGTGACCGAGATGTTTATTTATCTGGCGGTCTATTTGTTGCCGTCATTTTTACTCGGATTTTTAGCACTCGATGTCTTTCAACGAAATCCGAATAAAGTCGAGCATCGTTTGCTGAGCCTATTTGTGTTCGGATATTCGATGCTTTTCTTGGCAGAGTTTGTCCGGCATCTTTCACCGATTGAATATAGTCCGGCACTCATTACATATTGGTTTGGGAATGCCGGCATCTTGATCTTTATCTTCTCCATTCATTTCATATTGAACATTACGGGTGTCGGTGCGAAGGCGCCACGTTGGCTGTATCCATGGGTTGTCTACTTGCCATTGATTCCAATCGTGTTGACGTACGTGCAGAGAGAAAATATTACGAACAGTCAACGGTTCGAACAGGTCGGAATTTGGATTTATCCTGAGTTCAATTCATCCTATTTGGTTACCTTAACTGTCGGGAATATTTTTCACACCCTGATTATCTTTCTTATTTTTTATGCGTTACGACGAACAGAACGTAGGGAACATCAGCGGGTATTACGGATGTTATTTTGGACGGCATTAGTCATATTGGTGTGGGACATCGTGTTCGGTTATTTTCAATTCCGTGGATTTATTCCACCGTACTCTTATATGTATGGAGGGCTCGTTTGGGCGGTGGCGCTCGTCATCGCGATGAATCGTTTAGACTTCTTAACCTCTTATGTTAAACGATATGGGACACTCTATAATTTAAATCCATCCGCTATCTTGTTGATTGATCCGGATGGTAGGGTGGAAAGTGCGAATCCGGCTGCGCGAACATTGTTTCATACGGTCCGCGTCGTGAATGAACGGTTTGTCGATTTGTTGCCAGAAAAGAAAAAAGCAGAGTGGATGGAACACTACACCAAACACTTTCGGACACGTAAAAAGTTTATAGAGTTCGAAACGAAAATTATGACGAAGTCTGGACAAGAACGGTACGTCGTTATCGATGGGGACTTTGTCGATATCGATCGAACGATTCATGGGATGATCATCATTCGGGACGTCCATTCGTTCAAAGAGGCCGAGCAGACGATTCGCTTCTTCGCTTACCATGATCCACTTACGAAATTGGCTAATCGCCGTGCGTTTTATGAACAAGCAGACCATGCGCTCCTGAGTGCCTCGCGACTATCTTTGCTGGTCATTGATTTGGACGGTTTCAAAGCGGTCAACGATACGTATGGCCATCAAATCGGTGATCATTTCTTAACACATTTAGGTGGACTGTTGGAAGCTTCGGCACGAGACGTCGGCTTGGCATCCCGTGTCGGAGGAGATGAGTTCTATATTTATTTAGTCGATTTAACAGATTCTGAAGTGCTTGCATTCATTCACGAACTTCAGCTGACGTTAAATCAGAACCCGTACCAAACGTCGGATGTGACGATTCCAATCCGGGCGAGTATCGGAGTCAGTCATGCCCCGGATCAAGGAACTGATTTAGATACATTGATTCATAAAGCAGACCAGGCGATGTACCAAATCAAACAAGACGGCAAAAATGATTATGCGGTTTATGATGAGGCGTTACATGGTCCAACATAACGGGAACATAGAAATGGTTAATCATTGAGAGGAGGATGGAACATGTCAGAAAGACCGTTAGTGACGATGCGCGCCGAAGGAGAGGCTGGAGGCGTCAAGACGACTGTGCGTGTAGGAGAACACACCCCTTTTATCGTAGATGAGCCGGAGCGACTCGGTGGAACGAATATGGGGCCGAACCCACTCGAATATCTTCTCGGAGCATTATCGTCTTGTACGACCGTCATGATTGCTTATGTCGCCCAGGACATGAGCTTTGAGTATGAAGGGGTCGAGTTCGTGACGGAAGGGACACTCGATCCACGAGGGTTCCAAGGGATGGAAGGTGTGCGCACTTACTTCGAGTCGGTTCATATGAAAATCGTACTCGACACGACCGAATCGGATGAGCGGATTGCGGAATTACGGAAAGGCGTCGAAGCACGATGTCCAATCCACAATCTCATGCATACGGCGGATGTCGCGATGACGGCAGAATGGGTTCGAAAATAAAGATGGGGGAAACCTCATCTTTTTTACATAGAAATCGCGAAAAAGAGCATGGGGGGAAGACGAATGCATCACCGACCGATGACGCGTGAATGGGCAGGTCAAATTCAAGAATGGACCTACGGAGCTCCTTATGACTTTTATAATCAACCGCATTCTGAAGAGGGAATCACCGAGTTGATGACGTATCAGGCGATTATGGACGGACACTCATCAAGGCAAATCAATGGTACGCATCAACGCAAATTTGTTCCGCTTGTGGCGAGTAGTTCACCCGTACTGTTTTTGATGTGCTTTTTTACGTCGTAAATAATCGTCATCGGCACGGAGCTGATCCCAATACGTTTTGAAGATACGAGCGGACTCTGCCTTCTCCTCATCGATTTGACGCTCATGAATGTCACCGTCTTCTTTATATTTACGACCGCCTTTATAATTGGCATAGCGCCGGGCCCGTGTATAGCCCATTTGGATGAACTTTCGGGCCATATCCATCCCGACGAAATCATCGTTCGCGCGATATGTTTCAAACAGCTCCATGATTTCTTCAGCGGATTGCTGGGCAATTTCAGGTGTCTTGAATCGCCAATGCGGCAAAATTTCACTTTTATACGGTTCGATGAGTAGCACACCTTGTTCGCCACGGCCGACCCGGTACAGTTCGGGTTGTTGTCGGAAGTCGATTTCATCGAAGTTTAAATCATAATCAAATGGCATGTTCATTCCTCCTCGCCTAACGTTTCCCATTAGGTCGGTGGAGGAAACAACTCAAAGTAAAAGGACGGGTTGATATGATCACTCTAGAGACAGAACGATTGATGTTACGAGCGTTCACGTTAGAAGACGCAGAAGACATGTATCATTACGCAAAAGATGAGCGTGTCGGACCGATGGCGGGTTGGGCACCCCATGAATCGATTGACGAAACGAGGGACGTCATTCGACTCTTCATCGAGGAAGCGGACGTATGGGCCATCGTTTTGAAAGAGACTGGGCAAGTGATTGGCAGCATCGGACTACATGATCGAAGACCGGATCCGTCGATTCAACATGATGCACAACGTGAGATCGGCTATGTGCTCAGTCCAGATCATTGGGGGAATAGTTACGTGCCGGAAGCCGTTCAGGCGATGATTCGATTCGGATTCGAAGAGTTAAAGCTAGAGCGGATTTGGTGCGGCTATTTCAGCTTCAATGATCAATCGCGACGCGTCGTGGAAAAGTCAGGCTTTACCTATGCCTTCACGAAGACACAGGAACTGACCCGACTCGATGGGCGAACGGTAGATTGCTTCGTCTATGTACAACTAAACCCTGTTTCAATCACACACTGAGAATGAGTTCAGTGTGTTTTTTCATGAAATCATAAAAAAACCCTTGATATGTAACCGGTTACACATTAAGATGGTTTTGTAAGCGTTTCCAGAACGGAGGATGTCAAATGGCGACCATCAAGCAAGTGGCAAAACACGCAAACGTCTCGGTGGCGACAGTGTCACGCGTCATGAACAAAAGCGGATATGTGAGCGAAGAGGCGAAAGAAGCGGTTGAAAAGGCGATTGCGGAATTGAACTACGCACCAAATCGAGTCGCGCGTTCACTCTATAAAAAATCGTCTAATTTGATTGGGCTCATCATGCCAGACATCACGAACCCGTTCTTTCCACAGTTGGCTCGGGCGATTGAGGACGTTGCAAATCAGCACGGGTATCAAGTCGTCTTATGTAACACGGACGAACAACTTGAAAAAGAACAGACGTATTTGATTGCCCTGCAGACGATGCACGTCGATGGCTTGATTATCACGACGAACCATTCACACAATCCGAATTACGAGACGTTAGATTTACCCATGGTCGCACTTGACCGAATCGTGAAAGCGGGCATCGATGCGGTTATATCTGACGGATATGAGGGTGGGAAGTTGGCGGCCGACACGTTGCTAGAACGTGGTGCGACAAGACTGGCACATATTGCCGGTCCGGATCATTTAAAGACAGTCAAACGTCGGACGGAAGGATTCGTCGAAGCGGCAGGAGACAAGCTTGTCGGAATGACCGAATCGACTTTCACGTTTAAAGATGCTTTGAAAGCATCCCAACAACTATTCGACCATTCCTGGCCGTTCGATGGGATCTTCGCAGCGAACGATGTGATTGCGGCCGCTGTGTTGCAGGAAGCCGTCCGTCGGAACATTCGTGTCCCGGAAGAACTGCAGGTCATCGGGTATGACGGAATCGAGCTAGGTGAGATGACGTCTCCACCACTGACGACCATCGTGCAACCCATCTATGAGATGGGACGAGTCGCGACCGAACGATTACTGGACTTGATTGAGAAGAAAGACACGCGACCGAAAGAGATGCTATTACCGGTCACGTTACTTGAAAGACAAACGACAAAGCGGAAGGAGAGATAAAGAATGAAACGCATTGTTGTCATTGGCAGTATATCGATGGACCTCGTCGTCACGTCCGACAAACGTCCAAGAGCAGGGGAAACGGTCATCGGTGAGTCGTTCCGTACCGTTCCAGGGGGGAAAGGTGCGAACCAGGCAGTCGCTGCCTCCAAGCTAGGCGGCGCTGTAAAGATGGTCGGCTGTGTCGGAAGTGATCCGTTCGGACAACAGGTTGTCGAAAACTTCAAACAGCACAACGTCGATGTCACGCACGTTCGCATTATACCAGATGAAGTGACCGGTACAGCTCACATCGTATTGGCAGAAGAGGATAACTCGATTGTCGTCGTCCAATCGGCGAACAAGAAGGTCGTCTTCACGGAGGATGAACTGAATCAACTTCTCGATGAGCAGTCGTTCGTACTCTTACAGCTCGAGATTCCGATTGAAACGGTCAAACAAGTGACGTCTTATTGTCAGTCAAAAGGGATACCAGTGTTACTCAATCCGGCACCGTCTCAACCGCTTCCGCCAGAAGTGGTTGAACAAGTCACCTATCTGACACCGAACGAACATGAGTGCCGTGACTTATTTAACGGAATGTCCGTAGATGACGTTCTCGAACGCTATCCGAACAAGCTACTTGTCACGGAAGGCGTCCATGGCGTTCGATTCCACGATGGGAAACAGGTGCGACACGTACCCGCCATTCGAGCGAACGTCGTCGATACGACAGGAGCCGGGGATACGTTCAACGGGGCACTTGCTGTCGCACTTGGTGAACAGGGTGACCTAGAGGCAGCTGTTCGATTTGCTGTGGTCGCGTCAGGAATGAGTGTCGAAGGTTTTGGTGCACAAGGTGGTATGCCGACACGGCAAGATGTACAACAACGATTGGAGCGCGTGTGATGAAAAAACAAGGAATTTTGAATAGTCATTTAGCTAAAATCTTTGCTGACCTCGGACATACGGATCGAGTCGTCATCGCGGATTGCGGGTTGCCGATTCCGGACGGTGTGAAGCGTGTCGATCTCAGTCTTCGCATCGGGGAACCTTCTTTTTTAGACGTACTAGATGCCGTTGACTCTGATATGGTCGTGGAGCGCATTACAATTGCCGAGGAAATTCTCACACACAACCCGACGATTGCGGATTCACTGAAAGAACGGTACACGAGCATCGACATGTGTTCGCATGAAGACTTTAAACGAGAAGTCGCAAAAGCAAAAGTCGTCATTCGAACTGGGGAAGCGACACCTTACGCCAACGTTATCTTACACGCCGGGGTCATTTTTTAAGGGGGGATTCGATGCATATTCAGTTGAAAGGCATCCATAAGTCGTTCGGGCCAGTCTCCGTCTTAAAAGGAGTCGATTTTGAACTGTTACCTGGAGAGATTCATGCGCTCATGGGTGAGAACGGTGCCGGGAAATCGACGTTGATGAAAGTGATGACCGGTCTTCACGCTCAAGATGAAGGAGAGATCCTGATCGATGAGAAGAGACGGCAATTCAAGCACCCAAAAGAAGCGGAGCAAGAAGGCATCGCCTTCATTCATCAAGAACTCAATATCTTACCTGAGATGACGGTGACGGAGAACCTGTTTCTCGGTCGAGAACTGACGGGGCCGTTTGGGACAATCAAACAGCAAGAGATGGCGAGGCGGGCTCGGGAGTATCTAGCAGAATTGAATGTCTTCATGGACGTCAATGAAGTGGCACGCAATTTATCTGTCGGTCAGCAACAGATGATTGAGATTGCGAAGGCGCTCATGACGGACGCGAAAGTCATCGTCATGGATGAACCGACAGCTGCCTTGACGGACCGCGAAATTCAGGCACTCTTCGCCGTATCACGGGCATTACGGGACCAGGGAGTATCCATCATCTACATCTCCCACCGGATGGAAGAAATTTTTGACTTGTGTGACCGTATTACCGTACTTCGGGACGGACAGTCCATCTCAACACGTATGATTCAAGACACTTCCTTTGAGGAAACCGTACGCGACATGGTCGGACGTGAAATCGGTGAACGGTATCCGACGCGCACTGCGACGCTCGGGGACATCGTGCTCGAAGTAAATGATTTAATAGGTAACCGGTTCCACAATGTATCGTTCAACGTTCGCGCAGGAGAAATCATCGGATTCTCAGGGTTGATGGGAGCGGGACGGACCGAGGTGATGCGTGCCCTGTTCGGGGCGGACACTCATAAAGGAGGAGTCATTAAACTGAACGGGAAACCGATTCGCATCAAGACTCCGGCAGACGCCATCAAGCACGGCATCGCATTTTTGACAGAGGACCGAAAAGGAGAGGGGTTGCTACTCGACTTCTCGCTCCGAGAAAATCTGTCACTCCCGACACTCGACAAGCGGACGAAAGGGTCCGTCATCTCGAAACATCAAGAAGCGACGTTCGCGGAGACGTACTTGCAAAAACTGCGGGTCAAGCACCATTCGATGGAACAAAAAGTGAAATCGCTGTCCGGTGGGAACCAACAGAAGATTGTGCTCGGTAAATGGTTAGGTGTCGAGCCGGACGTCTTGATTTTGGATGAACCAACCCGTGGCGTCGATGTCGGCGCCAAGAAAGAAATTTATAACATCATGAGCGATCTCGCAGAATCAGGTGTTGCCATCATCATGGTCTCTTCTGATTTACCAGAAGTGCTCGGCATGAGCGACCGAATTGTCGTCATGCGAGAAGGCGTCATCACTGGTACGCTCACGAAACAAGAGGCGACACAAGAAAAAGTTATGACATATGCGACAGGAGGGCAATGACATGGAATTGAAAGCAACGACCGCATTGAAGCGCCCGGGTCGACTCGGATGGGGACAAAAGTTAGGCCCATTGTTTGGTCTACTCGTCATCGTCGTCGTAGTGACCGCGCTCGAACCAGGATTTTTATCATTAAATAACATCTTTAACGTACTTCGACAAGTTTCCATCAATGCCTTGATTGCCTTCGGGATGACGTTTGTCATCTTGACAGGAGGGATCGATTTATCGGTCGGGTCGATTTTAGCTCTCTCGTCCGCATTGGTAGCGGGTATGATGGTGGATGGTCAACATGCCGTTATGGCCGTTGCGCTCGGTTTGATTGCAGGTGCTCTTCTCGGTGCCTTTAACGGTACGGTCATCACGTACGGGAAAGTGGCGCCGTTTATCGCGACATTAGCCACGATGACGATTTACCGTGGATTGACGCTCGTCTATACGGACGGTCGACCAATCACGGGTCTCGGAGATTCCGGTTGGTTCGAGATGCTCGGGCGCGGCTATTTCTGGATTATTCCAGTGCCGGCATTGACGATGCTCCTCGCATTTGGTGTCCTTTATTTTATCTTGAAAAAAACGACATTCGGTCGTCATACGTATGCGATTGGTGGAAATGAAGAAGCAGCTAAATTGATGGGAATTGGCGTCAATAAAGTCAAAATCATGATTTACTCGCTATCCGGGATGCTTGCTGCACTCGCCGGTATCATTTTGACATCGCGCCTCAACTCCGCACAACCGACGGCTGGGACGTCGTATGAACTCGATGCCATCGCGGCGGTCGTTCTCGGGGGAACGAGTCTTGCGGGTGGGCGAGGCTGGATTGTCGGAACGTTGATTGGGGCACTCATCATTGGAACGTTAAACAACGGATTGAACCTTCTCGGCGTGTCATCTTTCTTCCAACTCGTCGTAAAAGGTGCAGTTATATTGTTTGCAGTATTACTTGATCGTCGACAAAACGCGTAACACGCGAAAGGGGAAACGGAACATGAAAAAATGGACAGCTTGGCTACTCGCACTGACAATGGTACTAATGGCAGCTTGCTCGACTGAACAACCAGGATCAAACTCTGAGACGGAAACGAAAGATGGGGATTATGAAATCGGCTTATCCATCTCGACATTGAACAACCCGTTCTTCGTCGCATTGAAAGAAGGGGCAGAAGAGCAGGCAAAAGAGATGGATGCGACTTTGACTGTAGCGGACGCACAAAATGATGCTGCGAAGCAAGTGAATGACGTTGAAGACATGATTCAAAAGGGAATGGACTTGATCCTCATCAACCCGACGGATTCAGAAGCGGTCGGTGCGGCAGTACAGGCAGCGAACGATGCAGGCATTCCCGTCATCACGGTAGACCGTAACGCTGAAACAGGTGACGTCGTCGCACACGTGGCATCAGATAACGTTGCAGGCGGTCAATTGGCAGGTGACTACATGGTTGAACTCGTAGGTGAAGGTCAAAAAGTCGTCGAGCTCGAAGGGATTCCTGGGGCATCTGCGACACGTGACCGTGGTCAAGGGTTCAACGAAGCAATCGATGGGAAACTCGAGGTAGTCGCGAAACAATCTGCGAACTTTGATCGTGCGGAAGGATTGACGGTCATGGAGAATATTTTACAAGACAACAAAGATATCGTCGCTGTATTCGCACATAACGACGAGATGGCACTCGGTGCCGTACAAGCGCTTGATGCGGCTGGTATGAGTGATGTCAAAGTCATCGGATTCGATGCGACAGACGATGCAGTCAATGCAGTCGAAGAGGGAACGATGGCAGCGACCGTCGCACAAAAACCGACTGAGATTGGAAAGTTGGGCGTAGAAGCTGCAATCAACCACTTGAGCGGAGAAACGGTGGAAGAGAACATCCCAGTAGAGCTCGAATTAATCAAATAATGTGTTAAAACCTCATGGTGCCTCGATTTCGGGTAAGGCATCGTGAGGTTTTTTGAGTTCACACATCACTCTTCATAAATTGGATATGAAATCCCTTTTTAAGGGTATATTTAGATGGGAATGAACCTCACTTATTCACAGGAAAGATGGGAATCGTCACAAGTGAAGTTGCTGTTTCAACGAAGCATCACGTCAATACTGTTTATCAAGCGGAGACGGCACAGGACGAGCATCGTCGAGTGTCCAATCGTTTGAATATTGAACCTCGATGAACACAACATCTTCATGAGCTTTAAGCGTGTGCGCCGCACCGCGTTGAATCGAGATGACGTCGGTCGGCTTCGCCTCAAATGATTGTCCGTCAATTGTCACGGTCGCCGTTCCTTGAAGCATCGTCCAAATCGTATCGGTCGCTTCGTGATAATGATAGCTGAGCTCTTTCTCTGCTTGAACGAGCATCCGTCGTGTCACACTATGATGTCCGTCCGCGAGCTCCTCGTGATGAATGACTTCCGATTGTCCCCAACGTTTCCATTTGAACTTCGGATAGTCGTCAGAAGATGCGAGATAATCTTTCAACTGTGGGGTCGCCTCTTTTGTTGATACGAGAATACCATCCGCGTTGACGGCGACCACGAGGTCTTCGAGTCCAATTCCAATTAACGGAAGGTTCAATTCGTTGATTATATGCGTGTTTGTTGACTGAAACAAGTCGACTTGACCGTGCGTTGTCGCTGTCATCTCTTCAGTTAGCGTATTCCATGTCCCTAAGTCTTTCCAATCTCCATCGTAGCGATGAACGAATACGGATTTTGCATGTTCAACGACAGCGTAGTCAAACGAAGTTTTTGCTAACTCATCATAGCGTGATGTGAGGTCTGAATAGAACGTCGGTAAGTTTCGTTCCGTCAGTTCATCGAGTAACAGATGAAGTTTACAAGCGAAAATTCCGCAGTTCCAAAGCGCGCCTTGCTCAATTAGTTGCTCTGCTACATTCACGGACGGTTTTTCCTGGAATAAGCGGACCGAAGAAACTTGAGCTGTCTCATTTGGCACGATATATCCATACTTCGATGTTGGATGAAGAGGCGTGACACCAATCAAATGCAAAGCATCGTCACTGGCTTGTACAGCTTGCTCAACTTGAGGGAAATATTCAAAAAAGCGAAGGTCGACATAAGCATCGACCGGCATCACGAGTACCGTCTCATCCGGGTCGACACGTTGTTCGTTCAAATAACTGGCACCGAGCATGATGGCGGGGAACGTATCGCGACGGCTCGGTTCGGTAATGATATTGGCATCGGTTCCGATTTGATAGACAATGGCATCACGTTGGAGCGCATTTGTTAAAATAAAGGCATCCCGATCTAATTGCATATCACTTAACTGGGAAAAGACACGTTCAATCATGGATTGTTTAGAACCTTTTCCGTCATCGAGCAATCGAATGAACTGTTTCGAGTTGATATCGTTTGAAAGTGGCCATAGACGCTTTCCAGACCCACCTGATAACAGGAGTAGTTTCACTTTGTGACACCCTTTCTGAATGAAAATGGAGGTAGACAACATGGCAAATTACTTGCTCGTCGAACCGCATGAGCATACGCGCAAAACGTTGGCTCGTCTGTTGACGAAAGAAGGAGAGATCATTTTTGAAGCGACAGAAGCGACGGATGCGATTGCGATTCTAGAATCAAGTGATATCGACGTCGTCATCACGGAATTACGGCTTCCGCATACAGATGGAGTCGAACTGTTATCCTACGTGAAGAAAAACTTTCCGCTCATCCATCAAATCGTATTGACCGACTATACGCATACCCATACGTTGATTGCGGCCGTCAATTACGGAAACATCAAGCGCATCATGACGAAGCCAATGAAAATCGATGAGTATGTGATCCGCGTCATAAAGGATGTCGGTCAACAAGCCATCAATATGAAAACGAACAAGTATCGAGTCGCAGATGTGCTGACAGAGTTTTTAGATGATCTTGGACATACGTATTGTCTGTTTTATGAGAACGGTGATTTGGTCAGCTCGGAAAATCTCGTTGTACCGTTCGGGTCCGGGGAAACGGACGAATTGAAACGTTTCGTCATCCCGACCCAATACGGAGATTTTATTTTGTATCAGCCACGGGATCGCTCTTCCCAAACTTATGGGTAACGAGTTGCGATACCCCGATTATCGTCAAGCGAAGGTACATGTAGGCGACTCCTAGTGTTAACACCGGGTGCCGTCTATATTTTTTGAGGTTTGATGGGTGGTATAGCACCGGTCTAAAGAAGTACCAACGCGCCAGCGCCTTTCGGAAACCACCTTCCTCTGTCTCGAGCGTCTGTGGCATCACTTGGAAGTAATAGCGCTTCTTCTCGAGCAAGTTCTGAAGTGTCACTTTCTTCTCGTTATGTTTCACTGAAGTGAACGTGGCGCGTCGGATGATACCGCCTTGTTGGATGTAACGAATCGTCGGTTGCGTCTCTTCAAAACTGATTTGAGCGGGGTTGATGCCACCCGATGCTTCGTACGCTTCCATTCGCCAAAAACGTGCAGCCTCGATGGAGCGGTCATCGATTCGTTCTTCAGGAATTTGGAATAGATTTCGTTCGAACACCTTTACTTTGGAGAAAAAGTTGGTGTACGTGCTATAGGCCTCTTCTGGAATGACAAGCGCGCCGACATCTTCGTGATGTTTCAGGTAAAGTGAACAACTCGTCAACAGTCCCTCGGTCAATACCATGTCCGAGTCAATGATGTACAGCATGTCCACATTGAGCTCTCGGAGACGGCCGATTGCTTCTTTACGGGCGACCCCGCGCTCACCGTGTGGAAGTGACAGGATGATGAATCGTTCATCATCTGCGGTCAGCTCTCGCATGACCTCGACCGTTCGATCCGTCGATCCGTCATCCGCAATCACACAGACAAACTCGGCTGTTTGTTGTTGGATGGACTGAATCGTGTCTCGAATGATTGCCTCGTTAAAATACGTAGACATCGCGATTCCAATCATGATGTTCTCCCTTCCTGAATCAAGATTCCAAGCTTTTGGTTCAACCATTGCTCAAATACTTCACCGGTGCGACTCCATTGCAGTGTCTTCGCAAACGTATGGGCGTCATGTCTAACGGTCTCATAGTGACCGGGATCGTTTAAACAGCGTCTCATTTCGAGCGCGAGCGCCTCTGCTGTTTGTGCCATCGTCATATAACCTAACTTCCCATACTGAACGGCGTCCCGTAGACCTGGAGCATCGTACACGACGGTTGGTGTTCCGACAGCGGCGGCCTCGCTGACAGTCAGTCCCCAACCTTCACGACGGGATGGGAATAAAAGAGCAGTTGCTCGGCTCATCCGCTCGAGTTTCTCTTCTTCACTCACAAAACCGAAATAGTGGACGTCAGATCGTATCTCTTCCGGCGTAATGGGATTGAGTTGTTCAGTAATGTACGCCTCGTTCTTTTTCCCGATGATCCACAGTTGTGCCGTCGGGAAGTCATGTTTGATGGAAGCGAACGCCTTGACGGCATCATTGATTCCTTTATAGGCGGACATGCGTCCAACGTATAAAAAGGTAGGTCTTTTTTCTTTTGGATACCATGCGTCTTCTGGCCATGGTGTGAAATTGAGACCTTCCGGCAAAATCGTGATGTGTGACTCGGGAATTCCGACTGCGACGAGATCGTCTGCCGTCGACTGACTGACGGTCAACACATCGTTTTGACGATAGAGGCGCAAGCGGCTCGTTTCCGTCCACGCCCCGACCCATGACATGGGAGGTGATAGATTGATGCGCCAAATCTCTCGTGTCAATTGATGGATGAAAAGAATGCGTTTGTGTTCGGGTACATAGAATGGCGTGAAGAAATGGTGTGTATTCATCTGATCGATAACGAGATCGATTTCCTCTTCGTGCGCTTTGTAGTAGCGTCGTGCCCCTACGATGCTCGAGGCGTCTGTACCCGTTCGAATATAACGGACGCCATCAATCCATTCCTCGTCCTTACGTCCTTCGATATGAGGGGACAGATGAATGATGTTGTA
Organism: Exiguobacterium marinum DSM 16307; assembly: GCF_000620845.1. Lineage (GTDB taxonomy): Bacteria > Bacillota > Bacilli > Exiguobacteriales > Exiguobacteriaceae > Exiguobacterium > Exiguobacterium marinum. The sequence continues at coordinate 642,290 of NZ_KK211189.1, forward strand.
ACGAGGGGCCACGAAAGATAGCATTTCATGCGTGAATACTTCGGCCCCGCCTGCCTTAGGGTGTTTAATGTCTCGCCAAGATAAGCATAATATAGTGGGTTTCATCACAATTCCTCCTTTAAGCGCCGACGTCGCTCAGAGTGAAAGCGGAAACGGAGGAGCAAAGATCCACCGAGTAAGACGACCGCTTGAGCGAAGAGCCACATCTCCATCGATTGCCGGAATAGGAATAAGGCAACGAGAAACACGAAGAGTAGTGCCCAATACCATCGTAAGTAGTGATTGTTCCGTAAAATGAACTGTAACATCGCCTCGTACTGTACGATGATGATGCCGATATACGTGAAAATCATATAGCGTACATAATACCCGGCCTCGTCGTATCCTTGTCCGAAGAAGATAGGGACGACCGATGGGATGATCAAGAAATACAGCACCGTGATGATTCCAAGGGCTGCCAATAACAAGCGGAACACCATGCGTTCAAATGATAGGAATGAATCGGTTTCAGCTGCTCGACTCAGACGAGGCAACAGCACTTGGAAAATGGATAGACAGACGAACAAGACGAGCTGACTAAATCGTAGGCCGACGGAATAGTCTCCGACTAATGACGGAAAGAACAAGGTGACGAGTAAACTATCGACAGAAAAGAAGAGCGTCATGACAATCTGTACATGGATGAGTTGGAACAAGCCGTGAAACTGTCTCTCACCAGCCGTTTCTGGGAAATGAGTCTGCCATATGCTGAGTGCATATGTAAGAATCATCCCAATCAAAATACCAATGAGCGCGAGTGTGATGTCGAGTCGCTCGAGAAACATCCACGTGACGCCCACTTTGACAATGGCTTCGACGTAGTACGAGAGGGTAAGGGAATAAAAACGTTCGTTCGCTTGTAAAACCCCACGTCGGAATGAAACGAGTATATGGAAAAATACTGTAACTGCAAGTAAAAAGAGGTTTATCCTAGATAAAGGAAGAATATATGGGATAAGTATAAAAAGTACACTGGATAATCCCATCGCGGTGAGTAGAATCATTCGCTCGATATACCGATAATCGGTCGCGATTTGTTGTCCTAAGTTTCGGGTGACAATCCACTGAACGGCACTTCCGATAATGAGCAATAAACCAAGAAGGGCGAGGTAAGCATTTAAGAGGCCATAGTCTTGATTGGATAGGCCACGTGCTAAGAAGAAGTGATACGAATAGTTGATGATATTGAGCAATGCATCAAGAACAGGGAAGATCAGTAAAATCGAATAACGACTCATGACAGCTTTCATACGAATCACCTCTTTCAATTCGTCAATCTAAAAAGGAGGACCATGTGATGGATAAAGGAAAAGTGGTCATCTTCACAGACCGGCAACGACAAATTCCGTATGCTTCTTGCATTCCGCACTATGAGCTCGTTCTTTCTGAAGCGAACCACACATCCGAACAGATGATTTCACCAAACATTCGTGCCATGAAAGATCAAATTAAAGTGTACGTGATTGATTACGTGGACTATGAGACGGGATTGAACGTGGCGGCTGCACTCCGCACGTATCATCCCCAATCATCGATTCTATGGGTTGATGACGTTATTCGACACCAAGGAAACTTCCCCTTTAAACAATTGTTAGGTAATGGGATATTTAGAATATTTTATTATAGAGAAGAATATGCGGATGAACTATTAGCCGAAATCCAAAATATCATTCATCCAGAATACGCTGTGAAAAAAGGGACTGTAGCCTTTATATTACCAATTTTTAACGAAGAGAAACGGTTTTCACACATTCATGCTTTTTTGACATCTCTTACCAAGATGATTGAACGAAACTATTTACACAGTTCAATCTATTTTGTAGATGATGCCTCTTCCGATCAATCGAAGCATCTCTTACAGGAGTATCGAGACATCGTCATGAACGCGACGGATACGTTGTTCAAAATTGATTATTTAAAGATGTATGAGTTGAAACAGAATACGAAAAAAGCAGGTCTCTTCATCGAGGGGATGACGCATATCTCAAGCGAATACTATGTGTTCGTCGATGCAGACAATTCCTTTAAAGTTGATGACATCGCTCAACTACTGAGCATCGCGGAAAATGATTACTATGATATCGTCATCGGTACGAAAGATTTGACGATTGAAGACCGGAGTCTCGTTCGGAAATTCGTCAGTTTCGCGAAACGAACTGTCACAAAACCGTTCTTACCAGAAGGCGTCTCGGATTCACAGACAGGTCTCAAAATCATCAATCGTCGGGCAATCCCGCGGTTGCTCCCATATTTGAGTGCAACGAGCGGGTTCGCCATCGATTTGGAGATGATGTATGCCGCTAAAAAAGAGCGTCTGCGTGTCTATCAACAACCGGTGACTTGTATCGAACGTGAAGGGTCTCACGTCGACCTCGTGAAAGATTCCATCGCATTCCTAAAGACGATGGTCCTTCTTCTACGACGACAGCGGGCCGTCAGTCGGGCAAGACGATAAAATTGCATCACGCACAAAGCCCACGTCTCTTATTGGACGTGGGCTTTCGTATGGGCGCTCATTGAAATGTGGTCTACGCTTTGTTGAATCGATGACGGATCCGACGAAGGAACGGTCCATCCTGCCGTGCGTTCCAATAAAAGAAGAACGAGATTGGTGTTGCGAATAGAAGAAGGATCATGCCCACGAAGTAGACGAGACGTAAGACCGCATTCACCTGTACATCGCTTTCAGAAGACATATACAGTTGTGTCACGCCATTCAAGGCGACTTCACCGCGCTGCTCGCCTTCATTTGTCGAGAGTTCGAATAATGGGGACGGAGAGTCGTTCAACGTGAAGCGACCGAGTGAATCTTCGTGAGAGACCGTCCGTTTCATGACACTTCGCGTCACGTCGAGTGATTCAGCTTCTGTTGTAGCGAGCAACGGACGTTCGGTCACTTCCTCGACTGTCACTTGATCGGTAAGCAGAAGGTAATCGTAGCGGACGACGTTCAAGTTTTTCATCTCCAGTCGTCCTTCATTTTCAACATTTCCTCGTGCCCAAATGTGGAGCTGCATCGAGGCGGTATCTTCTGGTGGAATCAAAATCTGTTCATAGTGATTCCATGTCGGTTTACGGTCTTCTTCCACTTCACTGATGAAGTCGGTCCCGATTACACGACGTTCCTCATCGAGATAATACATCTTCACATGTCGATTTCGAATCTGTTCGCTCCGCGCATCGAAGGCGACCAAATATTCTCGGTCAGGGAGTGCCTTGATTTGTTCTGATGCGAAGATGTACCAGTCACAAGAACAGGTCGGTTCGTAAGAAGCGATAAACGTGTCGTCTTCGATTGTTGATTCGAACATATCATCTGTAATGGACACACAGGTCGCACACGTGGCGGCGGCTTCAGGTGTCGCGAGTGGTTCGGTCACGACGATCTCGTTCGGGTCAAACTTTCGTAAATCTTCCAGTTCGATTCGTGACGGTACGCGACTTTCCACAGCCAATTCGAGCGTGTACGATCCCGGTTCCATCTCAAATGTATTCGGAGTCCAACGTTTTAAAGTCGGATGGATATCATTGAGTGACTGAAGTTTGTATGGGAAGTCACGACGTAGGGAATCATAAGTGACCGTCTGCGTTCCGATATTTGTTTTCACATCAGGCAGTTGTCGCATCGCTGTGACATCAATCGTTTCTTCTTGGACGACTTCTTCGTCCTGTAGGATATGCAATCGTATCGTGCCGTCTGTTGAAACAGGCGGTGTCAGATTGATATGGAAACGGTAATCGCCAGGTTCTGCTACGTCAATCGTCCGTGACAACGCGCCGGACGTGAGCGAGACGCCTTTCCCGAAACTGAGCGACGGGTAGTTACGCTCGGACTGAATCGTCCCGCTGTAATCAAAGTCTTGTTCACCTTCGAGAACCATGAACGTATTTGTCGGCTCGAGCACTTGTTCAAGTGATTGCTGTAAGGACGTCCATTCATCTTCCGGCAAGAAGACGATGTTTTGAATGGCGTTAAAACCGACCGTGTTCTCGACTGTGATGGTCGTCTCATTTGTCTCGATCTCGTGTAGACCGAGTGGTAGCCACTCAAGCCGTGCGCCCGTTTGTCGGGTCGTTTCAACGATTTGTTTGTCATCGTTGATGGTGACGTCAAGCTGTCCGCCACTCTGATTTAATAAGACACGAGCAAATCCGATGTAGCGCCCCGGTGGTGTCTCTTTCGTAATCGAGAATGTGTTCGGCACCATGTGTGACTCGAAGCTCTCGATTTGAACATCGTGAATCCACCAGTACGTCTTTCGTTCTGGTTTTTGATAACTCAATAAGTCGATTCGCATCGTCTCGGCAGCCCGTGGCGTCACGTATTCCCCGCGAAGGTGAATTCCGTCTAAATTCCCGGAATCTCTTGGGGCGACGACGTAGGTCTGATCAATTTCTTTCCCGGATGCATCGAAGAAACGGACTTTGACATGCAAGCGGTCGACGCCTCGACCTGATGCAACGATACCGAATCGATACGCGTTATTCGGAAGCGCCGGCAACAATCCAGACTTCGCAACTTGCCAAATATAGTTCGGGTCTCCCTTAGCGACCTCGGCTTGAAGAAGCGGTACGTCGTTCGTCGAAGACAATGGGTTAGGTGACAGGTCGACAACGTCTGGGTTGTCCGATTTGAAGAACGTTTCATCTTCGAGCATCGAGTTGAACGAAGCGACGCGCTTTGTCGGTAAGTCGTCGAGCTCGTAAGGTGGGGCATCGATTCGGGCAGAGGCGAACGAAAGTCCGACACCGTCTCCGAAATCAAAGTCGAACGCAGGATCTTTCACGCCTTGTGTCTGTTGATACCAACGCCAGTCACTGTTCGCAAAAAGGGTCTTGCCCCACGTGAGAAATGGATTGGCGGAATCGATCGCCTCAAACGGCTTCCAGTAATAGTTGTCTGGTACCTGACTGAGGAGCATATCTTTTTGTTCGATCATCTCGATCGCGTCACCCGGACGAATCCAATCAAAGTCGTCGCTATGTCGCTGTGTCGTGAATAAAATCGACTGCTTCCCTTGTTCGTACCCAGGAAGCGTCCCATATGTGATGGAACGGTCAATTCCGTAAGGCGTCACAATGAGCTGTGGGACGGTCCGGTCGGTGAGCGGGGCGACGACATCAAACAAAGTGAATAGCCCGACTTGTTTCGTCCGGAGTAAGTCACGTTGCGAGGTGAGGACCTCCAAGTTGAACTGCTGTCGTTCTTCCATCCCTAAATATTCATCCCGATACGCGAACTGGTCGACACCGAACACTTTGATCAAGTTACTCGCTTCGTCTGACCGTCCTGTATCGAGCAAGTACTGTAGGAGCGAGAACAAATAACGAATCGCAGGAGTTGATCCTTCGTGATGAAACACCGTATTTTCAAGCGAACTGTACACATGGAAGTCACCAGTCGGTTTGACCGTTTCATCGAGTGCGGGATTTTGATTCCATCTCGGTGTCGCAACCCCGGTTATAGGTTGGGTCATCTCATCGGCAACAGGGAACTGAAGCCACTTCCCGTCAATTTCTTCCTGTATGGTCACGTATTCTTCAGGTACATCGACTGGCTTATAAAACCCTTCCATATAGACGGTGCGATACGGATTTATAAAAAGAATCAAGGCGACAAAACTACCGATGAAAAGGATGCCGCGATAGAGCGGCCGGGGAATTGCCTTGGACTGTCTGGCATCGACAATTCCAATTCCGAGCGAGAGCAGTAGACTGTAGCTGACAATCAATAGACCGACGAGCTTGTTCGGGTCGCGGAACATCGGACCAATTAAAGGTGTATACGTGACGAGCGCGACGAACGCGGTCGCGACCCATTCATATGTTCCGGTCGCGAAAATGATCAAACCGATGCCGAGTAAACCGAAGAACAAGTGAATCGGTCGTTTGTAGCTACCGAGAAAGCCAATTCCGATGAAGAAGAGCAAGACGCCTCCTGCCACCCAAAACGTCAGCGGAAGTGTATGCAAGTCGAACATCGGCCACCAGTAACTGATGGTATACAACACGTTCTCAATGGAAGAGTTGCGACTGAACAACATCAACGTCTCGGTGACGTTGATGTTATGTTGGGACGCCTGAGCCCCGAACAAGATGGAACCGACATACATAAAGAACCAGTAGCCATTGAACAAGATGAATACGAATCCGACTGCAGTGATAAGCCGGACGTAGTAGAAGAAAAACGATTTGAACGGCAACGTCTTTCGTTCGGTCCAAAGGGTTTTGGCAACGATCAGACTGAGCATGATTCCCATATAAATCGCTGAGAAGAAAAAGTAATGAATCCCGGCCGACATGAACATGAACGTGACAGACAACCCGATGGCATCCATCCAAATTCTCGGTGAGAGTCGTTTATCGAACGCAAAGTCCGGGTCTAGCTGACGTCGGAATTTCGGGTCGAACAAGTTGAAGAAGAGTAGGAGTGCGAACGGGAACAACGCATAGCCGCACAGGAGATAAATGTGTTGAATGCGCGTGATGATCCATGGGTTTAACGCATAAAACAACCCGGCGAGCGTGAACGTCATGAGTGTCATCAGGTGGAATTGTTTCGTGATATAAATCGAATGAAGTCGTTTGACGAGCGCGTACATGCTGAGCGCCGAGACGACGAGCAACGTTAAGATGAATGATTTGATAAGGAACGGTCCGGACGCGTCAAACAACAGACTCAGTCCATAAAGCGGTGCGATGAAGACGAGTCGAGGGACGTTCAACAATGTTGTCGTGCTCCATCGCTCATTCCACGCACCAAAAATCTCTTCGATATAGCGGTCAGACGATAGACCAAACGCGATATCGCTGAAGACGACCATTCCTGGGGAGAAGAGCGGGTACGCATAGACGAAGATGCATGACAGCATAATCGTCAAGGCGATGAGGTCGTAACGGTACGTATGCAGACCGTTTCGTAAAGTGGATAAGATGCGTTGCAAACCCGATCTGCCTCCTTTCATAACGTATGTCATCTATTTCGCCAAACGTTGAACTATCCCTGTCTAATCAAAAAAGAGACAGCCGATTCCGGCTATCTCTTTATAATATAGGACGAAGCAGTGCGCGAACTGGACTTCCATCCCCTTCAACAATCGGGAGGGGGACAGCGTTCAAGTCATAATCCCCCGGCAAGATATTGTCTAGGACGAGTCCTTCTAAGATGTGCACACCATTTCGTGCTAACGCATGATGGGCGCTCATCTCTTTGCTGTCAATCGCATCAACGGATGGCAAATCGAGTCCGATCAAGAAGATCCCGAGTTCTCCGAGGCGGTCGGCAAGAGACGGCGTCAGTTCAGGAATCATTTTGGGGAAGACGCGCTTATCTGGCCAACCATCTGTCTTCAAAATGAGGCGTTCCACTCCGGTCAAATCGTGACCGTCCAAGTCAGATGCTTCGATCTTCGTTTTATCCGGCAGATGAATGACACGGGCAGGGCCAATATAAATAGAAGGGTCGAGGTCGATGACGCGCTGTCCGTGATCATCAAAATGAAACGGCGCATCGATGTGGGTCCCGACGTGTAAACTCATCGTCACTTTCCCGACATTGACCGAACCGCTCTGTGCCATTGGCCAAGCAATCTCGTACGAAAACTTCGTATCTCCCGGCCATGTCGTCACACCGGCATGAAGCGGCTGTGATACATCAATCCATGTCATTTCGTTCAGCTCCTCTTATAATGATGTCCGGACCGTCCAAAGCTCAGGGAAGAAACGGTGGTCGAGCACACGTCGTAAATAGTTCACGCCAGACGAGCCACCCGTTCCCATCTTCTGCCCGATAATTCGTTCCACAGTACTCATATGGTTGAAGCGCCACATCTGTTGCTGACTGCCGATATCGAGTAACTTTTCACCAAGTTCGTATAAGTCCCAATACGTGTCGACGTCCCGGTAAATTTCGACCCATGCCTTCTCAACACTTTCATTCCATTCCCAGTCCTGTGTGACATCTCGTTCGAGCACACTCGCATCAATCGGAAGCCCCCTACGATGCATCTCACGGACAGTCACGTCATAAATGCTTGGTGCTTGAAGCGACCCTTCGAGCAGTGGATACAGTGTTTCATCATGCGCATAGACGCTTAGTGTCCGTGCATTTTTAAAGCCGAGCGCGAATTCGATTTGTCGGTTTTGGTAAGATTGAAAACCGGATGAGGAGCCGAGCTCGTCCCGGAACTCTAAATACTCAGCCGGCGTCAACGTCGCGAGGACACCCCATGACTGGATGAGTTGCTGCTGAATCTTCGAGACGCGGGCAAGCATCTTGAATGACCGCTCGAGCTCGCCGTTCGTGATGGCTGTCGTGGCCGCCGTCAATTCATGCAAGATGAGTTTCATCCACAATTCGCTCGTTTGATGGATGATGATGAATAGCATTTCATCGTGATGATCGGAAAGGCGGTGCTGACTCGATAAAATCGGGTCGAGCTGCAAATAGTCTCCGTACGACATGTCTTTCGAAAAGTCGGTTTGAATCGATTTTTCCACTTTATGTTCCGTGCGTTCACTCATGACAGTTCCCCCTTATGCGACCACTTCACGGACGTTCTCAAACGCCTCATATTCTTTGTCATCCATGATTTTTTTCAACGTCACAATCACGTCATACACATCGGTGAACGTGTTGTACAGCGCGACCGGTGCGAGACGAATGATGTTCGGTGCCCGGAAATCTGGGATGATGCGATGCTCTTTCAACGCTTTACAGATGCGTGCCGCCTCTGGGTGTTCGAGGCTCAAATGGGCACCGCGTTGACGTGTGTCCGTTGGGCTGCCGATGAAGAATCCGTGTGGTGCGAGCATCTCTTCGATCAAATCCATCATATACGTCGTGAGCGCGAGTGATTTTTGGCGAATCGCTTCCATTCCGACCTCATTAAACATCTCGAGGGCGCCAAGTTGTGGAGCGAGACTCATGACGTGTGGCGTCCCGATTTGGAATGCGCCGGCATGTTCAGCCGGTGTCATCGTATGGTCCATATCAAACTGTTTGTCTTTGCGTGAACCGAACCAGCCGGCGAGTCCCGGTGTCGTGCCGAAGTGACGTTCATGTACGAATAAGCCGCCAACCGTTCCCGGACCACCGTTCAAATGTTTGTAGTTGCACCAGTAAGCGAAGTCGACACCCCATTCATGGAAGTCGTGAGGGATGGCGCCGACGGAGTGACAAGCATCGAATCCAATTAAAATACCGCGTTCATGCGCCGCTTTCGCTAGGCGAGGCATATCTAAAATTTGACCACTCCGATACAGGACGGTCGGTAACACGATGAGCGCAATCTCGTCGGTCATTGCGGCAATCAAATCATCTTCTACTAAGAAGCGCCCGTCCGGACTGTCCACTTGAACGAGATGTTCTGATGGGTCGAGTCCACGCAGTTCGAGCTGACTCTTCAGAGCGTAAATGTCAGACGGGAACGTGAGGGCGTCTGCCAAAATCTTCGTTCGTTTGCCTTCTGGTTTGAAGAAAGAAGCGACGAGTTGATGCAAGTTCACCGTCGTCGAACCGGTCACCATCACTTCTTCCGCCTTTCCACCGATGAGCGGCGCGTTCAGTGCGGCCAACTCTTCGGACAAGTTGAACCAAGGGTGGCGACCAGACATCCAACCGTCAATCCCGAGTTCTCTCCAGTCCGCAAGCGATTCAAGGAGCGTACGCTCGGCTCGTTTCGATAAGAGACCGAGTGAATTTCCATCCATATAAATCCCGTCTTCCGGTAAATAAAATTCTTCCCGGTACGATGCGAGCGGGTCTTGTTTGTCTAGTTGTTGTGCGTAAGCACGTGTGAAATCGTTCATCTCCCCATATTCCCCCTTTAAAGCTTGTATGTTGTCAAAATCGTAGCAATCGGTCATGAGGAAGTCAACAAACAACGAGGTGTCGGCGAGTCAAACTAAAAAACGCTCAAGCATGATCTTGAGCGTTTAGGAGTGTAACTTATTTTATTTTTCGTACATTCTCTTGTCGGAGTAGCTTGAATAGTGTGAAGACCATCAATAAAAGGATGATGGTGAAGGGTAAAGCGGAAATTAAGGAAGCGGTTTGCAGTCCTTCAAGGCCGCTCGCAATCAATAAGACCGCCGCGATTCCTCCTAACAAAACACCCCAGGCGATTCGGACCGGAAGGGGAGGGTTCAAACTTCCGTTCGTCGTCATACTGCTAATGATATATGTGGCAGAGTCTGCCGACGTGATTAAAAAAGTCAAAATTAGCAGGATGGATAACACCGACAGGATGAGGCTGAACGGGAGCTCGGCAAACGTCACAAACAATGCGCTCGTCACATCCGCATCGACGGCTTGCGCGATTGAAGTACCTTCAAACAAATCTAGATGTAAAGCGGTACCCCCAAACACGGCAATCCAAAGGAGCGCGATGAAAGGCGGAACGATTAGGACACCGACCACGAATTCGCGAATCGTCCGTCCCCGAGAAACACGTGCCACGAATGCCCCGACAAATGGTGACCAAGCGATGGCCCATGCCCAGTAAAAGATGGTCCAATCTCGGACCCACGTTCCTTGCTGATACGGTTGCAGACGAAGGCTATAGCGAATGAAGTTTTGTAAGTAATCACCTAGACCGAGCGTAAGTGTCTCTAGAATGAAGATGGTCGGACCGGCAAAAAAGACGAAGACCATCAACACAAGCGCTGTACCTAAGTTAATGTTACTCAGCCATTTGATGCCGCGATCGAGACCGGTCGTCGTCGAGGTTAAAAAGAGGGCGGTCAAGACGACGATGATTGTGACTTGCATCCAAGCGGTATTTGGGAGTCCGAACACACTGTTCAGTCCACCATTGATTTGAAGAACACCTAAACCAAGTGATGTTGCGACTCCCATGACGGTAGCGATGACCGCTAAAATATCGATTGTCTGATTTAAAGGTTGTTTATACGGACGCTCTTTAATAAGGGGAGAGAGGCTGGTGGAGATGAGTCCATCTGCATTTCGTCGGAACTGGAAATAAGCGATAATCAGCCCGACAATTGCGAACACAGACCATTGGCTGACACCCCAATGGAAAAACGAATACGCCATCGCGAGGCGGGCGCCTTCAACAGTCAATGCCTCTGTATCCGCGTACGGCGGCGTGAAAAAGTGACTCATCGGTTCGGCAACACCCCAAAAGACGAGACCAACTCCAAATCCGGCAGAAAATAGCATGCCAATCCAGGTGAAGAAAGGATATTGAGGGCGGTCGTCATCTTTACCGAGACGGATTTTTCCGTATTTACTAAAGGCCAAAAAGATTAAAAAGAGCACAAACAAGAAAACAGCAAGTAAGTAGAACCAACCGAACGAGCGAGTCGTAAAGTTGAAAATAGATCCTGCAATCGAGGAAAATACGGTTGGCGCAATGGCTCCGAATAAAACGAGTAAGGCGATTAAACTTGCTGAAATATAAAACACCCGGTTCAAACGTGGTTTTTGTGTAGAATCCTTCATGTTGTCTCCTTTCGGTATAATTATTATTTAGGACTAGTAATCGATTCCCTATTCTCTACATTGCAAACAGGATATATAATCCATCGTGTTTTGAATACTTGATTCGGGAAAAGAAATAAAGAGGAGGGAATATTATGAAATTGATTGCGATTGACTTAGATGGAACGTTGCTATCGCGTACGGGTGTGATAACAAATGCAAACCGGGACACGATTCGTCGTCGACAAGAGGACGGTGACATCGTAGCGATTTGTTCAGGGCGTTCGATTCATGATATCGAAGAGTTATTGAAGCGTAATGATCTCGTCTGTCCAATTCTGTCTGGAAACGGAGCAATCGGCTTTTATGAGGACAAGCGAATTTATTATCACGCCATGGACCAATTCGTCGTTAACGGACTGTGGGAGATTGCCAAGGAGCATGACGCGTACGTCGAATTTTATACGAATGCGGGTGTAAAAGTCCTTCAGTCAGGCAGTGACTTGTTAAAACGAGAACTTGATGATGTATTACCTCACGATCAATCGTTCACGCGCGAATGGGCGGAGCGTGAGATTGAAATCCAAAATGAGCAATTCGGTCTGACGTATATGGATTCGATGGAAGACATCGACTTTGCGCAAGATGAAGTGTATAAGGTGTTTGTCTATTCGTTCGATCGCCAAAAGTTACATCGCTTGCGTAAAATCTATGAGCCACGGGATGATATTTTGATTACGACAGCAGGATGGACGAAGATTGAGATTGGTCATCCTCATGCGAGTAAGGGTGAGGCGCTAAAACAATTAGCTGATCATTATCAGGTTTCGATGCGTGATGTCGTCGCTATCGGAGATAATTTGAACGATGTATCGATGTTTGAAGTAGCCGAAACAAGAATTGCGATGGGAAATGCGGTAGACTCGTTAAAAGATTTGAGTACCCATATCACAAAGGACGTGGAAGAAGATGGGGTCGCCTACGCGCTGACACATTATGTATAAAATGATTATGGAGAAATCGTGAACGAGGATTGAAGGATGCTAAAAACGGATATTGTATACATGTAACCATTCACTTTCTGAAATGAGTCGGGGAACAGGGGGCATATTTGTCACCTGTAGCTGATGGCAGAAAGAGGGTGGGAAAGTCCATGTAAACGTGAATCGTGTATTCCAAACGATGATGCGTCGGCCTCTGTTTGCTATCGAAGCAAACATACCAGACATACTGTTTGTATAAGGAATCCCACATGATCCGCGTCATAGGTGGACAACATAGGTACCAAGTCCTGTTGTGCCCATTCAATCAAAGCGTCTACGAGTCACTTGTTCGATTTCATTCTTTAGGATGTGAAAACAACTGGTGAACCAATGGACAATGCATCGATTCGAATGATGCGTCACGCTGACTTGGACATCTCTAGTCGAACCAAATCATAGATGGGACGGTCAATCGAGTAGAAACTTGGTTGGATGAAAGTCCGGGGACTAGAGAATCGAGAAAAGCGCCGAGTGTGGGCGCTTTTCTTGTGGTATTCTATTGAGTGAATGCAGTGATGGAGGGATCTCATGCCAAAGTTATATTGGTTCGGGACGTTCTTTAGTGGCATGATTCTTTTGACCACGGGAACGATGGAAGGTCTTTACCGTCTGTTACCGATTGGATTGATGGCTATCGCGGTCATCGGCTATTTCATACAGACTCGATTCGAGCAAAAGAAGCGGCGCCCTTGATCGGGTGCCGCTTCTTTTTAAAAGGATTCGAGTAAACGTGTCATCACGTCATCGATCTCTTGCTGCAACGCATCGACTTGACGTTGGAGTGCCATTAACTCATCGAGGTCATCCAATTCATTCATCTGTTGAAGCAATGCTTGATGTTCTGCTTCTAATTGTGTCAAATGGGCTTCCTCATCCACCGTAGACGAAGCGGTTTTTGTCTGCTTTATCGATTTCGATGGTTTTGCGTGCTCCGTTTTAGGTTGCTCGCTTGAGTCGTGTTCGCGTTTTTCGAGGGCATAGGCGACGCTGCCTTCAAAACGTGTCATCGTCCCGTCAAGCCAATACGTCACCGGAAATAATTTATTCAGAAAGTAGCGATCGTGTGATACGGTGACGACCGTTCCAGGAAAACGTTCTAACGCCTCTTCAAGTGCTTCTCTCGATTCGATATCCAAATGGTTCGTCGGTTCATCTAAGACGAGGACATTGATTTCTTCATGGACGAGGATGGCGAGCATGAGTCGCATCTTCTCCCCGCCGCTCAAGTTCGACACGGGTTTAAACACACTCGCCCCGTAAAATAAGAATTGGGCGAGAAGGAGACGCGCTTTTCCTTCATCGACTGCAATGCGGTCCCGGAACGCCTCCATTAATCGATGGGATTCATCGAACGTGATGTGTTGTGATAGATAACCGATTTTCGCTTGGTCGGCTCGACGGACGGTACCGATTTGCGGTGCGACTTGACCGAGCAACAGCTTTAAAAGAGAAGACTTTCCGCTTCCGTTCGGTCCGACGATGGCGACACGCTCCCCGTGGCCTGTGTAAAAATTCACACCTTCGAAAAGCGGTCGGTCGTAACGGAGTGTCGCATCCGTCACCTCAAAGACGTCGCGTCCGGTTCGTCCGTTCGTCGTGAAATGGATGTTCGGTTGATCGGCTTCGAGTTGTGGTTTCTTGATTCGTTCAATTCGTTCGAGTGCCTTTTCCATCGATTTGGCGCGACGATAAAACTTTTCATTCGGTGGATTGCCTTCGTTGGCCCATTGCCGTAACTGCCGAATCGTTTCTTTCATCTTTTTAATCTTCTTTTGCTGCTCGGTATAGGCATGGAACTGATCGAGCAGCTGTTTTTCTTTTTGTGCGACAAAATCGGTATAGTTTCCGGGATAACTCGTCAATTCACCGTCTTCACACTCGACGATGCGCGTGGCAATCGCATCCAAGAAAACCCGATCATGGGAAACGATGAGGAGCGCTGAGGCGTAATCCTGTAAATAGGACTCGAGCCACGTCATCGCCTCTAAATCCAAATGGTTCGTCGGTTCATCTAAGATGAGTAACTCTGGTTCTTGTAGGAGAGCTAAGGCGAGTCCGATTTTTGTTCGTTCACCACCGCTAAGCGTATCGAACGGTTGATCCACAAATGAGGTCAATTTTAGTCCATCAATCATTGCGCTGATTTTTGACTCGTAGACATATCCACCCGCATGCTCGAATTGTGCTTGGGTGGCACCGTATGATTCGAGAAGACGTTCGAGCTGTTCGGACGTTGCCATCTCTTGCTCGAGACGAGCCATCTTTTCGCTTAAGCGAATCACTTCCTCAAAAGCAGTGTACAGGACGTCACGGCCACTGCGTTCGGGATAGTCAGGAAGCTGGACCAAATAGCCGATGGAGAGTCGTTGCCGACGGTAAATCGTCCCGGCGTCATGTTCTTCAGAGCCTACAATGATGCGTAACAGTGTCGTTTTGCCGCTTCCGTTTCGACCGATGAGTCCGACTCGTTCGTTTTCATTCATAAATAAATTCGTATCTGTGAGAACGGCGTGCCCACCGTATTGTTTTTGAATGTGTTGAAGATCGATTAACATAATAGGTTCCTCCTAAGGTTAGGGCCTATCAAAAAAACCGAGCGCAAAGAAGCGCTCGATTTAGAGAGAGGCGCTTTGTCGTATATTCAGCAATGTCTAAAAAGGACAGACGGGTCCCTTGATTAAACGACATCGTGAAAAATCGCACGCAAAATGTACAAATGTTCAGTTGTCCAATACGTACGGCCGACAAATTTCACCTTTCTCCCTCCTTTCCATTCAATCTATACCTTGATTGTAAGCGTTTTTCATATGGCTGACAATGTAAGTGAAGGAAATTGAAGCGATGACGTCTCATATAGGCGTCATTGAGGATGCGAGGAAATGAGGAAAGAATGGCTAGGAGCACTCAGTTTGACCCTTGCGGTGAGTATATGGGGCGGGATTCGGTTCGACGGACGGATTGGAAATGGAACGGACTCGTCGATGTCATTGGATACGTTGCTTCGATTTCATTTCAATTTATCGGAACGAAGCTATCGAATGCACATACCGGGTCGTTTGTAACCGCAGCGACTCCCGATTTCGTGGTCTTATTTGCCCGAATCCTGTTGAAGGAACGACTGACTCCTGTCAAAATTGGAGCGCTCGGATTGGCAACGGTAGGTGTTCTCATTGTCGTCGGTTGGGAAGGAAAAGGGACATTTTCGTACTCGTTCTAGCCGCTGTGACGTGGTCGACGCTTACGGAACGACGGCAACAACTGAAGATTTCAGAACGTCATCTGTAACGATAAAGCGGTCGCCCTCATTTTAAAGGGTGACCGCTTTTGATTAAAATCCATGATGGTCGAGCTTGTCTTGTTCGCGCTTCATTTCGAGTTCGAGACGCTGGATGGCGAGTTTTTCTTCTTCAAGCTTCAGGCGACGTTCTTCGACACGTGCTTCTTTCGTTTTAATGATCGTATTGGCACCGACCGACGAAACGACAATCACCATGACCATAATATAAAAAAAGAAATCCATGTGTAATCCTCCTTTTTATGTGAATAAGTTCGTGACAAGACGTTGCGTCTCAAGGGCGACACGACCGTCTGTTAAAATCTCTGTATCATCGATAAGTGCAGAAACGAAATGATCAATCGCGCCTTGAAAACCTCGCTGGGTGAGCATTGACTCCCATGAACCAAACGTCTCGATTTCATGCCGTCCTCCCTTGAAGCGGTGCAGTGTGACCATCTCATCAACGGACAATCGTTCTCCATCGCGAATGATGGAGACATGCTCGTGATTCGCACCTGCAGAGCGATGCATGGACGTCGTATGCATCCCGTGCTCATCTTGCCAGACGTGGCGCGCGAAATGGAGCTCAAGCTTGTCGTTTACTTCGATTTGACCCGAGACGAGTCGTAATTCGTTGCCGGCAAGGAAACGTAACGTATCTACGACGTGTAAATAATCGTCAAGCAAGGTGAAGGTCACATCTTGAGGTCCGATTCCACTCTCCCGATGTTTCACTACATCAATCATGTGGGGCTGACATTCCTGTTGTAGGCGTATATACATCGGGGCAAAGCGTCGATTGAACCCGACCATCAACTTGCGCTCGAGACGTTCGGCTTGTTCGACGAGACGTTCCCCCTCTTCTAAGGTTGACGCGAGCGGTTTATCGACGTATACATCAACGCCGTGATTTAGTAAAAACGACACGACTTCATAATGGGTTTCAGTCGAACTATGTACGAATGCCGCATCGATGGACGAGGCGAGGACACTCAACGTCTCGAACGGAGCCATCCGAAATGTTTGGCAAATTCTTTCCCGCTTGGATGTGTTTGGAGAAAAGGCTCCAACTAGGTCAATCAGTGGATGGTTCGCAAGGATCGGTAAATACGCTTTTTGAGCGATGTTTCCGAGTCCGACAATGCCGACTTTAGGTTTTCGCATCACGATCACTCCTTTGGTACATCATAACAAAAACCGGACAACTCATGTGTCCGGTTGATGAATTATAGGCTGGCGATTAAGACGATTTCACCTTGCGGGGTCTCGTTGCCACGGTTCGGTTCTTTCGTGACGGCGACGGTGTCCCAATCGACGTCGACTTCGCTTGAGTCGAGCGTATAGATGACGGTTCCATTGCCCTTGTCGTCTGTGACGAAAGCGCCTGTTGGAATCGGGGCATTATCTTTTAACAGCCATACCTGATATACCTCATTGTCGTCGAGTGAGGATAAGCCGTTCGTTTGGACAATCAATTGAGTTGTACCATCTTGCTCTGCAAGATAAGCAGTCCCTTCGGATTCACCCTCAAGTGGAATCGTTTCGGTCAATGCGATGCCAGGTGAATCGGGTTGATTGGTGAGCAGATATCCGTTTCCGATCAAAGAGAGAAGCAGTGCCGCTGCCAAAGCGACCATTCCCCAAACAGGCGCTTTTTTCCGTTCACGTCTCTGTTTAAAAGGTGTCACAGGTGGAATAGCAGCAGGTGACACGGTTGATGTTATAGGCTCATTGTCTTCTTCGAATACACGATCGAGGACGCGCGCTTTCATACCTCGCGGTGGTTCAATCGGAGTAGACAAGAACGCGACGCCACCGACAAGTGCTTCGAGTTGTTCGAGCTCTTCTTGACAGTCTTTACAAGATGCAAGGTGTTGTTCAAATTTTGCTCGTTCATCTTCCGATAGATGTTGGTTGAAATAGTCAATCAATTGGTCGCATGCGTTCATTGTTCTACCTCCTTTCCGATGAATTCATGGGATAACTGTTTCCTCAGTTGCTTCAGCGCCAGTCGAACCCTTCCTTTCACTGTACCAAGCGGGATGCCGCACGCATCAGCGATTTTTTGCTGACTTAGCCCTTGGAAGTACATGAGCCGAACGACTTGCTGCTGTTCGGTCGGCAATGTCGCCATGGCCGTCTCGATTTGGGCACGTTCTTCTTGCCACTCTGCTTCTTTCTCAACGGATGGTGACTCAGAAGGGATGGCCTCAGCATATGATTCGTCGAGCTGTAAATCGGGTTTACGCTTACGAATCAAATCAATTGCCACGTGACGACTCATCGTGAAGAGCCAAGAACGAAACTTTCCTTTTGATTCATCATAGACTCCGCCGCCACGCCAAAGTTTGATAAACACTTCCTGCATGGCTTCTTCGGCCAAATCACGGTCCTTTGTCAGCTGTAAGACAAAAGCGTATAAAATTCGTTCATATCGATCGTACAATATTTCGAGCGCTTCTTTGTCCTTTTGCCTGACACGCTCATATAATTCTAAGTCAGTCATAACATACTCCTTTGCGCAGAAGGGATGTCCCTTGTATTGATCTAACGTATAAAACGAAAAAATAGATGCCTATTTTATGTGACTATTTATTGAACATGTAGATGATTGGGTCGGAAGTTTTTTATAAATGAACAAACGTAATTTCTCTGAGATGATATAGGTGATGATACTCAACAAGATTGCTGTCATCAGCATCAATCCGATGGCAACTGGGGTAGAGGTTATGGTTGTCCAAAAAAATAAGATCGAATACCGAAGAGAAAAGCGAAGACGATAATCAATCCTGTAATCATGCTACTCACTTGGCAATATAATTGTAAAATGCGTTGAATCATAAGATACCTCCTCTGTTTCATTGTACTATACAGGAAAGAGGAAACGATAAGGAGACGATAGAATGAAACGATTTACGAATGAAGGACATATTCTCGTTTGCTTTGATTTTGACGAGACCTATTTCCCGCACGCGTGTTCATCTGCTCAATTGACATCTGTTCGTCAGCTCGAAGACTTTTTGGAACGGTATTCGACCCAACTGTCGACGATGTGGGTAACGGGAAGTTCTCTCGAATCGATACAGGAAAAAACGAAGCAGGCGAACCTTCGTTTTTGGCCACATCGCATCGCCTCGAGTCTCGGGACGGAATTGTATCGAATTGATGCGGACGGAACGTTTTCAATAGAGCAGGCATATCAAAACTCATTCCCGAATGATTTTGCTTCTCGCGTCGAGCGCATCGTGTCAAAAATTGTACAGATGCGAATTGAATTAGAAGAGCAACCGGGTAATGGGACGAGTCCTTGGATTCGTAGTTATTACGTCCGTGACCAAATCGGATCCTGGAGAGAGTCGCTTCGTATGCTAGCCGATGAAGAGGGAATTGCCGTCAATATCAGTCAATGCAATCCGAATGCAGGTGACCCGGCGGGTGCGTTTGATATTGATTTTTATCCGATATATGCCGGGAAAGAATCGAGTATTGAATATGTATGCACAACTTCTTCCTTCGTACGAGAAGATGCTTATGCTTTCGGTGACAGTGGAAATGACCTTGGCATGTTAGCACATGTAGGGAATGGATATTTGTTGAAAAATGCAACAGCACAAGCAAAACAAGCTTATTCTAAAGTGACAAAAAAAACTTATGCTGATGGCATTTTAGAAGTGTTAGAATCCAATGTTTCATCTTTCATTTGATGAATGATTTGTTCTAAGGAACGAGTGAGAGTTGAACGAATCGCTTCCGCACGTGTATTGAAATCGAGGCGTTGTTGCCAGATGCGGCAAAATAACTCAGTCAAAGTTTCTTCCGCCGTTGCCGGATGGTTGCTAAGATGAAGCGCATAGCGATAGAGTAGGTTTTCATAGCGTGAATACAAATGTTCTAAGGCTAGTCGATTTTTTAGACGAATTTGATTGACTAGGCGTTCATCAAGTGTAGGAAGCATATGCAATTCCTTTCATATAGAATGAGTGTCTCAACTGTAAACGATAAAAGGACTTTACTTTGATAAAGTACCCTTTCTCTTCTTTCACTAATTTGAGGTCATTCAAACAAAAGAACAGGGAAAATGGCAGTTGAATATGCAATGACTTAAAACGTGTGATAACAATGCGGACAAGTCTGCGCATCACCTGGAGCACGTTTAAATGACGTTTTACATTTTGGGCAAGTGACCCTCTCGCTCTGTTGATTGAATAAACTGCCACGATTGAATAGGATGTTGCGAAGATTCGGTAGTGCGAGTGCGGCAAAAATCATTGCACCGAATAAAAAGACCGCTAAAATCAGTAACAATACATAGCTCATTGTCTTTGTTCCTCTCTTGTTCCATTTCTTTTATCATAATAGAAACTTGCTCGAACGAACAGCTTGTGAATATAAAAAGGAAGAGCCTAGCACTTGAATGAAGTGTCTAGGTTTTTTTCGTGAAGTGATTGTTTTTCATTGAAAAAGGGAAGTAATATATTTGTCATCTCAATTGCCGTTTAAATCTAGTACCATGACGATAAGGTTAATCAACCTAGCGACACCCATGAGAAAGGACGTACACAGCATGAGAACGAAACGTTTATCCGCCATTTTAATAAATGAGATGGATGACATTTTTGATCCATGGGTGACCGGAGTCGAAACGGATTCCAGAAAGGTCAGTTCAGGGAACGTCTTTATTTGCATTCGCGGCTACACGGTTGACGGACACAAGTTTGCAGAAGACGCCGTGGTCAATGGTGCGAGTGCGGTCATCTCAGAATATCCACTCGATCTCGACGTACCGAATGTGGTTGTTGCTGATACGAAGCAGACGGCAGGAGCGGTTGCGAGTGCTTTTTATGACCACCCCTCTCATCGAATGCGCATATATGGTGTGACGGGAACGAATGGAAAAACAACAACAGCGACGTTGACATATGATTTATTGCGTCTCTCAGGACAACGTGCCGGAATCGTTAGTACGATAGGAGCTCGTTTCCTCAATCAGACGATTGAAACGGCCAATACGACCCCAGAAGCTGTCGTCTTGCATCGCATTTTAGCGGATATGGTTGATGCGGACGTCACGGATTGTGTACTCGAAGTATCATCGCATGCATTGATGGAAGGTCGCGTGGCTGGAATTCATTTTCATGCGGCCGCGTTTACGAATTTGACGCATGATCATTTAGATTATCATCGTTCGATGGATGAGTATGCCCGGGCGAAAGCGCGATTGTTTGAACAGGTAGAAGTGACGAACGGTGAGGCAATCGTGTTAAACGCAGAAGACTCGGCTAGTCATGTCATGGCTGAGTTTGCGCCGACACGTCAAGCCATTATGTATAGTACAAAAGAGGAGATAGATGCCGACATTCAAGTCATTTGGCGTGAAGAGACGGTACTCGTCAGTATGAAGGATTTCAAACTCGAAGTGCCCGTTCGATTCATGGGGGCGTTCAATGCAGCGAACTTAGCAGCGGCCATTGGACTCGTTTCGACTTCTGATATGGCGCTGCGGACCATTGTTTCAAATGTTCCAGGACTTACCTTGCCAAAAGGGCGTTTGGAACGTTTAGCTACAGAGGATGCTGAGATTTATATTGACTATGCCCATACACCAGACGGTCTAGAGAAATGTTTGTCTACATTGCAACAAGACAACCGTGATCTCGTCGTCGTCTTAAGTGCAGCAGGAGATCGGGACCCGACGAAGCGCCAAGATATGGGACGCATCGCAAGTCAGTATTCAAACGAAGTGATTGTCACCGTG
The DNA here is from genome assembly GCF_000620845.1 of Exiguobacterium marinum DSM 16307. Lineage (GTDB taxonomy): Bacteria > Bacillota > Bacilli > Exiguobacteriales > Exiguobacteriaceae > Exiguobacterium > Exiguobacterium marinum. Next base: position 663,847 of record NZ_KK211189.1, read on the forward strand.
CATGATGTTCGTATGGAAAATCCAACACACATCATTCGCGATTTAGTCAAAGGGATTCAGCCGAATGCGAACTATGTGACGTTTGAAGCGAGGAAAGATGCACTTCGCCACGCAGTGATGCAAGCGTTAGAAGGGAAGCGCGTCGTTGTCGTCGGTAAAGGGCATGATCACATCGAACGAATCGGCCGCCAGTCGATTCCTTTCAACGAATCAGATATTTTATTAGAAGAATTGAAAAAGCGAAAAGGGCAGGAACCTGCCGTTTAACAAAACGATGACAAACGTCATCGTTTTTTAATGTGTGAAGAACGGTAAGGAAGGCAATCACTAGTAATGTAGTAGAATTGAAGGAGGAGAATAGACATGTCAGTTTTGTACAAAGAATTTACAAACGATGAAGAAGTCGTTACCGCCATTCAATCGATGAAATCAAATGGGGTGGATGAATCCAACATCTACGTCATTACACATGACGATGACCGAAGCAAACGCGTTGCGGACAATGCTGATGCGAACACCGTCTCGGCAAGTGACGTCGGCTTGGGGACAGCCGCCAAAAACGTGTTCCGTAAAAAAGGGGACGAACTTCGTGCAGAGTTTCAAGAACTTGGCTTTTCGAAAGAAGAGTCAGAACGACTAGAAGAGAAATTAGACAAAGGGAAAGTGCTCGTCGTCGTGAAAGATGCACCGGCCGGATTTACCATCTGATTCCACTACCATTGAGAATAGAGAGAAAAGAGGCTGAATCGACACGATTGATTCAGCCTCTTTTTTGTTCGATTAACGAAGGCGGACGACGGTGCGACCGCTCAACTCTCCTCGCATCATCGCTTCGGCGTGACGTGGGACATCGTGTAGCGGAATCTCATGAATCATGTCGTTCAACATTTTCGTGTCGATGAGTTCTTCAAGACGTTCCCATGCGTTCATACGGCGTGCCATTGGTTGCATGACTGAATCGATTCCAATTAGTTTCACCCCTCGTAAGATGAACGGGTAAACGTTCGTCGGCAAATCGGTTCCTCCCACGAGACCGCATGCGGCAACAGCACCTTCATACCTGATTTGACTCAAGATATTAGCGAGTGTATTTCCGCCAACTGAATCGATGGCGGCATCAAAACGCTGTTTGGCGAGTGGACGAACAGATCCTTCTAATTCGCTACGATTGATGATGGTCTCGACACCAAGTGAACGCAAGTAAGGTGAATCTGTTTTACCAGTCGAGGCGACGACGTGATAGCCAAGACGGCGAAGTAACGTAATGGCGAAACTCCCGACACCACCTGTCGCCCCCGTGACGAGTACCTCTTCCCCAGGACGGACACCGGCGTGCTCGAGTGCATCAATCGATAACATCGCCGTCAGCCCTGGTGTCCCGATAGCGATGGCATCGCGCATAGTCATCCCCTTCGATAATTTGACGAGCCAGTTTCCCGGGACTTGGGCATATTGACTGAAACCACCGAAGTGACGTTCGCCAATTCCAAAACCAGTGGCGATGACTTCATCTCCGACTTTAATGTCGAGATGGTCCGATTCGACTACTTTCCCGACGAATTCACATCCAGGGATGAATGGGTAATGGTTCACGATTTTACCTGAATTCGTTAATCCGAGTGCGTCTTTATAGTTCAACGCAGAATAGTGGACTTCGACTAAGACGTTCCCATCTTCTTCTTTTGGGAGCACGTCGGATTTGACATCTTTTACTTCGGCATGAAGGTGGTTATCCTGTTGGTCGAGCACGAGTGCTTGGAATGATTCATTCATCTGTGTAACCTCTTTTCCTTTGGATATCTTCACTCTACCTATCTTTCCCGTGCGAAATAAAATATATGCACGATTCTTTAGGGGGAATCGGGTAGAGAGTGGTACAATAAAGAAGATTCAAATTGCGTAAGGAGGAATGTAGTATGCGGCACGATGACTATGAGTTTGATGATGTAGAAGTAGAAGAAGGCGAATTGTTTAACGTATACGATATTCTCCCACCAGACGGGACGATCCTAGAGATGGCGACCGCTGAAGAAATGGTTCGGGCAGCCGAGTTAGAAGCGAAACATCATGCGCTTCAACGGCTCCAGGATTCAAACTTCCAGTTATCGGGTGTTTCGTTCAAAGAACTCCTGACAGAATTTGAACAGTATGAGCAAGAATCGATGGAATTCTGGACAGGGGTCTATAACCGGTTACGCATTCCTTGGGCGTGGACGATTCGCATCGACGTGGCCAATGGCCCAATTCACGTTGTGAACGATCGCGATATCTTTATCGACGAAGACGACTTCGAAGAATACGATGTCGATGATTTATTAGATGAATACGAAGAAGATTGAATCAAAAACGTCTTTCCCTCATTCAGATGGGAAAGACGTTTTTTTGTCGTGAAGCAAGTCATGACGAATACGACTTAATTCGGTCGCTCCGAATAATAACCCGACGCTGCATAAAATAGAAACCCCGCTTACCATCGCTCCAACGATTGCGGTATCCCCAATCATTGTGAACGACATCGCTAAGCTGAACAGACCAAATAGCAGTAATCCTCCGGCAATTGTTTTCATACGCTCCACCCTTTCACGTGTCTATGCATGTAGTGTAGACGGTTTAACTAGAGAAGGGTGGTTCTATTTTTAACCTGGTAAATTATTTAATTAAGTCATAAATCGAATAGGTTTTGCCGTTCTCAAGAGAGCGGTCAATCAATTGTTCTGCGAAAACGCGAGCAACCGTCTCCGGAGATCGGAGTCGCCCTTCCGTCTCGTATGAACGGAATTGTTCAAGGTCGGCGAATGCGTCTTCTGAAGAAGAACGAATTTCGGTCTGCATCGATGTATCCATCACACCTGGATTGAATAGAGCTGCGCAATGCGGTGTTCCTTCCAGTTCTAGTGCTAACGTATTCGTAAAATGGTCGAGGGCTGCTTTCGTGCCACAGTAAGCGCTCCAGCCTGAAATCGGACGTTTAGCGGCGCCAGACGTCACATGAATTAACTCAGTCGGCTTATCGAAAGCGAGGACCGCATTCGCCAATAGCATCGGCGCAAGCAGATTGGCATGGACATGAGCGGTCACTTTATCACCATCTAATTGTCCGACGCGATGAATCGGTTCGATCCATGCTGCATTTTGAACAAGAAGGATTGAATCAGCCGTTTCTAGCAGCGGAGTGATTTCTTCGATGGCTGAATTGATTCCAGAGACGTTTGAAAGGTCGACTGACAGCTGTTGATACGTAACCTCTTCTGCCTGTGAACGCGAGAGACCGACAACTTCATAACCTCGAGATTGGAGTTCTTGGGAGATGGCACGGCCGAGACCACGCGATGCACCCGTGACGAGAGCAAGTTTCATATACATTCCTCCTATTCGTGAATGGTTTTCCGAAAACCATGAAACGGTCGGAACCGTAACTTTTCGTAATATGTGTGAGAGAGTTGATTCGCCAACAGTTCGATGCGCGTTGTTGGGTGTAGTGCATGGATATGTTGGAGCAACTGTTCGCCGAGCCCACGTTTTCGATACGCGGGAGCGACCAATAATTCGCAGACGAACAAGGTGACTGTCGTATCGGTCAATCCACGCAAATAAGCGACAATCTCCCCGTTCTCAGACTCCATGACATAGGTGACGTTTGATTGTTTCCATGCCTCACGGGTCAGTTCATTCCGCTCGACGAGTTGGGTCCAACCTTCATCACGATTGAGTTGCTGGATGTGTTCAAAATCTGACGAGACATATGCACGAATGTTCATTCAATCCGCTCTCCAATCTGTGCTTCAATTTGTTTCATCACGTCAAACGAACCATCTGATTGATTTGAACAAACAACCGAGATGGTAGCGGTTTTCGGGTAGTATCCAGAATGGAAACTGACGCCGGGATCATACCCCATCACATGATACTTATAAATCTCTTCCGTCGCATGACGTTGAAGACGAGTCAAGAAGACGATGTGAGAAAAGAGCTTCCCAAAACCGGCCCATATCTTGAACGGTGACATATGCGCCACCATCTGCGCTGCCTTTGATTGGAATCGCATATTGGTTTGTGCGCCACGTGCCGTTCGAGTGGTCGATATAACCGAGCGCCGTCTGGGCAGGTAAGGCATCAAGCGAGAAGTATCCGGAATCAATCATACCGGCAGGCTGAAAAATCGATTGTTCGATATAGTCGGTGAAAGATTGTCCGGTCACGTCTTCCACAATCAACCCTAACAGGATATACCCCGCATTGTTGTAGGAGAATCGAGACCCCGGTTCATCTTTCATGAATTTTTGTTGAAATAGTGGTAAAAAATCACGTAACTGTTGAAGACGATACATCGGAACATCGCGCCATAATGCTTCGAAATCATCAGAGATGGACTCATCAAAATAGTCAGGGATACCCGACGTATGAGTCAACAGTTGATGAATGGTGACTTGTGGCAATATGTTTGGTAAGTCGAATGTTTGAAACGAATCAAGTGAAGTAGAAAAAGACAGTTGACCTTGTTCGACCAACTGACAAATGGCGATTGCCGTAAACAACTTACAGCCAGAAGCAATCCCGAATCGTGTCGTCACTTCATTTTGAATCTGTTCTGAGCGGTTGGCGTAGCCGAAAGAGTGATGAATGGATTCTGTCGGACTCGTGACAGAATAGACACCAGAAAATGTTTCGTTCAACGATAGATGCGTGAAATTTTGCAAAGGAACCTCCAAGTGTTGAGTCGTTTTGTATAGTTCGACTATAGCACGAGTATCAATTCCTCTTATGAGTTTACTCAATATTCAAAAAAACATTTACCAAATAAATTGAAACGCGTCGGTACAATCCTTCAAAGCAGTGAGTCATCCGTTTACCGTTTAGGAGGAGATGAGTTCGTCTTGTTTCTTGAGATGATGCCTGAAGACGCATGTGAACGAATGGTTTGCCAAATTGAAGCGGCTTGTCAAAAAGAATCGATTTCCGTTGCAATCGGATTGGCATGGTCATCTTGTCCGGAAACGATTGAGGCACTTTGGCAACGTGCGGATGATTCGATGTATGAACAGAAGCGACAACAAAAAACAGACCTTCTTGACGTTTAGTTCAAGAAGGTCTGTTTTTTAGCTGCTGGCTTCTTCTATCTCAGCCGGTTCTTCACTTAGCTTGTTCAAATAGCGTTCATAACGAGAATTTCCGTATCGGTAAGAAGCCCAAACGAGAATCGTCGTCAGGGTAACGAGTCCAATCGCCAACGGGGCGAACCATCCTGACACAATCCCGTCTGCATATGCGAGACCAACCGGTGAGAAAACGAGATAGACGAATACCATTGAAGCGACAAGCAAAATAGATGTCGACAATGCGTGACGCCACGGTTTGATGCGACCGAGTTCGATTCGAATTGGATTCGCTTGAAGCATTGGTCGTACACGCGCAAATACGAGCATGATTCCCGTCTCGATGACGAAGAGGATTCCGTAAATGTGGATGAAGTTGATGCCGATTTCAACACCGAACCATTGCTTCGTTCCCCACACGAGGAAATAGTAAGCGATAACGTGGAAAAAGACGACGGTCTTCGCAGCGATTGGAGGAACACGTTTAACGAGCATCCCGATTAAAACGATGACGAGAATCGGGATATTGAAGAAGCCGGTGAAGCGACGGATCAAGTCCCACAAGCCGTCTGGCGCATACATGAGATTCGGGGCGACAAAGAAAGAAACAAGTGCTACGAACGTGCCGAACCATTTACTGACGCGAATCAAATCTTGGTCAGAGGCATCCGGTTTGAACTTTGGTTTATAAATATCGAGTACGAATAGGGTTGCGATACTATTCAAAAGTGAGTTGAACGAGCTGAATACGGCACCAAGCAAGACAGCGAGGAAAAAGCCCATGAGCCACATTGGCAACAGCTCGGCAATCAAGCTCGGATAAGCAAGATCGACCTTTTCGATGTTTGTTCCGTACAGATGAAATGCAATGACGCCAGGTAGCAGCATGAAGATTGGAACAAGTAACTTCAGATACCCGGTAAAAAGTACTCCTTTTTGACCTTCAGCCAAGTTTTTTGCGCCAAGCGCTCGTTGAATGACATATTGATTGAGTGCCCAGTAGAACAAGTTCGCAAAAATCATTCCTGTGAATATGGAGAGAAAAGGTACCGAATCATTGGCTGAACCAATCGCGTTCAACTTTTCAGGATTCGTCGTGACAATCGTCTTCATTCCATCTAATAAATTTCCGTCACCTAACGCGAGAAAACCGAGCGTCGGGACGAGGAAACCAATGATGATGAGACCGATCCCATTCAACGTATCGGATACAGCGACCGCTCGAAGTCCTCCAAAAATAGCATAGATGCCTCCGATGATGCCGATGAACCAAATGACTAACCAAAGGGACTGTTCAAAGCTGACACCGAGCAGAGTAGGTACATCGAACAGTTGGAGAACTGCCAATCCACCGGAATATAGCATAGATGGAATTGTCACGCACATATAGCCTAATAAAAACAAGAGCACGGTTAATCGACGGACATCCTCGTCGTAGCGCTGACTTAAAAATTCAGGTATTGTCGAAATTCCGATGCCGAGAAATCGTGGTAACAAAAAGAGCGCCATGATGATGGCGGCGATTCCAGCTGTGACTTCCCATGCCATCGCAGACATGTTGCCGGCAAAGGATTGACCATTCAAGCCAATTAATTGTTCTGCTGACAGGTTGGTCAAGAGGAGCGATCCCGCGATGAAGACGCCTGTCAGTCCACGACCGGCCAAAAAGTAATCATCGGCACTTTCGACTTTTCCTTTCGTCATTCGATATGAGACGTAGGCGACGAGCCCCATGAACAAGGCGCCGGTCACGAGTATGTAGAGTACTTGTTGAAACGTCATAGAATCCCCTCAATCTTTACTTATGTTTTATATATATTTGTAAGGGATACCCGAACGAGTTGGAAATTATTCATCTAGTTTTGAGGAAATCAAAAAAACGCTCGAGGAATCGAGCGTTATAAAAACTGAAGCATAGATGTCGCGACCGTGAAATAGATGATGAGCCCTAGATTGTCCATCAACGTCGTAATGAATGGTCCAGATGCGACAGCGGGATCTAATTTCAATCGGTTAATCAGAAGTGGAACGATTGTACCAATCATCGTGGCGACACTGAGCGCGGCGAAAATCGAAATCCCAACAATAAAGCCGATGAGCATGTTGCCATATAGAAGAGTGATGACGCCGAAAATGACAATCATACAAGCGATTCCTAACAGGATGCCGGTCCCGAACTCGCGTCGAATCATCTTCATGACGTTCTTACGATTAATCGTACCGAGCGCAATCGACCGAACAGCGACGACAAGCGACTGGGTAGCCGCGTTCCCGGCGGATCCCATGACAAGTGGCATGAAGACGGCAAGTAACACGATCGTCTCGAGCGTATCTTCAAAGCTGCCGATTGTCGAGGCGGTAATCATGCCAAGAAACATGAGACTGACAATCCACGGGGCGCGTTTTTTTGCTGCCTCAAACGGACTCATGTTGATATCAGAAGACCCTTTCGCCGCGGATAGTTCTTCAAAGTCTTCCGTCGTTTCACGCTCGATGACGTCTAATACATCATCTACCGTGATGATGCCGAGTAGTTTCTGGTGGTCGTCGATGACCGGGAGTGCCAACAAATCATACTTCTGTACGATACGGGCCAAGTGTTCCTGGTCTGTCATGACGTTTGCCGAGATGACACGAAAACCCATGATATCCTCAATTTTTGCATCGAGCGGCGCAACGATCAAATCTCGTAATGAGACGACGCCAACAAGTTGATGCGTGTGGTCGACGACGTATAGATAATAAATCGTCTCGGCGTCAGGTCCGAGTTCACGTAATTCTGCAAGTGTCTGTCCGACCGTCTTATCGGCTTGGAGAACGACAAACTCAGTCGTCATAATAGAACCAGCCGTCTCTTCCGGATATTGCATCAAATCTCTTACTTCTTGCTCCTCGATATCATCCATCTGTTCAAAGAGCGTATCCATGAATGAATCGGGTAGTTCATGCATCAAATCGGCTGCGTTATCTGAATACATCTTATTTAAGATACGAACAGCATACGGTTGGGGTGTTTCTTGGATGAACATGCACTGTTCATCTAACGTCAACTTTTCGAATAAGTCGGTGAATACTTCGGGGGAAATGGCCCGATACACAAATGTACGTTCATTCTGGTCGAGTTCGATAAAAAGGTCGGCTTGTTCACCAGGGTGAAGGGAGAGGAATAAATCCCGAAAGTCGATTGGGTCCCCCTTCTGAATCAATACACGAAACTCTGCTTGATGTTGCTTTTGTTCCATTTCTTCTATTCTCATGTCGTCACATCCTGATCTTTAACATTTTTCATACTATTTTTCTTTGAATAATTTTTTTAACATTTTTAGAACGATTATATACATCGACCATACATCGTATTTCCCATTGCCGTAACACTAATTTTTTATGCTTTGTTTGTTCATTCACAAATATGAGGATTTATTCATACATATGTGGAATCAATAACAGGTGAAGTGCCGGATTAGACATTCACAAATTTGGTAAAGTGATAAGGTAAGGGTAGTTAAACACCCGAATCACAAGGAGGAAGCGAGATGATCTCAATGACAAATCAACCGATTTCACAAGATACGACGCTGAAACATCCGATTCATGTGTATTCAGAAATTGGAGAATTAAAAACGGTATTACTGAAAAGGCCAGGTCGAGAATTAGAAAATCTCACACCGGAATATTTAGAGCGACTCTTGTTCGATGATATTCCCCATTTGCCGGTCATTCAAAAAGAGCACGACTATTTTGCGAGTGCGCTCCAAAATCGTGGTGTGGAAGTTCTCTATCTTGAAAAACTAATGGCTGAGACGCTATCGCTCCCTGGTGTGCGCGAAAAGTTTGTCGCGGATATCTTATCCGAGTCTAAATCAAATATCAACGGCTCTTACGAAACATTAAAAGAGTATTTACTGGATTTTGATAACGAAATGCTGATTGAAACGGTGATGGCCGGTATCCGGAAATCAGAAATCAAGCCGGAAAAACGCCGCCACCTGCACGAAATGATTGAAGATACGTACCCCTTCTTTTTGGATCCAATGCCAAACCTCTATTTCACACGAGATCCTGCCGCAGCGATCGGACATGGACTTTCTATTAACCGAATGAAAGAGCCGGCACGTCGCCGTGAATCACTCTTCACGCAGTATATTATGCGCTATCACCCACGCTTTGCGAAACATGATGTGCCGATTTGGTCGGACCGCGACTATCGATTTGCGATGGAAGGCGGAGACGAACTCGTCTTGTCGAAAGAAGTTGTCGCTATCGGAATCTCTGAACGTACGACCGCACAAGGAATTGAACGTGTCGCCCTCAACTTACTCAAGCATGGAGACAGCTTCAAAAAAGTAATCGCCATCGAAATTCCAAAATCACGTGCGTTTATGCACTTAGATACCGTCTTTACAATGGTCGATCATGATAAGTTCACCATCCATCCGTTCATCCAAGGTCCGGAAGGCAAAATGAATATTTTTGAACTTTCCTTAAATGCAGAAGGTGAACTTCAAATCGCACAACACACTGATTTGTTAAAAGTATTAAAAGACGTCCTCGGATTACAGGAAGTAACCTTGATTCCTTGTGGGGGAGGCGACCCGATTGCGGCAGCACGTGAACAGTGGAACGATGGGTCAAACACGCTCGCGATTGCTCCAGGTGTCGTGGTCACATACGACCGAAACTACGTCTCAAATGAACTGCTCCGTAAAGAAGGCGTTGAAGTGATCGAAATCATGTCGAGTGAACTATCACGTGGACGTGGAGGTCCACGTTGCATGAGTTGTCCAATTATTCGACAAGACATCTAAATTTGATAAGGAGGAAGCAGTATGTCTACAACGTTCAATTTTGATTTGAAAGGTCGTCACTTTTTATCACTAAACGAATTTTCTGGTGAAGAAATCAATTATTTGATCGATTTGTCTGCTGCATTCAAGCGTCAAAAAAAACAAGGTATCCCACATCGGATATGTGAAGGTAAAAATATCGCCCTTCTCTTTGAAAAACCATCGACTCGGACACGGTGTGCCTTCACCGTCGCCGCAATTGACTTAGGGATGCATCCGGAATATTTAGGCAAGAACGACATCCAGTTCGGGAAGAAAGAATCAGTACGTGATACGGCCATTGTTCTCGGTCGTATGTTTGACGGGATTCAGTTTCGCGGGTTTGCCCATGAGACGGTCAAGGGTCTTGCTAAAGATGCGGGTGTACCTGTTTGGAACGGTTTGACCGATCTTTATCATCCGACACAAATCTTAGCTGACTTTTTGACAGTGAAAGAGCAAAAAGGAGAATTGGCCGGAATCAAGTTTGTGTATGTCGGTGACGGACGAAATAACATGGGCAACACTCTCTTGATCGGCGGCGCAAAAGTAGGGATGGATATGCGTATTTGCGCACCGAAATCACTTTGGCCGTCTGACGAAATTGTCGATTATGCCAAATCAGTCGCAGCTGAAACAGGTGCTGTGATTACTTTAACGGAGAGTATCGAGGAAGCGATGGATCACGCGGACGTCGTCTATACGGATGTATGGGTGTCGATGGGCGAGGAAGCGGCCTTCGCTGAACGGATTGAGCTGTTACGACCGTATCAAGTGAACATGGATATGCTTCAGACGAGTGGCAATCCAGATATCATGTTCTTGCATTGTCTTCCGGCATTCCACGACTTAGAAACAGAAGTTGGTCGGGCGATTCATGAACAGTATGGATTGACGGAGATGGAAGTGACAGATGAGGTGTTCCGGAGTCGTCACTCGTTCGTATTTGATGAAGCTGAAAACCGAATGCATACGATCAAGGCGGTCATGGCAGCAACGCTCACAGAGACACGCGAATGGCTTGAACGTTGACGGACGGTGAGGGGAAATCCCCCTCCCGTTTCATAATAAGCGAAAGGGATGAGTAGAATGTCTACGAAAGTGGAGCATGACTCAGGTGGTTCGGCTGGAGTACATCCTGACAAGCAAGATAAGCGGTTAGGTCTTGGAGCGTTGACGGCACTTGTCGTCGGATCGATGATTGGCGGTGGTGCCTTTAACCTGGCAGCAGATTTGGCTCGAGGTGCGAACGCGGGTGCCATTTTGATCGGGTGGGTTATCACCGGAATCGGGATTATTGCGCTTGGTCTCAGTTTTCAAAATTTGACGAATCGTCGTCCTGACTTGGATGGCGGTGTTTACAGCTATGCACGAGCCGGATTCGGATCATTCGTCGGATTTAACTCGGCATGGGGATATTGGTTATCTGCTTGGCTCGGCAACGTGGCGTATGCCACACTGCTGTTCAGTTCGGTCGGTTATTTCTTCCCGATTTTTGAAGGCGGGCAAAACATTGCCTCGATTGTCGGAGCTTCAATTATGTTGTGGCTTGTGCATACGCTCATCTTGCGAGGGGTGCATGAGGCGTCGATGATTAATATTGTTACGACGATCGCCAAGCTCGTTCCGATTTTTGCATTCATTACGATTAGCTTGTTCTTCTTCAATCTCGAAAACTTCACCTTCGATTTTTGGGGACAAGGCGGCTTCTCATGGGGAAGCGTTCGCGACCAGGTCGTCTCAACGATGCTTGTGACTTTATGGGTATTCATCGGTGTCGAGGGGGCTGTCGTCCTTTCCGGTCGTGCTCGAAAACGTTCCGATGTCGGGAAAGCAACCGTGATTGGGTTACTCGGAACGCTCGTCATCTATTTACTTGTTTCCGTCATGTCACTTGGGCTCATGACGCCCGAAAACGTGGCGAATGCCTCGCAACCGGCGATGGCTTATCTGCTAGAGTCTGCAGTCGGGCCGTGGGGAGCCATGCTCATCAACGGAGGGCTAGTTATCTCTGTACTAGGAGCGTGGCTTGGGTGGACCCTTTTAGCGGCTGAAATACCATTCGTCGCTGCGAAAGACGGTGTCTTCCCGAAATGGTTCACGAAAGAGAACAAAAATCAGGCTCCAGTCAACGCACTTTGGTTGACGAATGGGTTGATCCAACTTTTCCTCTTCACGTTCTTGATTTCAGATGCAGCGTATAACTTTGCCTTCTCACTCGCTTCAAGTGCTATTTTGATCCCGTACGTGTTCTCAGCATTTTACCAAGTAAAAGTATCGAAAAATAGAATTGGCTACAGTGCAGGTGAGCGGAGAATGCGCGATTTGACGATTGGTTTGGTCGCCTCCATTTACGGACTGTGGCTCATCTATGCCGCAGGAATTGACTATTTGCTTCTCACAACACTTTTATATGCACCGGGCACTCTTCTCTACATGAAAGCGCAGCGTGAAAATGGAATTAAATCACTCACGAAAATAGAGTGGATGGTCGCTGGGGTTTTGACCGCACTTGCCATCTTCGCAGTCATTCGCATACTATCGGGTAATATCTCAGTCATCTGATCGGGGGTATAGATATGAAAAAGAAACGTGTGGTCATCGCCTTGGGTGGTAATGCGATTCAACAAGGGAAAGATGCTACAGCTGAAGCACAGATGCGAGCGGTGGAGGCAACAGCGGAATCTCTTGCCTCACTCATCGCAGAAGGAGTCGACGTCATCATCACGCATGGGAACGGTCCGCAAGTCGGGAATCTGATGTTGCAACAAGCCGCCTCAGATAGTCCAGCAACGCCAGCGATGCCCCTTGACGTATGTGGAGCGATGACGCAAGGGATGATTGGATATTGGTTTGAAAATGCATTGACGAAAGCGCTACGTGCACGTGGCCTTGAACGCGAAGTGGCCTCTCTTGTCACGCGTAGTGTTGTCGACCCAAACGATAGTGCGTTCCACCATCCGACTAAACCAATCGGTCCGTTCTATACAGAGGAAGAGGCACTTCACCTTGAACGAACGACAGGATACGTGTTTAAAGAGGATGCAGGACGAGGGTATCGCCGGGTCGTTCCGAGTCCGGTACCGATGAAAATCGCTGAACACACGGTCATTCGAACACTCGTCGAATCAGGTCACATCGTCGTCGCTTCCGGTGGCGGTGGCATTCCCGTCATGGAGACGCCTGAAGGATATGTCGGTATCGAGGCGGTTATTGATAAAGATTTCGCTGCTGCGAAACTAGCCGATCTCGTCAATGCAGACGCGCTTCTCATCTTGACTGCGGTCGAACATGTATATGTCAACTTTGGGAAGCCGAGTGAGATGGCGCTCCAAGAGGCGTCCAAGGAACAAATAGAAACATACATCGCGGAAGGACAGTTCGCTCCGGGTAGCATGTTGCCAAAAGTAAGAGCGGCCCTGCAGTTCGCGGAGTCTGGTACAAACCGGGTCGCCATTATCACCTCGCTCGATCAAGCATTAGCGGCCATATATGGGGATGCCGGTACGCGTGTCCGCTTGGCCCCTTCTCTTCAACAATAAGAATGTGTCGCAAACGTGAAACGTTTGCGACTTTTTGTTTTCTGTCCAGATTCAAGGGGAAGGAAAGTTGTATGCCAAAAATGAGATTGCTATCATATTTAGTGTAAACGTTTGCACTTATTTCAGGAAGGAAGTGACGGAGAGCGGAAACGCTCGTATGTATGCGCCTATTTGAAGAAAATCATGTGTATCAGTCATGGATGAAACCAAAAGCAAAAAGAGAGGCGATCGTGCAGGGAAGCTGCTATCGCTTTACCGTGTTGACGAGTCAGTTGATTCGAATGGAGTACGCGGAAGACGGCGTCTTTGAAGACCGCGCCACCCAAGTTGCGTGGAATCGGGAATTTGATGTGCCAAATTTCCGAGTGGTTGAAGATGAGACGGAACTTCAAATCATCACGGAACATGTTCATTTATATTATACGAAAGGTCCGTTCGCGCCGAATACGCTCTATGTGGACGTGAAAGGGAATTTTAGTACGTATTATAGCCGCTACATGTTCAACGGTCCGGAACGGACACTCAAAGGAACGGCGCGGACGCTCGACCATGTGGACGGGGCGACAGAATTAGAGGAAGGGATTCTTTCGAAACAAGGGTATGCGATCATTGACGATTCATCCTCTTTTTTGATGACGGAAGATCGATTCGTCGAACCGAGACGAAAAGGAATTCATGACATCTATTACTTTGGATACGGACATAATTATAAACAAGCACTTCAAGACTTTTACACGTTGACGGGTCCGACGCCGATGCTTCCTCGTAAAGCGCTCGGGAACTGGTGGAGTCGCTACTGGCGGTATGACGAACAAGAGTATAAGGCGCTGATGCGTCGCTTTAAATCAGAAGACATACCGTTTTCAGTCAGTGTTATCGACATGGACTGGCATGTGACAGACATTCCTGAAGAGTACGGGAGTGGTTGGACGGGGTATTCCTGGAATAAAAACCTCTTCCCTGAACCGAAGCGTTTCCTCAGATGGCTAAAAGACGAAGGGATGATGGTGACGCTGAATCTGCATCCCGCAGACGGGGTACGTGCGTTTGAAGACGACTACGCGGCGATGGCTGAAGCGATGGGGATCGATCCGGCATCGGAAGACCGAATCCCGTTTGATTTTTCAGACAAGCGATTCATTCAAGCGTACTTCGAACAGATGCATCATCCGCATGAAGCGGACGGCGTTGACTTTTGGTGGATTGACTGGCAGCAGGGTTCGACGTCGAAGATGGAAGGGCTAGATCCTTTATGGATGCTAAATCACTACCATGCGGTTGATATTGCCCGTGACGGCAAGCGGCCGCTCATTTTCTCTCGTTATTCAGGCCCGGGAAGTCACCGTTATCCGGTCGGATTCTCGGGAGACACAATCATCTCGTGGGCATCACTCGCCTTCCAGCCGTATTTTACCGCAACGGCGACGAACATTGGATACGGTTGGTGGAGTCATGACATTGGTGGACATCATCGTGGTAAAAAAGATGATGAGCTCGCCGCACGATGGGTCGCGTATGGGGTGTTCAGTCCAATCATGCGTCTACACTCAACGTTCAGCACGTTTAACGGCAAAGAACCTTGGCGTTTCGGTATAGAAGCCGAACAGTCGATGAAGCGATTCTTACGACTACGCCACCAACTCATTCCGTACTTGTATACGATGAACTATCGTAATCATGCGGATGCCTTACCGCTCGTGTTACCGATGTATATCGAGCATCCTGACGACGAAGCGGCTTATCAGGTGGCGAACCAATTTTATTTTGGAAGTGAACTCGTCGTCTCCCCGATCGTCACGCCGATGGACCGAAAACTCCACGTCGCCGCGGCGAATGTCTGGTTACCTAAGGGAGAATGGTTCGATTTCTTCACAGGACACCGCTATGAAGGAGATAAAACGATTCGTGTGTTCCGTGGACTCAATCAACAACCGGTCTTCGCCAAAGCGGGTGCTATCGTTCCACTGATGCCACACGAGCCGCACGGAAACGATACGGGGAATCCGAGCGCATTAGAGGTGCTCGTCTTCCCAGGTGCTTCAAATACATTTACGATGTATGAGGACGACGGAGAAAGTAGGGATTATGAAACAGGGGCGTCGCTCGAAACGACGTTCACGCTCGATTGGGAAGCACGTACGCTACACATCGAGATGTCGGGCGACCTGACTCTCGTTCCGCCGAAACGGACGTTGACGATTCTTGTCCGCGGTGTTGTCGGTGATGGTGATTATGATGCAGAGACACAGACGTTACACATTCCATTCGGTGAATTAAAGAAAGAACAGACCGTGACACTTCCGGTCGATGTGACGCAGAACGCACATCGACTCGACCGTCTCTATCGGTTTTTAGACCGCGCGGAAATTGCCTACGACTTGAAAGATCGCCTGTATCAGATGGCCACAACGAAGACACGTCTCGAAGCATGGTTGTTTGATCTTCATGCGTTAGAACTCGATCGAGATTTGCAGGACGCGCTACTTGAACTTATGTTGGACTAAAAGGGGGGAAACCCCTTTTTGTCATGTCAGAAAAATGTTGGATTTTGAAAGCGTTTTCAACGGTATATCATCTATAATGAAAGCAAGAGATCTGATTGGAAATGAGGAGATACACATGCGACATAGATGGACTATCGATGATTTACGACAGTTAACGCTTTTTGCGACATGTTCAAGTCGGACGCTTGAACAGCTCATCCCGCACGTCTATTGTAGGACTTATCGGAAAGGGCAACTGTTATTCATGGAAGGTGACCCACGGGAGCGTGTGTATTTTTTGATGAGTGGTTACATTAGGCTCGAACGAATGAATGAGAATGCGACACATCATTACGCCGACTATGTAAAACCGAAACAGTTCTTTCCTTACAACGGTTTGTTCACGGGGGAAGACTATCGCCATACTGCCGAGGCAATGACGGATATTGAAGTCATCTATATTCCGACGGACCGTTTCGAGCGGTTCGTGTCCACACAGTCGAGTATGTTGCTTTATATCATTGGGCAGATGAACCGTATTCTTGATTTACATGAGCGGCGTGTCCAAGAGATTATCACACCGAGTGCAAAAGAGCGCGTCTTGAATACGCTCCATTTTTTGATTGAAGATTTGGGGGAGCCCGACGAACAGGGCGTGCGTGTCCGATGTCCCTTCACCGCGGTTGAACTTTCTCGTTTGTCCGGCACGTCCCGCGAGACGGTCTCAACGATTTTAGCCAAACTTCGTAAAGAAGATGTGCTTCGTATCGATGCCCACCAACTCGTCATCGGGCATCCTGAATATTTTGAGCAAGATATCGATTGACGCCACTCAGATGAGGGCGTCTTTTACATACTCAAACGAGCGGAGCATTCGCTTCAAACCGTGGTATATTGTATAATTAGTGATGAATCTCACAAAGAATTGAACTGTAAATAGAGAAAGGATGAATGCAGTGAAACGACTGCAAGCCCTTGCGTTCGCCGAAAGAAGCCATATCAGCGGACTCGTATTATCTGCGGTCATGATTGGACTCTCCATTTTGGCACAAGCGTATTTAATCGTCGACATTGTCGACCGAATCTTCTTAAAAGATGAATCATTCGAAGCTGTCATCCCGGCATTGCTTTGGCTCGTTGTTGCACTGTTAGTACGGGCGCTTTTCGGTTATGTATCTGGCCGAATCGGTGCGAGCCTATCCGAGAAGGCGAAACAGACGTTACGTCTTCAATTGTTGGATCGCTATGCCACGAGTCCGGTCGAATCGTCCTTGACCGGTCAGTCTGGTAAGAAGGTCAGTGTGTTCATGGATGCCGTTGACGAGGTGGACGCTTACTTCAGTCAATACTGGCCACAAGTCATCCAGACATCGATCATCCCGCTCCTCATTTTGGTCGTCGTTTTTAGCCAACACTGGATTTCGGGTGTCATCATGATGGTGACGGCACCGTTCATCCCGCTGTTTTTCATCATCATCGGGATCGCGACTCAGAAAAAATCCGAAGAACAGATGGAAAAGATGAATCAATTTTCCGGAAAGTTCTTGGATGTTCTGCAAGGATTGACGACGCTGAAACTTTATAACCGTACCGAACAGGAAGCAATTGCAATCGAGAAGAGCAGCCTCGATTTTCGGGATGCGACAATGATTGTGTTGAAGACAGCATTCTTGTCCGGTCTCATGCTCGAATTTATCTCCATGCTCAGCACCGGGGTTGTGGCACTAGAAGTCGCACTACAGATGGTCGTTTGGGAGAATCTCACGTTCTTCTCAGGCTTTTTAATCTTGGTGTTGGCACCGGAGTATTACTTGGCCATTAAAGATTTAGGCAGCGCCTTCCATACGGGTCGAGGCAGTATGGGCGCGGCGGATCGAATCTTTGAGGTGCTAGACGCCCCGGATGATCGTACTCAATGGGGAACGAAGTCGCTTGATTCACGGACACCAGACCTTGAACTCGAGGACATATCGTTCGAATATGCAGGCGGGCGCTTTGCGCTTCAGCCGTTGAGTGGTCGCATTTCATCCGGTACCCACCTCGCTTTAGTCGGTGCGAGCGGATCTGGGAAGACGACGGTGCTCAACGTCATCTCCGGACTCCTGCAAGTGAAGTCGGGACGCGTCCTCGTGGACGGCGAACCACTTCATACGTTTGGTGAGTCTGCCTGGTATGGAAACATTGCGTATATCTCTCAAAACCCGTATCTATTTGCGGGGACACTCGCCGACAATATTTCTTTAGGTGAGGCGGCCGATGAGCGGGAATTACAAGAAGCAGTCGAGGCAGCTGGATTATCTGAGGTGATTGCACACTTGCCGAACGGGATCTGGACGGAGCTTGGGGAAGGTGGATTTGGGTTATCCGGCGGTGAAAGACAACGTCTGGCACTCGCTCGAGCCTTCTTTAAACGACCAGGGATCTTACTGTTTGATGAACCGACGACCGGTCTCGATTTGAAAACAGAGCGAATCGTCAGACGTTCCATCGATGAGCTTTCCAAAGATGCAACGTTGATCACGGTGGCACATCGCCTGCATACAATCAAAGAGGCGGATACGATTTGGTTTATGGATGACGGGAAGCGAATCGCAGAAGGGACTCATGAAGCATTGCTCGCTGTCCCAGAGTATGCGGAACTATTTGCGCTTCAGAAAGGGGTGAGTCGATGAACTCGCTTTGGACAATCACAAAATGGATGATGCGCGAGAAAAAAGATATTCTTCTCTCTATCTTCTTTGGATACGCAGCCGGATTAGCGGCGGTCGCCTTGTTTGCGGCAAGTGGATACCTCGTCTCGCGGGCAGGACTCGTCCCGCCCCTATATGCGCTCATGGTACCCGTCGTTTTGATTAAACTGTTCGGGGTCATTCGAGCAGGAAGTCGTTACCGAGAGCGCCTTGCTTCACACCGAGCGACATTTACGATTTTGAGTGAGCTACGCGTTCGGTTTTATCGACAACTTGAACCACTCGTTCCTTCTATTTTCGCAAAATATCGGAGCGGAGATTTACTTTCGCGCGTCGTCGGAGATGTTGAGAGTCTTCAAAACTACTTTCTCCGTGTATTTTATCCGCCAATCATACTCGTGCTCGTCTTCTTAAGTACAATCTTCTTTATCACTTTCTTCTCATTTGCGGTCAGTCTATGGATTTTACTCGGTGTACTCGTCACCGGCTTCTTGATTCCGCTCGGATTTGCTCGAATTCGCGCTCGTCATGATGAGACGATTCGTGCGTTACGTGGGGATGTGTCGATTCAATTAACAGAGATGCTGTACGGGCACCGGGATTTGAAACTTCATCACCAACTCGATCGCACGAAACAAGCTGTCTACACGCGTAGTGAACGTTACATGGAGGCGGAGCGGAAAGACGCGACGAATCAATTTTTTAATTCGTCGCTCGTCGTCGCAGCCTCATTACTCGTCTCATGGGGCGTATTGGCAATTGGTGCGTATCAGGTGGTAAACGGAGACTTGAACGGTTTATTCTTGGCAATGCTCATCATGATGTCGCTCACCGCGTTTGAGAATACGACACCGATGGCTGTGTTCCCAGGACACTTTGCAGACAGTAAGCAAGCAGCCGATCGTTTGTTTGAAGTGACAGAACCGAGTGAAGCGATTGAGGCGTTTGAAGCGAAACGACAGGACGTGACTTTCGCTGCTTCCCCGTCGATTTCCTTCGAAGAGGTTCGCTATCGTTATCCAGATACGTATCGAGATGTGATTGATGAGGTGACGTTACACATCCCGAGCGGTTCGAAGACGGTCATCGTCGGACCGAGTGGATCCGGGAAATCAACGTTGCTTCAACTATTGTTAGCATTCGTTCGAACGGAAAAAGGTGCGATAAGATTGGATGACAAAAACCTGAACGACGTCAAACAGACAGCCATTTGGCGTCATGCGAGCGTCGTCTTGCAAGACAATCATTTCTTTTACGGCACCGTACGAGAAAACCTGGCGTTAGCCGGTGACTTCACAGATGAAGAGATGAACGTAGCGCTTGAGCGCGTCCGTTTGGCATTCTTGCTAGACGAACCGGTCCTTGAAAAAGGGGCAAACTTGTCAGGTGGAGAACGCCAACGTCTAGCCATCGCACGGGCACTTCTCAAAAACGGGCTACTCTGGTTGCTCGATGAACCGACATCGGCACTCGATGCAGGAACGGAGGCCCATGTCTTTTCTGAACTGTTACAGCAAGCGGGAGCAGGCACACTCATCCTCGTCAGTCACCGTTTGACGGGTCTAGAGACGTTTGATCAAATCATCGTCATGGAAGCTGGACGGATTGTCGAGGTCGGTTCATACGAGGAGCTGATGACGAAACGTGGCATGTTCTATGAATTGAAACAAATCGAGCAAGAAGTGTTCGCATAATGAAAAGACGAGCAGCCCCGTCGATGGGCTGCTCGTCTTGTTTTTGGCAAATATGGGTGCAACAAATGGGGGTTGTCGCAATGCTTTCAAAAAGAGTGTCGTGGAGGGGAATCCACGTGACGTGATGTGTTTGGGGAACGTGCACGTCAAGCTTGTGGGAAGCTACAACTAGAGTATAGTTGATAACGATTCTCATTGTCAATAAGAAATACAGAAAAAAATCCCACACATGGAAACATGTATGGGAAATCAATCATCTGTTCAGTTCGAGGCGACGCCTTTTTGAACCGTGAACCGAATTAGACTGAACAAGTATCTCGTATAGAAGAGCGCGGACGCATAGAATAGCGCGATGAACGGTGATTGAAGATCAATCCCGGGAATGTTCATTAAAAACTCTAATACGAGAATGGATAATAAGAACACGTAGAGAGAGGCATCTAGATAGAGTGGCATGAGACGACCACGCTGATGCCAAAATGTACGAATGAGTGGTGCCACTGTCATCCCGACGATTCGTTCAGCAAAGCCGATACTGAGTACAGCGATGATGAAAGATGAAATGGTGTTGAATGCCACTAACTCGGAGAACACAAATCCTGAAATCAATAAGAGTGGACCTATGACGATCATCATCGAAAGCGACGTACGGAAGAAAATCCATAGGTTTTGTTGAATCGAACGAAATCCCCCGAGCGTTGATTGTTGAAGTGTCTTGCCACGTTTATAGTCAATCGCGAACGAGCTGATAAACATAATTCCAAACAAAGATAGCAAAATTGACATGAACGATGTTTCCCCTTTTCTGAATAAATCATGATGTACCAATCTGAACCAAAGTCTAGCCTAGTGTAACGATTCATTTCGAGAAAGTAAAGCGAGAAAATATGTTCATGTGTGAAGCGTTCGACACATTAAGAAGCAAGGATGAAACGATTTCGACCAGACTCTTTTGCGTGATATAATGCTTCATCCGCATGTTTCAACACGCTATCGATTTCAATATCATTTGAATGGCAGGCGCCGAGCGAAACGGTAATGTGTAGCGTACCAACGCTCGTCTCGAACGAGAACGTTGAAACCTTTTCCCGAATAGATTCAGCAAGCCGTGATACTTCTTCTCGATTGGCGTGAGGCATGACGATTAAAAATTCTTCACCGCCGAAGCGACCGACTAAATGCCGCTCATTGCTTTCGTTGACGAGGAGCATGCCGAGTTCGCGCAAGACATCATCGCCGACGTCGTGACCGTACGTATCATTCACGCGTTTGAAGTGATCAATATCAACCAAGATTAACGCATACTCTTCTGCCTCGACGGTCAAGTTGGCCATGGCTTCGTTCAAGAGCCTGCGGTTGGCAATTCCGGTGAGTGCGTCCGTGCGTGCTAGTTGTTGTTGATGCTGAACGTTCTCGAAATGGCGACGCAATTCGAGCAGCAGTCGATAGGCGGCACAAGCTCCGCCATAAGACATTAGTGTATATACAATCAAAACAGGATAGAATAAATTAAGTGGCAACGCAGCGTAAATTGCCGACCCAAAGATAGCGATGCTGATTGTTATAAAAATAAGTAGTGTCGGACGCGTATTATCCATCCGCTTTCTAAGAATACTGGTAGATGCGACGAGAAGTACCATTGTCGCAACGGCGAGATAAAGCCCGAACATGGAACCGTCTGTCAATAAAACGATAAAAAACCGACCTGTTAATAAAATAATGCCAGCGACAGCACCGCTTACCCACCCGCCAAATAGTACACCGAGCATGATTGGAATAGCGCGTAAATCAATGAGCACACCTTCGAGTGGTAACGCATTACCTAATAGGAGTAAAGCGATCAGTCCAGTTTGCACCCCGAGTAAGACTCTCCCCTTCAAAGGAGATTGTGGTGTTAAGCGAGGCCGATTGCGAAACGGCAAAAAGGAAATTGTGAAGAGCGTAAACAAGATACACAGGTTGATGAAGAACGCATTAATAATTGTGAGCATCGAAGCTCCCCCTTATGCTGCATGGAAATATTTAGTTATAGTATATAGTATCCTATTGGAAATAGATAAGAATAATATGCGGGCTAAAAGTCAGTCTCTTCAGGGTTATTCAAGACAATATCACTAAACCCCTTGTTCATACGAAGAGATATTCCTCATCTTTTAGAACTTTCGTTATCGAAATCGAAAGTTTGGTATGATAAGAGAAAAGGAGGACTGTCCGTGCGTTACTGGGATCATTTTAAACGAGCGTTTATTCCGATTGCGCTCATTTTGATTGGATTAGCGATCTTTTATACTTTATCGGCCAGAGATAATATTGTATTGACGCTTTTAGGGGCTGCGATTGTAGGAGTCATTTTATTTTTAGTGATGCGTCATGTGAATCAGGTCGAAGAAGACTGAAACGAGAACACATTTTGTGGTTCTCGTTTTTTGTTGTCTAGCGACGTTTTTGGGTACACTACAAAGTAAGGAGGGATTTATCATGGCAATAGCTACATTTGCGGGAGGCTGTTTCTGGTGTATGGTCAAACCGTTTCATAAATATGAGGGAGTCGAACGTGTCATCTCGGGATATACGGGTGGACATGTGGATAATCCGACGTATCAACAGGTCTGTTCGGAAACAACAGGACACTTAGAGGCGATTGAGATTACGTTCGACCCCGAAATCATCTCTTACGAGGAGTTGCTTCGCATCTATTGGCGTCAAATCGACCCGACAGATGGTGGGGGACAATTCAATGATCGCGGCGAATCGTACCGTCCGGCCATCTTCTATCACTCAGATGAGCAACGGGCTGCAGCAGAGCGTTCGAAACAGGAAGTGGAAGACTCAGGTCGTTTTGACCGTTCCATCGAAGTCGACATCCGTCCGGCGAAAACGTTCTGGGAAGCGGAAGACTATCATCAAGATTACTATAAAAAAAATCCATTCCGCTATGAGATGTATCGTGTCGGTTCGGGGCGTGCGAAATTCATAAAAGAAGCATGGAGCGACCGGAAACTTCAGCAGACACTCCGTGAGCGCTTGACACCGATGCAATATAAAGTGACGCAAGAAAATGGAACAGAACCACCGTTTCAAAATGAATATTGGAATGAAGAACGGGAAGGGCTGTACGTCGACATCATCGATGGAACACCACTCTTTACGTCTCAAGATAAGTTCCAATCCAATTGTGGATGGCCAAGCTTCTCACGTCCAATCGAAGAGAAACAAGTCGATTTGAATATGGATACGACACATCATATGGTTCGAACAGAAGTTCGTTCAAAACAAGGGGACAGCCATCTCGGACATGTGTTTGATGATGGACCGAAAGAACTTGGCGGTCTACGGTATTGCATCAACTCGGCCGCTCTCCGATTCATTCCGGTAGATGAGCTCGAAGAAGCCGGGTACGGGGAATATAGACACTTATTCAACAAGTGAAGGGGAGAGTCGTATGTTCACAGCCGTCAAACAACAAATTCGGAGCGAGACGATCGGAACCGTCCTTGATTTTTATGACCAGTCGATTCGGCATCTATCTGAAACGGCGAGACAAGAAAAGTATGACAAGATGAGTTCGAGCCCGTTTTCGTTTTTTCGAGGGAGCTCCCACCTGTTCTATTACGACTTTGCGAAAGTTCCAATCGCATTTGATACCGGCCCTGATTACCCGACGTTTATTCAAGGAGACTTACACTTTGAGAATTTCGGTGTATTTGAAGACGGTGCCGGTACAATCATTTATGACGTAAACGACTTTGACGAGGCGTACATCGGTTCCTATCTGTTTGATTTGTTGCGGATGGCGGTTTCTGTCGATTTATTTGCGGCTGAATCCGGATTTGATGGTCAAGCGGCAATTCGAGCTTTTGCCGAGTCATATGCGGGAGCGATTGAAAAACATGCGAAAGGTCAAAGTGAACACATTCAGTTTACGAAAGAGAATACGTGTAAAGCCGTCAAAAAAGTAATCAAAAAAGCGGAGAAAAAGAAAGATGATTTTATGTCCGAACGGACGGAAGTACGGGACGAAGAACGTTACTTTTCTACGAGTGAGGATTTGATTCCACTTTCATCGGACGTGCGAGAGAGAATTGTGGCCGGATGGGGAGATTATTTATCTTCTTTGTCAGATGAACATCGTCATCACGCTGATCATTATGAAATCAAAGACATCGCCATCAAGCTACAAAGCGGTACAGCTTCCATCGGTCTAGAGCGTTACTATATTTTGATTGAAGGAGCGGACAAGGAGCACGATGAGGATGTCATTTTAGAGATGAAACAGGCGCAGTCCGCCGTCCCATCTCTCTTTCTGCCGACGCACCCGCTATTTGAGAACGGATTGTCGCACGAAGGGGCGCGTGTCGTTGCCGCGCAGCGGGCAATGGTTCACAGTCGTGACCCATATCTTGGGTATTTAACGATTGATGGAAAAGAATATTATGTAAGGCAACGTTCGCCGTACAAACGAAAAGTAAAGGCGAAGCATATGAAAGACGAAACGTCACTCATTGAAACGTTAAAAGTACAAGCCCAAATCACTGCGAAAATTCACGCACGGGCCGATGCGACCTCAAACGTATTAGATTATACGGCGAGTGAACGGATCACCGCGGCGATTGGTGATTCTCCATCTTTATTTATCCGCCAATTGTCGAGATGGGCTAACTTTTATGCGAATCAAGTTCGTTTTGACTATGACGCCTTTTTAAAATGGGTTGAGACAAGGAATCGTTAAGAATACTTGCGAATCGATGGTGAAATCCTGCAAAATGGTAGCGTAAAGGATGTGTACGGACTATGATTACAGAACAACAAGTCATTGCCCAGATGCGTCAGGTGATGGTACAGGTTGAATCGTCAACAGGTGAAGTACAGAAGCGTCACTTAGCAAAGCTGATGGGCTTTTGTGAACTGCTTCTAGCAGAGACGTCAGGTGTGAAGAGTGTCGACACGACACAATCGACGATACCGGCGAATGAGACGAAACCACCACTCGATCGACAGATGGCGGCTTTCCTTGGGATTCCGATGGAGGAAGACGAGCAACCCAAATCGGATTCATTGCTCGATTTTTGAACCACACGTAGCCTACGTGTGGTTTTTTCTTGATTCACATTCATTGACTTAAATACCTTAGGGGGTATAATAAGTATAAGAATTGAAATTAAATGGAGGCGTAAATATGTTGGATTTTCTTTTTGTAGCGGTCGTCATTGGACTCGTGTATTTCTGGTGGAGTCGTCGTAACAACGTCAAAACGGTTTCGACAGACGACTTGAAGCGAAGAATCGCGGAAGAGCGAAACCTTCAATTGTTAGATGTGCGTGAACCGCATGAATATCGTGGCGGACACATCAAGCAAGCGAAAAATGTCCCCCTTTCAGGATTCGGGAATGCGCAATCGAAATACCCGAAAGAAAAAGAACGTCCTGTTTACGTCATCTGTCAGAGTGGGATGCGAAGCCAACGTGCCGCAGCGATGCTCAAGAGTGCCGGATACACGGACGTCTATTCGGTAAAAGGCGGAATGAACTTTTGGCGAGGATGATTGAAGCGACTGAACAGATTCGTTCAGTCGCTTTTTTGTCACCACGTTTTCACTTTTGCATTTTCGGGGATTCTGCTACGGTAGGGAGAGAGTGAAAGAGAGGGGAACATCCAATGGCAGTTATTTTATTTGATATTGATGGCACGTTAGTAGATACAACCGGACCGATGACACAGGCGATTCATGAGGCGCTCGAGGAACTTCCACACCTTCCAAAACCGAGTGAAGAGGCCGTCCGCTCTGGATATGGGTTGGCAGGCAACGCGTTTTGGGAACATGTCATCCCTGAAGCGACACTTGAAGAGATTCACCTCATTCGCAGGTTGCGTCACACGACGTTGGAGAAGGCAATAGAAGGACAAAATGTTTTATTTGACGGAATTCGTAACATGTTGGAGACGCTTCACGAGCAAGGCCACACGCTGACGACAGCGAGTAACTGCGGCGTTCATTACATGAACCTGATATTAGATACGCAACAGATTCGTCCATATATGACGGCACCTGAATGCTTGGAGTCTGTCGGCGGCGAAAAAAAGGCAGATATTCTGACAGCACACCGTGTCCGTCACGGTGAGGGAGACTATATCATGGTCGGGGATCGTAAGTCAGATGTAGAGGCGGCCCGCGCCCACGACTTCCCGGTCGTCTTAACAGGATTCGGGTTCGGCAATGAAGAAGAGTGGGCGCTTGCGGATCACGTAATCAAGTCGCCGAACGATTTAGTCGAATGGATCAATCGATAATAAAAGGCTTGTCGCGCGTGCCGACAAGCCTTTTTGAATACCTGGATTCACAACCCGAGTGAGATATATTTCACTTCTAAAAACTCCTCGATGCCGTGATGGCCACCTTCTCGTCCGAGTCCACTCTCTTTCCATCCACCGAACGGCGCTTGAGGTGTTGACGGGAGCCCGTCATTCACACCGACGATTCCGTACTCTAACGATTCCGCTAAATAGACCGCTTCATTGATGTCTTGCGTGAAGAGATAGGCAGCTAACCCGAACGGAGTATTGTTCGCCCGATTGATGACTTCATCGAGTGAATCGAATGTGGCAATCGGCGCGACCGGACCGAACGTTTCCTCATTCATGCAGAGCATGTCTTCATTCGCATAGCGGATGACCGCAGGACGAATGAATAAACCGTCTAACACTTCGCCACCGTATACTTCACCACCACGAATCTGGGCGTCCTCGATATGTTTTTCGACCTTACTAAGGGCATCGTCATCGATGAGTGGTCCGATATCGACACCTTCCTCTAACCCATTCCCAACTTTTAAAGATTCGACCTCTTTGATGAAACGCTCCGAGAAATCATCGACGACAGCGCGTTCTACATAAATTCGGTTGGCACAGACGCATGTCTGTCCGCCGTTGCGGAACTTGGTCGCGACTGCCTGCGGGACGGCTTTATCTAAGTCTGCCTTGGCCGTGACGATGAGCGGGGCGTGCCCACCTAGCTCGAGTGAAATTTTTTTCATCGTGTCCGCCGCATCACGCATAAGCATTTTTCCGACCTCTGTTGAGCCTGTGAATGTCAATTTTCGGACTCGTTTATCTTGTTGCCACGCTTTGACGAGGTCGGAAGCTTGTCCTGTCACCAAGTTGATGACCCCTTTTGGGAATCCTGCTTTCTCGGCTAATTTCACGAGTTCAATGGCAGTCAGTGGAGTCGCTGATGCAGGTTTTATAACGACCGTGCAGCCTGCAGCGAGTGCCGGGGCAACTTTTCGCGTGATCATGGCAGCCGGGAAGTTCCAAGGGGTGATGGCTGCGATGACCCCGATCGGTTGCTTGATGGCAAAGATGCGCTTTTGGTTCGATGAGGCAGGAATCGTCTCACCATACACACGGCGACCTTCCGCTGCGTACCAGTCGATGAATCCGTTCGCGTAGTTGATTTCACCAATTGCTTCTTTGAGCGGTTTCCCTTGTTCCTCGACCATTGTTCGGGCAAGCTCTTCCGTATGTTCTGCAATTAAACGATGCCACTCATTAAGTAATTCGCCTCGTTCTTCTGCGGTCTTTTGTTGCCATTCCCGGAGTGACTCATGCGCGGCATCGACGGCTTGTGTCGCTTCTTTCGTATCGCTTTTCGTCACGACGGCCATCACATTTCCTGTCGCCGGATTGCGTACTTCGATTGTTTGATCGGTTTCAGTCCATTCCCCGTTAATGTAGTTTTTCTCTTCTCGCATCTTGATTTCCCCTTTCCAAAAAGTGCACAGTTAATTAGAGGATACCCGTTTTTCTGAAACGCACACAAACTTCCAAAAAATGAGGGGATATGATGTGGATTATCATTGTCGGCTATCTAGTCGGAAGTCTGCTCGGAGGCAGGCTATATGGGTTATTAAGTGGACATGATTTAGCAACATCCGGTTCGAAAAATACCGGTGCACGCAACGCGCATCGCATCGGAGGGGTGAAGGCGTTTCTCATCGTGTATGGATTCGACGTGCTCAAGACGATTCTTGTCTTACAGGTGAGCGGACCGTATTTTTGGCAGACGGCGTTCGCGCTCACGCTCGGTCATATTTATCCGTTTTGGCGAATCCGTGCGGGCGGGAAGGGATATGCCGTTTTTTCTGGAATCATATGGGCGTATGACCCGTGGTGGTTTATCGGGGGGCTCCTTTTTCTGTTGTTGTTGATTAAAGGAACAGGTAATTCCCGTGAGACGGGACTGGTGATGCTCGTCTTACTTCCACTCGCTGCGCTTGGAAGTGTTGGAGACATCATATGGGCAGTGCTCATCGCAGCTGTGATTATCTATCATCATGTGAAGGAGGGGAAACCATGATTGTTTACCGAAAAGCTGTAATATCCGATTTTGACGCAATTCATCGGTTGAATTACGAAACGTTCGTTGAAGAGATTCCGCAACATCCACCGAACTCAGAGCGGCGACTCATCGACCGATTTCACGAAGAAAATACATATTGGATTGGGGAAATGAACGGGGAAGTCGTGGCCATGTGTGCATTAAGAGGGAAGCGGCCATTTTCATTGGAACAAAAAGGAGTGAGTATTCCTGAAGGGGAGTGGCTCGAGATTCGCCTCCTCGCTGTGACCAAACCTTATCGTCGCAATCGCACGTTCGCAGGTCTGATGCGAGCGGTCATCGAAGATGCAACGGAGCGCCACATCGATGGCATCGTCATCAGTGGTACGACACGTGAACAATTGCTCTATCATCGATTCGGGTTTTTGCCGTTTGCTGATCCGATTGGTTCAGAAGAAGCGAGATATGTCCCGATGATGTTAACGAGGGATGCTTTTTACGAATCCAAATCAGCGACGACGCTTCGACCGAAAAGTTTGCTCGCGGGTCCCGTCGAATGTTCAGAACGTGTGAGAGCACGACTCTCGAAGCAACCACGTCCGCACCGTTCGAAAGAGACAGGACGACTACTTGAAGCGGTGCAACAAAAACTGTCGGAACGAGTCAAACTTCCTAACATCTATACACTTCTCGGAAGTGGGACGGTCGCAAATGATGCGGTCGCGCCTCGTTTGGAAGGACACGGCGTGATTTTAAACGCTGGCGAATTTGGAGAACGACTGATCGAGCATGCCCGGCGTGTAGACCGCTCGTTTGATGTCATTCGAGTGGACCAAGATGGAAAGTGGGATGTTTCTCAACTTGATCGAATTGCTCCGGACTGGGTGTGGACCGTTCATTGTGAGACATCCCTAGGAATTCTAATTGACTTGGGACCGCTTCATTCGTGGAACGGTGTCATCGCCATCGATGCGATCAGTACGGTTGGGACATTCGATTATGACTATTCCTTTGCGGACTACGTGACCTTCTCCTCAGGAAAGGCGTTACGGAACGCCCCTGGTCTCGCATTCGTTGCGATGAAAGAGCGAGCGGAAGCGCTACGAGATGTACCACGCTACCTGGACTTGTCACTCTACAAACCGATTGCCTTCACACAATCAGAGCCGCTTCTTGCGGCGATGGCGGTCTCGTTAGACGAACTGACGGACGAAGAGGTCGCATCGCATGAAGAGAAGATGGTGGCTCTGATCAACTCGCTCCACGAGAACGGCCTATGTATCGAGGTGAGTCCCGCCCAATCATCTGGTATCATCACGATTCCGGTTCCGTGTGGTCAGTCCTCGATGGAGCTCGGACGACAACTGTCGTATCAGGGCTACCTCGTACAATATGAGAGTGACTACTTAAAACGGGCGAACGTCATTCAAGTGTCGACGATGGGCTGGACGACGCCTCGTATGATGCGTGACGTCGGTTCTTATATCGCGCAGTGGATTCAACAAAAAACCGCCACTTCTAAAAGTGACGGTTCGCTTATACACGAAAATCTTGACGTGCCACGTGACGAACCTTTCGTCCGAGGCGCCTCCAATTGAAATAAGCCAAAACAGAGACGACGCCACCTGACCAAAACAGCCACTCATCTGGTCGGATATAGCCCAGCAGTCCGACTAATAAACCGAGTAACATAACGATGGCATTGAACGTCTGGCGGTGCAAGAGTTCTTTTGATTCCAAGTTTCGTTGGAACATCGCTTGCTCCGACAGGCGTTTTCGCGTCGGTTCTTTTAAGTAGTTGTCGAGAAGCGGGGGAACGTTCAACAATTTCTTCGCATAGTTGATCCCGGTCTTCACATAACGATTTTGTAGCGTCGTCCCGTCTTCCTCGAGCCATTCGATGACAATCGGTTTACCGAGTGTGAACAGGTCGATTTTCGGATCTAAGATTTGCAGAATACCAAGTAAGGTCGAGGCGGCTCGGCCGAAGAAGGCGAATTCTGCCGGGAGTTGAATCGGTTCGTTTTTGACGAGCAGTTGAATATCTTGTAACACTTTCTCGATCAACCTTGTATCAACGGTGTCGATATCGGTCTCTAAGTAAAAGGTGACGGCTTTCTCTAGCGCTTGACGAATGTTTTGTTTGTTCGCCGTAGGCAAGAGAAAACGTAAATCTTCTAACCCATCGACGATGCTGTCATAGTCGAGGGAGATGAACGCCTGTAAGATGTTTCGAATCGTCGCCATGTCTTGCGCCGTCGTCTGTCCGACCATACCGAAGTCGAGCAGGATGATTGTCCCGTCTGCCCGAATTTGGACATTTCCGGGGTGGGGGTCGGCATGGAACTGTCCACCGAACAACAATTGTTCGGCCGCGAGCGTGAACAGTCGTTCGGCTAGGGCGGAGCGATCAATCTCGTTCTCTTTTAAGAAGGCGAGATCGGTGATGCGTCTTGCATCGACCCAATCCATCGTCAAGACACGATTCGTACAGAGATGCTCGTGATAATCTGGGATATAGACGTCTGGATTATCAGCATACTTGGCTTTGAAATATAAGGCGTTTTTTAATTCGGTTTGAAAATTTAGTTCATCCCCGATGACAAAAATCATTTGGCGATATAAGCTATCTAAGTCGGTCGATTTTGCGAGGGATGTCCGCTTCAACATCGACGTGACAATCCGCATAGCACGGAAGTCGGTACGGATGATTTTTTCGATATTGGGACGTTGGATTTTGATGGCGACCCGTTTACCGTTTTCAAGTAGGGTGGCACCGTATACTTCTCCGATAGAAGCCGAGGCGACGGCGTCGATTCCGACGTCTTTGACGACTTGTGTGTACGGAACGCCCCATTCCGCCTCTAAAATCGCGCGTGACTTGTCCCAACCGGATGTCGGGACCCGATCGACGAGCTCAGACAGCTCGTTTAAAACGGCTGGTGGCAACAAGTCTGCCCGAATGGATAAGAATTGTCCGAGCTTGATTAACAAGCCCTCGAGCCGCAGGGCGTTGCGTTTATACTCGCGAGCAAGCTTGAGCATGAGTGCTTCGTATTCTTCTGTCGTGGCTACACCTTGTTGTTGTTTACGTGAAAAAGCGTATAAGCGAATGATGAATCGGGCGAACATGGTGACGATAATCCATATGCGGAACAAAGCGATACGTTTCATATTAATACCGACATCCTTTACGACAGTCGCTCGACTGACCTGATTTTTTTGTAACTATACTTTACCATACAATGCGTTGAAGAAAGGGCAAGGGATGTTCATGGAGTGGGAATTGCTCAACGTCGTCGGAACGATTGCGTTCGCGGCGAGCGGAGCCATCATTGCGATGGATGAAAAGTACGATATTTTTGGGGTGTGGCTGCTCGCTTTCATCACGGCCTTTGGAGGCGGTGCGATTCGAAACGTCCTATTAGGAAACCCCGTCAGTTTGATTTGGCAACAGAATGATTTATTTATTTTATGTTTTCTTGTTGCGCTCCTCATCTTCCTGCTACCGAGTGTCGTATTGCCACATTGGGAGCGCTGGGGTGTCATTGTCGATGCCATCGGTCTCGTCGCATTCGCCTTTCAGGGAGCACAAGTCGCAATAAAACTCGATTTACCTCTCTCCGCTGCGATTGCGGCGGCTGTCCTCACTGGGGTTGGGGGTGGAGTCGTCCGCGATTTACTGGCCGGGCGTAAGCCGCTCGTTTTACAGTCTGAAGTGTACGCGATTTGGGCAATTCTCATTGCGGTCATTACGTATTACTTTAAACTTGAAGGTGGTCTTGTCGTCTATACGCTTTTAATTGTCGTAGCAACACTTCGAGTGATATCCTACTATCGGAAGTGGAATTTACCAGCACGAAAAGTTAGATAAGGGGGAATAAAAATGAAGATGTTGTTAATGATCGGTGCCGGATTGATGGCACTCGGTGTGGCGCTCGGCGCGTTCGGTGCCCATGCGCTCAAAGAGAGATTGGCGCCGAATATGTTGGCGAACTGGCAGACGGGCGTGCTCTACCACATGGTTCATGCGCTCGGCATCATCGGGATTGCGGCACTACTCATGCGCGTAAGTATCAGCCAGTTTAACATTGCCGGCTGGCTCATGTTTGCAGGAATTGTCTTTTTCTCCGGAAGCTTATATGTCATGGCACTGACTGGCATCACGAAACTAGGAGCCGTGACACCGATTGGCGGAGTCCTATTCATTGCAGCCTGGATTTTTGTCATCATTGGTGCGATGAAGCTTTAAAAGTAACATATGTATTCAAAATCCATGTCTTTGCTCATGTTTTCATGAAGCAAACGCATGGATTTTTTTGAAGGGTCATCCCATCAATTGGAAAACCTATGCATTATCAGTTTAATTGTTATTTGAAAATAGGGTAAACCATTTTCTATTTACATAAAACATTACAGAAAGATGTCAAACCGGACGATTAAAAAAGATATTGATAAATAATAAGTTGCATATATTCGTTATAGGCGCTTTTGTTCTTGCGTAATAAAATTGAAATATAACTTTAACAGGAAAATATCTAGCAGTTAGATATAATTAGTCGTGTTGAAACTCAACTGATTGATCGTTTTTGTTACATACTGAAACGGCTTAAAAATATGTAGTTTAACTGGTACCCAGATTTGTCATTTAAGAAAGGATGTACCCCATTCATGAACTGGAAACGCACAGTCTCGACGCTAACGCTTGGTGTGATGCTGATTAGCACACATACAGTCGCGGATGCATCGACTTCGATTAAAGAAAAGCAAGAACAACAACAAAAAGTGCAAGAAAAGCGCGATAGCGTAAAGGAAAATCAGTCGGAAACGTCTTCAAAGATTGAAGTGAACAAAGAAGAGATTTCAAAAGTACAGACAGAAGTCAATAAAATGGACGCGCAATTGCAAGACATCATCAATGATGTTGCGATGAAGCGCCAAGAAATCAAACGTACCGAGATGAAAATCGAGGATCTTGAAGCCGACATTAAAGACTATCAAGAAAAAATGAAGGCGCAAGAAGAAATGATGAAAGAACGTATGGCCACGATGCAAAAGAACGGTGGCGGTTCAATCAATTGGGCTGAGTTCATCTTCGGTTCGAAAAACTTCTCTGACCTCGTCACACGTATGATTACGGCAGGAACGATTCAACGTAGTGACCAAGAGTTGTTCGATGACTATGAAGCGACACAACGGTCGTTGAAAAAAGCACAAGCTGACTTGAAAACAGAACGTGCTTCACTTCTAGAACAACAAAAAGCACTTGAGGTTCGCCAAGCTGAACTTGAGAAGAAAATGAAACAACGTGAAAAACGTATTAAAGAACTTGAAGAGAAAAACATCAAGTTCGAATCGCAAATCTTCGACCTTCAAGAGATTGAAGCGACGTTAGTGGCACAAGAACAGGCGATTGCGGCTGAAATCGAGGCACAACGTCGTGAAGAAGAGGAAGCTCGTCGTCGCGCTGAAGAAGCAGCTCGTCAAGAGGCGGCACGTAAAGCAGAAGAAGCACGCCAAGCAGAAGCTGCACGTCAAGCTGAGGCAGCTCGTAAGGCAGAGGCAGAACGAGAAGCAGAAGCGGCACGTCAACAAGCTGCACAACAAAAGCAGGACAATAAATCGAATACCCCGTCTTCGTCGTCTTCAAACAATACGACTTCGTCGACATCGGCATCAAAACCTGCACCGGCGCCGAAACCGGCTCCAGCACCAACGCCGGCACCGAAACCGGCTCCAGCACCGAAACCAACTCCAAAACCTGCACCGACGACGTCGACACCAGCTCCATCTAGCTCGATGTTCATTCAACCGGCTTCAGGACGCTACTCACAAGGATGGGGTCCAGCGAGCGGTGCGTATGGCTACACGTTCCATAACGGTTTAGATATTGCAGGTCCTACAGGGACACCGATCCGTGCATCGGCAACAGGTACGGTCATTCGTGCAGGTTGGGGTGGCGCATACGGGAACCACGTCATGATTGCACACGTCATCAACGGTCAAGTTTGGACGACAGTGTATGCGCACATGAACTCGGTATCTGTCAGCTCAGGACAGCGTGTGACACAAGGATCAAACATCGGAACGCTTGGAAACACAGGGAACTCGTCAGGTCCGCACTTGCACTTTGAGATTCATAAAGGCGGCTACTCATACTCGGCAACGAGCGCAGGTAGCACGGTCAATCCGCGTCAGTTTTTCTGATGCCCTATACAAAAAGCTCCTTTCGATTGCGAAAGGGGCTTTTGTGCGTACAAAAACACCCCTTCGCTAATTGCGAAGGGATGCTCGTTAGTTGGCTTGCTCGATGTCGCTTGGACGATCTTGTTTTTTACGCATTTGTTCACGCACGTAATAGATAACCGTCAACCCAATCAACCATGGAATGCCGAACTTCAACATAATATTGAAGTCAGTGAACCATGTCGTGATCATGAGGCTGAGGAGTAAGATGGCTCCGAGGATTGGAAGGAACGGATAACCAATCATGCGGACAGGGAGCTTTCGTCCCGTCCATTTCTTACGGAAGAACAAATGAGAGACGAAGACCATGAACCATGTGAAAATGGCGCCGAACATCGAGATGCCCATTAAGAACGGATATGACGATTCCATAAACACTTGTAATAAAGCAGCCAAAACGATTCCGCCCGTGGAAACAAGTAGCGCGAACATCGGGATGCCGTTTTTGCTGATTTTTTTGAACGCTTTCGGTGCATCACCGGCTTCGGCGAGCGAGTACATCATGCGTGTCGATGCATAGAGTTGCGCGTTCATCGCTGACAAAGCAGCAATCAAAATCACAAAGTTAAGGATGCCGGCCGCGAACGGGACGTCGAACTGTTCCATGACGAGCACGAACGGGCTTTGGTCAATCCCCGCTTGCTGCCATGGGATGAGCATAAGCATGATGGCGAGCGTGATGACATAGAAGAACGTCAGACGGAACACGGTAGCACGTAAAGCGCGTGGTACGGCCTGGTCCGGGTCTTTCGCTTCTCCTGCTGTGACGGCGACGAGTTCGGTTCCGAGGAAGCTGAAGAGGGAGATGAAAATCGTCACCCACATTCCGTAAAATCCGAAAGCGAAGAATCCTTCGTTTCCTGTCGTGATCGATTCAATCGGTGATCCTGGTTCGCCGAACAATGTAGCGGCACCGAGGACGATGAATAGGATAATGGCAGTTACTTTGATGAAGGATAACCAGTATTCAGTCGTCCCGAACGTGTGAACGTGACGGGCATTGACGTAAATGAGTAGTCCACCGAAGAGGGCGACCCAGACGAACCCGTTCACATCAGGGAACCAATAGCGCATATAGATGGCGATCGCACTGACCTCAACCCCTACAGCTAGTACATTTGCGACCCAGTAAGAGTAACGGACGAGAAAGCCTGCGAGTGGATGAACATAGCGCTCGGCAATTGTTCCGAATGATCCGGATGTTGGATGGGCGACCGTCATTTCGGCGAGTGCACCCATCAGTAAGAGGACGATGAACGCCCCGATGGCATAGCTGACGAGTACGCTCGGGCCAGCTGTTTGAATCGCAAGCCCGCTTCCGAGGAAGAGCCCGGTTCCGATGGCGCTCCCGAGGGAAATCATCGTAAGTTGCCGGGTGGACAGCTCGCGTTTTAGTTTGTTTGTTTCCAAAATCGATTCTCCTTTAGCTGAGTGAAATGTTGTTGTGGACGACTATAGCAGACAGAAAAAAACAATGTCAATTCGAAAAACCGGTGAAGGTTCCTTGTTTTCGGGGTGCACATATAGAGGCGAAGTTTTATAATTTTTTTTATTTGACACGGAAACATCTGCCCTGTATAGTACGAGTTAACTTAACTGAAACGAATAAAGGCGTCGACGAAGAGAAGTAACGATGAATCCTGTATGACAGAGAGCTGATGGTTGGTGCGAATCAGTATATAGGACGTCGCGAATGGACTTCTGAGCTCTAAACCGAACTTTGAGTAGGCTTTAGCGGGTTACCCACCGTTATCACGGGGAAGCGGATGATTGTCCGTGAAGTGGGTTTTTCGGAACCAACGAAGGTGGCACCACGGGGTTACTCGTCCTTCTTGTAGCGTAGGCTATGAGGAGACGGGTAACCCCTTTTTCGTTTCAATAACACAAATCGAGGATTGAGAAGAGTAGCGTGAGAAGACGTTTCGTCCAGAGAGTCAGGGATGGTGAGATCCTGACCGAGGCGTCCGCGTGAATGGGCTCATGAGAGCACGACTGAAGAAAGTAGGTCGTGACGGCTTCCCCCGTTATCAGGATACGATGTGATTGCATCGGAGAGTGGATTCTTTGGAATCAACGAGAGGTGGCACCGCGGTCTAGAACCGTCCTCCATACGACGATTGTCGTATGGAGTTTTTTTATACACATTTTTAGAGGGGGAAGAGAAGATGATTCAACAATTGGAGACAAACTCGTTATCAACAGCAGATATGAAAGTGGCAGCAAGTGAAATGTTCCAAGCGGATGAAGCGCAAATCGAACGAGTGCTACTGGCGATGAAAGAACGCGGGGAAACAGCTGAAGAGATGGCGGGACTCGCGGCATACATTCGAGAAGCAGCTCAGTTCCCCCAAAGCGATTTATCCGTTCTTGATGTTTGTGGCACCGGCGGCGATGGGGCGCATACGTTCAATATCAGCTCGACCGTTGCGTTCGTCTTGGCCGGCCTTGGAGTACCAGTCGCGAAACATGGCAACCGAAGTGTGTCGAGCCGGTCGGGAAGTGCGGACGTCCTCGAGGCATTGAACGTTCCGATTGTGAAAACGGCGGCGGAAGTACATGAAGACTTGGAACGGACGAATCTCAGTTTCCTATTCGCCCAGCATGTCCATCCGATTATGAAACATGTCATGCCGGTCCGTAAACGCCTCGCAACTGCGACCATCTTCAACCAAATCGGGCCGTTGACGAATCCACTTCGTCCGAAGCGACAACTTGTCGGTGTCTACCATCCATCATTACTGGAGAAGATGGCGACCGCGATGCGACATCTAGGCGTGGAGCGCGGCATGGTCGTCCACGGTGCAGGCGGACTCGATGAAGCGAGTCTCGCCGGTGTGAACGACGTGTATTTCTTTGATGGGGAACAGACAGCGCGTTACGCGATCGACCCACGAGATGTCGGCTTGATGCGGGCACCGCTCGAAGCATTACGCGGAGGCACACCGGAAGAGAACGCCGCGACGCTGCTCGCTGTGTTGAACGGAAAGTCAGGGCCGGCGCGAGACGTCGTCTTATTGAATGCGGCACTTGCCCTTTGCACGTACGGCACGACCGCAACGCTTCGAGAAGGTGTGAAAGAAGCGAAACGCAGTATCGATGAAGGGCACGCGTTACGCGTATTACAACACTTACAACGTACGGAGGTAGAGGCATGAGCTATTTAAAGAAAATCATCGGAACGAAAATTGAAGAAGTGAGTGGCATGCAACCCATCGATGTCACCGTGACGAAGCCGATCTCTCTATTACATGTAATGAGCGAGGGATTCCATATCATTTCTGAAATTAAACGGTCGTCTCCTTCGAAAGGAATGATTCGGGAAACGGTCGATGTCGCCGAACGGGCCCGTCAATATGAACAAGCCGGTGCGACGATGATTTCGGTATTGACAGACACGACGTATTTCAATGGGTCCTTTGACGATTTGCGACAAGTCGCCGATGTTGTCACCATCCCGGTGCTCTGTAAGGACTTTATCATCGATGAACGGCAACTCGACTATGCGAAGCATTACGGGGCGAGTGTTGCACTTCTTATCGTGGCGGTCTTACATCCGACACGTCTCCATGAACTGACGCGATACGCTCGCTCCATCGGTCTCGACGTATTGGTTGAAGTACATGACGAAGCGGAGTTACACATCGCACTCGAACTCGATGACGTGTTGATCGGCATCAATAACAGAGACTTAAAAACGTTCGCGGTCGCTCTTGAGACATCAATCGACTTGATGAATCGCTATCCCGACGTCACATTCGTCAGTGAGAGCGGGGTCAGCACCGTCGAAGCGGCAGCGCGTCTGAAAGAAGCCGGCGCAAGTGCCATCCTCGTCGGAGAAGCACTCATGCGTGAAGAAGACCCGACCCGGCTACTCGAGGAGTTGAAAACATGTTCGTTAAAATCTGTGGATTAAAGACAGAGGAAGCGGTCCAGGCGGCGGTCGAAGCGGGAGCAGATGCCATCGGGTTCGTATTCGCACCGAGTTCCCGCCAAATCGACGTGAGCAGAGCGAAGGAGCTAGCAGCTTATATTCCCGAATCGGTTCGAATCGTTGGTGTGTTTTTAAATCCTTCAATGGAAGACATCGAGCAAGCGATGGACGTGGGACTGACGGATTTACAAATTCACCATCGGACGCAGTCAATGGAACAACTCCGCACTTTCGGATTACCAATTATCGATGCATCGACCGAGGAGGCGGCGGATGTGCGATTGATGGATCATCCGACTCCGGGAAGTGGACAGGTATTAGACTGGGGCGCGAGCGACCGGCCGAAACATCCATTTTGGCTAGCAGGCGGTCTATCTCCTGACAATGTGAGACAAGCGATTCAAACGATCCAACCAGACGGCGTCGATATCTCGAGCGGTGTCGAGACGGACGGTGTAAAAGATATCAAAAAAATTCGTGCGTTCATTCAACGCGCCAAGGAGGAACTATGATGTATGCACAACCAGTGAACGGAAAGTTTGGACAATACGGTGGAAAGTACATTCCGGAGACACTCATGCAGGCGGTCGAAGAATTGGAGGCTGCTTACGAAGAGGCGAAGCAAGACCCTGAGTTTCAAGAACGCTTCTCTTCCTTATTACGTGAATACGTAGGACGTGAGACGCCACTCTATTATGCGTCGAATCTAAGTCGTCGTCTTGGAACGAACGTCTATTTGAAACGAGAGGATCTGAACCATACCGGTGCCCATAAAATCAACAACACGGTTGGGCAAGCGCTCCTTGCGAAACGGATGGGGAAACAAAAAGTCGTCGCCGAGACGGGGGCCGGTCAGCACGGTGTCGCGACCGCGACGGTATGTGCATTACTCGACCTGGAATGTACCATCTTTATGGGGGAGGTCGACGTCGAGCGCCAAGCGTTGAACGTGTTTCGGATGGAATTGCTCGGAGCGAAGGTCGTTCCCGTCAAATCTGGAAGTCGCACGTTAAAAGATGCTGTCAATGAAGCGCTTCGTTACTGGGTCAAACACGTAGACGATACGCACTATGTGATGGGTTCCGTTCTCGGCCCGCATCCGTTCCCGCAGATGGTTCGTGATTTTCAAAGCGTAATTGGGACAGAGACACGCCGTCAAATCCTCGAACAGACGGGACGCCTTCCAGATGCCGTCGTCGCCTGTGTCGGTGGAGGGAGCAATGCGATGGGCATGTTCTATCCGTTTTTGAATGATGAGTCGGTCGCACTCTACGGTGTCGAGGCGGCAGGGAGCGGCATCGATACGGACAAACACGCGGCGACACTCACAAAAGGAGAAGTCGGTGTATTGCATGGGTCACTCATGTATGTGTTGCAAGACGCAGCGGGTCAAATCGAGGAGGCACATTCCATCTCAGCCGGACTCGATTATCCAGGGGTAGGACCAGAGCACAGCTTCTTGAAAGATATTGAACGGGTCCGTTACGCAGCCGTCACGGACGATGAGGCACTCGATGCATGTCTCGCACTCAGTCGACAAGAAGGAATCATACCTGCCTTAGAGTCTTCGCATGCTCTCGCTTACGCAGAAACGCTCGCGAAGACGATGGGAGAAGACGATACACTGGTGATTTGTTTATCTGGACGCGGAGACAAAGACGTCCACACAATCCGAGAGAAGGTGGCAACACGATGAAACTAGAGACAGCGATTCGAGAGCGAGAAGGGGCGGCATTCGTTCCTTATATTATGGCTGGTGACGGAGGGATAGAACGACTCATCCCGACTATTGTTGAGCTAGAACAGATGGGGGCGACGGCGATCGAACTCGGAATCCCATTCTCTGATCCGGTGGCCGATGGACCGATCATTGAGGCGGCAGGAATGCGCGCTCTTGAAGCGGGTGTGACGCTTGAAATGGTGTTGAACCATTTAATAGAAGGAAATGATCGATTTACTGTGCCGATTGTCTTGATGACATACTTGAACCCGGTGTTTCGGTTCGGGGTCCAACCGTTCTTTGACCGGGCGAATGAGTGTGGGGTGAGCGGAGTCATCATTCCAGACCTTCCATTTGAAGAAAGTCTTCAATTGTTTTCGAACGTCGATCGCCAGGAAGTCGCAGTCATCCCACTCGTTACGTTGACGAGCAGCGAGGCACGGACGGCATCCATCTTAGAGAAGGCTGAAGGATTCGTCTATGCGGTCACACTCAAAGGCACAACAGGGAAGACTGATGTGTTCCCGGATAAACTACTCACCCATTTGACTCGATTGACAGAGCAGTCACGTGTTCCCGTCTTAGCAGGATTCGGGGTACATCGTCCGGAACAAGTGCAGACGCTTGGGAATGCATGTGACGGTGTCGTCGTCGGAAGCTTTATCGTCGAGGCACTTCATGAAGGGAGAACAGGCGACGTCGAGACGTTGATTCGTTCGGCAAAACAAATACACGCATAAGAAAACCGGCGCTTCGCATGAAGCACCGGTTATTCGTTTACTCATAATTCCACTCGATCGAGACCGTCTTCCCCAAACTTTTGGTCGAGTTGGTCATGACGGTACATCGAGGCGAGAACGTATAAGAGATCGCCTTCTTCGATAGCTGTCTGTCCGTTCGGCGGAATCAAATATTCGTTTCGGACGATGGCGTTTACGACGGTGTTCGGCGGGAGCGTGATGTCCGCTAGCGTCTTGCCGATCATCGAGGAGCTCTCCGTGACGACATAAGGAACGAGTTTATGTTGGGACTGTTTGCTGGAAACGAGGGCGATTGTATAGGGGGAACGGATTTTATCCGGACCGAGTAGCCCTAACTTCTCGGCAAGTGGAGTCAACGTCGTTCCTTGAATCAAGGCACTGGTCACGACAACGAAGAAGACGGCATTGAATAGAAGTTGACTGTCATCAATTCCTGCGATTAACGGGAAAGTTGCGAGCACGATTGGTACGGCTCCTTTTAGACCGGCCCAAGAAATGAAGAACTTCTCTTTTTTTGTGAACGCCATCCCGAGTGTCGATAAATAAACGGCGATGGGGCGAGCAACGAACATAAGGACAAAGGAAATAAGTATACCTTTCCAAATTAAGTCGGGCTCGATGAGTTGACGAGGGAAGACGAGCAATCCGAGGATGACGAACATGATGATCTGCATGATCCATGCGAGTGCCTCTGAGAACTGGACGATGGTCACTTCGTGCGCCGTATCCGCGTTGCCAACAATCATCGCAGCGATATAGACCGCGAGTAGTCCGCTCCCCAACAAGTAAGCCGTGACACCGTATGTGAGGAATGCCATCGAAATCATCAGAACTGCATGTAGTCCGCTCGATTCTAGTTTCAAATGATTCAACATGAGACGAGACAATTGTCCGAGTAAAAAGCCGATGAATGCTCCGACAACGATTTGAAGGACGAACATCCAAATGCCATCCCATATGGTCGTCTCGGGCTTCAACATAAAGTCGAGGGCGAGAATCGTTAAAAACATCGCCATCGGGTCGTTCGTGCCGGACTCGGCTTCGAGTGTCGCACCGACTTTCGGTGAGATATTCTTTCCTTTGAATGCGGCGAAGACGGCCGCTGCATCGGTCGAACCAATAATCGCGCCGAATAGGAAAGATTCAATCCAATCGAAACCAAATACGAAACGAACGGCCACGGCGACGACAGTCGTCGTAATCAAGACACCAAACGTGGCAAGTGAGGCGGCTGGAACGAGAACGTTCCGCATCGACGTCCATTTCGTCTGGAGACCCCCTTCAAACAAAATGACAATTAATGCGGCGACTCCGATTAACTGTGCCAAATTTGAATCATCGAAGAAGATGAGACCGGTAATGTCACTTCCCATGATCATGCCGATCCCCATAAACAAGATCAAGGCCGGTAAGCCGAATCGAGTCGAGATTCGCGTCGCCATGACACCGGCTACAAGGAGTAGACCGAAAAGTAGAATGAGTACATCAGTACTTATAACAGGTACGGGCAAACACAACACATCCTTTCAAAAAACAATACTATTAAGTTCATTGTACCATGAAATCGTCTGATATTTCAGAATTGACGATTATACAAACTATGCAAATTGGAATTGTCGGTTATGAATGTGGTAAAGTAAACACATCATATAAGGAGGGATGATGATGTCTAAAATTCACGTCATTCATGAGAACGAAGAATGGACGAATCACCTGGTTCACCGCTTAGAAGAACTACAGTACCCTTATGAACTATGGCACTTGGACCAAGGGACGATTGATCTCGAAGCAACGCCCCCGGAAGGTGTCTTTTATAATCGTATGAGCGCCTCTTCGCACACACGTGGGCATCGGTACGCCCCTGAATTGACGGAAGGCGTCCTCGCTTGGTTAGAGGCGAACGACCGGACCGTGTTCAACGGCACACGTGCCATCCGTCTTGAAGTGAGCAAGGTCAATCAATATACGGCGCTTCGACGCGAAGGAATCCGTGTACCGAAGACGATTGCGGCAGTTGGTAAGAAGCAAATCATCGAGGCGGCTGAGAAGCTGGGCATGACACCGTTCATCACGAAACATAATCGTGCCGGGAAAGGACTTGGGGTCCAATTGTTCCATACGATCGAAGGACTCAAAGAATATGTATATGGTCCCTCGTTCGAGGACTCGG
Source organism: Exiguobacterium marinum DSM 16307 (assembly GCF_000620845.1). Lineage (GTDB taxonomy): Bacteria > Bacillota > Bacilli > Exiguobacteriales > Exiguobacteriaceae > Exiguobacterium > Exiguobacterium marinum. The sequence continues at coordinate 707,335 of NZ_KK211189.1, forward strand.
TTGACGGCATCACGCTCATTCAACAGTATATCGAAGCACCAGAACCGTATATTACCCGCTGTGAATTCATCGGCGGGAAGTTCCTATATGCGGTCCGTGTCGATACGTCGGAAGGCTTCGAGCTCTGCCCGGCAGACGCTTGCTCGATTGAAGACCAGTTCTGTCCGGTCGGGGAGACGCCGCCGGCGAAGTTCGAAATCGTCGAAGGATTCGATGACCCGATCATTCCGCAACTTGAGCAGTTCCTTAAAGTGAATGCGATTGACATCGCCGGGATCGAAATCATCCGAGATGAAGACGGCAACGTCTACGCCTACGACGTCAATACGAATACGAACTATAATTCCGAAGCCGAAGCGAAAGCAGGGCGCTACGGCATGCTTGAATTGGCTACTTTCTTAGGCGACGCACTTCACGTCACCACGACAAAATAAGGGTCAGGCGCTCGCCTGACCCTTTTGCTGTGTATGTTTGAGTTGCTCTTCAAATCGATGTTGGACTAATTCTGCTGTCGGTGCCATTCGTTCGATGAACGAATCTAAACGTTCCGCAGTGTCTCGATCGGTTTCTTTGAACACGCGCATCGTTGTTCACCTCGTTGATCAGGATGACTTGCTTACATCATCTTTAATTCCCGAGGTGTTATACACGTAAACCTTTTATACGCTAAAGAATGTTCTCAAATTTTCTTTCGGTAAGATGTTCCCGACGTAGAAGTCACCGAACTCACCGTATTTCGCACTCACTTCATCAAAGCGCATCTCGTAGACGATTTTCTTAAATTGAAGTGAATCTTCAGCGAAGAGCGTGACGCCCCATTCCCATGCATCGAATCCTGTTGACCCACCGATGAATTGCTGAATCTTACCGGCATAGCTACGACCGATCATGCTGTGACGATACATGAGGTCTTTCCGTTCATCCATCGCTAACATATACCAGTTGTCTCCGTCACGACGAGCCTTGCTCATCGGGTAGAAACAAATGTGTGCGGCCTTTGGAAGTGTCGGATAGAGGCGTGAGCGGATGTGTGGGTTTTGGTACGGGTCCCCATCTCCAGATCCACGATACATACCGAGCTCGATGACAGACACGTATGAATATGAGGGAATCATATAGTCGTATAATGCTGTTTTGCGGAACGCACGCTCAACATCTTCAAGTTCGTTGAATGTCGGGCGAAGCACCATCAAGACGAGGTCTGCCTTTTGACCGAGAATCGAGTAGAAGGCGTGACTTCCTTCACCTTTTGCTTCGATTTCTTCGAGAGAAGCGAGGAATGTTGTGAACTCGTCAATCATGTGTTGACGCTTTTCGGCATCGACGAGCTTCAAACGAGCCCAATCGATCTTGCGGAAATCATGGAGTGAATACCATCCGTCTAATGTGGCGGCGGCATGTTGTGTATCTGTTGTAGGTACTGGACGTTCTGACATAAAAAATCTCCTTTCGGGACTTGGCTTCGCCGTCTATTTTACCATACACGCTTCACTGACTGGCAACTTTGAGGCACTGTGAGGGTTATCACGATTCATGACGGGTAAAGAACAGAGGACAGAAACATGAAAACGGCTACAAAAATGGCTGTATCAGTCACTTTGGAGAAACTGTTCTATTCATATAATGATTGATTCTAAGCGATTTATGACGAAATGGGCAGAATAGTTTATTTTGAAAAGGGTACTGTGTATAATTGAAATCGCGTAAAGACACAAGTCAATGGCAAAACCATTAGCAGTCATGCTGTAAATTGAGAAAAGGGGTTCATTCGTTATGAAATTATTTGAAACGTTGAAGCAAAAAGTCAGCCCGGTTCGTCCCACGATCGTCTTTCCAGAAGGCGTCGATGAGCGTGTTCTTGGAGCTGCGGTTCGATTGAAAACGGACGGTATGGTAGAACCAATCGTCGTTGGTGCGAAAGCAGACGTCGAAGCGGTTGCGGCAAAACATGGTTTCGACATCTCAGGTTTAACACAATACGACCCAGCGACGTACGAAGACATCGATGTTCTCGTCGAATCATTCGTCGAGCGTCGCAAAGGGAAAGCGACGGCTGAACAAGCGCGCGAACTCCTCACATCGGACGTGAACTACTTCGGAACGATGCTCGTTCATACAGGAAAAGCAGAAGGTCTTGTCTCAGGCGCGATGCACGCGACGGCTGATACGGTACGTCCGGCACTTCAAATCATCAAAATGCAAACAGGCATCAAAAAGACGTCAGGTGTGTTCATCATGGTGCGTGACGACGAGCAATACGTCTTCTCGGACTGTGCGATCAACATCGCACCAGACGCAGCGGACTTAGCAGAAAATGCATTCTTATCAGCAGCGACAGCGAAGACGTTCGGGATCGACCCACAAGTCGCCCTTCTTAGCTTCTCGACAAAAGGTTCTGCGAAGTCACCTGAAACAGAGAAAGTTGTGGAAGCGACACGCCTTGCGAAAGAAAAATCACCGAACCTTCCAATCGATGGAGAACTTCAATTCGATGCAGCATTCGTCCCTAGCGTAGCGGCGAAGAAAGCACCAGGTTCTGATGTGGCGGGTAAAGCGAACGTATTCGTCTTCCCAAGTCTTGAAGCAGGAAACATTGGCTACAAGATGGTTCAACGTTTCGGTGGATTCGAAGCGATCGGTCCAATCCTTCAAGGTCTCAATAAACCAGTAAATGACTTATCACGTGGCTGTAACGAAGAGGATGTCTACAAATTGACACTCATCACAGCAGCACAAGCAATCGACGAGCGCAACGAAGCGTAAGTCCGAAGCATCCTTCTAGGTAGAAGGGTGCTTTTTTCATGTTTTTTTGAGTGGTAGCTGAGGTAAACTAAAAGAGGAATCCAATATCGAAAGGGGAAATACGTATGCAAAATATTCATGCAACTGAATTACGAGAAAAGCTAGAAAACGGGGAGTCGCTCCATATCATCGATGTGCGCGAACAAGACGAATATGACGCAGGGCATATCCCGAACGTACCGCTCTACCCATTGTCTGAATTCCCGCAAGTGACAGAAAAGTTAGCACAGGACAACGTCTACCACGTCATTTGTCGCTCGGGCGGCCGCAGTGTGACGGCATGTGACCACTTAGAGTCAAACGGATATAAAGTCGTAAACGTTGAGGGCGGTATGCTCGCTTGGGATGGCGACATCGAGGCGTGATGTTAGAGAATCCATGGGTCGTCGTTCCTCTTCTCATCGCACTGTATCTCACTGTCTATGCAATGGTGAAGCGGTTTGATTGGGAGAAGTGGCGACTCGTTTGGGCGGTGTGGGTGATGCTCATCATCATCTTGCTGACAATTGAACTCGTAGTGAGTCTATAGAAAATGCGGAACCTTCTTTAAAAGAGGTTCCGCATTTTCTTATGCGTCGTTGCGCTTATCAAATGTGATCGATGCGATGGCATCGTGTTGGTGAATCGACTCTTCGTTACGGCATTCGACGAAGAAGTTCACAACTTGTTTCATCTCGTACAAATCAGCCGCAATCAAGCGGACCATGTCCTCGACGAAACGTGGGTTTTCGTATGCGATTTCTGTCGCACGTTTTTCATCCGGACGTTTGAGGACCGGATGGAGTGGTGCTGAGGCGTTCGATTCCGCCGCATCGAGAAGTGCCACACGCCAGTCGAACCCATCCATCGACGTCTCATCAAGACCTGCTTCGATCGTGATGTACCCACGTTGGTTATGGGCGCTGTACTCACTGATTTCTTTTGAACATGGGCAAAGCGTCGTGACATTGATGACGAGACCGACTGTCACATTTGCGACGCCCGTTTCGAGGTTATATGTCACGCGGTGCATCACATCTGCGTTCATCAAACCACTGAGGCCTGTTGCGGGTGCTTTACGCGTGAAGAACCACGGGTAACGAATTGTCAATTGTCCTTCCGTTTGCTCCATACGCTCCGCGAGCTCTTGTGCAAACTCGATTAACGAACGGTTCGATACCGTCCATCCTTGTTGATGATACGCATCGAGCTGTTCCGTCAAACGGGACATGTTGATTCCTTTACGATCTTGAACGAGCGATGTCGTCAATTCGAAGGTAGCAACTGTTGACTGGACCCCTTCTGACGTCTCGACGTTCACAGGGTGCTTCACGTTTGAAATTCCAACACTATCAAGAGCGAATAAGAAGTTTTTCGGTGTATTTTGTAAATCGACCATCTGTTCTTTCTCGGTCGGTTTTGTTCCTTTAATCGGTGGGACCGACCCGAACAATTTATGTCGTTCTGCTTTAGTAGGTAAAGCGACATGGCTTGTAGACATAATCGGATTCTCCTTTTTTAGAGCGGTTCAAGCGACCACTCGTTCTTGTTAGGATTTTATCACGAAATGATGGCTGAACGGGTATGATTTTGCTCTCAAAACGTGTTTTGAATATGCAATCCTAAAAAAACCTTCAGATATTGAAGAAAGAGGATTGATTTACTTTGTGAACGGGAATAAAATGGTCCTGTGAACTTAAAAAATAGATCACTATTAAATATGAAGGAATTGAAAGGAAAAGGAGATGTTGTTATGGATTGGCAGTTAGTCCTGCAGTATGCCTGGATTGTCGTCGTTCTCGTCGGTTTAGAAGGCTTGTTATCTGCAGACAACGCGCTCGTCTTGGCTGTCATGGTCAAGCATTTGCCACGTACAGAGCAGAAGAAGGCATTGTTCTACGGACTCCTTGGGGCGTTCGTCTTCCGCTTTATCGCATTGTTCTTAATCTCGTTCTTAATTAACGTATGGCAAGTTCAAGCGCTCGGTGCGCTTTACTTGATTGGAATGAGTGCGCGTCATCTGTATATGACGTATAAGGCGAGAAAAATGGAGCCACAGCAAGATTTGGCAGCAGAAGCGAAAGAAGAGACGGCCGTCACAGAACGACCTGTTTCGAAGAAAGAGTTTTGGCTCACTGTCGCGAAAGTTGAGTTTGCGGATATCGCCTTTGCGGTCGACTCAATCTTGGCAGCGGTTGCGCTCGCGGTCAGCTTGCCACCGCTCGGTCTCGGGGAGATCGGTGGGATTGACTCAGGTCAGTTCTTTGTCGTCTTGACGGGTGGACTCATCGGGGTCGTCTTGATGCGATTCGCGGCTCGGATTTTTGTCAAGTTGCTTCATCAACGTCCTACACTTGAAACAGCCGCTTTTATCATCGTCGGTTGGGTCGGGGTCAAGTTGACGGTCCTCGTACTTGAACATCCAGGTTTCAAAGAATTGATTGCCGGGACACCATTCGAATTCATGGGGCTCCCGGATGGATTCGTCCACTCGGCAGCTTGGACGATTTTCTTCTGGTCAGTCATGGTCGGGATTGCGTTATGGGGCTGGTTCTCATCGAAGCCGACAGCGGTCAAACACTGAGTTTAGATAGATCGTATATAAATCCCCTCCGAACCTCAGATGTTCGGAGGGGATTTTTGTAGGCGTTTCATCGAGAGAAAGGAATACACGCCTCCGTTCGTCTCCTGCATGAACGTGTCTTCTGGGATGAAATCGAGTGATCTGTATAAACGGATGGCTCGTTTGTTGAACGTGGCGACAGCGAGACGTACTGTACGAGTCCCATATGTCGCCTCGATCCAAGTTAGAATCGAAGCGAGGAATCGATGTCCGTTGCCGCTCCCCGTCAAATCAGGGCGCATGCCGAGACCGATGGAGACAGTTTCCACTGATTCGAAGTGCAACGTGACAAAGCCGATCAGTTCATCGTCATTAAGGATGGCGAACGTCGTGTCTCCCCGTTCCTTCGCATCTAAAAATGAGGCGAGATCTTCCTCGTCGGCGTCCATATTGTAAAACGCGTATTCGCCTTCATAGCGCCACTTGAAGGCGATCAATTCGGCTTGTTCTTGTGTGAGTGGATGAAATGTATGATTCACTTTATTTCCTCATCTCTGACTGGATTGTACGTGCTACACTCAAATCGTATCATGAAAATAAGGGGAGGGAATGGGATGGCAGTCAAATTGGACATGGTCGGCATCGTCGTGACGGATATGAAGCGGTCGCTCGATTTTTATCGGGCACTCGGGTTTGAGATTCCAGAAGCGATGAACGGGGAAGCGCATGTGGAGATTGATGAAGGCGGCGTGCGTCTCGCGTTCGATACGGTGGAAGTGGCCGAATCGGTATACGGGGAATGGAAACAGGCAGACGGGCATCGGATCGAGCTTGCCTTCTTATGTGAAAGCCGTGAGTCACTGAATGCTTTGTATGACTCAGTACTTGAACAAGGCTATGCGTCACACAAAGCTCCATGGGATGCGTTCTGGGGTCAACGTTACGCGATTCTGTACGATGCGGACGGGAATCTAATTAGTTTGTTCGCCGCATAAAAATAATCCCGGGCCATATGGCTCGGGATTATTGATTGTCGTGGCACTCTCCCCATGAACAAAGGGCATTCATGGCAGGTTGCAGGCCGAGGGCGTCTTCAGTTAATGAATACTCGACGTGCAGGTGCTTCTCCGTCGAATAGTCGACACGACGAACCATACCGAGCTGTTCAAGCTCGCGCAATTGGTCGGTCAACACTTTTCGGCTGACGTCCGGAATCGCCCGTTGAATATCAGAGAAACGGAGCGGTCCATCTTGAAGCGTGCAATACACTTGAGGGCGCCATTTGCCGCCGATAATCTCGAGTGCGCGGTTGACGGGGAACGATGTGGTCATGTTCAATGAGCCTCACTTTCGGGTAGTTACTTCAATGTGCGTACTTTTTTTCTTGCTTCAATGACAGTATCTTATCGTTATCCGCCAAATTGAGCAAACAAAAAGGAGTAGATGAAACATGACGTATCCAAGAACATTTTCACACATCGGTCTTTCTGTACCGAGCGTAGCCGAGGCCGTTACATTTTATGAGGACGTGATGGGATGGTATACCATCATGACACCTTCAGACGTCGTCGAGGACGATTCACCAATCGGCGTGATGTGTACTGACGTCTTCGGACCAGGCTGGGGCAAATTCCGTATTGCCCACATGTCAACGGGAGATGGGATTGGGATCGAGTTATTTGAGTTCCCGAATAACGAGACACCAGAAGACAACTTCGAATTTTGGAAGACAGGGATCTTCCACTATTGTGTACAAGACCCTGATATCGAAGGACTCGTCGAGAAGATTGTCGCTCATGGCGGCAAACAACGGATGCCGATTCGTGAGTACTACCCAGGCGAAAAACCGTATCGCATGGTGTACTGCGAAGATCCATTCGGTAACCTCGTTGAAATTTATTCACACTCATACGAACTTACGTATTCGGAAGGAGCTTATTAAACATGAAAGCATGGCTACTCGACCAACCTGGTCTGGATCATCTGCATATTGGAGAAATCGACCGACCGACACCTGGAGCCGGAGAATTATTGATTCGTGTCGAGGCGGTCGCCTTGAACCCGGTCGATTATAAAGTCGGATCGAATGGCAATCCGAATTGGTCATATCCACACATTCTCGGTGTCGATCTCGTTGGAGAAGTCGTCGAGGTCGGTTCGAGTATCGCCAACATCATTACCGGTTCGCGTGTGGCCGTTCATACGGATCTTTCGAAATATGGAGGGTTCGCTGAGTATACGGTCGTCGATGCCCGGGCATGTGCGGTCGTTCCGGAAGGTGTGAGCGACGAAGCGGCTGCCTCGATTTTATGTGCTGGAATGACAGCGTATGAAGCGGTCATGCAGAAACTGAATACACGGAATAAAGAAACGATTCTCATGCACGCTGGTGCAGGTGGTGTTGGTGGCTTTGCCATTCAGCTCGCAAAACGCCTCGGGCTAAAGGTCTTCACGACGGCATCTCCCGAGAACGTTGAATGGGTAGAGTCGCTTGGTGCGGATGTGGCAATCGATTACAACGTCGAGGACGTGACGGCACGAATCATGGAAGAGACGGATGGACGTGGTGTCGACTTGATTTTGAACACGGTCGGTCGTGACGTCGCGACAGCCGACTTAGATCGTCTCGCGTTTAGTGGACACCTCGCCTATATCGCCGGTCCACCAGACATGACGAACATGAAAGGGTTCACATTATCCCCTTCGATTCACGAGGTGGCGCTCGGGGCAGCGCATGCGAGCGAGGACGAACATGCGATTCGCAACTTGGCGTATATGGCCGAAGAGTTGATGCACTTACTTGAAGCGGGTGAACTGAACGACCTCGTCACAGAAGTGTTATCTTTCGACCAATTGAAAGAAGGTCTCGAAAAACTACAAACGCGAAAAGTGCGCGGTAAACTTATCGTCCGGATTCGCGACTGAGTATTTGGCTCCCTGTTATACTGACAGGGAGTTTATTTGTCGAGGAGGGGGAAGGATGGAGCGATTAGCAGACACGTATCGACAGACGAACGTCCAATTGAGCGGTCACGGGAAACGGGAAGTCGGTGTATTGAAACGCGCATTTGAACAGGTGCGTGAAGATGAGCCGAGTGATCAGTATGGACAGGGGAGAACGATTCGACAGTTTGAAGAGAAGATGGCACAAGTTCTTGGGAAAGAGTCGGCGGTATTCTTTCCGAGCGGCACGATGGCGCAACAGATTGCGTTACGCATTTGGTGTGATGAGACAGGGAAGAACAAGGTCGCATATCATCCGCTCTGTCACCTTGAAATCCATGAGCAGGACGGCTTGAAAGAGTTGCATTATATCGAACCGATTTTAGTTGGAAACGAAAACCGTCTTATGACACTCGAAGAGATTCAAGCGTTGCCGGACATCGCCTGTCTGTTGCTCGAACTTCCACAACGGGAAATCGGAGGAGAGCTACCGACGTTCGAGGAACTCGAAGCGATTAGCGAACATTGTCGTGACAAACGGATTTATCTACATCTAGACGGAGCACGACTGTTCGAATCGCTCCCGTATTATGAGAAAGAAGCATCTGAGATTTGTGCACTCTTCGATAGTGTGTACGTCTCGTTCTATAAAGGAATTGGTGGCATTGCCGGGGCCATCCTTGCTGGACCGAAGGCGTTTTGTGAGACGTCGAAAGTATGGAAGCGTCGCTATGGCGGTGACTTGATCAGCCTGTATCCGTATATTCTTTCTTCAGATTATTATTATGAGTTGCGAAAAGACAAAATGCAGGGATATCGCGATGCTGCCGTACAATTGGCAGCACGATTCAACGAACTCGACGGTGTCTGGACGACCCCACTTATTCCGGTCACGAATATGTTCCATTTACATTTCCAAGGGGATGAAGAGGAAGTGGGCGAGCGGATGGCACGCATCCAACAAGAAACCGGGGTTGGCATTACAGGGCATCTCGTAGAAAATGATGGATACTGTTCAACGGAAATCAGCATCGGGGATGTCTACAGTCATATAACCTCTAATCAACTCGATGATGTATTTAGGCAATTCAACTCTAAATAAATATAAAGAACGCTGAAGAGATGTTTCTCTTCAGCGTTCTTGTCATGCGACTTTGAGTGTGGATTTGTCGGCGGCAGATGATAGATGCGTAGAAGACAACTTCACGACCCATTGAATTGTTTTAAATTGTATGAATACAAGAGGTGATAAAGCGATATAATGCATCCACGTGTGTACAGTCAAGAAGCCGTTTTGAACGAGTCCCCAATGAACAAAGAACATTCCGAGTACCACATATGCGACACCTGGACAAATGAGACCAAAACTTGCTCCGCCCTCTGGCTGATTTCTGAAGTAATCAAGTCGACGTAATACACTATATCCGATTAGTCCAACCGCGGTGCTCCCCATAAATAATATCCCGAGTACAATCAGCATAAAGGCTGCATTGACCTCAGTCTCTAGCAAGCGATGTGACACCATTGAGTTCAATCGAACGAATGTAATACCAGTAAGGGTGAGAATCGGGATAGGTAACCAAATAGTCGGTGCGCTCGCTTTTGCAAAGCCTTTACTGAAGATGGCTCGTAGACTCATTCCGGCGAAAAATAAAATAATCCCCCATACAAGTGTCATAAAAAATATAGAGGCGATTGTCGCACTGACAGAAACCCATTGGATTTTTGACATAGCGGCAGGACTAGCTAATCCCACTGCGACCATGACGAACGAAAAAGCACCTAAGAATTGTCCGAATTGGTTCATATTTTCAACGTCAACTTGACCACTCACCATAACCGATGCAATGTACTGAACATAACGAGTAAATGCATATTCACCAATGATTAAGAAGGCAATGAGGGCAAAAGGTAGTAAGGATTGAACATTAGACCAAAGTCCTGGAACAAACAAAGCACCTAGAATAAACAGTACATTGACACTCATCGCATAGGTGAGTGGTTCTGCCATGACAGCTACTTCTCCAGGAGTTCCTTTCACTTTGGAATATCGATCGCTTTTCTTGAATTTACGAAATGAACGGATATTCCATGCAAGCAGACGGAAGTGATTTGCCGAGAAGCCAATAATGACCAATGAAACGAGAACGACAAGAATAGCTGGGATTCCTCCGCCCTCAAACGTCTCACGTAAATGATTGAAGTGAGGTAGTGGAGAATCAGGGTGTGGTATGAGGAACATAAAGTACATAAAAAATGACACAGCGAGCCCACCGTTGCCAAGAGCAGATAAAAAATATAATGGGTGATAGGTTTGTTTTGACATGATAAAAAACTCCTCCTTTAAATTACATAATCACTTTATACCCCCTAGGGTATCTAGAGGTCAAGAGGGTTGGATATAATTGAGGGCAATCCCTCAATAATAGACATGGCTGTCTGTGTGATTTTCATCACCTCTGATAACGTTTAATATTGATATTTTGTTTGAAGATAATATGTGCTATATTACGTCAAGTGTTGATTCATAAGGAAATTGAGGGACTTCCCCTATATAAAATGTATACGCTTTCAAATATGCTTAAGTTGTATAGAAGTTCACTGTTTTGTCAAAAAAGAAAACATAGCAAGAAGGAAGGAGAGGCATACGATGCGTACACATTATCGTGTTGTGATTGTAGGAGCAGGAACTGGGGGAATCAGTGTCGCGGCCAGATTGCTTCGAGAGAAACATCATTTAAGAGATGAGGTTTTATTGATTGATCCCGCAACCACTCACTATTATCAACCATTATGGACACTCGTCGGAGCAGGTATTGTCAAAAAAGAGGAGTCAGCCCGCACGATGGATTCACTCATTCCTGATGGGGCGACGTGGTTACAAGACCATGTGACGACATTTGATCCTGAAAACAATCAAGTCGAAACGTCAAGTCACGGAAAGATTCAATACGATTTTCTTGTCGTGTCACCAGGTATTGAAATTGACTGGGGGCGCGTCAAAGGGTTAAAAGAATCGCTTGGGTCGAAAGGAGTCTGCAGTAACTACTCATACGAACACGTTGATTATACATGGGATACCCTCGAAAAGCTCACAGGTGGAACTGCATTGTTCACGCACCCGGCTTCTCCAGTGAAATGTGGGGGCGCCCCTCAAAAAATCATGTATCTGGCTGAAGAGTATTTAACGAAGACGGGAGTTCGTGATTCGAGTCGAGTGGTCTTCGGTTCGGCTAATCCCGCCATTTTCGATGTTACGAAGTATCGTGATGCGTTGGAGAAAGTACTCGAACGAAAACAGATTGAAACGCATTTCCGGGTTAATTTAACGGAAATAAAAGCAGATGAAAAAATTGCGGTTTTTGAAAACTTAGATTCTGGTGAATCGTTTGAGATGAGTTATGACATGATTCATGTCACACCACCGATGCAAGCTCCGGCGTTTATTCGGAACAGTTCATTGGCGGAATCCGGTGGTTGGGTCGATGTCGACAAACATACACTTCAACATAAACAATTTAAAAATGTGTTCGGGTTAGGTGATTGTACGAACCTACCTACATCGAAGACAGGTGCAGCGATTCGAAAGCAAGCGCCCGTCGTCGTGCGAAACGTACTGGATGTGATGTACGGTCATTTACCGACTGCTTCTTATGATGGTTATTCTTCTTGTCCGATTGTCACGGGCTATGGTTCATTAATTCTCGCAGAGTTTGATTATGATAAAGTTCCACAAGAATCTATGCCGTTCAATCAAGCAAAAGAAAGACGGAGCATGTATATTTTGAAAAAAGACTTTTTACCGATTATGTACTGGAATGGCATGTTGAAAGGGACGATGTAGGAAGGGAGGGATCGTGATGGAACGTTCTGCACTTGAAGAGCAAACAGTTGAAACAGTACTGACAAGACCCGACGTTGAGCAAGCACTGATTGCACTCATTGATCGTCTACCTAAAATCGAACAGTCTCTCCGTCGTTTGGAAGATGCTGTTGATTTTGGTATGGCGACGATGAAAGATGAAACGGTGAAAGAAAAAGTTGACGCGGCCATCGACAATTCCAACATACAAATCGAAACGCTTGAATCGGCTATAGAGCTGATTGAAAAATTACCGATGTTGTTACAGGTGACCAATCAACTTGAGTCCATGTTCACGTTTGTTCAAGATGTATACCACGATGAACAAACGAAAGAAATGATTGGCCAACGGATTGAGGGGTATGCCGTGCCAGCGAAAGAGAAGGTTGAATGGACACGAGATATGTGGGCGGAAGTACAAAGTCGTGTGGAACAGGATGACCGCCACATCACGCTATTCTCACTCATGCGATGGATTAAAGAACCGTCTGTTCAACACGGGCTCAAATATGTGCAAGCGACTGTTGATGTCTTAAATGAACGGACGATCAAGCGTTAAATATGAGTGGATTGTGATGAATAGGGTTTTCAAAAGAAATCGGACGTGCCTCGGTGCACGTCTTTTTTTCATGGGAAAGTGAAGTACATCATTTGGGTTTATTTACCCATAGGGGTATTATAGATATAAGAACTGAAAGAGTGCGGAGGGGATGAGGTTGACACTACGTGACTTTGAACATCAAATATTAGACGTACTCAAAGACGGTGTGATTGTGATGGATCATGACAGGAAAATCATATCGATGAACCAATCGGCCGAACAATTGACGGGATGGCAAGTCGGTGAACCGGTTCCTTATTGTTCTTTTTGTCAGAAACGGAGAATGAGCTTAGGTGAAGAACGGTGTTACTTAATTGAACATGAACGTTCTCCATACTTCTCTTCAGAAATGCCGACTTACTCCGGAAAACTAGTAGATGTTGAGATGAATACAGCTCGAATTCTAAATGATGCCAAAACAGGAGCCACATATTATTTGCTCGTTTTACGAGATTTCACAGAACGAAAGCGCCGAGAAGCGCACGCTTTAAGAGAAAAGATGGTTCGGGAATTGATTCATGCACGAGAGGAAGAACATGAACGGTTGGCTCAGGAACTACATGACGGTGTCGGACAATCGCTCTTTAGTATCACCCTTGCGTTGAGTGCTCTTCAATCAGACGTCGCAGACCCGGATAAAAAAGAATATTTGACGTCCGTTCTATCTGAAGTAAGTCTCCTGATGGATCATGTAAGAAATTACTCGAAGCAATTAAGACCGATTGAGCTTGATCAATTTGGACTTGAATCCGCATTACAAGTGTTGCTTGATAGTTTTGCGACCCGTTACCCAAACGTAGCGTTTCATACAGACATTCGTCTGACGACACGATGCGATTCTCTTGTGGAGATTAATTTGTATCGGATTGTCCAAGAGGCACTCGTAAATACAATGAAATACGCAAATCCGACAATTGTGGATTGTCAGGTAATCGAGCGTGACGGGCGAGTTGAATTGTTATTCCGGGATGACGGGGCAGGTTTTGATGCGCTGAACGTCTCGAAAGGATTAGGGTTACGTCATATGGAAGAGAGAGCGAAAACGATTGAGGGTTTGTTTCAAATCGTTACAGCGGTAGGGGAAGGGACGCAAATTTCCGTGTCGGTTCCGAGAGAGCGAGGTTATTATGCAACCGATTAATGTATTAATTGTCGATGATCATGAACTTGTACGTCGTGGGTTAAAACTGATGTTTCGTACGAATGAGCGCATTCGGGTAGTCGGGGAAGCGACAGAAGGGTCAGCAGCTATCCAAGAAGCGCTTCGGACACGTCCTGATGTCATTTTACTTGATATCACGATGCCGAATGGATTGGATGGTTTTGTGACAGTCAAAGCACTCGCAGAGGAAGTGCCCACCGTAAAAGTGATCTTACTGACGATGCACGATGAAGAGATTTACATCAAACGTGCTCTCGAGCTGGGCGTCCCTGGTTATATGTCCAAAAATAGTGATCCTTCTCAACTAGAAGAAGGAATCAAACACGTATTTGACGGGAAACGATATTATGCTACTTCGTTGAACGAGGATTATATTGAAAAGATTGTCTTTCAAAAGAATAATCATCCGTTATTGACGCGTCGTGAACTAGAAATCGTCCGATTGTCGACTCTCGGCTATAGCCATAATGAGATTGGAGAGAAATTAGGGATTAGTCCCAAAACAGTTGAAAATCATAAAGCACGTGTCATGAATAAATTGCAAATCAAGCATCGTCATGAACTTGTGCAATATGCTTTGAAGAATCATTTGATTGAAATGGAAGGATGATTGAAAGAATGAAGTTAGAAGTAGAAAAAACGATAGATTCTCAATATATCCAGCAACACTTAGCGAACGAGCGGACATTTTTGGCATGGATTCGTACTGCGATTACCGTGATCGGGATTGGGTTTTTAGTGACGAACTTTCATTATTATCGAAGCGAGAATTTAAGTGGGGCAGAACATCAATTGATTTCAGCAATCGGGATGTTATCCATTTTGTTCGGCATCAGCACGATTCTTGTAGGTACCCGTTCATATTTGAAAAAAGTGCATACGATTAACACGCAACAATTCAAATCTGCGAAGATGAGTCTCATTGCTTTGGCGATTGGGATGGTCTTTATCTTTTCACTGATCCTCGTAGTGAGCTACTTTTTGTTTTAAACGAAAACAGGCACCGTCTCTATTACGAGGTCGGTGCCTTGCTCGTTACTGTGTCACGATTGCTTCAAGACGATCGAGTTGGGATGTGAACCCTTCGACGGCCCCCATATCAACCACTTGTTGGAGAGCCTCTTCATTCGGGAATTCGGAGCGGCTAATGAATAGCGTGCCTTCCGATGTATCGAGAAATTCATTCGTGATGGTCATGACAGGAAAATCTGGATTGACATGACCGTCCGCATCCGAGAACGCATCTGTATAAACGATTCGCGAGTAGGGGTCGATGTCGATGAAGGTGGATTTCCCCCAGGACTCCATACCGTAGAAGTCACCTTGTTCTTTATCGACGCAAGTCATGCAATAATGCCAAATCCCACCTGGTTTGAAGTCGAAGCTGTATACTTTCGTCTCCCATCCAGTTGGTCCCCACCATTTCTCTAAATGTGCGGGTGTAGAGAATGCTTCAAATACAAGTTGACGTGGTGCCTTGAACAGACGTTCCATAATCAGTGTCGTACCCTCTATATGTGATTTGACCGTACTCATGATCCATTCTCCTTTCAGGGTGAATCAGCTATACATCTAATAGTTCGGAAAAGAAGCGAGTTTCGTCACGGAGCTCATATTTGGATATGCCCAATCCATATATTCCAAAACAAAAGTATTCAATCCTGAAATAACAAATCAAGCAACATCTCGCCAATTGGTCGTTCTTTTCCCTCATAGGGGAACGCATGGATATGAATGGCAGGATTAAAATTCAGTTCGATGATGCCGTATTCAATGTGCTCATCATTAAGAGATGGGAGCATCATATCGACACCACAGATTGTTGTCCCGACTGACTTAGCGGCATCGACAGCAATGCGTTTATAGACATCAGGGATTTGGTCTGTGTAGTCGATGCTGTCGCCACCTGTACTGATATTAGAGTTTTCGCGCAAGAAGACACGCTCATCGAGAGCGGGAATACTATCGGGTGTCTTACCTTGAGCACGTAAAAATGAAATGACGATGTCATCGATTTCGATTTTCTCGAGTGGTGTCTTATATCCTTTCCCACGCAACGGGTTTTCATTTTTTGTCGCAACGAGTTGACGAATGGAAGAGGTGCCATCCCCTGTGACGTTCGCTGGGACACGATGGAGGATGCCCGCGACTTCATCTCCGATGACGAGGAAGCGATATTCTTTTCCAGGTAAAAACGTCTCCAGTAAAACGACATCGTCAAACGTTTTCGCATACTGAAATGCAGATAGAGCTTCCTCATAAGTCGTTCCGTCTTTAAAAATATGAATGCCTACGCCGAAGTTCGTGGACTTCGGTTTTAAGACGATTGGTTTATGTGAAAACAGGTGCCATGCATGCGATAAATCAGATTCGTTATGAAGTTCTACACCTTCAGGGACACGAATTCCGTGTTCAGCGAGTACATACTTCGTTACCGTTTTGTTTTCCATCATCAGGACTGATACATAATTGTCTTTTGATGTCTTTGTTGCCTGTTTGACGTACTCCTCATATTTGCCGTTGTGAATGCGGATAAATTGATCGGACCAATCGATGACGTCGACACGATACCCCCGTTTGATGGCAGATTTCATTAATACTTGAGTAGACAACTCAAGGTCGGAATAACCATGTACACGAAAACGATTTGCATACGCGTCCTCATAAAAGTGTTCGGCTTGGGCCAGAGACCACGCGTTATAACCCGTCTCGGTCATAATCGTCTTCAATCGAGAAGCGTACGTCATGTCCACGTGATCAATTTTTTCTCGTAGAGAGGGGAAGACATCTTTGAAGCCGAGGTCATATTTCGTGTCGAACGCATCGATCGCGTCGAGAAGTTCTGTCGCGTACGTGTGTAGTTTTACGTCGTCACCATCTCGAGTCAATGTGTTCGTGGGAGACATGCCTTCTTTGGCGACACGTTGTTGGTTATTATACGCTTCAGCCTGCCAATCGAAATAAGTTGTCTCCTCAGTAAATGTCAAGTAGAGCAAAAATAGATGAAGAAACCGTAAATCTGAACGCGCGATCCCGGTCTTTTCAAACGGATTCAAATCAATATTGCGAATTTCGATGTAGTCGATACCGTTTGCCTCGAGCTTGTCCAAGTCGTTGCCACCTCTCGATGTTTTCAATCGAATCGGGGAGTAGAGTTCGTTTGGATGTGTAATCTCCCCTTTGGCAATGAATCGACGTACATCATTTGTATATGCTGAGAGTGTCCTATAGTTTGGATAAAGTGGTTCGACATTCGTATAGCCACAGTCGCTATTCCGATAGGACAACGCTTGTTTATTTGAAAAGGTATCCTCATGGAGCGCTTGCATCTGGCTGACACATCGTTCTTCATAACTCGCATGAACAGCCGGGGTAGCGCCGAGCAAATAGACGATGAGCCATCGCATCCGTAAATATTGGCGAACCAGCTTCAAGTAAAGGTGATCTTTAAAGTGTCGATATTGCTCAGGAGACCCTTCGTATAGTGTGGACAACATCTCATCGGAAAACGAAAAATTGAAATGAATTCCGGAAATGAGTTGTTTTTTCGCCCCATATTTTTGGAGTAAATGCTCCCGGTAACGACTAGCCTCGAGTCCGGACACACCAAAGTCAGCTAGTGGAATCGTACCGCCTTCCGGTAAGGCGCATGGCATCGATTGTGGCCAAAGGCGTTCGTCGCCTATGTTTAGCGCAGTGATATCATAAAGCGTTTCTAAAAAGTGATGTGCCCCCTCAATCGTCGGAAACGTCGGGGTGACGAGCTCGATTTGACTTTCAGAGAAGTCGGTCGTGATATATGGATGCGTTGCCTTATGACCGAGTGACTTTGGGTGCTTCGTAATAGCGAGTGTGCCGTCTGACGTGACCCGCAACATTTCCCGCTCGATGGCAAACTTTCCGCTCGTGATGAGACGATGGGGTAGTTGATTAAACTGCTTCTGCAAGTGAAGTCACTTCCTTTTTCGTTAGTCGGACAAAGAGGGCGGAGACAAGCCCTTTGATGATACTTGAGATGGCAATACTCCACCAGATGGCATCGATTCCGAGATAAGGCTCAAGTAACAATGCGAGTGGGATACGGGCCACTGTGAAAATGATCGAGATCGTCGCAGGAATTTTCGGTAATCCGAGTCCTGAGAAGTAGCCGTTTCCGATCATTTCAATCGAAGAGAAGACGAGAGAAATACCGATAATTCGCAAGTAGCTCGCCCCAATGCCGATGGTTCGAACATCTTCGACGAATAAACCGATGAGGAAATCCGGGACGATTATAAATAACAACATGATGAACCCCGTATAGACTATCCCGAGTCGGGTCGTCACGCGGTAACCTTCATAAACACGATCCACTTTTTGAGCCCCGATATTTTGACCGGTATAGCTAGCCATTGCTCCATTCAGTCCACCGATCATCATATAAGCGACCGATTCGATTTGAAGCCCGATCCGTTGTGCTGCAATCGCTTCAGTCCCATACGAACCAATCATGCGAGCAAGGAAAATGCTGATGACGGTGAACAAAATCCGTTGGGTCGCCATCGGAAATCCGAGACGAAAGATTTCTTTATAGTCGGTTCGAGTCGGCTGAATGACTTCATCCCAATTGAACAATGAACGGGCGCGACGCCAGAAGAACCCGAACATGACGACGTTGGCGACAAGTGTCGCAAGAGCTGCTCCAAGGACGCCGAGTTGAAGTGGATAAATGAAGATCGGTGAGAGAACCATGTTGAGTATGACGCCTGTCGCATTGATTCGCATCGCTGTTGTCGTATTGCCATAGGCACTGAATAGACGGGCGAACAGCAAGTTGAAGAAAGAAAAAATAAGCATCGGCGCACTGACGAGCAAATATCCATACGCGAGACGCTCGACGGTTGGTGCGTTCATATTCAAAAAGCCGATCAACGAATGACCAAAAAAAATCAGTAATGAGGCATACGAGAGACCGAGTGCTAGATTTAGACGTCTTCCGGCCCGAACATAGCGCTGGATGAATTTCAGGTCACGTTTCCCGACAGCTTGTGACACTTTAATGCCGGCGCCAACGACAATCAACGATTGAATCGCCTGTCCGAGCATGATATAAAAACTGGCCGCACCGACACTTGCGACGGCATCACTTCCTAGTGCGCCTACCCAAAACATATCGACGAGACTATACGTAAACTGTAACAATGAACTGCCGACGAGCGGAAGGGCAAGCGTGAGGATGACACGCTGTACGTTTCCGGTCGTCAAATCGACGGTTTTCACAAAGCAAGACTCCTTTAATTATTTATATAACCATTTAGTTATATATAAACACAGGGTGTAATGATTAGCAATTAGGAGATAGGATTCGATGAAAAATAGACATAAAAAAAGGAACTCGTATCGAATTCCTTAACGTGTATAAGCGCGGATCCAAGTTACCATATAGACGAATGTCGCGATGATGAGCGTTGAAGCGAGTGCGTAGATTGGATAAGTAGGGAGTGCGTCTTCAAATAGTGGATAGAACATGAACGATCCCATAAGAATGGGGACCGAAATACTAAACGAGACATAGGCAGCTTTTGTCGCTTTCGCAGTGATGATTTGTTCACGTTCATCGACTTCACTGAATTCGGTCATGCGGACAGACCATTGAGCAAAGTTCAGCTGTTTGTTTGGTCGTGTGTTAAACGAATAGATTGTCCAAACGATAAAAAAGCCAATGAGCAACAAGAGTGGAAGCAGATTGAACTCGACGATGAATGAATCTGATTCAATGATGGTTGAAATATCAGACAAAAATGAACTGAACAGAAAAGCCATCAGGACATACAGGATGATGCTTGAAATAGACTGAACGACGACGTGTTTCATTTTGTTTCCTCCTCGATTGTGAATATAGATTCGACCGGTTCCTTGAACACTCTTGCGATGTGCATCGCCAGCATGAGAGACGGCGTGTAACTGCCTTTCTCGAGCGAGATAATCGTCTGTCTCGTCACGCCGACCTTTTCAGCAAGATCGCCTTGAGTTAACTGGTGCCGGGCACGCAGTTCTTTCACGCGGTTGACCAATGGCATGGCGCCACCTCTTTTCTGATTTATACTAAAAGTGTAAAACAAACTTAACATAATGTAAAGAAGACTTTACTTACTTAGAGGTGCTACAATAGCGATATAGTCGAAAGGGGAGATGGTTGGTGAAGGTGATTAGTGGACAACATCATGTGTCAGCGATGACCGGGGATGCCAAAAAGAACTTACGATTTTATACGGAAGTACTAGGGATGCGACTCGTCAAAAAGACGGTTAACCAGGATGATCCATCGATGTATCACTTATTCTATGCGGACGAAACGGGGACGCCTGGAACAGATTTGACGTTCTTTGAGCTCCCGTTTCTCGGGCAGACGTATCGGGGGTCAAACAGTATTTCTCGAACCGCGCTACGGGTACCAGAAGGGGCTCTTACATATTGGCAGGAGCGTTTCGACACGTTCGATGTGACATACGGGGACGTCGAATCGGTTCAAGGGAGACCGACGCTCGCGTTTGAAGATCATGAGGGTCAACGTCTCTGTCTCGTGGAAGGAGGGAACGGAACACCTTGGGAAAAGGGCCCTGTACCAACAGATGTCGGCATCTTTGGTCTCGGATTTAGTGAGTGGACGGTACGGCGGATTGAAAAGACGGCACGGGTGCTGACAGAAGTGCTTGACTATCGATACGTGACGACATTTGATCGGGATGGTCACGACGTGCGCGTCTTTGAGACGGGAGCGGGTGGCGTGGCGACAGAGATTCATCTCGTCGATCGACCGGATTTGGCATCGGAACGACCTGGGCGGGGAAGTGTGCATCACGTGGCGATTCGAGTGGAAGAAACAGGCGATATGGCGAAATGGATTGAGAAGCTTGATGCGCATGGCATCAGTCACTCCGGTCTCATTGACCGCTACTATTTTCAGTCGATTTATTTCCGCGAACCGAGTGGAATCTTAGTGGAACTGGCAACAGATGAACCGGGATTCGCGACGGATGAATCGGTTGAGACGCTCGGAGAGAGATTGGCCTTGCCGCCGTTTCTAGAGTCGAGACGAGCAGACATCGAAGCGAAGCTAAAGGCGCTGTAAACAAAAACCGACGGACTTTTTCAGTCCATCGGTTTTTGTATGCTCAATAGCAGGGCGAGTTCGTTCGTTCGATTAGCGACGAGATCCGCAATCGTGTAACGGTCGAGCACATGAAAGAACGCCAGCATTGCCTCGTTCAACACACTTCTTAAGTCACAGGCCGGTGCGATCACGCATCGGCCTTCCCCGAAGCACTCCACGAGTTCGAGCGGTTCCATCGACCGAACCACCTCGCCCACGTTGATTTCTTCCATCGGGCGAGCGAGACGGAATCCACCGCCGCGGCCACGCACCGACTCCAAATAGCCATGCTTGCCGAGCTCGTAAACGACCTTCATGACATGGTTTTTGGAGATGTTATATTGGTCCGCCACTTCTTGAATCGTGACGAGTCGATGTGAAAATGTGGCGCTATACATCAATGTTCGCAGTGCGTAGTCACACGTTTGCGTGAGTCTCATCCATCATCACCTCTCGTTTCATTGTACAAGACAATTCCTAAAAGTGCGATTCGGAAAAATGTGAAAGGGTGATGGCGAAAATAAGTCAAAAGCGTGAAATCTACTTTAAACAAGTATTTAATATATTGCT
Source organism: Exiguobacterium marinum DSM 16307 (assembly GCF_000620845.1). Classification (GTDB taxonomy): domain Bacteria; phylum Bacillota; class Bacilli; order Exiguobacteriales; family Exiguobacteriaceae; genus Exiguobacterium; species Exiguobacterium marinum. Next base: position 728,949 of record NZ_KK211189.1, read on the forward strand.
TTAAAGTGACTTGACTCACATAATGAACGTGTACGAAACAAAAGGGGGAAATTCACATGTTAGATCAACAAACGATTGAGATTGTAAAGGCGACGGCACCAGTTTTGAAAGAACATGGTGTGACGATTACGAAGCATTTTTATCAACGAATGTTTGAACAAAATCCAGAAGTGCGTCACTTCTTCAACCATACGAACCAAAAACGAGGACGCCAGCCGGAAGCGCTCGCGAACGCGGTCTATGCGGCAGCGCTTCATATCGATCGACTCGAAGCGATTCTTCCTGCCATCCAACCAGCACTTCATAAACATAAAAGTTTGAACATCCGCCCGGAACACTATCCGATTGTCGGTGAAAACTTGATTGCGGCGATTCAAGACGTGCTCGGTGAAGCTGCAACACCTGATATCATCGATGCATGGGCAAAAGCGTATGGTGTGATTGCCGATGTCTTTATCTCACTTGAGAAACAGATGTATGATGACGCGCCATGGGTCGGATTCAAACCGTTCGTCATTGAAGAAATCATAGAAGACACAACGGAAGTGAAGCGATTCCGTCTCGTCGCAAAAGATGGAGTTATTGGCACAGCCATTCCAGGACAATACATCTCGGTTCAAGCGCGAATCGCTGATGAAGACATCTTGCACCACCGCCAATATAGCGTCATCGACACGACAGAAAACGGATATTGGATTGCGCCGAAAGCGGAGGGACTCGTCTCAAACTGGCTTCATGAACAGATGGTCGGAACAGAAGTCCCGATGAGCGCACCGGCAGGAGAATTCATCCTTGAAGCATCAGACCGTCCGCTCACACTCATCGCAGGAGGTATCGGAATTACGCCCCTCTTCAATATGGCGAAGACGGCACTTCGTCAAGGACGTTCTGTCACGTTATTGCACGCAGTTCGGAGTATGGACCTTCGTCCACTCGGAGACGAACTCGACGAACTTGTGAAAGAAGGGCTTCATCTCATGACACATGTGGATGACGTATCGGGTTGTATGAGTACGACGCAGCTCGAGGCACTTGATGTCGAAAGGCATGATGTTTACACGTGTGGGCCGAATGCGATGATGGAGACGGTCGTCCGTGTCATTCCTCAGGCGCGATATGAATTTTTCGGGCCGTCTGGAGTTCTTGCGACCAACTAAAAAAGACGACTGGAAAAGTCGTCTTGATTCATAATATGGCGAGAAGGATTATTCCGTGAGTTCACTTAAATGTATGACTTGTTTGTTGTCATCCAACGTTTCAAGTGACCACGAACCATCTAACGGTTTTGTTGTTTCAATGACATATGTCATGGTGTAGCTTTCGTTTTCGGGATCGTTGACGAGAAAATCTTTTGAGACATCGTCACCGTTTAACCGTAAATAGACGACATCTTCCGGGCGTTCTTTTAGATGGACACCGATGTACTCCTTGTTTTCAACATGAAGGGTGACGAAATCAAAAGACTGATTCGGTTCTATTTCTTTAGTGACAGACCCTAAGTTTCCTGTCGTGACATCAATCTCGGCTAGACCGATGACGGAGCGATCTTCGTTTGTGTAAAAAGAGAGAATGGACTGTTCTCTGTTATGAACTTCAAAACTATACCAGTCGTTTATCGTCATATAACGATTCATTTCTTTTTCGGCATTTTCGTATGAGTTGCCGGCCTGAATGTTAGTGTACGTGTAAAGTCCGACACCGACTGCGATTGCCACGACGATGAGACCGGAGACGATCGTGAGTAAGGTGATTCCCTTGGACATGATTTTTCCTCCTGTCTTTTATAAACATAAACACCCCATGCCTCGCGAATGCGTGCATGGGGTGTTTGAATTAGTACGTCAAGCTCGCGGCGACGATGATGCCGACGACGAGTGATGCGGCGAACAAACTGAAACCGATGGCCATGTTGCCGTTCTCGACTTCTTTTTCTAAGTTCACGCCTGGTGTAAGGACGTATTCAAACGTCCAAAACGCCAATACTTGGGCAGCGATGCCGACGAGTCCCCAGATGAACGCATCGAGCAAGTTGACGCTGTTCGCCCAAACCGTGTAGATGACGATGGCGAGTCCGAGCGCTTTCCCCCAAAGCTTTAAAGCGACGGCCATGTTGCCTTCTTTGATTAACTTACGTTCCGAATATTTGGTCGTCAATGCGAAGATGATGAGTCCGGCGAGAATGAGACCGAATCCTGTCCCGAGGTGGGCGAGGAAGCTTAAAATTGAATCGAGTGTGATGAATGTCATGAGTTTGTCTCCTTTTGTGTAGGTGTGCCAACGGCTAAGTAGTACGAATGATTGTTCGTGATCATGCTACCGGCGCGAACGCCGAGTGCGGATGGGTGTCCATTCAAACAGAAACATCCGATCATGTAATGTGTCTCGACAAGGCCCTTGACGGTCGTCGTCATCCGAGTCGGAAGTTCGATGAACTGTTGGTACACGGCCGTCTCTTCCGCATACGTTTGTAGTAATTCTCGGTGAAACGGTTTGCCTTCTTTCGTGTACAAGATGACGGAGTCCCCTTCACGTCCGAATGCCGGTTTTTTGACGTAGTTCGATTCGCCGAGAAACGGTGCGTCTTCTAAGTAAGTTGGTAAAAAATATGTGTCGATGATGTCGCGCTCAGCTTCATCGAACAGTGTCTCGGTCTCATATAACTCCCAAATCAGGGCCTGTACGCCTTTCGATTGCATGAGGAAAGCTGAGAGCGGATTGAGAAGCGATACGTGTTTTTGTTGATTGAGTTCGAGCAACCGAATGCCAATCAAGTCTCCGTCCGGTGCTTGATCGTCTACGAGATGTTCAATCGGATATGTTTGACGGTACAAGATATCGATTCGTTCACCCGATGGTGTATAGATACCGTTTTCGTCGACGAGCAAAGCATGAAGTGACACAAATTCAGACGGTAAATCGAGCGTTTCTTGCAGGAAGCGAGCCGTCCATTTGTCTTCGATGTTGTCATCATGAGCCGTGAAGACGATTTTTGGTGTGCCTTCTCGTCCGAGTCGTTTCCATGCGGCAACGATGGCCTTCCGCAACTCGGTTTTTAACTGAGCGGTGGCTTCCTTGTTCGGATCGAGGAGATCGAATTCGGAAGCGACCACGCCGTTCACGTCAAACAGTTCTTTAATGAACGTCGGTGTATCTGAGTTGAACTCCATCAATTTGAGTTGGCCGTTCTTCATGATCCAGTCGTAGCGACCGATGATTGTCTCCTGCGGAATTGTCTTCTCCCGTAAGAACGGCAGGCTCGATTCGGGATAGCCGAGCAGTCGTAGCGTCTCGTCAGGTAGCGAGCGCAACAGTTGATTCGTCTTCCGAAAAATCGAATCAACCGCCCCGGTCGCCTCTCGGACGGACTCTACCTGCGAGGCGGTCATTTCGAAACAGTCGTATAGGGCATATTCTTCATCGTTTAAATCGGGCCAAAAATAAGGGATTTGACTGTAAAGTTCGTCACGCGTCATCCGCCGAATCCACCTTTAGAGCCGCTCCCGAGTCCAGATTTTGACGACCCTGAATTTGAGCCGTTCGACACGGCGCCGGTCGCACCACCATTTGACTTATATGATTTATAGGTCGAAGAGTTTTTCAGTGCACTTTTTGAACGGAACAAGCTACCGAGTAAAAAGTAACTCCCGTAATGGGGGGAACGATCGTCGTCACAATAATATGATTCTGTCACATCATCCCAGTCCCAATCGTCACATTCGTAGCCGGTCGGCTCTTCAGGGAGCGCGGCTTCGTTATAGTTATCATCTCCACATGCGGCGAGAGAGGTCGTTAATACCGCAGCAGAAAGTCCGCTTAAAATTTTCTTACTTGTCTTCATGTTGATTCCTCCAATGTATAACCGGTCGGTGTGACATATATGACATACACACCACGATCTTCATCTGTTTCTGCTGAATCGCGTTCGTACTCTTTATTGGCGACGTACAAGTATTGACTCCCGAGCATGGCGAGTGCATCGAGGTGACGATCGACGTAATAGGCTTCGAGCAACGGGTTGTCAAAGCGGTCGTCGAGTGTACGGATTTCGACTTTAATCTCGCTCGTTTCTTGTTTGTCCATCGGTCCTTCAGTGTAGCGATCGACGTAAATCAAAAAGTATTGATCGCCTTCTAGGGCGGACGAGCGTTGTTTGTATGTCATGCCGTCTTTGACGAAAAACTCACATTCGCGACGGGCGAGCACTTCGTCTAATCCGAGAGACGTGTAATGGTATAGTGGTTCGAACGATAATTCATTTTTATAGAGACGATACTCTAATACGATTGAATTCATAATTCAGTCCTTCCTTTTTTCTTTTTATACGGGGTGAATGTCAAAATGGTTTCGTGAATCTTTCCTTGGATACGTTTAGTATATAAGAGAGAAGGAGGGGGAAACAGTGCATATCTTGTTTCGTGTATGGAAAGGATTAGCGAAATTATCATTTTTGAACGTGATTCTGGCCTCGGTTGGTATCATCGTCGTCGGGACTGTGCTCGGTTATTTATTTGAACCGGAGACGTTCGAGTCATTGTTCGACTCGTTCTGGTGGACGATGACGACATTGACGACCGTTGGATATGGAGATTTTTATCCGTCTTCCGTGGCGGGGCGATGGCTCGGGATTTTCTTGTTCCTATTCGGGATTGGGATTATCGGGGCATTGATTGGAAAACTAGTTGAAGTCGGAGCGACGTTTCAACGATTAAAACGGGAGGGAAGACTAGTGTATCGTGGAGAAGGACATTATGTATATATCGGATGGTCCCCGAAGACGAAAAAAGCAATCGATGAAGTGCTCAACTATGAACCGAAAGCGGAGATTGTCTTAATCGATCAATTGATTGAGGAGCCGTATGTGCACGATCAAGTACATTTCGTATCAGGAGACGCCTCGGATGAAGCGGTGTTGATGCAGGCAAACGTCTTGAAAGCTCGACGAATCGCCATTTTTGCGGATGCACGTATCACGGAGACATTACTCGCTGATGGGAAGTCGTTATTGATTGCATCAGCGGTAGAAGCGTTATCACACGATTACAAAGTCGATTTGCACACGGTCGTGGAGGTGTGCGAGGAACGGAATATCTCGAAATTTAAACACGTCCGTGTCGACGACTTTATTTTAGCGAACGACTCGGTCTCGCTCTTGATGGCGAAAGCGACATTACAACCAGGGACAACGACCATTTTCCGTCAATTATTAAGTAAGCAGTCGGGTGGGAACATTCAAGCGTTGAAACCGAAAGCCGAGTGGCAAAATGTTCGACAAGCAAATACAGCGTTACTTGAATCTGGGGTGACGCTCATCGCGGTCAATGACCGCTTGGATGTGGCGACGATGCTCGACTTACCGCTCCAAGATACAGACATGCTCTACGTCGTCTGTCACGACGAAGTATTTGAACGATTATCGTAAGGAGTGAAATCATGCATAACGGAACGTTTATCCGAAAGATGACACGCATGCAAAACGTGCAACGATGGGACGAATATGCCCCGCATTATCATGACAATGCTGCAAGTCACAGTTTTCGTGTCGCGGTCTTCAGCTTGATCGCGGCTTATGTGGAGAAAGAGAACGGGCACGAAGTCGATTTGCTCGATTTACTTGGGAAAGCCATCTTCCATGACATGAATGAAGTGCAGACGGGGCCGATTATGCACCGGACGAAAAAAGAACCGACGTTGATTGGTCACATCGAACGGATGGAGCGGACAGCGAGCCTCGGTCTTGTCGAGTTGCTGTCACAGTCGCTACGTCCTCACTTTCATCGCTTCGTTGTCGAAGCGGAAGATGACTCATTTGAAGGACGAATTGTGGACGGAATCGATTCATTCGATGCGATGCTGTTCGTGCGACGGGAAGTCGCGCATGGTTCTCCACATTTCGATGACAAATTAGAAGAGATGAAAGCTGCACTCCGTCATCATCCGATTGATTCGGTTCGCTGGCTGTTCGACCAGGTCGAGGCAGAGACGGATGTGTTACGGTTCATCGAGAACGTCATGCGGATGGATAGTGTGCGTCGTTGGAAAGGTCGCTTCAACACGATTGACGACAACGATGCGATTCACGGTTTCCGCGCGGCTGCACTCGGTATGTTCAGTGGGCTCTTAGAGCGTGAGAAGTACGACGTCGATGTCGATGTCGCCGAACTCGTGGCCCGTCTTCTCTGTCACGACTTAGTGGAAGGGGTGACCGGAGACGTGCTCGGTCCAGTCAAACATTCGACGCAAGAGACAGGGGCTGCGTTTGAGGCGTACGAACGGGCGGAAAGTGAACGTCTGCTTGGACTGTTGCCTGAGTATATGCAACCGGCATTCCGGAGATATATGGCCGACTCGAAAGATGATACGTATGAAGGAATGCTTGTCGATATGATGGACAAACTCGATGCACTCATCAAGATGAACATGGAGCGGAAGATGAACGGGGCCGAGTATGAGGTCACGTATCGCGAGCAGCTCCGTAAAGTCCAGATGCGTTATGAGAATCCAAGCATGATCTTCTTCCTGGCGTATATTTTGCATGATTTGGATTACGTCACAAGCTAAATCAATCCACACAGAAGTCGCATACCTAAATGGGTGCGACTTTTTTTATATCATTTATTGACATATATCATTTAACGATATATATTGAATGTAAGAGGTGTATCATTTAATGATATAGGAGGTGGGGAGATGCCGCGAACGGACTCCTTGGAGTTAGGGGAACTGACGGATAGTATGTTTTACATCTTATTGGCGTTCACGACGCCGCGTCATGGCTATTTGGTCATGCAGTTTGTCGAAGAGACTACGCGAGGGCGAATGCAAATTGGTCCGGCTTCGATGTATACAATCATCAAAAAGTTGTTGAACGCCGAATTGATTGAACCGATGGACGGAGACGGAAAGAAAAAGAACTATCAGATTACGCGTAAAGGGCGTTCGATTCTGACAGATGATGTGAAAAGACGACAGGCGATGGTCGAAGATGCCTGTGCCATTTTAGATATGGAGGGATCACGATGAGACAGAAGTATATGTCGAGCTGGGGACTAGCGTTTGCCGAAGAGCGTGAGATGCGGAAATTGGAGCGAATGGCGGCGAAGGGTTGGCATTTGAAAAAGTTTGCCCCTTTAGGATATACGCTTGTCGAAGGGGAACCGGAAGACGTTCAATATAGTTTGGATTATCGAACTCGTCCAGATGAAGACTACTTTGACCTGTTTGCGTCGAGCGGATGGCAACATGTCACATCGACCGGGGATGAGATTCATATTTTCAAAGGAAATCGAGATGCGAAGCCGATTTACTCGGATATCGAAACAACAGAGGAGAAATATCATGACATGGAACGTCAGATGGGACGGGCTGCGCTCATCCTAGGTATATTATGGATTGCGCTCTTTTCCTTGTTTCAATTTGATTGGCCGACCGTAGTCGAAATGATATTGATTGGCGTTCAACTACTCGTGACGACAGGTCTCGTGTTCACGGGACTTCCGTATATCGGCTACCGATTCAAACGAATAAAAGTGAATCGTCAAGGATGAATAGGCGGATGGCACAAGCCATCCGTCTTTGTTTCGTTCAACTGAACTATTCGAATGAAAAATAGTTAGGGAGAGAGAACTGTTTTTGGACATCGGTCTATGCAACAAAATCAAAATCCTTCACAATGATTAATGCAAGCGCTTTCATTAATCATTTGAGGAGGAATGAATGATGTTGAAGAAACGACAAGGGGTTGCCGTGCTGGCTGGGGTGACATCGATTGCCCTTCTTTCAGGGCAACCGGTCGCACAAGCGGCAACTCCGCAGAACGGTACGATGATGCAATACTTTGAATGGTATGTCCCGAACGACGGACTGCATTGGAACCGTCTCTCGAACGATTCGCAGCACTTGAAAGACATTGGGGTCTCGACCGTTTGGATCCCGCCAGCGTATAAAGGGACGTCACAAAATGATGTCGGATATGGGGCGTACGATTTGTATGACCTTGGGGAATTCAATCAAAAAGGGACGACTCGGACGAAGTATGGAACGAAAACGCAGCTACAGTCGGCGATCTCGAACTTACGCGGAAAAGGAATCGGCGTGTACGGAGATGTCGTCATGAACCATAAGGGCGGAGCGGATTATACCGAGTCCGTTCAAGCTGTCGAGGTCAATCCTTCCAATCGGAATCAGGAGACGTCGGGAGCATATTCGATTTCCGCCTGGACCGGATTCAATTTCGCGGGACGGAACAATACATACTCGCCGTTCAAGTGGCGTTGGTATCATTTTGACGGGACCGACTGGGATCAGTCACGAAGCTTGAGCCGGATTTATAAATTTAAGAGTACCGGTAAAGCATGGGACAGTGAAGTATCCGGTGAGAACGGGAACTATGACTACTTGATGTACGCCGATGTCGATTTTGAACATCCAGAAGTACGACAGGAAATGAAAAACTGGGGGAAATGGTACGCCGATTCGCTCGGTCTCGATGGATTCCGTCTCGATGCGGTCAAACATATCAACCATTCGTATTTAAAGGAATGGGTGACAAGTGTCCGTCAGGCAACCGGAAAAGAGATGTTCACGGTTGCGGAGTATTGGAAGAATGACCTGGGAGCCATCAATGATTACTTGGCGAAGACGGGATATACCCACTCGGTATTCGATGTACCGCTCCACTACAACTTCCAAGCAGCGGGGAACGGTGGCGGTTACTATGATATGCGCAACATTCTAAAAGGCACGGTCGTCGAGCAGCATCCTACACTCGCCGTCACGATTGTCGACAACCATGACTCACAACCTGGGCAATCACTCGAGTCGACGGTTGCCAATTGGTTCAAACCGCTCGCCTATGCGACCATCATGACGCGTGATCAAGGATATCCGACGCTCTTCTATGGTGATTATTATGGAACGAAAGGGACGACGAATCGTGAAATCCCGAATATGTCAGCGTCGCTTCAACCGATTTTGAAAGCACGTAAAGACTTCGCCTATGGCACGCAACATGATTACATCAATCATCAAGACGTCATCGGGTGGACGCGCGAAGGTGTGACGGACCGTGCGAAGTCGGGACTTGCGACGATTTTGTCGGACGGACCGGGCGGATCGAAATGGATGTATGTCGGAAAGCAGAACGCGGGAGAAGTATGGAAAGACATGACCGGCAATAACGGGCGTCTCGTGACGATCAATGCGGACGGTTGGGGCGAGTTCTTCGTCAATGGTGGGTCCGTCTCGATTTATACGCAACAATAAATTAGTTAGACTTGTCTCTAAAGATAGGGACAAGTCTTTTTTTCTGAATTTTCACCACATAAGTTTTATACATGATATAATGACCTGGTGTTAATTCTTGATAGGGAATGCTTCCAATCCATGAATTCACATTGAACAACGTCGGTTGTTGGTTTTATCTATATTTTTGCGTTGTGACGCTGTTGAGTTCAAGGAGGTCGTGATGAGTAAAGAAAAGATTGCCCAATTAAGAAAGCACGTCTCGCCGTTTGAAAAGTCCGATATTCGGATTAGTGTGCGGCAGATGATTAATACGATTTTACCGTTTCTCGTTTCATGGTTTTTGGCGTATCAACTACTGAGTGTCTCCATTTTCCTGACATTACCGTTTACGTTGATAGCAGCAGGATTTGTCGTGCGGATGTTTATCATCTTCCATGACTGTACACACGGTTCGTTCTTTAAGAATAAGAAGGCAAACGCCATCGTCGGAACGATTACCGGTGTTTTGACGTTGTTTCCTTACGAGAAGTGGAAACGCGAGCATGCGATTCATCATGCGTCGAGTGGGAATTTGGATAAACGGGGCGTCGGCGACATCTGGGTCATGACGATTGAGGAGTACATCGAAGCCTCGAAATGGATGCGATTGAAGTATCGCCTATATCGTCATCCGCTCGTCATGTTCGGTCTTGGACCACTTTGGCTCATTCTCGTGACGAGTCGTTTCAATCGAAAAGACGCCCGTAAAAAAGAACGGCAAAACACGTATATCATTAATCTCTCACTCGTCGTGTTATACAGTGCGTTGATTTATGTCATCGGATGGCAAGCGTTCCTCATTGTTCAAGGTACGACGATGTTCATCGCTGGTGTGCTCGGGATTTGGTTGTTCTATGTCCAGCACACGTTTGAAGATTCATACTTCGAGGATGAGCAAGAGTGGGACTACGTGAAGGCGGCAATCGAAGGAAGCTCGTATTATGAATTGCCGAAAGTGCTTCAATGGGTGACAGGAAATATTGGTTTCCATCACGTCCACCATTTGAGTCCACGAGTGCCGAACTATCATTTAGAGAAGGCACATACGTCGACACCACCATTACAGCGAGCAACGACAATCGGGCTATTTTCAAGCCTGAAGTCGTTACGTTACAAGTTATATGATGAAAACAATAAAACATTCGTCACGTTCCGGGATGTGCGCCATCTCTTGCGCCGAACGAACGTGGCATGAAAAAAGATTGTCCCCGTAAAAAAGGGACAATCTTTTTAGCGTTTCCAGACCCATTCGTCACTCTCATACTTCTTCACGAGCAAATCGATCTCAGCTCGCTGTTCTGTCGTAAAGACGAGTGGTTCGAACGTCAAGGAGAACGCGTCTTTGAAGCCGGTCTCAAATGCGGCTGCTACTTCGTCAAAGGAGACGAAGCGCTGTAACGTGTCATTCAAGGCGACGGCTTTTTCGCTGAAGCGGTTTTTGGCTTCAAGTTTTTCGTGCTCCTCCATCGTGAAGCAGTCGAACAACACCTCATCGTCGACAGAAAGCGGGATCGATCCATGTTGAAGCACGGCCCCTTGATGACGTACCTGTGCGCTACCCGCAATCTTCTTCCCGTCGACGGCAAGCTCGTAATACGAGGCGGCATCGAAGCAAACGGCTGATTTTGGTTTGCGGAGCGCCTCACGGTCCTCTTCCGTCAACGGCACCGAAAATTCGGCCGGTACACCGAGCTCATGATAACCGCGGCGGACACCCTCCGTGAGTAATCGATAGCTCTCGATGATATTCGTCGGAAGAGCCGGTGTCGACTCGGGCAAGATGACGCTATATGTTAGTTCATCCGCGTGTAACACGGCCCGTCCACCCGTCAGGCGACGGACGACCGGAATATTGTTCTTCGTGAGCGCCTCGCGGTCCAAGTCGCGTGTCGCCCGCTGGAAACGTCCGACGCTGATCGCATGAGGTGCCCATGAATAAAAACGGAGCGTCGGTTTGAGTTCTCCCTTCGCGACCCAATTGGCGATGGCTTCGTCAATCGCCATGTTCTCAGCCGGTGAAGTGGATTCAGTTCTAAGTAAGTGCCACGTCGTACCAGTCATAATCTCTCTTCTTTCTGTTAATCGATTGGCAACATCGTGTGGCGACGTGCCTTGTGTACTTGTTCGTCCGCATGGTAAGAAGAACGGACGAGCGGACCTGCCTCACAATGTGAGAATCCTTTTGCTAGTGCGATTTCTTTCAACTCGGCGAACTCGTCTGGATGATAGTAACGTTCGACCTCGAGATGTTTCTTCGTCGGCTGTAAATATTGACCGAGCGTCAAAATATCAACGTTGTGCGCGCGAAGGTCGTCCATCGCTTCAATCAACTCTTCTTTCGTTTCTCCGAGTCCGACCATGATTGATGATTTCGTAGGGATCTCGGGATTCAGTTCTTTCGAACGCCTCAAGAACTCGAGGGTCCGGTCATACGTTGCTTTGGCACGGACTCTCGGTGTGAGGCGACGAACGGTCTCTAAGTTATGGTTCATGATGTCAGGACCCGCATCAATCAACGTCTGCAAGGCAGAGAAGTCACCCATCATGTCTGACGGGAGCACCTCAATCGATGTTTCCGGGTTCATGGCGCGGACGGCACGAACCGTTTCCGCGAAGACGGTAGCCCCGTAATCGTTCAAGTCGTCACGCGCGACGGCCGTGATGACGACATGTTTCAAGTTCATGAGTCGTACGGATTCGGCGACACGCTTCGGTTCTTCCCAATCAAGCTCGTTCGGTTTACCTGTCGTGACGGCGCAAAAGCGGCAGGCGCGTGTACAAATACTTCCTAAAATCATGAAAGTCGCGGTCCGACGTACCGCCCAACATTCATGGATGTTCGGACATTTCGCCTCCTCACATACCGTATGTAGATTTTTCTCACGCATCATGTTTTTTAAGCCGGTATATGTTTCATTCGTGTTCAATTTAATCTTTAACCATTCCGGCTTGCGTTTCAGTTCCCCTCTTGCCACAAAAAACTCCCCCTTTTTTTAAGTTAACCTGTAACGAATTGAGTTTACCAAAAAAAGAATCAAAAACGAACCAGAGAAATTATTGGTTTTACCAATACAGTTTTCTGTGTATCAAAACAGAAACATTGTTTCAAAATGGTTACGCTTTCACTAGGGCGATTGTTTCTGAAAAGTGGAGTTGCTATACTGTTGTTGACCACCTGAATAAGAACCAAATGTAACTGATGCGATCAGGCATGGGGTGAACGAGCGTTGATGAGGCAACGCTTCTTCCTCCATGCCTTTTCGTTTGGGGGTCAGCCAAATTTGACTAAGGGGAGTGGGAACATGAACAAGGCATTAAATTGGACGGCAACACTCGGATTGACGACAGCGTTGCTCGTCTCATCGGTTCCGGCAGCGGACGCGGTCGTGGCGGAAGGGACACCGACCATGTCGATTGATCAGCGTGTCAGCACGAAATTGGAATCGATGACACTCGTTCAAAAAATCGGACAGATGATCATGCCGGACTTCCGACTATGGAACGGGGCGAACCATACGGCACTTGCACCGGAAGTTGCGCGAATCATCGATCGATTTGACCTTGGGGGCGTCATTTTATTCGCGGAAAACGTGAAAGAGACGGAACAGACGACGAAACTCGTTCATGACCTGCAAGAAGTCGTGAAACAAGATGCCAGCAATGATATTCCGTTATTCGTCACAATCGACCAAGAAGGTGGGATTGTGACACGCCTTGGGACGGGAACGAATTTACCGGGGAATATGGCGCTTGGAGCGACTCGAAACAGTCAATATGCCTATGATGCAGGGGAAATCATCGGTTCTGAATTACACGCACTCGGGGTAAACGTGAACTTCGGACCAGTGTTAGACGTCAACAATAACCCAGGGAATCCAGTCATCGGGGTCCGTTCCTTCTCGAGCGATCCTGACCTGGTCGGCGAACTTGGATCAGCGATGACGAAAGGCATTCAAGACCAAGGCGTAGCGGCAACGGCGAAGCATTTCCCAGGTCATGGAGATACAGCCGTCGACTCCCATTACGGATTACCGATTGTCGACAAAACGCTCGACGAGTTGCGCGGACTGGAACTGCTACCGTTCAAACGTGCCATCACGGAAGGCATCGATATGATTATGACAGCACATATCGGGATGCCGCAGATTGAAGACGAGGTCGTCGAGTCAGATCGCGGCACGTTCCCGCTTCCGGCGACGCTCTCGGACGATGTCATTACGGGAGTGCTCCGTGAGGAACTCGAATATGAAGGAATCGTTGTGACCGATGCGCTCAACATGCAGGCTATCGCAGACAACTTCACGGAAGCGGAAGCGGTCATCAAGACGTTCGAAGCGGGGGTCGACATCGCGCTCATGCCGACGATTTTACGTTCGGAGGCGGACGTGATCAAACTCGAGGCGATCTTTGAGGAAGTCATCGCGGCAGTGAACGATGGACGTTTGTCGGAGGCGACCATCGATGAATCGGTCGAACGGATTTTAAAACTGAAGGCAGAACGGGGCATCTGGGGAGAAACGATGAACTCGACTACGCTCGAGGCGAAGCTTGCGGAAGCAAATACTGTCGTAGGAAGCGCAGAACATAAAGTGAAAGAGCGTGAAATCGCGGAAGCGGCTGTGACTCTTGTGAAGAATGAGAATAAGACGCTCTCGTTCAAACCGAAAAAAGGGGACACGGTGCTCGTCTTGTCACCAACGAAAGACCAGACGGATAGCATGGTGAAAACGATTAAGTCACTAGAAAAGAATGCGGGGAATATGAAAGACGTGAACGTCATCACGGCCAACTATTCAGCATCGACGCCACATCTAGATCGAAATCCGGCACTGTGGCAACAAGTTGAGGCAGCTGACTATATCATCGTCGGTTCAAACGTGAACAACAGTGCCAAACTGAAGCCGACGTCAGCCGATCATTATGTACCGGCCGAAGTGTTCCGTTACGCCAACGAGACAGGGAAGAAGTCGGTCTTACTCAGTTTGCGTAATCCATATGATATTGCCGTTCAGCTAGAAGCACCGGCGCAGCTATTGATCTATGGATTCAAAGGCGACCCGAACGGACCAGACTCGGAAGCGGGTAACTTGAAGTCGGCAGGACCGAACTTACCGGCAGGCATCCGTGCCATCTTCGGTGAAGTGAAGCCGCAAGGGAAGTTGCCGGTAGATGTACCAAAATTTGTGGACGGTGTATTCCAAGACGAGAACTATGCGCAGTTTGGGGACGGATTTAAGAGCTGGAATCGCTAAACGAAAATGAGCTCGCCCGAAAATCGGGAGAGCTCATTTTTTCATGCTTCGAAATAGGCGATGACGAGTAGACCTGGACCGGTGTGGGCACCGATGGCAGACCCGACCAGTGTCTTCGTGATGTGCTTCGGTTCGAGATGTTCGCGGACCATCTTCTCGAACTGTTCCGCTTTTTCAAGGTCGTCACCGTGACCGATGAAAAAGTCCCCGTTCTCGACGAGCGGCTTCGATTCAACGGTCCATTCGACCATGCGCCGCATGACTTTCTTATGACCGCGTACCTTTTCAATCGGGACGAGCTTGCCGTCCTCGACCGTCAATAACGGTAAAATCGTCAACAAGTCTCCGATGAAAGCACTCGCTTTCGACACACGTCCGCCTCGCATCAAATATTCGAGCGATTCGACCGTGAACAAGTGGCGAATCTTTCCGACGAGCGAAGCAGCATACGCAACTGTTTCTTCGTACGTGTGCTCTTGACTGTACTCTGCGACTGTCTTGACGAATAACGCCTGTCCGACTGAAGCGGTTCGAGTATCGAGGATCTTGAATGTGCTGTCTGGATACTCCTCCTTCAGCATCTCACCGACCATGACGGCGGTTTGATAGGTACCAGAAAGTTCACCTGAGAAGGCGAGATATAAGAACGGCAGTCCCGCCTCGAGATGCTGACGGAAGCAATGTTCAATACGTGACGCCTCGATTTGGAACGTCTTCGGCGTCTTGCCTTGACGCATCGCATCGTACACGTCTTTCGGTTGAATTGTTTCCCCGTCTAAAAACTCTTCGTTGTCGATGATGACACCGAGCGGTAAAATCTCAAGACCGTATTCGATGATTTGATCGTGTGTCAAATCGGCTCCGGTGTCTGTGATCAGTTTAAACATTGGATGAATCACTCCTCTGTTAATTGTTGTTCAATCTCGCGTAGCGGTTCATTCCGTTTCCACATCCGTTCGAGCTGGCTCACGAGTGTCGTTTGTTCTTCAGCTGTCAGTGACGCGTTTTGGAGCGTGCTGACAGTGGAAAGGACGCGGTAGGCCCGTGTAAGAACATCTTGAACCGTGAGGGGAATGCCGAGCAAATCTTCTAGCGAAGCCATCGTTTCCGGTACAATGGTAGGGTACGTGAACTTGGTGGCTTCCTCTTGGATCGCCAAATCATAAAAGTCTCGAATGATTTCGGCACGTTTGCTCCCGCTCTGTCTGACGCTCAAGTAAATTTGAACGGCGACACCGCCACGGACGCGTCGTTGCGAAATACCGGCGAATTTTTTCCCGTCAATCGACAAGTCGAAACTTCCCGGACAGTACGAGCCGACGACCTCACCTGGGACGATGTCGCTCGTGACATCTTGGAACATCTGTTGGATAAGGGAGGTCATGGCCTCATAGCCGCTGTCGATTTGAATCCCGTCATTCTCGGGTAAGATTAAAGATAAGTTCAGGACATCATCGTC
This sequence comes from Exiguobacterium marinum DSM 16307, assembly GCF_000620845.1. Taxonomy (GTDB): domain Bacteria; phylum Bacillota; class Bacilli; order Exiguobacteriales; family Exiguobacteriaceae; genus Exiguobacterium; species Exiguobacterium marinum. The sequence continues at coordinate 744,942 of NZ_KK211189.1, forward strand.
TAACACGACGGCAAGTCCGCCCGAGTTACGGACGACCGGTCGAAAGCCACGCTCGTGCAAATACCGAACCCCATCTTTTAAATGAGGCAACCTTGCGTCTTGGATTCCGAGTACAATCGTATTCGTGTGCACCCATACGCGCAAGACAGCGCCTGATTGTTGGGTTGAAGCACATAACGTATCGTCAGTTGCGAAAGATTGTTCCGCTTGAAACATCGTGCCAAGGCTCGATTGGTCGATCACACGATAACTCGGTTGTTTTAATAATGGATGGATCATATACTTAATTCCTTTTCACAAATAATTTTCCTTCTCATTATAGCACGGAGGGAACGATTCGTTTGAAGTCGAATCTAGAACATAACGAAACGTAGGAGGGCATGTCATGTACTCGTCACGAGGACAACTATCTGGATCAAAAGTGTTTAAAGACCCGGTACACCGTTATATTTACGTCTACGATCATCTTATTTGGGAGCTGATCAACACGAAAGAGTTTCAGCGCTTGCGTCGCATCAAGCAACTCGGGACGTCCTTTTTGACGTTCCACGGCGCAGAGCACACACGATTTCATCACTCGCTCGGTGTATACGAAATCGCACGCCAGTTAATCGATCAGTTCCAACAGTACCCAGAATGGAACGACCGAGACCGTGAGTTGTTGTTAGCAGCGGCACTCTTACATGACGTCGGGCATGGGCCGTTCTCGCACGCATTCGAACACGTCTTTTCCGTTCGCCATGAAGTATGGACCGAACGAATCATTTTAGGGGATACCGAAGTTAACAAAGTGTTATCCGAGATGGGTGTCGGGTTTGCGGAAGAAGTGGCCTCGATCATCAACAAGACGCACCCGAATCGTCTAATTGTCAACATACTCAGTTCGCAACTCGATGTCGACCGGATGGACTACTTGCTAAGAGATGCGCACTTTGCAGGTGTCAGCTACGGGAAATTTGATTTAGAGCGCATGTTGCGCGTCTTGCGTCCAGATGAAGATCAAGTCGTCGTCAAGCAGTCGGGGATGCACACGATTGAAGATTACATCATGCGTCGCTATCAGATGTATTGGCAAGTGTACCTTCATCCGGCGACACGTTCGAGCGACCTTCTCTTGAAAGCGATTCTTGAGCGAGCACAGGAACTGTATGAGAGTGGCTATGCCTTCAACCTGACCCCGAAGCACTTCTTGCCAATTTTTGAACAAAAAGTGATGGCGCTCGAACAATATTTGAAGTTGGATGAAACGGTCGTCTACTTCTATTTCCAAGAGTGGATGGATGAGGAAGACTCGATTTTGGCCGATCTGTCCAGTCGGTTCGTGAATCGTCGTTTATTGAAATATAAAAACTTCCCGGAAGCGAACCGTGACCGTCATATGGAACGTCTCCGTCAGACGATGGAAACAATCGGGTTACCGTCGAAATATTATTTGCTTGAAGATCAGTTAAGTCAATTGCCATATGACTTGTATAAAGGCCAAGGAAAGTATGAAGGGATTTATCTTCAGATGAATGACGGTGAGCGGAAAGAGATTTCGGAAGTGTCGATGCTTGTCCAGTCGATTTTGAACTCGAGACAGTCGGATGAAAAGATTTATTATCCGGAAGATGTGTTGTTGAACTTGAAGGATTATGCCAACGAGAAATCGTGGATTTTGTCGACATTAAAAGACGAATAAGCACGCAAAGGAGCGTGACACGATGGAGATTGCGACACTGATTGGCGGAATCGGGATATTTTTACTCGGCATGACACTACTCACAGATACGCTCAAAAAATGGGCGGGTACACGACTACGTCATCACTTAAATCAATTCACCGATGGCTCTTTGTCAGGTGCGACACTTGGTGCCATGTTAACAGCCTTATTCCAATCTTCTTCGGTCACTACGTTGATGACGATTGGATTTGTGAGTGCAGGGCTCCTCACGTTCACACAATCGTTACCGCTCGTCATTGGAGCCAATGTAGGGAGTGCGACGACAGGGTGGATTATTGCCGTCCTTGGCTACAATTTAGACGTGCGCCAGTTGTTTCTACCGCTCATTGGAATCGGGATGGTGTTTCGTCTCTCCCGTCCGCGCCTTCGCCGTATTGGATTGTTTCTCGTCAGCATCGGGTTGATTTTTGTTGGAATTGGAACACTTCAAGAAGCAATGCGGGATGTCGTCACGTTCTCGTTTGGCTCGGTCGGTGAAATGACTATTCTGCATCAGGCAGTTCTGATTGGAATCGGGTTCATGATGACCGCCATCCTTCAGTCGTCGACGATTGGACTCGTGTTAACGATGACGGCCCTTGCGACAGTGGCGATTTCACTCCCACAGGCTGCTTATTTGGTGCTCGGTCAGAGTGCTGGAACGAGCCTTGTCGTGGCACTCGGTTCGATTGGTGGATGGAAATCGGCGCGGCGCATCGTGTTGGCTCATGCCATCTACCATGTGTCGATTGTCCTCATGGGGTGGTTGACATTTCCCGTTCTCTTCGAGATCGTCAATCGAGTGGCCGATTGGTTCAACTGGAACGATTTGTTGCGCCTCGCTTTATTCCATACGACATTCCATCTACTTGGTGTGATCTTGTTCCTGCCTTTTTATCAAACGTTCGCACGTCGATTACTGAAGTGGATTCCAAGTCGCTCCGAAAAATTGACACGTCTGCTCGATAAAAACATGTCACAACTTCCGACAGTCGCTTTGGAAGCGGCACGACGTTCCTTACTTGAAATCGAGCGTTATTTAGGGAACGAGACCGAGTTGCTCGTCCGTGAAGGGCGACTACGTGAAGATGAATTGATCCTCGTCGACAAGACGTTGAGCGACGTTCGTTTCTTTTTGAGCACGATACGTCTTGAGGATGATGGAAAGCGAAATGATTATGGTCAACATTTATCTCTCTTGCACACGATTGACCACCTGGAACGCTGGTTATACGTCTTGCGGGAAGTCGAACCGGTCCACGTACTTCGGGACACCGACTTTTTAGCAGCACGAGAACTTGTGTTACATGAGCTTGACCTTGTGAATCAACTGAATCATCATACGCCACCGGATGATTCAAAGCTGTGGAAACAGGCCTCGAAACAACTGGCGGAGTATCGGAAAGCACATCGTTCGGAACTGTTAGAAGAGACGGCAGCGAATCAACTGGAGATGGACCTGACGATACAAAAAGTGCAAGTATTGCTCTGGCTCGACCGTATCGGCTATCACATCTGGCGAGCGACGCGTCACTTGATTAAGCCGACCATACCGAGTGAACGGTTCGACGTGAACAGGGAAGATTAGAATAGAAAACGGACTCCATATTAGGGGTCCGTTCGTCGCTTATTTCTTATCTGCGTGCATCACACCGGCTTGACCGTAATGTGTTGCATCCATCTCTTCGATGAAGACGGTGATGTTTTCTTTTGGCGCGTTCGTCGTCTCGGAGACGGCATCCGTCACCTTTTCGATCAACGCACGTTTCTGTTCCACGGTACGGCCCGGAAGCATTTTTACCGTTACGTAAGGCATGGGTCATTCCTCCTTTGCTGAAGTCTCTTATATTGTAGTGAATCCCGTTCGCTGAGAAAAGAAAAATTCGCATCTACCTCAAAGCAGGCGCTCATTTTTTATATATTTCGGGTATGTAACAAGACAGAGCGAATGTAGGAGGAATGAAGATGAAGTGGAAAGGAAGACAACAGAGCCGTAACGTCGAGGACCGACGGGGACGGAGCATCGGAGGAAAAGGGATTGCCGGGGTCGGGGGTGGTCTCGGATTGATTCTCGTCATCGTCTTTACGTTATTGAACGGAGGCAGTCCGACGGATCTCGTCAACAACATCGGACTTGGGGAACCTCAATCGGAGGGAACGTATACGGGAACGGCTCGTGAAGAGGAGATGGCGGACTTCGTAGCGGTCGTTTTAAAAGATACGGAAGAAGTGTGGACAGACATATTCGCTAAAAATGGGATGACATATGAAGAGCCGACGCTCGTCCTATTTTCGGGACAAGTCGAATCCGCTTGTGGTATTGCCGGGTCGGCCGTTGGTCCGTTCTATTGTCCCGGCGACCAAAAACTATATATCGATTTGAGTTTTTATGATGAACTGAGCCAACGTTTCAATGCACCTGGTGACTTTGCGATGGCATACGTCGTCGCCCATGAGGTCGGGCATCATGTACAGACACTTCTCGGGGCGACAGGAGAAATCATGCCGCTTCGTAACGAGATGAGTGAAACGGAATTCAACCGTTATCTCGTTCGCTTTGAATTGCAGGCGGACTACTACGCAGGCGTATGGGCGCATCATGCGCAAGGTTTAGGGTATCTCGAAGCAGGAGACGTCGAAGAGGCGATGAATGCCGCGCATCAGATTGGGGATGACACGTTACAACGTCAGGCGGGTGGATACGTGACACCGGACTCGTTCACGCATGGTACTTCTGAACAACGGATGCGATGGTTCGAAAGAGGATTTGAGAACGGATCGATTCAAGGTGGGGACACGTTCAATACGAACAACTTATAGGCCGGGTGAACGCTCGACCTTCTTAGCCGATTGGAATATGAGGAAAGAATCCGCTATCATAAAAGAACAACAGTTGCAGGAAGGGGATGACCCGATGGAATCCTTACTTACGAAAATTGATTTAGCAAAAGACGATATGACAGCGGTTGAAAAGAAAATTGCGGACTACATTTTGTCGCATTCAACGCTCATTCCAAATATGACGACAAAAGAGCTTGCCCAAAAGACGGATGTGTCTGAGGCGAGTATCGTTCGCTTCGCTAGAGTGATTGGAATCGATAGTTTTAAAGCATTTAAACTCGCGCTCGTGAAAGACCTGGCCGTCACGGAGACGACATTGACAGATTTCAATGTCCTTCAGCAAAAAGATACCCCGTACGACTCGTTTCAAAAAGTCATTCACGTCAATAAAGCGGCGATCGAAGCATGCGCCGAAGCGATGGATAAACGAGAACTCGAACATGCGGTGGAGTTGTTCGCACGTGCAAACCGTGTCATTTTTTACGGGGTCGGCGGATCTTCGACGGCGGCGATTGATGCGCAATATAAGTTTACGAAATTGGGATATGCAGCCATGACATCTCCGGATTTTCATTATATGTTGTCGCTGATCCCGCATTTAGGAAAGTCTGACGTATTTGTCGCGATTAGTACGTCAGGACGAACGAAAGATGTGCTCGAGCTCGTCCGATTTGCGAAAAAGAAACGTGTTCCTGTCATTGCCATCACCAACCTCGACAAATCGCCACTTTACCGGGAAGCGGACGTTCGACTCTGTACGCCGAACGTCGAGAGTGACTTCCGAATCGCAAGTATCGCCTCACGGATGACGCAATTAACGATTGTCGATACGTTATATATGGGACTCCTTCACCGAAAAGGAGAAGGATTGATCGATCGTTATGCAGAAGCCCGAGATGAGATGGTGAAATTGCGCCGATGATTCGACCATATGCGGTAGAGGATCGACCGGAGTTGGAGAACTTCTTGATGCGGCAGCGCACGTTCGCTCGTATGAATGGACAATCCACTGAAACGTTTCGCGACGAGAACGTGGCGGATTTTGAAGAAGAAGGGACAATGAGCCTGATTTTTCGCGAAGGAGAGCGAATCATAGCAATCGCAGACCTCTTAAAAAAACACCCGGTAGATGGCTCGCTTTGGCTCGGTTTGTTCGTCGTCGATGAGTCGCTTCACGGGACAGGTCTGGCGCAAACGTTGTATGAACAGTTGGAAAATCAATATATGCGTCCATATCAAACAGAGTTTCGGTTAGGAGTGCTTCCTCATAATGAGAGAGCCCGCCGATTTTGGGAACGGAACGGCTATGAATACGAAAAGGATTCGGTCACGAATAAAGACGTGCGCGTTCACGTCCTGAAGAAACAACTCATTCGATTGGAGTGAGTTTTCTTTTGAATCTCATTTGAAATTAAATTTCATAAAAATTAAATTATAAATTGACTTTAAGTTTCAATATAGTACGATGAAATCATAGAGAAGAAAGGATGGTGGCGATGCTAGATACATTGGCTACAGAAAGACGGAATGAACGAACGATGCAACTGGACGAGATGTCGATTGAGGAACGATTGACGATTATGAATGCAGAGGATCAAAAAGTCCCTCAAGTGATTCAAGAACAACTCCCGGTCATCGCGCAAGTTGTAGAGCAGGTCATCGCTTCCTTTCGTAAAGGCGGTCGCTTGATTTACATCGGAGCGGGTACGAGTGGGCGACTCGGTATTTTAGACGCTGCAGAGTGTGTGCCGACGTTCGGTGTGTCACCGAACCAAGTCATCGGACTGATTGCAGGTGGCGAACGTGCGCTCGTTAAAGCCGTCGAGGGAGCAGAAGACAGTAAGGAATTGGCGGTTCAAGATTTGAAAGCGCTTCAATTGTCAGCGGACGATACGGTCATTGGGGTTGCGGCGAGTGGTCGGACACCATACGTGGTCGGGGGTCTCGACTACGCACGTGAAATCGGTGCGGTGACGGCTGCTATTTCATGTAACCAAGATGCGATTATCAGTCGACATGCGAATTATCCGATTGAAGTGGAGACCGGACCGGAAGTGTTGACCGGTTCGACGAGATTGAAGGCAGGAACGGCTCAAAAACTTGTCCTCAACATGATATCGACGACGTCGATGATTGGAGTAGGGAAAGTGTATCAAAACTTGATGGTCGACGTGAAGCCGACGAATGAAAAGCTAGAAATGCGTGCCAAGGGGATGATCGCAGAAGCGACAGGGGTCGACCTGGAGACGGCCGCGCGTTATTTTGTGTCATCCAAGGGCCACGTCAAAACAGCAATCGTCATGATTTTAGCCGACGTCTCTTATGAAGAGGCTATCAAACGATTAGAGAGTGCGAACGGATTCGTCCGTGAGGCGCTATAAGGGGGAATTCAAGGTGAAGAAAGAAGAGGTTTTAGCACGGGACATCCTCGCACATGTCGGGGGGAAAGAGAATATTCGTCAACTCGCGCATTGCATGACACGTGTAAGGTTGACGTTGAAAGATGCGACGAAAGCAGATCTTGACGCATTGAAGAAGATTGACGGGGTCATGGGTGTCATCGATGACGAGACGCTGCAAATTGTCGTCGGTCCAGGTACCGTGAATCGGGTCGCGGACTATATGAGCCATGAAACGGGATTAGCGATTGGGGAAGAGTCGGTGGATGAGAACTTAACGTTAGAGGAACGTGCGGCTGTTGAACGCCAGAAGGTGAAAGAGAAGCAAAAGTCACCGTTCAAACGATTCCTTCGTCGCCTCGGAAACATCTTCATTCCGCTCATTCCTGGACTTGTCGCTTCGGGGATTATTAACGGTGCGGCGAACTTCGCTGTCAATGCCGGTGTCGACCGAACAGAGACGTGGATGCAAATTCTGCTCGTGCTCGGGAGTACAGTTTTTGCGTACTTGGCCATCCTTGTCGGGTGGAATACAGCAAAAGAGTTTGGGGGAACGCCGGTACTCGGGGCAATTGCCGGGGGAATTCTATTCAACCCGCTCCTCGCGGACATCGTTATTTATGGGGAACCACTCGTTGTCGGGCGTGGAGGGCTGTTCGGTGTTATTTTTGCCGGTTGGCTCATGACTTATATCGAGAAGCACATTCGTCGCTTCATGCCGGTATCGATTGATATTATCTTTACACCACTCTTTACTGTCCTAATCGTTGGATTTACTGCCCTTTATGCCATCATGCCAGTCGCAGGATTATTATCAGACGGCATCATGCGAGGTATCAATGCGACGCTTGAAGTCGGGGGGCCGGTAGCGGGAGCAGTACTTGCCGGATTCTTCTTACCACTCGTCATGGTCGGGTTACACCACGGATTGACGCCGATTCATTTAGAACTGTTGAACACGGTCGGAACGACGGCGCTTCTCCCAATTTTGGCGATGGCCGGTGCAGGTCAGGTCGGTGCGGCGCTCGCCATCTTTGTGAAGACGCGCAACCCGCGACTGCGTAATATTATCAAAGGAGCCATCCCGGTCGGGTTCCTCGGAATCGGAGAGCCGCTTCTTTACGGGGTCACGCTCCCGCTCGGACGTCCCTTCTTGACGGCGTGTCTCGGGGCCGCGGTCGGTGGGGCATTCCAAGCGACCATGCAGACAGCGGCGCTCGGAATTGGTGTATCCGGTCTATCGCTCACACCATTGATTGATAACGGCATGTATTTGACGTACATTGCAGGACTATTGATTTCATATACGGCAGGCTTTTTATTCACGTATTTCTTCGGCTTTAAAGAAGAGATGGCGGACGGGATCTAATAAACAAAGATGGCTCAGAAGCGAGTCATCTTTTTCTCTACTTTTGGTAAGGAGTGATGGGTATGAGAGGAATTTCAATTTACTTGAGCGAGGAACTGTCACCTGAATTAATTGATTGGATGGAACATATGCGAGAGGTAGGGTTTACGAGCATCTTCACGTCGCTTCATATTCCAGAAGACGACCCGAAAACCTATACGGAACGACTCCAGCAGTTAGGTGCGTTGGCAAGACGCCTCGATATGGAACTCGTAGCAGATATTGCCCCGTCTTCTCTACAGGCGCTCGGCAAGGACTGGGACGATGCGCATACGCTTTTAGATTGGGGCATCACGGGATTACGAGTCGATTATGGCGTTACGCCGAAACAAGTCGCTGCTTTATCGAAACAGATGATGGTTGCATTGAATGCGAGTACGCTCACAGAAAAAGAACTCGAAGAGATGCTTCGGCACGGATTACAACGAGAACGCGTAGAAGCGTGGCATAATTTTTATCCTCGTCCGGAAACAGGGCTCGAGCGTACATGGTTTGATGAAAAAAACCTTTGGCTCCGGTCACAAGGAATCAAGATACAAGCGTTCATCCCTGGAGAAGAGCGGTTGCGTGGTCCCCTTCATGAGACGTTACCGACACTCGAAGCGCATCGTCACAAGTCTCCTTTTTCGTGTTATGTCGATTTGCAAACGACAGTCGATCGTATCTTGATTGGCGACCCGTATGTATCAGATACGACGATGCGACAGTTTCAGGCGTACGATGAGGGAATCATCGTCCTTCGAGCGACTGCACGGGATCGTGATGATTCTCTTCCGACCCGTCACACGAATCGGATGGACCCTGCCCGTGATGTCCTTCGTTCCGTTGAGTCTCGTGCTTACGGTAGACCCGGAAATCAACGGATTCAACCGCGATACACAGAAGAAAGGCTGATTGGCAGTATCACGATCGACAATGAACGTTACGGTCGATATGCAGGAGAATTACAAGTGACGAAGCAGAATTTATCGGCAGATGAACGAGTCAATGTCATCGGAAGAGTCATCGAAGAAGACCGTTCACTGATTCAACAAATCGGTCCAGGCGGACGCTTTCAAATCGACTGGGTGTGACTCATGATTGCCACAATCCTATATCATTGTGTACAGTAGAGAGGGAGGGTGGAACATGAAAGACATTAATTTTAATATTATTTCAGACGATGCAACGGACGGGCATGGTGGTTTTGGTGTCGGTTCGCTTAGTTTAAATAACATGTCCCCGGTGATTATCGATGTCGAGACGGGCACAGCGACAATCGACATGGGCGCAATGCATGCGAAGTCTGCCATTGAGAAACGCATTAAGTTTTTGACGGACCGGGAGGCGGTACCGAACGGGAAACTGTACTGGATTGTGTGGGTCACAGTCGGTCGAAAACCAGAAGGCTTTTACTACGGTGGAATTGCGGCATGTGATATGTTGGTTGACTTAGAAGCGAGACGCGGCTATAAATTATTGCCATATCACGTCAATCAGATGGACAAGTCGTTGAAGGGTCGGATTTTAATCGAGATGATGGACGCTCCGTCCCGAGACGTATTAGCAAATTTCTTACAGGAACATCGCCCCGAGATTTGGGAACAGTCGACTGAACTTCATGCAGAGCTCGAGCGCTTAATCGCTGAGTAAAAAGATTGGACGAATTTTCGTCTCCAATCTTTTTTGTTTCGACTTTTTGGTATTAAAAGGGAATTTTGTAACTGAAGAGATATTCATTTGTAATTGTATGAAAATTCAGTATTATGATATACTGACTACATTGTGAAAAAAAGAAAGGGTGATACGATGAGCGAAACGAAAAAAATCTTAATCGGTCTCGCGCTAGGTGTTGTAGTTGGTCTAGGATTGGCGGGATTGCCGGATAATATTTATGAAACTGTGAATCCATATATTTTATCTCCGGTCGGAACGATTTTCTTGAATTTGATTAAAATGTTAGTCGTACCGATTGTCTTCTTCTCGATTATTTTAGGTGTCATGGGTCTCGGGGATCCGAAAGAGTTAGGCCGAGTCGGGACGAAATCGATTTTATTCTTTTTGACGACGACAGCACTCGCCATCATGTTAGCGATGGGTGTCGCATCTGTCTTACAGCCAGGGGAGCGTGGGGACTTCCAAACAACAGGTCTTGAATTTGAATCAACAGCGACCGAGGAATCGTCAAATATCGTACAGACATTCGTCAATATGATTCCGACAAATCCGATTACGGCACTCGCTGAAGGAAACATGCTTCAAATCATCGTCTTTGCGGCATTGATTGGATTTGCATTAATTGCTCTCGGGGATAAGGCGAAGACGTGGCGTCAATTCATCAAACAAGGTGATCGTATCATGATGTATTTGATTCATCTTGTCATGAAGCTCGCACCATACGGCGCTTTCGCATTGATTGCTTCTGCGATTGGAGGCATCGGTCTCGATGCGGTCGTTGCGATGGCATGGTATATGATTGCCGTCGTCTTGACGCTATTCTTACATGCAACCATTGTATACGGAGCAGCCGTTTACTTCATCGGGAAGATGAGTCCTGTATTCTTCTTCAAAAACTTCTATGAAGCGATGACGTTCGCCTTCTCGACGTCTTCATCAAACGCGACCCTTCCTGTTTCTATGGAAGTGGCACAAAGAAAACTTGGTGTCCCGCGTTCAATTTCTTCATTCGTGCAACCACTCGGGGCAACGGTCAACATGGACGGGACGGCAATCATGCAAGGGGTTGCGACGATTTTCATCGCACAAGTATTTGCTTCTGATTTAACGATGACTCAGTTGTTGACGGTCGTCATCACAGCGGTCCTCGCATCCATTGGGACAGCAGGTGTGCCAGGAGTCGGGCTCGTCATGCTTGCCCTCGTCCTTCAGTCGGTCAACTTACCGGTAGAGGGAATCGCCCTCATTATCGGGGTCGACCGTATTCTCGATATGCTTCGCACATCAGTCAACATCACGGGGGATGCGGCATGTGCGGTCGTCGTTTCAAAATTGGAAGAAAAACATTTACCACCAGTCGACGAAGACTCGTGGGATGAAGCAGGCGCAACGTCTTCTTCATCACTATGATATAGTGAAGGACCATGACGACATGTCATGGTCCTTATTTTGTGCATAGAAAGAGTGATCGTTATGGAATGGGAATTGCTCCCGCTCCCTTTATTTTTGATTATCAGTATTTTACTGAATAGTGTAATCGCGGTCGCCGGTGTCCTACCGAGTGCTTTTCTAACAGCCATCAATGTGAGCGTCCTCGGTCTCGTACCGGGCATACTCGTATCGATTATCGGGGAGGCGATCGGCGCCATCGTGAGCTTCATTCTTTACCGAAAAGCACTGCATCGCTATACGTCCCCGGACAGTGGCCGGTTTCAGCGACTTCGTGAGTCTGGAGGAGCCGAAGCATGGTTTCTCGTTCTCGGGATGCGTTTCATGCCGTTCGTCCCGTCTGGTCTTGTTACGTTATCGGCAGCGTTCAGTCGTATGACACTCACATCGTTCGCGGTCGCGAGTACGATTGGAAAAGTGCCCGCTTTGATCATCGAAGGACTTGCCGTGACAGCTGCCATGCAGTTGACAATGGGATGGCAGTTGTTTTTAGTCGGACTCGTCGCCATTTCATACCTCGTTTGGCGAATGCGTCAAAGGAGTGGCGAAAAGATATGACAAAACGCCTCGACGAAACGTTTCCTCGTCGTCTTTTTTCGTAACATGGTCCAGTCAATCAAAATCGATTCTTCAAAATCCTTTAAAAAGGTGTTGTGAAGCTCTTGTATGGATGTCGTATCGAATTGGGCAATCGTCATCTCATGGTTGAGAAACATGCTTCGAAAATCAAAGTTGGCCGATCCGACAAGGGCAACCTTGCCATCAATCAGAAGCGTTTTCGCATGGATGAAATGTCGATTATATTTATAAATTTTAATGTTTCGCTTAATCAGCTGTTCGAAATAATATTCGGAAGCATGAAAACTGAACCATTCATCGCCTTTCCCCGGTACGACGATTCTTACATCAATCCCGCTACGACCGGCGACCTCGAGAATCGCCAACAGTTCAGGTGGTGGAACGAGATAAGGGGTCGTGAGCCAGATGGACTCTTTAGCCTCCATGAGCAAGCGCATGAGTCCATCACGAATCGTGACATCTTTCCCGGGTGACGTGACGAGAAGTTGCGTCGCGCCGTTTTGTCCTTTCGGTTCATTCACAAAATACCGAGATAGATGTTCTTCGTCTGCGAACAAGTCCCATGTCTCATCCATCGTACCTTGACCCGCATATAACCAATTCTCAACGAAGAGCTGTTGGAGTTCTCGGACGAGTGGTCCCTCAAGGTGTAAATGGGTATCTCGCCAAAAGCCTAACTTCTCATTTTTACCGAGATATTCGTCTCCTACGTTTAATCCACCGGTCAAAGCGATTTGACCGTCCACGACAATCAGTTTTTGGTGATTTCGGAAGTTCGCGTTGAAGACGAGATAGGGGTGTAAGACCGGGTCGAACGCCTGGACGTGAACGCGTGATTCACGTAACGGTTGAATGAAGTCTTCTCCGATTTCTTGACTACCGAGTCCGTCATACAAAAAACGAACGGTCACGTCTTCATTTGATTTTTGGATGAGTGCATCTCGGACTTTCAAAGAAATCTCATCCGTTCGAAATAGATAGTACTGAATATGAATATGATCTGTTGCATTGTTGATGACTTCTAACAAAGCCTCAAATTTCGATTCACCATTGACGAGAAGCTTCGTCGAGGTATGTCCGTTCGCACCGGTCGCACCTAACTTTTCGAGTGTTCGTGTCAACGGATAGGCGGACACGATCTCAGGTGAGGTCTCGATTTTTTCGCTCTCGATTGCTTGTCTTAGCATCCGAATTTCAGATGACGTCCGTTTAAAGCGTCGATGACGACGTGGAGTGCGTCCGAACATGACCCACGCCAACACACCGATGAACGGGATGAAGAACACGGTAAGTAACCAGGCGAGCTTTCCTTGGGGCTGTACTTGGTCAAATAGAATCTGCCAACCGACGACAAGCGGTGCGACGATGGCGATGCCGATTAAAACAGGTATAAGGATATCCAGCCAAAAAAAGAGACTGACTAGCAAAATGACACTGATGACCATAATCATCAATTGAATGACACGACGTTTCAAACGAAACACCACCTTTCCAGAAACGATGAAAACGAGGGGATGCATCCCCTCGTTTTTAGTACACGCTGTTCAGAACAGCGTTGATTTCATCCGCGTAACGGACAAAGAAGTACACATTCACTGCGAGAGAGAACAAGACGAGGAAGAGACCGAACTGTGCTTTTGTCCGATTCCGATTCCAGTAATAGAAGACGGACAATAACACGGCTAGTCCGACGAATAGAGCGATGACTTCAACGATTCCCCAGACGATATCTTTGGATAAAAACATGTCGACGATTGTCATGACGACATAAACGAAGACGACAATCCCCATAATCACGACTAAAATAGCTAGAATAATGCTAATCCAATCTGAGCTAACTGCGTCAATTAGGTTTTCAATGGCCATTTCGTATTCGCTCACAACCGTTCCTCCTTTCGAGAGACTGCATAACTATTCATCTATTCCCCTTTTTCCTATTTCTAAAATCAAGCTTTCACTGGAGAGTGCATAAATGACGGCAGTGGGATTTTGGAAACGATTGCTACGACCGCAAATATATAAAGCCAACTATTCGGTGGAAAAAAGAGTACGAGTAGTACGATAATCGCCAACGGTTGTCGCATCGCTGTCGCAAGTAAGGCACTCGTCGTGAGAACGACGGAAAATGTCATATCAACCTCAAATAAGAGGCTGAAAAAATAGCCAAGAGTGAACGAAGAAAAAAGAAGTGGGTATATATGACCGCCACGCCAACCGGTAGCTAGGCAGAATGCCGTAAAGAGCAGTTTTAACACACTGTAAAGGAGAAGTGTGTATAGCGGGATGAGTTGCCACTCATCTACGTACTCAAGGATTGTTTCTTCACCAGAGAAGAGTAAGTCTGGATAGAGGAGAGCCATTCCCCCGATCCCGATGCCGCCAAGCGTAGTGAGCAATAAAATAGGAATGTTTGAAAAAAGTCGCATTAATGTATGTTCACTGACTAAGTAGAGCCATCCGAGAATCATACCGCCAAGGACAATCAATAAAATTGACCAATCGATTTGGACGCTTTCAATCGCTGGGAATTTAATGATAAACGGTGGGCGTTCGTCGAGTTGATTGAGTAGATAGAACGTTCCGATTCCAGCGAGTGTAGCAAGAAGGTTCAGCATCGGTTGTTTCTTTCGCTCAGTTTCCTCAGCCGCAATCGCGCCGAAGAGTGGCGCGTTGAAGACAATCCCGAGAACGACCGCATGACCGACTTCTTGTAATTCACCTAATTCTTGGCGCACGTAGCGGATGCGCTCTGAGAACCATGTCGTGAGCCCCCCGACGATGCCGACGAGTGCCGCTTCAGGTCCTAAACTTGCCCCTCCGATGAGGACGAGTAAAGCGGTCAATGTCGTGAACCCGATCAAGCGGTAGTCAATACGGCCGGTCCCTTTCCGTTCTTCTAATACTTCTGGCATGAGGCGCGGCATCCGACCATAACGGTGTTGCAAAAGACCGATCAACACCCCGGCGAGGACCGGGACGAGGAATAGATACAACCGAACATCAAATTGTTCAGGGACCGTATGCCATACAAAATGAATCCCTTTATAGACGACGGATAAGAAGAGCCAACTCACTAAGCCGATGATAATTCCGAGTACAATCGCATAGCCACTGACAATCCATGATTTCATCTACATATTCACCTCTTTCGCCCGCATCAATCTTCTATAATTATGCTATCTCCTGAACACCTCTGACCGAAACCTAAAAATTAATGAAATAAAGAGGAAGGAATGGGCGGCAGACATTTACTCATCATAGAAAAACGAAAAGAGTGCAGGGTTTCGACAAGGTCGATGCCTACACTCCTCGTTAAGAAGTTTACTTATGCAATTTCAAAGGTGTGCTTATTCGCAGGTGCCGGTTTTCCAAAGAAATACCCTTGTGCCAAATCGAATCCGAGCTCACGACAGACATCTGCCTCCTCTAGACGCTCTATGCCCTCGGCAAGAAGCGTGATTCCCATCGAATTGGTCAAAGTTCGTACTTTTTTGAGGAAGGACCGCTTCTCGGCATCTTCATCACAAAATGAAATATAAGAGCGGTCGATTTTGACATAGTCTGGTTCGAGTCGTTTCAACATATCGATGGTAGAGAAACCTGCACCGACATCATCTAATGCGACTTTCATCCCCCGTTGTTTATACGTTGAAAAAACGTGTTGAAGATGATCGACGTCATGTACTTTCTCCGTCTCTACGACTTCGAATATAAAGCGGTCTGGGCTGAGTCCATATCGATCGATGATATCGAACGTATGTTGTAAACAATAGTCCGGATTATAAATCGTCGATGGTAAAAAGTTGATAAACGTCTTTTGATGTGGAGCGACGGCTTCGAACGTCGCTTTAATCGCCTCGGCGCGAGCACGTTGATCGAGCTTCGAATGCAACCCAAACCGGTTGGCCGTTCGGAACAGATCACCGGGTGAAATAGAAGCACCACTACGGAGAAGTGCCTCATACCCGAACGTTTCCTTAGAATCGAGGAAGATAATCGGTTGAAGGTGGCTCTCAAACGTTCCGTGCTGAATTTGATCAATGATATGACGATGCGCGAGTTGATCGCGTAACACCTCGACCTCGAGTGGAGGCGTTTGACTGTTCGATTGATTGTCGACACAGTATACGGTACCCTCAACGTGCATCAGAAGTGCATCTAATTCTTCGAATGATGTATAAGAATATTCTTTCGTTTTTGTGATGAGTTCCCCTTGAGAAATTAAAGGAACCGTTGTGTTACAGGAAGCACAGGGTGACCACATAGTATTCCACCTTTCCATTCAAAATTAGTTCATTCAGTATATCGGCTACGTCTCACAAAAAACTCACATTCAAGATACATTTCGCAAAAAAATCGTGCAAAATGGGTACAGGTTTTGTATACTTCCTATCGTATGAATAAGAAGCGCCTCAAAACGCCACTCGCATACGAACAACTTTTTGAACAGAAAGGGGTTCTATCGATGGACCAAAAATTAAAATTATGGTTTACGGAGCACCAAACAGAAGATTACGGAATCACGTTCCGTGTAAACCACGTTTATGAGAGCGAACAAACGGAGTTTCAACGACTAGAAATGGTCGAAACGGACGAGTTCGGAACGATGTTGTTACTTGACGGGATGGTCATGACGACGGATAAGGACGAATTCGTCTATCACGAGATGGTCGCACACGTCCCACTCTTTACACACCCGAATCCAAAACATGTACTGGTTGTCGGTGGGGGAGACGGCGGTGTTATTCGTGAAATTATGAAACACCCATCAGTGGAAAAAGCTGTTCTCGTTGATATCGACGGGAAAGTCATTGAATATTCGAAGAAATACTTACCAAATATCGCAGGTGAACTGGATAACCCACGCGTGGAAGTCATCGTCGGTGACGGGTTCATGCATATCGCTAAGTCTGAAAACGAGTACGACGTCATTATGGTCGACTCGACAGAACCGGTCGGACCAGCAGCGAACCTCTTCACAAAAGGGTTCTATGCAGGGATTTCGAAGGCGCTCAAAGAGGATGGCATCTTTGTCGCACAGACGGATAACCCATGGTTCACACCAGAACTTATCCAAACGGTTCAACGTGACGTGAAGGAAATCTTCCCGATCACGAAATTGTACACGGCAAATGTTCCAACGTACCCGAGCGGCATGTGGACGTTCACAATCGGTTCGAAGAAGTACGACCCTGAACAAGTATCAGCGGAGCGTTTCCATGACATCGAAACAAAATACTATACACCGAAGCTTCACAATGCAGCGTTCGTCCTTCCAAAATTCGTGGAGGATTTGACAAAATGATCAAACGTTTCGATGAAGCCTATTCAGGTAAAGTGTTTATCGCCAGTCTCCCAGAGGTGACAGAGGCGAAGACCGTTCTTTACGGGATGCCGATGGACTGGACGGTCAGTTTCCGTCCGGGCTCGCGTTTCGGTCCGAACCGGATTCGTGAAGTGTCGATCGGCCTTGAAGAATACAGCCCATATTTAGACGGTGACTTGGCTGATGCTGCGGTGTACGACGCAGGAGACATCCCACTTCCGTTCGGGAACGCACCAAAGTCGCTCGACCTCATCGAAGCATTCGTCAAAGATGTCGTCAAGGCGGGCAAGTTCCCACTCGGAATGGGTGGCGAACACCTCGTCACATGGCCGATTATCAAAGCGATGCACGACGTATATGGTGACGACTTCGTCATCATCCACTTGGATGCGCATACGGACCTTCGGGATGAGTATGAAGGCGAGCCACTCTCGCACTCGACTCCACTTAAAAAGGCGGCAAACTTGATTGGACCATCGAACTGTTACTCGTTCGGGATTCGTTCAGGGATGAAAGAAGAGTTCGAATGGGCACGTGAAGTTGGCTACAATATGCACCAGTTTGAGGTGGTCGAGCCACTCAAGCGCGTCTTGCCGACACTCGCTGGGAAAAAAGTATATGTCACCATCGATATCGATGTCTTAGATCCATCGGCAGCACCAGGTACGGGCACACAAGAAATCGGTGGCATCTCGACGAAAGAATTGTTAGAAGCGGTACACGCCATCGCAAATGCGGACCTCGACATCATCGGAGCGGACCTTGTCGAAGTATCACCGGCATATGATCAGTCGGATATGACGGCCATCGCGGCGGCTAAGATTCTTCGCGAGATGATGATTGGATTCGTGAAGTAAATGCGGAAAAAAGGTCAGCTGGAAATGGAACTGAGCGCCCGCATCACCCAATGGGAGAAAGAATACCTGGGTCGCGGATCATTGACGTGTAAGGCAGACCTGCTTCGAGACCTCGCCATCGTCACACTCCAAGGGGTGTTGACGCCGGCCGAGTATGATTTGGCCACCAAGTCGTCAGGTCGCGAACAATTAAAGAAATACCGCAACAATCTTGTCGAAGCGGGACGCACTCAACTCGAGTCCATCGTCGAGCAAGTACTTGGTCGCTCGATCGTCTCTCTCCATACGGACATCAGTACGAAAACGGGAGAGCGTCTGATTGTGTTTCGTTTGGACGCGCCTTGGGATCAAACCGATTGACAACGGGAACATGACTTTTTAAAATGAGAGTCAGAGACGTATATAGGAGCGACTGGACGAGTCATCATGAAGCGTGTTGTTCGAAATCTTGTTACGGAGCTACTGACCAATTTAATAACCGACAGTTGTCGGCCTGACGGAGCGATTGTTCGAGCCGTCGGCATACAGCGCACGCCTATTTAGGTGTGCGCTTTTTTGTCGCCAAGGAGGAAGACGTATGGAATTGTTTTTATTTTTATTGACGAGCGCCCCGGTGCTTCTGTTTGTGACGGGGGTCATCGCCGCAGTCGGAAAATCAAATCTCAAGATTCCCGATTCGCTGAGCACGACGCTAAACATTTACTTACTACTCGCCATTGGGCTAAAGGGTGGCATGGGACTCGCCTCGGTATCTTTTGAGGAGATTGCGTTACCGCTGATCGTGACGCTTTTGATTGGAATTTCACTGCCGATTCTCGCGTTTTTCGTCGGAGGAATGCTCAACTTTTCATTCCATGAACGAATTGCGATGGCTGCGACGTTCGGTTCCGTTTCACTCGTGACATATGTGGCTGCATCGACGCAACTTGAGCGACTCGGGATTGGATATGAGCCGTTCATGACGACACTGGTCGTTGTCCTCGAAATCCCAGGTTTGATTGTGGCGTTACTGCTATATAATCAGACACAAGTTTTGGGCATCACGGCGACATCCAGCAAAACAAACTCATTGTCTGTGCTACGGGATAGCTTATTCTCAAAGAGTATTCTGTTGATGCTTGCAGGTCTTGTCGTAGGACTCGTGACACCAGACGCAACTCCGCTCAAGCCATTCTTTGTAGACTTGTTTCCAGGGGTGTTGCTCCTCTTTTTATTAGGGTTAGGCGTCAAAGTCGGACATCAGTTAAAGACGGTGTCGACGTACGGATTGAAGTTCGTCATCATGGGAACACTCTTCCCGTTGATTGGAGCACTTGTCGGCTTTGTCGCAGCAGGAGTCGCTGGTCTGTCCGATGGAGGGACGATTCTTCTGATGACACTTGCGGCGAGTGGGTCATACATTGCTGCTCCAGCGATGCTACAAGCCTCGGTCCCAGAAGCGAAACCATCCTTCTATTTGACCTTGTCTCTCGCAATCACCTTCCCGTTCAACTTATTAATCGGAATACCAATGTATATCGCAATCGTCACATGAAAAAGCGCTGACTTATTAGTCGGCGCTTTTTCATGTCTCATCTTAGATTATTGCGTAATCTTTTGTGTCTCCATGCATTTGAGAGCGGCAGTCCAGCTTCCGAATAGGACATTAATCGTAGACGTACTCGGCACGTTCCGTCCTTCAGCCCATTTTCGGTAATGGAGGATACTGAAGTGGGATAATTCTTTTTTCGCAAGACGCAACGCTTCAATGACATCCTCTTCATCCCATTTTCTTTTTGGTGGAGCGATGTCCAACACAAAAAGTGCATAGCTCCAAGAACCGTACTTCCGGGCAATTGTGGCGACTGTCGGATAGCCACGTTCTTGTGCCCACACTGCATAGTGTTGTGACGTTAAACGTTCGAGCTCTTCAGACGCTTCAATCAAGGCTTGAATGATTCGTTCTTCACTATTTTTAGCGGCCGTCGTTTGAAGTTTGGCCTCTCGAAGTGCATTCGACCATGAACCAAAACGACTACTGATAAGTGTGAGGGAAGGAGAACGCGTCACTTTTGACCATTCTCGGTACGTTTGACTCGTGAACAGAGCGAGTTCTTCTGCAGCTTTGTTTAATGCGAGTAGAATATCTTCGTCTGAATAATAATGGAACGAGAGCTTAATTTGTGCGGCAACGAGAGCTTCACGCCACGATCCGAATTGGTGAATGACAGTAGAAAGGGAAGGGACATTTTTGTCATGTGACCAAACACTGTATTGTTTGGAATCGAGTTCTGAGTATTCTTGGGCAGCGAGTTGCAAAGCTTGTACGATTTGAGGTCGTGTCCATTTTTTCATCTTGGTGTCTCTCCTTTTGTAGGGACGCTAGCAGGCGTCTTAGAAGGTCTCTTGGTGTGAATGAACATGTATGTTGTCAGAACGGTCGTACAGAAGTGAACAGCGATGCGTTGCAGGTACCTCCTTTTCAATCAAAACACAGTTGTCAACAACACCCAATTTTATTTGGTTTATTCTTTCCATTCCCGTTAGGTGGGAAATTATTCATTATGTGAATGAAATAGTGAGAATAACTTTGTAAACTTATTTGTTACAGCGATTTCATTAATAACAAAAAGCTCGAATTATCCTTAAATTTGTTACAACGACTCGGGTAGTTTACTATCATCAACGTATTCTTCGCACAATCCATGACCCAACAAGATCAAACAACTTAGACATTTGGAGGTGCAGTAAACGATGGCTACACTCGTTAGCGTATATCGGAGAAATCGTAGAAACTTACTATTTTTCTGTGTCGACATTGCAATCGTTTCAATCGTGTTATACATGACGTTTGATATTTTGTTCTCGAGAGTGATGCCTTATACGGCAACGAATTACGATTTGATGCTGATGGTATTCATCAAGATGATCAGTTTTATGTTCGTCGGAATGCTTTTGAAAATTCACCGAATCGATTGGCGTTACGCATCCATTCATGAAATGAAACAAGTGACGATTGCGTTGATTAGCAGTGACTTGATTTTATTCGCTTACAATCAAATTCAATTTGGGCGCGGACTTGGGGTAATGATTGCCGTTCAAGGCTTGCTTGCGTTTAACTTCATTCTGTTTACTCGTGTACTAGCACGAAACCATGTTCTGCATACGTTTAAACTACATGCTTCTCCCCAAGGTCGAAAAACACTCATCATCGGAGCCGGGAACTCAGGTCAACTCATCGTGCGTGAATTGAAGGAGTATCGAACAACAGTACTTCACGTAGTGGGCATACTCGATGACGATTCGATGCTTGAGTCGTTATACGTTCATGGTGTTCCGATTCTTGGAACGACGGATGAATTAGAACGAATCATCGAAGATCAAGGAATTGAAGTTGTGATTCTCTCGATTCCTAGCTTGTCGTACACAAGACGAATCGAGTTGTTAAAACGAATTGAGAAGACAGGCGTTGAATCCCACGCGTTACCGATGATATCGGAACTTGCGACTGGAAATGTTTCAATCAACGAAATCCGCGAAGTGAAGATTGAAGACTTGTTGGGACGTGAGCCCGTCCAACTCGATATTTCTGGTATCTCGAAACATGTAGAAGGCGCAACCGTTCTAGTGACTGGAGCTGGGGGGTCAATCGGCTCAGAACTTTGCCGTCAATTGATCAAGTTCAAACCAGCCGAGATGATTCTTCTCGGACATGGTGAAAACAGTATTTATTTAATCGAAAAAGAACTGAGCGGTCTTGGACTTGAGACGAAGCTTCATCCGGTCATCGGAGACGTGCAGGACATAGAGCGCCTCGAGTATGTTTTTCAGACGTATCGTCCTGAAATTGTGTACCATGCAGCGGCTCATAAACACGTCCCATTAATGCAAGACAATCCGTTAGAAGCCGTCAAAAACAACGTGTATGGAACGAAAAATATGGTTGATGTTGCCTCCAAATATCGAGTTGATCGATTCGTGATGGTTTCAACCGACAAGGCGGTGAATCCGACGAACGTCATGGGGTCGACAAAGCGGATCGCAGAAATGATTGTTCAAGAAAAATCACGATCGAGCGAGACGATCTTCGCGGTCGTTCGGTTTGGTAACGTACTCGGTAGTCGTGGGTCCGTCGTCCCACTTTTTAAAGAGCAAATTGTACGAGGCGGTCCTGTCACCGTAACCGACCCAGAGATGACACGTTACTTTATGACGATTCCTGAGGCGAGTCGACTCGTTATTCAAGCGAGTGTGTTGTCACGAGGCGGTGAAATTTTCGTGCTTGATATGGGCAATCCGGTAAAAATCATCGACTTGGCCAAGAAAATGATTGAACTCAGTGGATTTACCACCGATCAAATTCCGATTGAAGTGACGGGCATCCGTCCAGGCGAAAAATTATACGAAGAGTTACTGGCTACCAATGAACTGGACCCAGAGGCAAATATTTTCCCTAAAATCTTTGTCGGTTGCACGCGTCCATTCACATCAGCGACTCCTATTTTGCGGTTAGTCGAACACTTTAGAGACAATAGTGCAGCACTGACTGATGCCTTACTTTTTGTTGCGAACAGCGATGATATTGATGGAGATTTGCAACGAATCTTTGCAAGTGGATTTGAATTCATCCCAGCCCAGCAAGTGCGGATCCGCGTCGCCGATGGAAATTAAAGGGGGGAGTGCAATGAGTAATCGTGTCATGGTGGTCGGTGTATCAACGTTTAAAGGATTTCATATTGCTCGACGTCTATTAAAAGAAGGTTGCGAAGTAATCGGGATCGATGACGAAGGACAAGCGAAACATCAACTCTCAAAGCAACGACTCTATGTATTGTCTCACCCAATGTTTCATCTCATTCGAACAGATACATCACACAGGCCGAATATGCGTCAAGTCATGACGATGTATGAGCCAAATCACGTCATCTTATGCGGGGGACCTTCAAGTGTTTATACAGGGAGGGAGATGGAGCGCTTTGAACAGGTGAAGCAATTGATCAGAAGTCAAAAAAATAGGGTGTCCGCCCCATCGTTCATCACTTTCGACCTTCCAATCGAAGATACACGACATTCCTCGTCGGCACTGCACCTCGTGACAGAAGATGTTTACGGCCCTTGGGACGATTCGACTACGTTGTTCTCAAAAGCAGTGCTCGCTATTGATCAAGGTCATCGTATGGTTGGTTACTATGCAACGGATATCGTGAAAGCTTCTTATATCGATGATGTGGTTGAAACAGTCGTTCGAGTTCTACGGCTCATTCAATCAGATTTGACTCTCGTTGGGCAGTTTCGAATTAACGCTTCCGACTATGTCCATGTTCAAACGTTATTAACTGAAGTCGGATATTTGATGCATCATCCGGTAAACCTGACGCTTCCGGTTCGTGATCAAGTGTTTCATGAAGTAGATTTGCCTACGCTAGAAGCTATGACTGGTTTTAACCCTCGGACATCCTTATATGAAGGGTTGAAGGAATTGATTGAATGGTACGACACCTATCAAACGATGATGAAGGAGGACATGAGCACATGAATATTCTATTATCAAAGCCGCACATGTCCGGTCGAGAAATGATCTATGTAGAGGAGGCGTTCTCGAGTAATTGGATTGCGCCACTCGGTCCGAACGTCAACGCATTTGAAGACGAACTTGGAAAGTACACCGATCATACGCATATGTTGGCAACTAGCTCCGGTACGGCGGCGCTACATCTTGCCTTGATGACGCTCGGGATAGAGAAGAACGATCTCGTCTTTTGTCAGACACTCACTTTTGTCGCTTCGGTCAATCCAATCCTTTACGTCGGAGCAACACCGGTCTTCATTGACTCAGAAGATGAGACGTGGAACATGTCTCCGGAGGCTTTGCGGAAAGCACTCGTTCAAGCTGCTACGAAAGGGCGATTACCTAAAGCAGTCATCGTTGTTCATCTATATGGGGTGGTCGCAAAAATCGGTGAGATTCGTCAAATTTGTAAGGAATTTGAGGTCCCGTTGATTGAAGATGCCGCAGAGTCACTCGGTTCGACGTGGCAAGGTCTAATGACCGGTACGATTGGAGACATCGGTTTTTATTCATTCAATGGTAATAAAATTATCACAACATCAGGCGGAGGGATGCTACTGCTCGGCTCTGACAGTCAACGTCAACATGCGTTAAAACTCGCAACACAAGCAAGGGAGAATGAGTTGCACTATGAGCATGAGGAAGTAGGTTATAACTACCGTTTAAGTAATGTCTCGGCAGGTATCGGTCGTGGACAGTTAGAGGTCATCGAACAGCGGGTACGTGCGCGACGCAATGTCTTTAAACGATATGAACGCATGTTTTCAGAAATGGATGTCACGTACCAACAAGAGGTTCCGTATTCGCGTGCGAATCGTTGGCTGACTGCGATGCAACTTGGTCGAGACGTCGTCAGCCGTGATCAATTGATTCAACACTTAACAGGGGCTGGTATTGAATCACGACCTGTGTGGAAACCAATGCATTTACAGCCGCTCTACCGAGATGCTGAATATGTCACAGTCGATGGAGAAGATGTCAGCCGTCGATTATTTGAAAACGGGATTTGTTTACCGTCGAGCTCCAATATGACGATTGGAGAACAGCAAAAAGTGATTCAAACCGTGCTTGATACACGTTCTTTCATAAAAGAAAAAAGCGTGTAAGGAGGAACATATATGACGAAGGAAGCAGAGATCATTCAAGCGCTTCAAACTGCTGCATCTCTGACTCCCTCCCTCACGGTGACACAATATCAACGATGGAGCCAAAATCGAGACGCCCCCACGTTTCTAGACATTTTGAAAGTATACGGGACGTGGACAAGTGCCTTGAAAGCGTCAGGGTTGTTAGAACCAAGGCGTTATGAATCTCATGATTTTATACAAGCGCTTCGGCTCGCATCGATACAAGGAGGAAAGTTAACGAGCAGTCAATATCAACAATGGGCAGCTGGTCGGAACGTCCCTTCATTAGGTGATATTATTACCCACTTTGGGTCATGGAGTCTTGCTGTAAAAGCGGTCGAACATTTAGAAGAAGAACATTTCACGGTACAACCCGCGAAAGAGAAAGCGGAGATGGTGCAAGCGTTGTATGAGGCCTATCGGGTGTTAACCCCGTTCAATGCGATTACTTATCAAAAATGGGCGAAACAATTTCATAAACCGAGTGTGGCAAAAGTGTCAAGACGTTTTGGTTCATGGAAGCGGGCTCTATATGAACTTGGGATTCAAGAAGTGACGGATCGAAAGCGATAAGTGTGGAGGGATGTGGAGATGACTAGACCCATTGTGATCATGATTAGTGATCATCATACGTCTATTTTTGTATATCATGCTATTCGTAATTTGGGAGTAACACATGTCATTCAAGAAGATGGGCCAACCGAACATCGACCGCAGTCTCTCAAGGAATGGCTTATCCATCAATACATTCGGTGGGCGACACCGTTTATGCGTTGGACGAGTCAAAAGCGTATTCAAGAAGTGAGAAAACGGTATCCGTTAAATGATCTATCGATTCCACCACACCATATCATTCATGTGTCATCATTGAACGATGATAAGACGATGATGTGGCTTGAAAAACTTGCCCCAGAGTTAATTGTTGTCCATGAGACAGGGCCGATTGAGCCGAGTCGATTGAATCAATTGCCGTGTCCGATTCTCACGATACGTCCATCAATGGCGGAAGGACAGCTACAAGCGTATTGGGCGATTCAACATCAGCCTTCGTTCTGTGAGACGACGCTTGAACAATGGACCACACAAGGATGGCGGGTTCTCGAGCGAGTGGTCATCTATAAAGGTGGGACCGACAATTTTGCCACATATCCTTACCTACAATTGACAACGGTCTTACCGATGTTACGTCGACACATCGAAACGATGGATAGTATGAAAACAGACCACCGACAAATCAAAGTCCAAGCCTGAGGCTTGGACTTAACTGTTGACGATACAATAATATTGGATGGCTTCGTTGTAATAGGCAGCAAGACCTGGCTCGAAGCGGTCATAAAATTCGGTGAATCGTTCATCCGCCACATACATCTGTCCGAGTCCACTGAACATGTCGAGCGAACAATCGTAAAAGTGTGTGTCGATGAACAAATGATTGTCTCTGACAATCGATTGAACCCGTTCATCCTCGATTGCGACTTGTGAGCGGAACAGGTCGACGAGTGGCGCAATCAAATCGAGGTGCATCTGATTCATGCGCTCCCAGTCCGTTTTCGAGCGCTTCGCCGCCCGTTCTTGTGTGGTTTTGTAAGCTGAACTGTCCCCCCACCGCTCCTTTACCTCATCTTGATGCTTTGCCTCATGTGCTTGAATCTCTTCATAAGACAATCCGTTGAACAATGATTTGTCTTCCATCGGGATCCCTCCTTTTAGTGAGGTGAGGGTCGCTTCAGCGGTCTCCGCCAACTTCGCAAAATAAGCCGCTTTCTGTCGTAACGCCTCGATATGCTCACTCAACACCTCGACTCGGTCGAACGTCGTCGAATCAAGCAATTGTCTGATTTGATCGAGGGGGACATCGAGTGTTCGGTAGAATAAGATAAGTTGCAACCGTTCTGCGTCGCTCGACATGTAACGCCGGTAACCGTTATCATCGCGAGCGGGAACGAGAAGACCAATCGCGTCATAGTGTCGAAGCGTTCGTGTCGTCGTCCCTGCGAGTGCCGCGAGTTGTTGGATGGTGTACATCCCTTCACCTCCTTAGCTTCAGCGTAAACGTTGACGTCACGTCAAGGTCAAGCCCGTTTTTCAAATAACGAAAATCCGTTCCGTTCCCCGATGTAACGGAAACCGAACTGAGGATAGTACCCATTCAAGAAGGTGTTGTCGGCAACACAGTCTAACCGAATCGTTGATGGTGAATGGGAGAGCGCATATTCCATTAATTTCTCTCCAATCCGCTCACCCTTTAAACGTGAGTCCGTGACGAGTCGATGCAAGTAAACGGCATCGTCCGGTTTTTCCCATAGGTTATGGTCCCAATCGGTCGGTGGGATGAGACTGACCGAACCGACCACTTGCGCGTCACGTTCATATACAAACACGGACCCTTTCGTTAAATCGTGTCGTACATAATCCGAGCGGCTCGGCTCTAAATACTTGACCCATTGTGACTTCCCGGCGACTTGAAACTCTTTCGCTTTCTTCAGAATTAAGTGATCGATTGCTGGGAAATCCCGAAGTGTAGCAGGTCGAAACATGATAAAACACCTCGCTTTCATTTCTTTACAAAATCATGTAGGGTACACGTTAAGTATGCTGATGAAACATCTTTGTATCATTGAATGTTTTTTGGTAAGATAAATTTATTGCAACGTGCAAACGATTGCGCTAATTGATATAAAGTTCACAGCACGGATAAGATGATTATATATGAAGAGCAGTGAGTTTTGGGATAAGGAGTATCTAGATCACATGCAACTTTTACAACGAGAACAACAAACACAAACAAAGACGCTTAAACGCAACTGGTGGAAAGAAGCCGTCGCCTATCAGATTTATCCGCGCAGTTTTTACGACGCGAACGGAGACGGAATCGGAGACATCCAAGGAATCATTGATAAGCTCGACTATTTGAAAGACCTCGGCATTGACGTCATCTGGATTTGTCCGATGTATAAGTCACCAAACGATGATAACGGTTATGACATTAGTGACTATCAAGATATCATGGACGAGTTCGGTACGATGGAAGACTTCGACCGCTTATTGGACGAAGTGCATCAGCGCGGTATGAAACTGTTGCTCGACCTCGTCGTCAACCATACGTCGGATGAGCACCCTTGGTTCATTGAATCGAAGAGCTCAAAAGACAATCCGAAGCGCGACTGGTATATCTGGCGCGACGGAAAACCGGACGGGTCGAAGCCGAATAACTGGGAATCGATCTTTGGTGGCTCGGCTTGGGAATTCGATGAGACGACGGAGCAATACTACTTGCATGTCTTCTCGAAGAAACAGCCGGACCTCAATTGGGAAAATCCTGAGATGCGTACAGCGGTATACGATATGATCAACTGGTGGCTCGAAAAAGGAATCGACGGATTCCGTGTCGATGCAATCAGCCACATTCGCAAGAATCCGACGTTCGCCGACTTGCCAAACCCGAACGACCTCGACTTTGTACCGTCGTTCGAGATGCACATGAACGTGGACGGAATTCACGACTATTTAGAAGAGCTTCGTGACGAGACGTTCAATAAACATGACATCATGACAGTCGGTGAAGCGAACGGTGTATCCCCTGACGATGCGCACCTTTGGGTCGGTGAAAAAGAAGGGAAGATGAACATGGTCTTCCAATTCGAACACATGGACCTATGGAGTGAAAATGCCGATTCGAAACTCGATGTCGTCCACTTGAAGAACGTGTTGACGAAATGGCAAAAAGGACTTGAAGCCGACGGATGGAACGCGCTTTACGTCGAAAACCATGACCAAACGCGTACCGTCTCAAAATGGGGAGACGATGAGCGTTACTGGAAAGAGAGCGCGAAATCGATTGCGATGATGTACTTCCTCATGCAAGGGACGCCGTTTATCTATCAAGGTCAAGAAATCGGGATGACGAACGTCAAATTTGAGTCGATTGACCAATACGATGACATCGCGACACGCAATCGCTACTATATCGGCGTCGAACAAGGGAAGAGCCATGACGAAATGATGCGCATCACGTGGAATTCGTCACGCGACAACACGCGTACACCGATGCAGTGGAGTGATGCTCCGAATGCCGGGTTCACGTTCGCGGAGAAGCCGTGGTTCGGGATCAATCCGAACTATACAGACATCAACGTCGAATCGCAGCTTGAAGACGAGGACTCGATCTTCAACTTCTATAAAGAGATGATTCAACTTCGCAAAGGTGACGAGACGTTTGTATACGGTTCGTATGACGTCGTCTTACCGGATCACTCGGAAGTGTATGCTTATACGCGTACGCTCGGGGAGACGCAATACCTCGTCGTCACGAACTTGACGGCGAAAGAGACGATGTTTGACATGGATCAAACACTTCGTGCGAAAAATGTCGTCTTGAGCAATATGCCGATTGAAGGCGATGTTGAATCAACACTCCTTCATTTGAAACCATTCGAAGGCCGTGTGTATAAAGTAAGCTAACCTTTTGACTTTTCATAGGGAGACCGCGGGTACATCATTGCCTGCGGTCTTTTTCTAGAGTTGTCTTTCTAGCGTATCGAGACACATATCAATCTTGACAATGAAGCATCCATCCATTTCACAGAGCGTGTCGGAATGTCGTACGAGTGCACAAGAGAAGGATTCATCTATGAAAACGATGAGTGGATGAATCACTTTGTCTACGTGAAGACGAAGCAATGTCAATAGAACGATATGTGGAAGATGTGGTACGATGAGTTGACGGAAAGGGGGATGAGCATGGCGATTGAACCACTTCGCGTGCGTGTCCAGCAAACAACACGGATGAGTGATATTCCAGAAGCGATTGAGTTAACGATGGATGGATTATACTATCCATTGAAGACTGGATTTATTCTCATGTTTGACCAGCAACAAGAGGACGGACCAGTCCCGACGACAATCAAGTACACACCAGAACGGTTGGCGCTCATCTGCAAAGGACCGATTGAGATGAACCATTCATTCATCGAAGGGCGCTTCACGCAAAGCCTATACAAGAATGCATATATGTCGATGACGATGGCCACGACGACATCGCGCCTCGACGTGTCCGAAGAGTCGTGTACGTTCGTATACGAATTGTCCATGAATGAAGAAAACGTGGGTATATATGAAGTACACGTCACATGGACGTTTGAAGGAGGAGAGAACGAATGAATTTTACAGAACGTGTAAACAAGATTGAAGAGATGTTAAATGAAGATTGGTTCGAGATGCTCGAGACGAACGAAGAAGAGTATGAAGAGTGGCGTGGTCGTCTCGAAGACCATGCTGAACAAGTCATCGTGCATTACGACCAGGAGAACGGGATCGATGTCAATTCGATTGATAAACTGCTTCAATTGAACGACGAGTTCCCTCTTCTTTACGGTGAGGATACGGTTCGCCTGTATATCGCACTCATTGAGGCACGCCCAGAAGACAAAGCGGTCTACGATCGGTACGTCGATTATTTGGCGGCCATCAGTGATGCATCGCATGAACAGTTTTTACATTTCCATACGCTCGTCGAGGCAGGTCGGTTGGAAGAGGCGAGACAACTCGCTCCGCATATGCCGCAGCGTCTCGGACTCGAAGAGTGAGTCTACGAAAAGTGTCATCTGAACAAGATGGCGCTTTTTTTCATGCCTAAAAGGGGGACAATATCCAATCAGAACGTCCATTTTATTTCGAGTGAGCATTCTCTAAGATGAAGGAACAAGGAAATCAAATAGAGAACGTGAATGGAAATGAATAAAGGGGGAATTGTGATGTTAAGACTAATCAAAACATCTGTCGAACAAAAAGAACAGATTCTGGCGTTTTTACAGGAATGGCATGAGCGCGATGAACGAATCGTCCCGACCTCAGTCGACCGTGAGACGATGGACTTCGAGGCATACGTCAACACGTTACGCCAGAAAGAGTTACGTGAACATATTGAGGAAGGCTGGGTCCCGAGTACGACGTATTGGCTCACGGAGGGGGAAGAAATTCTCGGCGCGGCGAACATTCGTCACGAGTTGAACGAGTCGCTTTTGAAGATTGGTGGTCATGTCGGGTACGGGGTGAAACCGAGCGCGCGTGGTCGTGGACTCGCCACACGTCAACTGCAACTTGCGCTTGAGAAAGTGAAAGAGCTCGGCATCGAGCGTGCACTCATCACGTGCAACCGAACGAATATTGCTTCACGTCAAGTCATTTTAAACAATGGTGGCGTTGCGGATACACCATACACGGAAGAAGATGGGACGATTGTCGAGCGGTTTTGGATTGACTTGAAAGGGTGAAGACGAGATGGCGAACTGGATCATCATCTATTTGACGTTGATTAATTTCTTCGGCATCTATTTGTTCCGGGAAGAGACCGTTCCTTCTAAGAAATGGTTCTCATTCTCGAGTGGGGTCGCCATCACGTACTTCTTCATGTATCTCTTGCCGTCGCTGAATAAACGCCAGGACACGCTTCGTGTCGACTGGCTGAATTTGGCCTTACCTTCCGAGATTTACATCGTCAGTCTCACCGGGTTCACAATATTTTATGGCACCATGCGATTCGTTCGAACTCCTCACTTCCAAGATGAGGCGGTCGACCGGGCTGTCTCGTATTGGCTACAGGTGACACTACTCACGACATATATGACCTTTTCAGCGTATGTGGTGACGGCGGACTCCGTGACGTTCGTCGCGAGAAGCTTCTATGCGACGGCTCTCGGGGTCCACTTCTTGGCGCTCGGTCATGACTTGAACCGCCATTACGGGGAACGCTATATGCGACAAGGACGCTACTTGTTGAGCGGTGGAATTTTACTCGGAGGTTTCGTTTCACGATGGATTGACTTGGCCGCGCACGTCGAAGCGCTCTGTTTTGCGTTTGTGGCCGGGGCGATGATTCTCAACATCGTGAAATTTGAACTCCCGTCCGACCGGAATTTACACTTTCGCACGTTCGTTTTGGCCGTGTTCAGTTATGGCGGCTTACTCCTTATTTTGAAACATCTTCTAAACTTCTGATGAGAACTTCGCAAAAATGAATGACTGTTCATTCATCATTTGATATACTGAATTCAAGATTGAATCCGTTTTCATAAGGGGGAGTTTTGGGGATGTCTACATTTTTAATCGTCAACTGGATTCTATTCTTGCTCGTCTTCGGCTATGGTGTGTATTTATTTGCTACGCTGGTTCACCAGCGCTATACGTTCATCACGCTGGGGAAGAAGGCAGAATGGAACCAAACGAACAAAGAACGACTCGAACAGGTCATGATCAACGTGTTCGGTCAAAAGAAATTGTTAAAAGATAAGAAGAGTGGCGCAATTCACGTCATGATGTTTTATGGCTTCATCCTCGTCCAATTTGGGGCGATTGATTTTATTTGGAAAGGACTAGCGGTCGGAACACGTTTCCCACACATCCCGCTCGGTCCGCTCTATCCAATCTTTACGTTCATGCAAGAAATCGTCATGCTCATGATTCTCGTCGCGGTCGTTTGGGGGTTCTACCGTCGTTACGTCGAGAAGCTTGTACGCTTGAAACGAAACTTTTTAGCGGGTCTCGCCCTCATCTTCATTGGCGGGCTGATGGTTTCCGTCTTGTTCGGGAACGGGTTTTACCTCGTCTATAAAGAAGAGCTTCCGATGTGGGGCGAACCGGTCGCGACACTCATCGGTTCAGCGTTTGCTTGGGTACCAGGATCAGTCGCATTCGCGTTGTTCGTCGTCTTTTGGTGGATGCACCTCTTATTCTTGCTCAGCTTCATGGTCTACATCCCGCAAGGCAAACACGCTCACTTGATTGCTGGGACGCTCAATGTCTGGCTTGGTCGTACCCATAAAGTCGGACGCTTAGCGCCCGTTGATTTTTCGGCGATGGAAGAAGCAGAAGAGTCAGATGAAGAGATTGTGTTCGGGGTTAATAAAATCGAAGACTTCAACCAAAAACAACTCGTCGATTTGTACGCC
Organism: Exiguobacterium marinum DSM 16307; assembly: GCF_000620845.1. GTDB lineage: Bacteria > Bacillota > Bacilli > Exiguobacteriales > Exiguobacteriaceae > Exiguobacterium > Exiguobacterium marinum. The sequence goes on from NZ_KK211189.1 coordinate 777,780, forward strand.
TGCGTCGAGTGTGGACGCTGTACGAATGTGTGTCCGGCAACAGGAACTGGGAAGATGTTGTCGCCGATGGACTTGATTGTCAAACTTCGCGACCATATGAATATGAAAGGTGCAGCGGTCACGAGAAAATCACCTTGGGCACCGGCACTCATGTTCCAAAACACGCAAGGTGCTGAAATCGCAGCAGCGGCGCAAGACGGTCATATGCTCGTCGCAGACGAATTGATCGGCAACGTCATCACAGAAGAAGAAATATGGGCGTGTACGACATGCCGCAATTGTGAAGATCAATGTCCGGTCATGAACGAGCACGTCGATAAAATCATCGACCTTCGTCGCTACCTCGTCATGATGGAAGGGAAGATGGACCCTGAGGCGCAGCGAACGGTAGCGAACATCGAGCGTCAAGGAAACCCATGGGGGATGAACCGGAAAGAACGCGAGAACTGGCGCAAGGATACAGAGCTCGTCATCCCGACGGCGAAGGAGAAGAAAAAAGCAGGTGAAGAATTCGAATACCTCTTCTGGGTCGGCGCGATGGGTTCTTACGACAGCCGTAGCCAAAAAGTCGCGCAAAGCTTTGCGAGCGTCTTGAACAAGGCTGGCGTCTCATTTGCCATTCTCGGAAATGAAGAGAAAAACTCAGGGGATACACCACGTCGAATTGGGAATGAGTTACTCTTCCAAGAACTCGCTGAAGCGAACATTAAACTGTTTGAGAAGTATGGGGTGACGAAAATCGTCACGGTCGACCCACACGCCTACAACACATTCAAAAATGAGTATCCAGACTTCGGTTTGACTGATGTGAAAGTGTATCACCATACGGAATTACTCGCCGAGTTGCTCGATACGGGTCGAATCCAACCGGATCTTCAAGTGAATGAGCGTGTCGTCTACCACGATTCTTGCTATCTCGGTCGTTACAACGGCATATACGATGCACCGCGGTTCGTCCTCGAGCGGATTCCGGGTGTCGAACTCGTCGAAGCGACACGTAACCGTGAAAACGGTATGTGCTGTGGAGCGGGTGGTGGTCTCATGTGGCAGGAAGAAAAAGTCGGGACACGTGTCAACGTGGCTCGGACGGAACAGTTGCTTGAGACGAAACCGACTGTCATCGGTTCGGCGTGTCCGTACTGCTTGACGATGTTGTCAGATGGAACGAAAGCGAAGGAAGTCGATGAGACGGTCGGCACGTTCGACGTCGTCGAATTGCTCGATCGTTCGCTGAAAGCCATCGAGATCCCAGAACCGGTTGTCCAATAATACAGGAAGGCACGGTCCGCGGACTGTGCCTTATTTGTTTACTGCATTTCGGAAGTAGATAAAAGAGAGGAGGTCAAGTGAGATAACCCTTGTGTCGTCTCGTTGATGGATGAAATGGTTTCGACCATCTGCCCGAGGTCTTGTTTGTTTCGTTCGAAAGAAAGGACGTATTGTCCCATCTCTTCTTGGACGGTCGAAAACCCAACTTTGACGGCGTTTAGTTGACGCATCGCTTCATCGTTCGTCCGATGCATGTGACCCATTTGATCGAGGAGAGCCGCGATGTTCGCCTCATTCTCATGAATGAGCGCATTGATTTGACTGCTCAGTTGTTTCGCGTTCTCCGCGAGTGTGCGTACTTCGGTGGCGACGACGGCGAACCCTTTGCCGTGTTCACCTGCACGGGCCGCTTCAATCGAAGCGTTCAAGGCGAGTAAGTTGGTTTGATTGGCAATTTGTTCGATGCTTCGCGTCATGCTGACGATATCTTGAGAACCGTCCTTCAAAGCTGTTATTCGATCGAGTGAGGTATCGACATAGGTAGCCGACTGTTTGAATTCAGCTTCCATCTGTTCGATTTGTTCTCCATTTGTATGAGTCAACGTCATCAAGTGGCGACTCATCTTTTCTGTTTGTTCCGTCTCTGCCAAGACTTGATGAGCGCGATTGCTTGTATCGGACATAGCTTGCCCTGTATGCTCCATTGTCGTCGCCACTTCTGTACTGACGCGTGACACGTCACTTAATAGAGCGGCACGGGATTGGTTCGCAGACTCAAGCTCATCGAGACGGGCGTTCACATATTGTTCGGTAACGATTTGAGCGTCCAAGTTCATCGCGTGTGACAGAGCCAAAAGGGATTCGGTCAGAATGGCCGGATCGTGTTGATACGTTTCGACCACTTTCGGGATGAGCAAGGTGTTAAACGCCGAGTATGTTGCCAAGAACCAGACGACGGGGACTGAAAAATGGTGATGGGTTTGTCCCATTCGCTTCCGCATTGCTAAAAATTTATCATCGATGTTCCCGGTTAACAAACTACGGAAATAAGCAGCAAATACATTTTTTAAACGTTCTCGTGTCGACGAGCCATTCGCAATTTGAACCATCTCTGGTTGAAGCATTAAGTGGTCGAGTACATTTTCGAGTACCTCGTCTAGGACGGACTCGACGAGTGGAGCCATGTCTTGTAGCCGTTTCACTTGAGATGATGTATATCCCATATAGTGTGCGCGCCCGTTTAAGCTCGAGTCGGCTGGTTTAGCGATTGTGTGAATCTCAGGAAAGCCTTCGGAAGCGACGAAATCTTTTGAGGTTGTCTTACGAAAAAATGCCATATTTTTATTCTCCTTCTATTTCATATCTAAAGTGGCGTTCTCTTCTATATCGGCAGAAATATGAAGAAGCTAAGAAGTCAATGTGTTGCAAAACAGGTTCATCGACAAATAGAACTGGGAAAGGAAAAATGAGGAGTAGAATATTCCAGTTTCAGTGAGGGGTGGACTTATGAAAAACATAGTGATCCTGTTGACAATTGTAAGTGCCCTAAGTAGTCAAATTCTTCCACAGATTTTGTTCTTATCCATCATGGCGGTCGAAGAAGGTGTCGGACGTCTCATTCCATTTTTAATTTTTTATGTGGCCAGTATGTCAGGTCTTTTACTGTGGGTGTATGTCATCGGTCGACGCGGTTCAAAAGACACGTTTTTAATTGCCTTATCTGTGCTCGTCGTCGGTCTCATTTGTTTTGTACTTCCCTTTGACAGCGCAATTGAATGGAGTGCGTTTTTAGTCGGAGTCGGCTCGATTGGAGTTGCCTCCATCATGACGACGATTTTATCACAATTGAATGAATTGAAGCCGAAAACTGAGACGGAATCAAAAGATGAAGGTGGTAGTTCGTGGCCGTTGGTTCTTATGTTAGTCGGTTGGATTGCGGTGTTCTCGTATGCGTTGACGCAGTCGTACAATCTTGCCGTCGCCCTATTCTTAGTGAGTTTGATTCTACCGTGGCTATTCGTGAGGAAATTACCCCTCCAAAAATCAGCAACGTGGCAGTTTGAAACGCGTTCCTTTCTCCGCGCTTTCATCGCAGTCACGGTCTTCACATTGATTAGTCGACTTCTCAGTCTCCTAGAAGGGGCGCGTGGTTATGTCGAAGTATTTAGCTTGATGATTATTTTGTTGGTCTATGTCGGATGGCTGTTGTTTCAAAAGCGTGTCCGACAGTTTATCACAGCAAGCCGTACTCGACAGGTTCAGTTATTATCGTTTGTTATCGGATTGTTTGGCGGATGGACGTTGATTGGTGCCGTTTTTGTGAGTCTTGCCTTGTATTCGTTTCAAGTGTTGATTTTTTATGTGTTCGTCCCATTCTTAGTCGGTGTTATCGGTTGGATTTTGTTTAGTCGCCTGTTTGATTTCGCGCGCCATCCATACATCCTGTTACTCGTGTCCTCCCTCATCTTTTTCCTAGGATTTATCGAGCCTCTTGCGTTCATCCCAGTACTATTTGTCAGTGGCTATACGCAGACGATGTATTCGAGTGTCAGTCATACGTATTTGTTTGATCAGTATGGGGAAAACCAAGAGTTCGCGTCTTTACTGCTACAGTTGTGGAAACGATTCGGCATGGTCGTGGCGTATTCATTTTTGATGATCGGATTGCTCGGATATGGATTGTACGTCGGTCAAACGGTCAACGAGGAGTTGTCGTTCCAGATTCCGCGAGCGTGGATGGTGGGTGTCTTAGGGGTGACATGGGTGTTTAATATCGGATTGATTAGTCTGTACTGGTTCCGAATCAAAGCCAAGACATCACACGAATCATAATTTACTCTAGCTTTTTCATATCGCTTTTGTTTATAATGAGGAGTGATGTTTAACTAGTGACGGAAAAGGAGTGTCCTTTAATGAATAAATCGTTGATTGATTTCGTTTATGAACTTCTCCAAGAAACTGGCGAGCAGCCTGTTTCTTTTGATGAGATTCGCGAAAAAATCAAGCAAAATTATACGTTTGCGAGTGAAGAGGAAGAACTCGAGAAAATCGCACAACTTTACACCGATTTGAACATCGACGGGTTGTTCGTCAACTTAGGTGCAAACCGCTGGGCGCTTCGCGTATGGTATCCATTCGACAAGTCGGATGAAGATCTCGTCATCGAAGCACGTCAACGTGGTGAACTTGACGAATTCGAAGAAGAGTTCGAAGAGGCAGACGAAGGTATCGTCGACATCGAAGATGACTTGGATGTATTCGCAAAAGTTGAAGATTACGATTCAACTGAATTTGACGATGCGGGCGAACAAGAAAAAGTTGATGGCCTAGATGACTTCAAGGATGATGATTTGGACGACGACCTCGATCTCGAAGACGAGGATGATTTATAAGAGACCGCAAAAAGCCGGGCATTGGGCCCGGCTAGGCGTGTCTCTTTTTCTTTTTTAATGATTTTGAACAACATGAAAAAAAGAAAAAATAATATCTTGACGACTGTATCGTCTCTGGCGTAAATTAGTCATGGGCTAGTTTAGCACGTAACGATGCAGCAAAAGTGTCCTCCATTCACGGGGGCACTTTTGCTTTTTTTGTTTTTTCGTTTCCCGACGGTTGGTATTTAAGAGAGGAGAAAGAAACATGACAAAGTACATTTTCGTAACAGGCGGGGTAGTTTCTTCGCTCGGTAAAGGGATCACGGCAGCTTCACTCGCACGTCTACTCAAAAATCGTGGACTCAACGTGACGATTCAAAAGTTTGACCCATATATCAACATCGACCCAGGTACGATGAGCCCGTATCAACACGGAGAAGTATTCGTCACAGATGATGGTGCGGAGACTGACCTTGACCTCGGACACTATGAGCGTTTCATCGACATCAACTTGTCGCAAAACGCGAACGTCACATCAGGGCGCATTTATTCGACTGTCTTGAAGAAAGAGCGTCGTGGAGACTATAACGGCGGAACGGTTCAAGTCATTCCGCATATCACGAACGAAATCAAAGATCGTGTCTTCCGTGCGGGACGCGAAACGAACGCCGATGTCGTCATCACAGAAATCGGTGGAACAGTGGGGGATATCGAATCCCTTCCGTTCATCGAAGCGATTCGCCAAGTGAAAAATGATATCGGCAAAGAGAACGTCATGTACGTCCACTGTACACTCGTTCCTTACCTTCGCGCGGCAGGCGAAATGAAAACAAAACCGACACAACATAGCGTCAAAGAACTTCGCAGCTACGGGATTCAGCCAGACATCATCGTCCTCCGCACGGAGCATGATATTCCGGAAGACATGCGTGAGAAAATTGCGCTCTTCTGTGATACGCGTAAAGAAGCAGTCATCGAGGCGCAAGACGCATCGACGCTTTATGAAGTACCACTCAACCTTCAAAAACAAGGGATGGACCAACTCGTCAACGACTATTTCGGCTTCAACACACCGGCTGCGGATATGACGGCATGGAAAGAACTCGTTCACACGGTCACGCATCTTGAGAAGAAAGTGAAAATCGCACTCGTCGGAAAATATGTCGAATTGCGTGATGCCTATATCTCGGTCGCAGAATCGCTCAAGCATGCGGGTTATGCGTTCAATGCAGATATCGACATTGACTGGGTCAACGCAGAGGACGTGACGGCTGAAAACGTCTCGGACATCCTTGGTGATGCAGACGGTATCCTCGTCCCAGGTGGATTTGGTGAGCGTGGAATCGAAGGGAAAATCGAAGCGACACGTTTCGCACGTGAAAACAACGTTCCATTCTTCGGGATTTGTCTCGGGATGCAACTTGCGACGGTCGAGTTTGCACGTAACGTCTTGAAGTTGGACGGTGCACATACGGCTGAAATCGACCCATCGACACCGTATCCGATTATCGACCTTCTTCCAGAGCAAAAAGACATCGAAGACCTTGGAGGTACACTCCGTCTCGGATTGTACCCATGTAAACTTGAAACAGGGACGAAAGCACACGTGGCATACGACCAAGAACTCGTATACGAACGTCACCGTCACCGTTATGAGTTCAATAACGAATACCGTGAAGCATTCGAAGCGGAAGGATTCAAGTTCTCAGGTACGAGCCCAGACGGTCGTCTCGTGGAAATCATTGAAATTCCAGAACACAAGTGGTTCGTGGCATCACAGTTCCACCCAGAGCTCATCTCACGTCCGGAACGCCCACAACGTCTATTCCATGATTTCATCCAAGCATCACTTGGAGAATAAGTGATTGAAAGCCACGATTCGAAATGAATCGTGGCTTTTCTACATCAAAAGCATGAGGTGCAAGACGTCCTTGGCAGGATACATCACCTTCACTTTCTGGGTACACTAGAAGTAGAACGGGGAGAGGGTGATGGCTCATGAAAGAACGACATTCGATTTATCTTGGATATGGATTTGGACTTGTCGCGCTCAGTCTGTTGCCATTCGTCGTCTTACCTTCCCTCTTATTGCCGTACCAACTAGGGTGGACGGGCGTTGTCTTGCTCGCGCTCTCGGTCGGGCTACTTCGAGCGATACGCGACGGCTCGAATGTTATCTTGAAGCAGATGTGGAAAATCACATTTTCTCTTTTTTTAATCTTCGTGTTCGTCTATTACGTATCATTTGGACTCGTCTTATACGATACGTATGGACTGGATCGTCTATTAGAACAGTACGAGCGTCAGGCGGTTTGGGTGTTCGCGGCATTCAGCTTTCTACAGCCAATCGCCTTACCGGTCCCAGAAGCGGTCAGTGTGCCGATTGGGAGTGTCGCCCTCGGTCCATTTCGTGCCGCTCTGGTTGGGAGTATTGCGACCACGCTTGGTATCTTCGTCATGTATGGATTGGCACGATTCGGCCGAGAGCGAATCATCCGCTGGGTCGATGAGGAGAAGTTGAAGACGTACGACCGATATGTCGAGAAGTATGGCCTTGGCATCTTGCTCGTCTTGTTCATTATTCCGATTTTACCGGACGAGGTCATTTGTCTCGCCGCCGGGTTTAGCCGCGTGCCGTTCCCGCGTTTCGCGGGCATCGCGTTCGGCGCGAAACTCGTCACATCGTTCGGGCTTGCCTACTCTGTCTCCATCGGACAATTGTTTATGACTGATTCGAGTCCAATCGCCATCGCTTCCGTCATGGCGAGTTTGATCGTCTTAATCCTCGCGTTCATTTGGCGCAAACGAAAAAAAGGGGATTCGAACGGGACACACGAATAATATTTGATAAAGCTTTATATAGAGAGGAAGACAAGATGCGACAAGATCAAGAAGTGGTTATTCGACCGATTGAAGGGCGAGACTTATCACGACTATGGGAATTGATTTATCGAGATGCGGCACCGGAGTGGAAACAGTGGGACGCGCCTTACTTCGAACACAAGGCGATGTCTTATGAAGAATTCCAGCAAATCGAACAGTCACTCATCAAAAAAGAAGACATGTGGGTCATTGAAGTGGATGGGACCGTATGTGGGACCGTTTCTTACTATTTCGAAGATGCTGGGCGAGAATGGCTCGAGATGGGCATCATATTGCATCAGTCCAATCGCTGGAATCGCGGCGTCGGGACGCGTACCCTACGTTTATGGATTGAACATCTATTTGAGACGTTACCTGTCGCCCGTGTCGGCTTGACGACATGGTCTGGGAATGAGCGTATGATGCGGGTCGCTGAAAAAGTAGGAATGCAACTCGAAGGACGTATTCGCCAAGTTCGTGTCGTGAACGGGAAGCGATACGATTCGATTCGGATGGGCATGTTACGGGAAGAATGGATGACATAAAAGCACCGCGGATGAAAAAAGAATCCGCGGTGCTTTGCATTATTTTACTTTTTGATCTTTAATCGGGAACCACCCGGCACGAGTCGTGATCGCATTCCAAAGTGGAGCCGGGACAGCAAGTTCGGCTTGTTTATCCAAGTCGAGTTCTGTCTCGATGTCATCTTCACGGTCCGTCTTCACTTTTTCGAGCCATTCAGGGTCGATGATGAGTTCACGACCGAGCGCGGCGAAATCGACAACGTCGAGTGCATCTTCGACTTGAGCAGGACGTTGGAGTTGTCCGACTCCGATGAGTGGGATGGCACCATTGATGCGTTTGGCGATGCGGTCAATCGAACGTTCCGTGACGTTTTCGTCACGCATAGAGGCTGTATTGAAGTTCCAAAGAGAAGCGTGAATATAATCCACACCTTCTTCTAAAATCATATCGAGCAACACATCCGTGTCGTCAAGTGTGATTCCTGGTTCTTCGATTTCTTCTGGTGAGAAGCGATAACCGACTAAGAAGTTCTCTGCATCTGCAGCTGCTTCTTTGACACGACGAATGACTTCGCGTGGGAACGTCAAACGTCCATGAACATCACCACCGAAGCGATCTTCACGGCGATTCGAATGCGGTGAGAAGAATTGTTGAATCAAGTATGTGTTCGCCCCGTGAATCTCGACTCCGTCAAACCCGGCTTCGATGGCACGACGTGTCGCTTCGCCGAACGCCTCGATAATAGCTTCGACTTCTGATGTTTCGAGAGCGCGCGGTGTGACAGCGCCTTCTCGAACAGGTGCGACGGCACTTGCACTCACAGGTTGTTCGTTCGGGACGAGTTCAGGTGGTGACATACGCCCGGCGTGGAAAATTTGAAGGATGGCTTTTGCGCCTTCTGCTTTTAAACTTTCTGCCAATTGGCGGAGACCTGGGATGAATTTGTCGTCATTGGCCCCGAATGCGTTCGGGAACCCTTTCCCGTCTTCTGTTACGTAAGCGCAAGCCGTGATGGCAAGCCCGACGCTTTGCGCCCGCTTCCGATAGTAAGCGAGCTCGTGCTCGGAAACTTCCCCGGTTGGTTCTGACGAATAATGTGTCATCGGAGCCAACACGAGGCGGTTCGGTAGTTCGACGCCATTTTTAAACTGAAAAGGTTGTAACATACGTTTCATCTGAAATCCTCCTTCAACATGGTACCTTGAAGTCTAAGCTTCTCAACTAAAAAATGCGAGTCGGATGCTTGTGAATCAACACATTACAGATTGATTAAGCGCAAGAGATGATTGAACTGAAAAGAATAGGGTATAATACAGGAGAAAAGTTGATATTCGGTTCGAGACAATAGAGAGACCATAACAGAAGGGGGAAGCCTTGTTTTTGTTGTGGTCTCTTTTTCTAGTCATCTCAATGAGCCGTATTTACTATAGGAGGGAATAAGATGGAAATCAAAAATTTCTCAGCGAAAGAACGATCAAAACGATATGAGCAACTGACAAATGAGCGTCATGATGTTCTTGTTGTCGGAGGCGGCATCACAGGTGCTGGGATTGCGCTTGATGCATCGTCGCGTGGGATGAAGACGGCTGTGCTCGAAATGCAAGACTTTGCGGCGGGGACGTCAAGTCGTTCGACGAAACTTGTTCATGGGGGACTCCGCTATTTGAAACAATTTGAAGTGGCGCTTGTCGCAGAAGTCGGGAAAGAACGGGCCATCGTATATGAGAACGGCCCACACGTCACGACACCGGAGCAAATGCTCTTACCGATGCACAAGGGAGGCACGTTCGGTCCGTTCTCGACAGCAATTGGACTTATGGTGTATGACTTCCTCGCAGGAGTGAAGCGTGCAGAGCGTCGCATGATGCTTAAGCCAGATGAGGTCATCAAAAAAGCACCACTCGTGAAAAAAGATGATTTGGTCGGAGGCGGCTATTACGTAGAGTATCGGACGGATGATGCTCGAATGACAATTGAAGTGGCAAAAGAAGCGGCGAATCACGGTGCGCTTCTTATGAACTATGCAAAAGTAACTGGATTGATCTATGAGAACGGTAAAGTGGCCGGTGTACACGTCGAGGACCAGATTGACGGGTCGACGTATGACGTATATGCGAAGAAAGTCATCAATGCGACGGGCCCGTGGGTCGATGAATTACGAGAAGAGGATAACTCGAAGAAAGGGAAACAACTTCGCCTCACAAAAGGGATTCACTTGGTCATCGATCAATCGAAATTCCCGCTCAAACAAGCGATTTATTTCGATACACCAGACGGGCGGATGGTCTTCGCGATTCCGCGCGGAAATAAAGCATACGTCGGAACGACGGATACGTTCTTCGATAAAAACAAAGCGCATCCACGCATGACGACGGAAGACCGTGATTATATTTTAGAAGCCATTCACTATATGTTCCCTGACGTCAATGTCACGGCGGATGATGTAGAGTCGAGCTGGGCAGGTATTCGTCCGTTGATTTATGAGGAAGGAAAAGACCCTTCTGAAATTTCACGTAAAGATGAAATTTGGCAGTCAGACAGTGGCTTAATCACGATTGCCGGTGGTAAATTGACAGGGTATCGGAAGATGTCAGAAACGGTCGTCGACCTCGTCGCTAAATTATTGAAAGAAGAGGACGGTGTCGTTTACTTGGCGAGTCGGACGAAGCATATGCCAATGTCAGGTGGTCATGTCGGCGGGTCGAAAGGCTTCAACGATTTCCTCGAGAAGAAAACGAAAGAACTTCAAAATCATGGTCTAGACGCAAACCACGCGGAAGAACTCGTTCGTCTATACGGATCAAATATTGATCGTGTCATCGAGCGGATGGATTCGAACGCATATGAGCTTCCTGAAATCGTCTACGCGCAGTTGGTTTACGGAATCGAGGAAGAGTCAGTCGTTCGCGCTATCGACTTCTTGATTCGTCGAACAGGGGCAATGTTCTTTGATATCGATTTCGTTCATCAATACAAAGACGGCGTGCTTCATGCGATGGCTGACATCTTCAAATGGTCAGATGCGCGTTTGAAAGAAGAACGTGAAGAGGTCGAGAAGGAGATTGAAATCGCAGTCGTTCCAGTGACTGTCGAATCATAAGCCACACACAACGGATCACCTAAGAGGCTCATTCTCAATAGAATGAGCCTCTTTTTGCGGGGTTTCATCACGACGCAATAACGGTATATCTCATACGTAGTGACTCTTGAATTGGAGGAGAGCTGTTTATGAAACGCAATCTCATCGCCGTATTGTTGATCGGCGTTTTATTAGTGATTGGTTGGCGCTATGTCGACCCGAATCGTCTACTGGCGGACGTTTATTATGTCAAAGTACCTAATGCTGAAGTGGCGACAAAAGTCTCTGATGGTTATCGCTATGACCTGATTGGATACGATGCGGATGGGAAAAAGCGCCCGTTAGCCATAACAACCTCTGCATTACTAGCGGAAGGTGACTATCTGAAAGTGTTCGTGAAAGAGGAGAATCCTGAAGTGACCGACTATGAACGAGTGAGTGATTTAGAGGTACCACAACAGTTAAAGGAGGAACAAGAAGATACATCCGAGTCATCGTTCCCTTGATTTCAAAAGATAGGCATCGCGAAAAAAAGATGAGTTTGGTATGGTTAAATTGTTTGATTATGGAAAACGATGAATGAAAGAAGGGACATGCATGTCACGGATGTTGATTGCGGATGACCAGGATGGTATTCGTACGATGCTCGCACAAGTGTTCACAAACATGGGTGTAGATGTGGACTCGGCACAAGACGGCATCAGCGCATGGGAATTTTTAGAGCGGGAACGATACGACCTAGTCTTGCTCGATATGAACATGCCTCGAATGCTTGGGCATGAAGTGTTGCGACGAATGCGCGAAGAGAAGTTGGAAACGCCTGTAATGATTATGACGGCGTTTGGAGAAGAAGCGGTGATTGAAGAAGTACGTCGACTTGGAATAATCGCGCAGTTCGAAAAACCGTTTGATATATACGGGATGATTGAAAAAGTGAAGGAAGTCTTGAAAATCTGACATTTCGTCACGAAGATGACATATGTAAACGCTTGCGCCGAGCCATTTCTATGCCCGAATAGCATAGGCACATGTTTTACGGTGTGTTATAATGGGAACGAATTGCACGGGGGTACTTTCCCTAAACGTGTATAATAGCGAACAGACAGGAGGATGTCATTATGCCATTAGTATCAATGACAGAAATGCTTAATAAAGCATTCGAAGGCAAGTATGCAGTCGGCCAATTCAACATTAACAACCTCGAGTGGACGCAAGCGATTCTTCGCGCTGCGGAAGACGAGAAATCACCAGTAATCCTCGGTGTATCAGAAGGTGCAGCGAAATACATGGGTGGCTTCACTACAGTTGTCAAAATGGTTGAAGGTCTCATGCACGACTACAGCATCACTGTTCCAGTTGCAATCCACCTTGACCATGGTTCTTCATTCGATAAGTGTAAAGCAGCGATCGACGCTGGCTTCACATCAGTCATGATCGACGGTTCACACCATCCGATCGACGAAAACGTCGAAATGACGAAGCAAGTTGTCGAGTACGCGCACGCTAAAGGTGCTTCTGTTGAGGCAGAAGTCGGTACAGTTGGCGGCGAAGAAGATGGCGTAGTCGGTGGTGTACAATACGCTGATCTTGATGAGTGCGTACGTGTCGTCAAAGAAGCGAAAGTGGATGCACTTGCTGCAGCACTCGGTTCTGTACACGGAGAATACGCAGGCGAGCCAAACCTCGGCTTCAAAGAGATGGAAGAAATCGCAGAAGCGACTCAAACTCCACTCGTTCTTCACGGTGGATCAGGAATTCCTGAGCACCAAATCAAAAAAGCAATCGAGCTCGGACACAGCAAGATTAACGTTAACACAGAGTGCCAACAAGAGTGGACTCGTGCCGTACGTGAGAAAGTTGCTGCTGATGCAAAAGTATATGACCCACGTAAAATCATCGGACCTGGTATCGAAGCGATCTACAACGTCGTTACTGGTAAGATGCGTGAGTTTGGTTCAAGCAACCAAGCATAATCCTGTTTGATCAAGTCGGTTCTCTATGAGGACCGACTTTTTATATTCTCTCTGTCGTCTCGTTCCGAATCTAACAAAGGGTGTAGTAATTCGCCAAGTCTTTCCTCATAATAGAGATTGTAAGCGATCACAACTTGAGGAGGACACACATATGCGTTTTTTTATTGACACAGCGAATGTGGAAGACATTAAAAAGGCCCATCAGATGGGCGTCATCGGAGGCGTGACGACGAATCCATCGCTCGTTGCCAAAGAAGGTGTCGATTTCCATACAAGACTTCGTGAAATCTGTGAGATCGTCGGGGATCTCTCGGTCAGCGCTGAAGTTATTGCACTCGATGCATCGGGTATGGTGGAAGAAGGAAAGGAACTTGCCGCTATAGCGCCGAATATTACAGTAAAAGTACCGATGACTCCAGCGGGAATGGAAGCAGTGAAACAGTTCAAAGAGCTCGGGATCAAAACGAACGTCACGCTCATCTTTAATGCGAATCAGGCGTTACTCGCAGCGCGTGCCGGAGCTTCGTATGTTTCTCCATTCATCGGACGATTAGATGATATCGGACAGGATGGACTCGATTTAGTCGAGACGATTGCGAACATCTTTGCGATTCATGGCATCGAGACAGAAATTATTGCGGCATCTGTACGTCACCCGATTCACGTGACGAAAGCCGCACTCCTTGGGGCTGACATTGCGACAGTACCATACAAAATCATCGAACAGATGATGAATCATCCGCTCACAGACAAAGGTATTGAGCAGTTCTTAGCGGATTGGAACAACGCTCAATCCAAATAAGTCCGTCGTAGAAAGGTTTTGATCAGCGTGGAAATTCTCCATATCGTTGGGCAGCAAAAACTAGAAGGAACCGTCGAGATTAGCGGAGCGAAACAGAGCGCTCTTCCTTGCCTTGTGGCTGCACTTCTCACGGAAGAGTCGGTGACGATTGAAAACGTCCCGATGATTGAAGATGTAGAAGTGATGGTCAATCTGTTGACAGAGCTAGGGGTTCGAGTGGAGCGCGATGGCGAGCAGGTGACCATTCATTCGAATGAAGCGGTTGCGATGCCCCTTCTCGGTTCCGAGACGAGGAAAGTTCGTGCCGCTGTCTATTTACTTGGTGTCTTCGCCGCTCGTTTCGGAAAAGGAGCAGTTGGGCTACCTGGAGGATACGCGATTGGTCCACGACCGATTGATCTGCATGTGAAAGCACTAGAACGGCTCGGAATACACGTTGAGAATGAATCTGGTTTGTATCATGTCCGAGTCGAAGAACTCGTCGGGAATCGAATTTATTTGGATTTACGGTCATTTGGGGCAACTGTAAGCGCGATGCTTGCTGCGGTCTTAGCGAAAGGGACAACGGTCATTGAAAATGCAGCCTGTGACCCTGAAGTCGTTGATTTAGCGACGATGTTGACATCGATGGGGGCACATGTGAGCGGAGCAGGGACAGATGAGATTCGCATCAAAGGGGTTGAACGGCTACACGGATGTACACATACATTGATTCCAGATCGCCTCGAGGCAGGAACATTCATGATGTTCGGTGCCGTATCTGGTAGTGTGACCGTACAATCAATCATTCCAACACATCTTGAGGGTGTCATACAAAAACTATTGGATTTTGGTGCAAATGTGGAAGTCGGTGAGGAGTCAATCACCGTTACCGCCAATGAATTTGTGCCGACGGATATTCGTGTGTTTCATTATGCGGGGTATCCGAGTGATTTGCAGCCAATCATGTCAGCGGCTTTGTTGAAAGCGGACGGCACGAGCATTGTCACAGATAAATTGTATGCCCAGCGATTCCGACATATTGCGGAGATGCGTCGAATGAATGCACAAATCACACTTGAAGACGCGTCGGCTGTGATTCGTGGGGGAAACCAACTTGCGAACGCAGAGATGGAGTGTACAGACGCAAGGAGTGCTGCGGCACTTGTCTTATCGGCACTTCAAGCATCAGGAGAATCCACATTACTGCATGCAGAACGATTAAATGATTCATATGTCGACTTCGTCGGCAAATTAAAACAACTCGGTGCGCTCGTTTGGCTAGAAGAACACACTGAGGCATAAAGGGGAGATTTCGGGTGGAAAGAAGTTTATCGATGGAACTGGTTCGGGTGACAGAAGCAGCGGCACTTGCTTCAGCCCGTTGGATGGGACGAGGTTTGAAGGTCGAGGCAGATGATGCAGCGACAACAGCCATGCGAGATGTCTTTGATACGATTCCGATGAAGGGGATTGTCGTCATCGGGGAAGGTGAAATGGACGAAGCGCCGATGCTCTATATCGGAGAAAAGGTCGGGAATGGTTATGGTTCGCGTCTTGATGTCGCAGTCGATCCTTTAGAAGGCACGAACATCGTCTCCACAGGGACGTGGGGGGCGCTCGCAGTCCTCGCGGTTGCGGATGCGGGAGATCTACTTCATGCACCGGACATGTATATGGATAAAATCGCGGTGGGACCGGAAGCTGCTGGTCTCGTCAGCCTCGACAACTCGATTGAAGAAAATATTGAGATTGTGGCAAAAGCGAAGAAGAAAAACGTGGAAGATGTCGTCGTGACGATTTTGCATCGGGATCGACACGAAGAAATCATCCAACGCGTTCGGACGACTGGGGCGCGAATTAAACTGATTCCAGACGGGGATGTCGCCGCAGCCATCAATACGGCTTTCGCGAAAACAGGTGTCGACTTGTTACTTGGTTCAGGTGGGGCACCGGAAGGCGTCATTGCAGCGGTCGCGATGAAATGTTTAGGTGGAGACTTCCAAGGACGTTTGCTTCCAGAAGACGAAGCTCAAAAACAGCGTTGTCATGACATGGGCATCGAAGACACGGATCGAATCCTACTTCTAAATGATTTAGTGAAAGGTGAAGATTGTATCTTTGCGGCGACTGGTGTCACGGACGGTGAATTGTTGCGTGGGGTACAATTCACATCACAAGGTGGACAGACACATTCAGTTGTTATGCGTGCGAAGTCTGGTACGGTGCGTTTTGTTGAAGGGAACCACTCTCTCAAGAAAAAACCAAAAATGGTCATGAAGCCAGAATAACGCGAAGTCGTGGACGTGCAAACGTCCGCGGCTTTTTTTGTGATGAAACATCTAAAAACGGGAATGGATAGTGAGGAGGTGGGTGTGGTGATTGAAGTAGAAGGGCTCGTGAAAACATATAAAGATGTTCCCGCAGTAGATCATGTTTCATTTTCTGTAAACGAAGGAGAAATCTTTGCGTTCTTAGGGCCGAACGGTGCCGGAAAGTCGACGATGGTGCAGATGTTGACGACGCTTGTTCGTCCAACGTCAGGATCTGCTCGGGTCAATGGATTTGATATCGTCAAACAAGAAAAAGATGTTCGACTTTCCATAGGAGTCGCTTTACAGGAGACAGGCATTGACAAAGTGTTGACCGGACGTGAACTGCTCGTCTTACAAGGTCGTTTATTCAAAATGTCGAATGAAGAGGCACGACGTCGTGCAGATGAGTTGTTAAAAGTCGTGTCTTTGACGGATGCCGCAGATCGACGAAGCGGTACGTATTCCGGAGGGATGCGGCGACGTCTCGATTTAGCACTCACGCTCGTTCATCGACCGACGGTGTTGTTTTTAGATGAACCGACGACAGGTCTCGACCCGGCAAGTCGAATCGAGATATGGAACGAAGTAAGACGATTGAACCAAGAGTTTGGAACGACAATATTTTTAACGACTCAGTACTTAGAGGAAGCCGATGAATTGGCTGACCGAATCGCCATCATCAATCACGGTCAAATCGTCAGTGAAGGGACGGCTGATGAGTTGAAGCAACTTGTCGGTGATGAGACAATCGCAATGGACTTTTCAAGCGAATCGGATGCAGCAGCTGCTGCGACGTTATTTGATACGACTGCGGATGGGGCACATGTGTCTTTCGAGTTGCGCGACGTCACGTTGACTGAGATTGTTCGTGCGTTAGATGAACAGCGACTTCAACCTGAACGTCTGACCGTGAAACAACCGTCGCTCGATGACGTCTTTTTAAAGGTAACGGGAGAGTCGTATGAAGGGGGCGAGATTCATGTGGACTGAGACATGGTTATTCACAAAGCGGAGTTTATTGACGACGATTCGAAATCCGTTTTCATTTATTCCGAACTTGATTATTTCTGTATTTTTTTTACTCGTCTATACGAGTGGTTTATCGAGTGTGGCCTCTCTTCCACAATTCGAGGGAAGTGATTATTTGAACTTCATCTTGCCGGTATCGATTGTTTCGGGTGCAGTCGGTGGGGCAGGCGGGACGGGGCAAGCGCTTGTTCGTGATATCGAAAGCGGTTATTTCGCAAGGCTACTGTTAACGCCTGCGACTCGGACGGCCATCGTGCTCGGACCAATGATTGCTGGCATGTTGCAACTGTTCGTCCAAACATTACTTATCTTTGCTGTCGCTTTTCTACTTGGTCTCACGATTCCTGTCGGGGCAGTTGGATTCTTTTTCACGGTACTACTCGCCATTGGGTTTGGACTTGGGTTCGCCGGGTATTCTGTCGGTGTTGCACTGAAGACGAGGAATGCGCAAGCAGCACAGGCCGGTACACTTTTGTTTTTCCCACTCATCTTCTTATCGACCACGTTCGTTCCGAAAGAGTTGATTGAAGCAGAATGGCTGAAAATGGCCGCCACATTCAATCCAACGACGTATATTTTCGAAGGGATGCGGGCGGTTCTGACTCAACCTGAGATTGATTGGGGTGCCTTGTCAGCAGGACTTGCGGTCGCTGGCACGATGAGTGTACTCATGATTGTCTTTGCAGCAACAAATGCGAGAGGGGCGCTGAAACAAAAATAAGGGAGGAGTTAGATGGAACAGCTATCGACAATCATCCGTATTGTTTTGACTGGGGTTGGGGCGTATATCTCAATCATTCTGATGTTGCGTATTTCCGGAAAAAGAACGTTGGCAAAAATGAATGCGTTCGATTTTATCGTGACGGTTGCATTAGGATCAATCTTAGCGACGACCTTGACGAGTCAACAAACTTCTTTAATCGCTGGGTTGACCGCGTTTGGCACACTGGTCGCCTTACAATATATATTGGCGAAATTGTCGAAGCGTTATTCAACAGTGAACAAAATGATTAAATCAGAGCCGACTTTACTGTTCTATAGAGGGGACTATCTACACGAGTATTTAAAAAGGGAGCGAATATTAGAAATGGAAGTCGTTCAGGCGATTCGTGCAAGTGGGACTCCTGTTGATCAAGTCGAAGCGGTCGTACTAGAGACGGATGGGACGTTCTCAGTGCTGAAAGATTCGCAATATTTGATGGAACATGTGAAAATATAAAAAACGACTCGGTTCCGATGAACCGAGTCGTGTTACTGTTGTATTAGAGATATGATCCAGCGCCAACGTAACGCGGTGCCCAATATCCAGAAGTGAAGCTCGCGTACTTGACGCCACCTGTTTCTGAGTTGATCATTTTTGTTTTGCTAAGAGCCATTCCAACGTGATGGATCGTACCGCCTGAATGAGAGAAGAAGACGAGATCTCCTGCTTGAATCGATGACTTCGAAATTTTCTTCGCGCTTGAGTATTGCTGACGTGAAGAACGTGGAAGTGTTTTCCCGATTGCTTTTTTGTAAACATATCCTGTGTAACCAGAGCAGTCAAATCCAGAAGTTGATGTTCCACCGTAACGGTAAGGTTTACCTAAATATTTTTTTGACTCAGCGACGAGTTTTGAACGTTTGCTAGATGATGATGTTGAAACCGTTTTTGAAGTTGATGTCGATGTTCTAGGTTTCAAGTAAGAATATTTTGAAGAGGCTGAGATATAACGATGTTTGCCTTTATAATTGATTTTATAGAACGAACCGGATTTACCAAGGTATGTATAGCGTTGACCTTTATCCATTTTCGCAACAACTTTCGATGACGTAAGTGACGGGGCAGTACGGATGTTCAAACCGTTAACTTTCGAGTAGGCAAAAGTTCCTGTAGCGGCTTCTGCTTGTTCTCCTGTTGAGAACATGAGACCCGAGAAAGCAACAGTGGCAGCGACGACGATAGATGCAATACGCTTTAACATTGTATAAATCCCTCCGTTTTTTAAAATCAATATGTGGCTATATGACAGAATCGAGTAATATTATTAGGTAGAGCACAAGTTGCGAGATATACCCGGTTTCCTGTGCAAATAAACTATATCATGCGCAAGACCGATAGCATTTTTCAATCGCAAGTCAAAAAAGCGTTTTCTTGTAATGGAAATGAAACAATATGTGGATATAGCACTTATTTTGTTACAAAACCATCATTTACTGTGTAAGGATTTGTACAAGAGGGGAACGGTTGAACAAAAGGTGATTTTTGCACAGTGACGGCACGGACAAAATATGGTTAGATGATGGCAGAACATAAATGAAAAGTTTGCATAAACTCGAATACTTCTTGTAATGAAATGTAGAAAGATAGGTGACTTGAATGAGTCAACAGACAGAACCGGCAAAGAATTATACGCTTCGTGAACTAGAAACGAAGACGTTAAAAGAACTATATGAGATCGCCAAAGAAGTGAAAGTACCAAATTTTCGAGAAGCACGGAAACGTGAACTCACGTTTCGTATCTTGAAGTCACAGGCAGAATCAAAAGATTTGTATTTCCTCGAAGGTATTTTAGAAATCATACCACCGAACCCACAGTCCCAAAATGACGGCGGTTTCGGATTCCTCCGACCAATCAATTACTCCCAATCTTCCGAAGACATTTACATCGCCGCCTCACAAATCCGTCGCTTTAATCTTCGAAACGGAGATCTTGTCACGGGGAAAGTCCGTAAGCCGAAAGAGAATGAACGCTTTCAAGGGTTGTTGAGTGTAGAAGCGGTCAATGGTGAGTCGACGGACTCGACACGTTCGCGTGATTATTTCCCGGCGCTGACACCGATTTATCCTGAACAGCAAATGGCGCTCGAGACGGAACCGAAGCATCTTTCCGTTCGCGTCATGGATATGATTGCACCAGTTGGGTTCGGACAACGTGGTTTGATTGTGGCGCCACCAAAAGCCGGTAAAACCTCACTCTTAAAGGAAATTGCGAATTCAATCACGACGAACCATCCGAACGTCGAACTGATTATTCTCTTGATTGATGAGCGACCAGAGGAAGTGACTGACATCCAACGGTCGGTACCGGGTGCGGACGTAGCGTTCTCGACATTTGATGAGACACCGGAAAACCATGCACGAATCTCGGAACTCGTACTTGAACGGGCGATGCGTCTCGTTGAACATAAGAAAAACGTGGTCATTTTACTCGACTCCATCACTCGTCTCACTCGTGCGTATAACCTTTCTGTCCCGCCGAGTGGGCGGACACTATCTGGGGGGATTGATCCGGCGGCTTTCCATAAACCGAAAAAATTCTTCGGCGCAGCTCGAAATATCGAAGATGGAGGCAGTTTGACGATTCTTGCCACGGCACTCGTTGAGACCGGTTCACGAATGGATGACGTCATCTATGAAGAATTCAAAGGGACTGGGAACATGGAACTTCATCTAGACCGGAAACTAGCTGAACGTCGCATCTTCCCGGCGATTGATATTCGTCGATCGGGTACACGGAAAGAAGAGTTGTTGCTTGGGAAGGACGAACTCGATTCACTATGGACGATTCGTCGCACGATGAACGAGTCTCCAGACTTCGTTGAACAGTTCTTACGTCGCGTTCGTGAGACAAAAACGAACCTCGATTTTTTCGCTGCGCTTGAGGCAGATAAGAAAAAAAGACGACCAGTGAAAAAAACGAAATCAGACTTGTAAATCCTATAGTTGGGTGATATTATATTCTAGTGAACTTTCTCTAGGTTGAAAGAATACTTAGGGCCGAAGGAGTTGAAAAGCAATGAAACAAGGAATCCACCCAGAATACCGTAAAGTCGTATTCATGGACTCGACGACAGAATTCAAATTCATCACTGGTTCAACTCGTTACTCTAACGAGACAATCACGATGGAAGATGGAAACGAGTACCCACTCATCCGTGTCGATGTATCTTCTGATTCGCACCCGTTCTACACAGGTCGCCAGAAATTCGCATCTGCAGATGGTCGTATCGAGCGCTTCAACAAGAAATACCAACGTTAATCGTAAAGTTGTATGCTCACCGCCTAGGGATTGCCCTTGGCGGTTTTTTGTTACAATAACGCGGGTAAAGAGACGAAAGAATGTCATGAGGGGGCCTTTATGGAATTTATACTCATCAGTATCAGCTTGTTAATCGGAGTCGGTATCATGTCACAATGGTTGGCATGGCGCTATCAAATCCCAGCAATCATCATTATGACACTCGCCGGAGTATTGGCAGGTCCGATTCTTGGCCTGTTCGACCCACGTGAATTATTAGGGGATCTATATAGTCCTATCATATCGTTTGCGGTTGCCATTATCTTATTTGAAGGAAGTCTCGGGCTTCATTTCAGCGAAATCAATCAGTTCCGTCGGTCGATTGTGCGAATCGTTACAGTCGGGGTTGCCTTGTCGTTTGTCGGGTCGTCGCTACTCATCCAATATGTCGGTGGGTTGCATTGGGTGGTCGCGTGGACCATGGGTGCGCTCTTCGTCGTGACGGGACCGACCGTCGTTATTCCGTTATTGCGCCAAGCGCATTTGAAAGATCGGGTCGGTGCGATTCTGAAGTGGGAAGGCATTATCGTGGATCCTGTCGGTGCGCTACTTGGTCTCTTCGTCGTACGACTTGGCTACATCGTATATGAAGGAATGGATTTATGGATGCAACTCCTCTTTGCAGGTGCTTGTATCGTAGGGATTGGACTCGGTTACTTGTTTGGTCATCTCTTGATGGGGTGGTTTGTCGCTGAAAAAGTGCCGCGTTACCTTCGTGCCTCGGTCACATTGACGGCCGTCCTCGTCTTATTCTCACTGAGTGAGCTTATGATGCACGAAGTCGGGCTTCTTGCCGTGACGGCAATGGGGATGACGATGGCCAACACGAAGCATCGGGATGAAGAAATTATTGAAGAACTGCAATCATTTAAAGAAGATATTTCGATCTTGCTCATCTCATCTGTATTCATTTTATTGACGGCATCGCTGTCCCGAGAGGAACTATTGAATATTTTCCAATGGCCACTTCTATTGACGATTGCCGGCATCCTTTTCTTAGTACGTCCGGTAGCAATTTATTTTTCCACAATCGGTGGGGGCTTACCGCTTGCGGAACGAGGGTTTATCGGTTGGATTGCACCACGTGGTATCGTGGCGATGACGGTTGCTGGATTCTTTGCCGAAGAGGTCGCGCATCTTGGGATTGAAGATGCGAAGCAAATGTTACCGCTCACCCTCGGACTCGTCTTCATTTCCGTAACGTTGCACGGTCTCACGATTCGACCGCTCGCACGCAAATTGAAATTAATTGATGAGCAAAAAGAAGCGAATGCCGACGAATAAAGGACTTGTCCACGGCTAATGGGAATTGAGAGAAGTCAACCCTTTTCCTCAACTCGAAAGATAGGTATAATCGGAAAGCGATTATCGATGGAGAGGGCGAAGAATAATGATGCATGTGACGAACCGATATGGTTGGATTGAAGTGATTTGTGGGAGTATGTTTTCAGGGAAGTCGGAGGAATTGATTCGCCGTGTCCGCCGCGCTCACTATGGAAAGATTCCGGTCCAAGTGTTCAAACCAGCAATCGACGACCGGTATCATGAAGAGAACGTCGTCTCACACATGGGCAACTCGGTCGTGGCAGTACCTGTCGCATCGAGCCAGGACTTATACGATGCCGTACGTGAAGAAACACAAGTCATCGCGATTGATGAGGTGCAATTCTTTGATGAAGGCATCGTTGATGTCATCGAACAGCTCGCGAACGAGGACAAACGCGTTATTTGTGCAGGGCTCGATATGGACTTTCGTGGTGAACCGTTCACGATGATGCCTGAACTGTTGTCCCGTGCCGAGTTTGTGACGAAACTGCAGGCGATCTGCCTGTCTTGCGGGGCACCTGCTTCGCGGACACAGCGTTTGATTGACGGGAAACCGGCTCGTTATGAAGATCCGGTCATCTTAGTCGGAGCTTCAGAATCGTATGAGCCGAGGTGCCGTCATTGTCATGATGTGCCGAATAAACCACGTCCGGTCCGCCATACGGTGGTAGACTGATGAATCGACGGACCGCCCTCGGCGGTCCGTTTTTTTGCTATAATAGATAGAGTTTGATTTGACGGAGAAAGGACGGATCATCATGTTTGACCGTTTAAGTGTATTAGAAGATCGTTATATGCAATTGAATGAGATGCTCGCCGACCCTGAGGTGCTCAGTGACTCGACGAAGTTGAGACAATATTCGAAAGAGCAAGCACAGTTAGAAGAGACGGTACAGATGTATCGGCAGTATAAGGGTAAGAGTGAGGCCTTCAAGGAAGCGAAGTCGATGCTCGAAGACCGGACGCTCGATGCCGAGATGCGTGAACTTGCAAAAGAAGAGATGCAGCTTTTAGAACCGGAAGTAAAAGAGTTAGAAGCGAAGTTACGGATTTTGTTACTTCCAAAAGACCCGAACGATGACAAAAACGTTATCGTCGAAGTCCGAGGTGCGGCAGGTGGAGACGAAGCGGCCCTTTTCGCAGGAGATCTTTATAAGATGTACACACGATTCGCTGAACGTCAAAATTGGAAAGTTGAATTGATCGATGCAAACTATACCGAACTCGGCGGATTTAAAGAAGTCACGTTCATGATCAATGGGGCTGGTGCCTACTCAAAACTTAAGTTTGAGAATGGGGCACATCGTGTGCAACGGGTCCCGTCTACGGAATCGGGTGGACGAATCCATACGTCTACGGCAACGGTCGCTGTCTTACCTGAAGCGGAAGATGTCGAGGTCCATATCGATATGAAAGATGTGCGTGTCGATACGTTCACCTCGTCCGGTCCAGGTGGACAGTCAGTCAACACGACACAGTCTGCCGTTCGTTTGACACACATCCCATCAGGCCTCGTCGTGTCTTGTCAGGATGAGAAGTCGCAACATAAAAATAAAGACAAGGCGATGAAGGTCCTTCGGGCACGCCTGTATGACAAGATGCAGAGCGAGCATATGGAAGAACTGTCGGCACAGCGGAAATCCGCTGTCGGGACAGGTGACCGCTCAGAGCGGATTCGCACATATAACTTCCCGCAAAGTCGTGTCACAGACCATCGCATCGGTTTAACGCTCCAAAAGTTAGACCGTGTGTTAGCGGGTGAACTAGAAGACATCATCGACGCACTCATCATGGATGAACAGGCACGTCTCATGGAGGATGCAGAATGATGCGTGTCGCCGCGCTACTCAAACAGACAGAAAAACGGCTTTCAGAAGCCGGGCGCGACCACGCGGCTGCCGAGTGGTGGCTCATGCATGTGCTTCGCGTTGATCGGACTGGTCTCCTCGTCCGCCTGTCGGATGAACTGTCGGAAGATGAGGCGACACGATTTGAGGAAGGCGTTGAGCGTATGTTGACCGGGGAACCGGTACAACATGTGATTGGACGAGCGCCGTTTTACGGGCGTTCTTTCGAAGTGAATCGCGACGTCTTGATTCCGAGGCCAGAAACAGAAGAATTGATTGACTGGGTGCTCGGTCAAATTCGTCACATAACGGACGATGAAATCGTGGATGTCGGGACGGGGAGTGGAGCGATTGCGATCACGCTTAGTTTAGAACTCGGTATCCGGGTACACACGGTCGATATTTCTCCGGAAGCGATAGTGGTCGCGAAACGAAATGCGGAAGCGCTCGGTGCGAATGTTCGTTTTTATGAAGGAGACGGGCTCGCTCCAGTCGCCGATCGGTCGATTCGTATTCTCGTCTCGAATCCGCCTTATATCGAAGCGGAAGTGCTGTTAGATGAGACCGTTGTCGCCTACGAGCCGCATCTAGCCCTCTTTGGAGGCGCGGACGGGCTTGATATGTATCGTCAACTCATTTCGGAATCAGTGCGCGTCTTACGTGCCGATTGGCAATTGATTGCGTTTGAAATCGGGTATAACCAAGGACAAGATGTGAAATCATTGTTGTCTGAACGTTATCCTGAAGCAGAAACGGGTATTTTAAAAGATATAAACGGTAAGGACCGTATCGTCTATGCCGTAAGGGAAGGGATTGCGTATGGAAACGAAATGGATTAAATCGAATGAGGTTGAAGAGGGGGTACGTCTTCTTCAAGCGGGTGAAATCATCGCCATGCCGACAGAAACCGTTTATGGTCTCGCGGGGGACGCCATGAATGATATGGCGATTCGCAAGATTTTTGAGGCGAAAGGTCGTCCGTCGGATAACCCACTCATCGTCCATATTGCTTCAATCGAAC
Organism: Exiguobacterium marinum DSM 16307; assembly: GCF_000620845.1. Classification (GTDB taxonomy): domain Bacteria; phylum Bacillota; class Bacilli; order Exiguobacteriales; family Exiguobacteriaceae; genus Exiguobacterium; species Exiguobacterium marinum. The sequence continues at coordinate 803,242 of NZ_KK211189.1, forward strand.
AAGCGAAAATGTTCGTCGATTCGATCCCTCCCGTTGCCAAACGCTTAATGGATGTGTTTTGGCCAGGCGCTTTGACAATCATCTTGCCTTCAAACGGCCGAGCCTCTTCGCTCGTGACCGCGGGCCTCGATTCCATCGGATTACGGATGCCGAACCATTCGGCAGCACTTGAGTTGATTCGTGAGTCGGGTTTAGGACTTGCGGCTCCAAGTGCGAATCGTTCTGGGCGCCCCTCGCCGACCACCGCTCAACATGTGGCTGATGATTTGGCCGGGCGAATCGCAGGGATTGTTGATGGGGGTCCAACTGGAATCGGTGTCGAGTCAACCGTCATCGATTGTACGGGTGACATGGTGACGATTTTACGACCTGGTGGTGTGACGCGAGAAGAAATCGAAGCCGTCATTGGATCGGTCGCTTTAGATGCCAACTTAAGTGACGAAGAAGCCGCACCAAAGTCACCGGGAATGAAATATACGCATTATGCCCCGACAGCGCCCGTCTTTTTGGTCGATGGCACACGTGAAGATTTAGAGCGTGTCATCGAAGAGCGTCAGCGAGTGGGGCGGCGTATCGGTGCACTCGTATTTGATGAAGAGCCGACATTGGCAGAAGTTACCTTTTCTCTCGGTACCTCGATGGAAGTGGCGGCGCAACGTTTATACGATGCCCTTCGTCGATTTGATGAGACAGATGTCGAAGAGATTTATGTGAACAAGATTGAACCGGTCGGGGTCGCGTTAGCCGTCTATAACCGCTTATACAAAGCGTCCGGAGGGAAGGTCGTGCAACCGACGAAAGATGCCTAAAGACATAGAGGAGGACACGCGATGTCAATGAAACGCGTATTATTCATATGTAGTGGCAACACGTGCCGAAGCCCGATGGCGATGGCCTTGCTCCGTTCGAAAATGACAGGAGATGAATTTGATATTCGTTCTGCCGGTCTACGGACGATGCAAGGATTCGATGCTTCTGAAAATGCACTGCAAGTTCTCAGAGAACGTGGGATTGAACTCGATCATGTCACGCAAACGTTTGATGAGGTGTTAGGAAACTGGGCGGACATCATCTTGACGATGACGCGTGCGCACCGTGAACAAATCCGGGATACATACCCGGATTTAGGGGAGCGGACGTACACGCTCTATGAATTCGTAACAGGACTTGAACGAGACATCAATGACCCGTTCGGCGGCTCGATGAATGTCTATCGCCAAGTGCGAAATGAACTTGAGCCACTCGTGAATCGACTTGTGTTAAAATTAACGAATGATGGGTCAAAGGTGACGAAACCACCGAGACGCCTACCAAAGAAGACGGGGGAATGAACGAATGAAAATTGCAATTGGCGCCGATCACGGCGGATTCAACTTAAAAAAAGAAATTGTAGCCTTGCTTGAAGAGCTTGGACATGAGTATAAAGATTTCGGGACCCACTCAGCCGAATCGATTGACTACCCAGACGTAGCCATCCCGGTCGCTGAAGCTGTCGCGGCTGGTGAGTTCGATCGTGGAATTTTGATTTGTGGTACGGGAATCGGAATCGGGATTGCGGCGAACAAAGTCAAAGGGATTCGTGCGGCACTCGTCCATGATTCATTCAGCGCGAAAGCGACACGTCAGCATAACGACTCGAACATCATGACGATGGGCGAGCGTGTCATCGGACCTGGTCTTGCACTCGACTTGGTGACGACGTGGCTCGATACGAACTTTGAAGGCGGTCGCCATTCAAACCGTGTCGGCAAGATGAGCGCTTACGAATCGAAGTGAGCCTGATGAAGACGGAACTTCTCGGATTATTAACGGAGCTAAACGGACTGTTTCCGTTACATGATGAGCGTATTCTCGTCATCGGGTGCTCCACAAGTGAAGTCCTTGGCAAAAAGATCGGCAAGGCGGGGTCCATCGACGTCGCAAGTGAGTTGATGGAAGCCTTCCTTGAATTTAGAGAAAAGACGGGTGTCCATCTGGCGTTTCAAGGGTGCGAGCACATCAATCGTGCCCTCACCGTTGAGCGCCGGACACTTAAACAGTTCGGCCTCACTGAAGTGACAGTCGTCCCGGTCCGCGCGGCCGGCGGAGCGATGTCAGAGAAAGCTTATGCAATCTTCGATGAGCCGTGTGTCGTCGAATCGATTCAAGCAGATGCTGGAATTGATATCGGCTCGACATTGATTGGGATGCATTTGAAGCCGGTCGCCATTCCGGTCCGACTATCATCGAAGCATCTCGGGGAGGCGTACGTCACGTTCGCGATTACGAGACCGAAACTGATTGGTGGGCCACGGGCTCAATATCCAAACAAATGAAAAGCATCGCATTCGGTTTTTTCGACCGGATGCGATGCTTTTTTGTGATTATAATTCTTCACCGAATAAATACGACACGACCATCGGGAAGCGCTCGCGCCAGGCAAGTTCGTTATGGACGCCTTCTTCAATCACTTCGAAACGGATGTGTTCGACCTTGTCCTTTAACAAGTTATACACGCGTTCGCTCGATTCGCGATACATCTCGTTCGTCGGACCGTTCTCCATCGGTTCCTCAACTTCTTTGGCGCCGACGTCTAAGTAAAGACGCTCGACGCCCTTCACGTCGCTCGCTTCAATCAATTGTTCCAGCTCCGTTTGGTTGAACCAAAACGCGGACGACAGGGAAGCGACCCGCTTGAAGATGTCTGGATATACACACGCTGCGTACACGGAGATAAGCCCACCCATCGAACTGCCCATCATCGCCGTTTCTTCCGGGATGGTCCGATAGTCGGCATCGATTTGAGGTTTCAATTCCTGAGCGATGTATTCGATATAGGCTGAACCTTGCCCTCCGAGTACGATGTCTCGTCCGAGCAAACTTTCCCCGATGAAGGGATTTTCCCATGGTCCATACTCATCAAGTCGTTGTTCGCCCGGCGCACTATCAATCGCAACGACAATTAAGTCGCGCTTCGAGTCGTTCAGATATTCACTTACGCGCCAGCTCATCTTGTAGCTCGCGTCCTCGTCATTAAAGCAGTTCTGTCCGTCATGCATGTAGAGGACCGGATACTGTTTTTCCGATGTCTCATAGTCAGCAGGCGTGTAAATTCGGACTGTTCGTTTACGTTCGAACGGTGTAATCGTCATTTCTTTTGTCTCAATCATAAGTGACCTCCTCACAGTTGCATTCTTTCTAATGATACCCAACTTTCCGTCAGATTATAGCGATACCCAAAAAAACAAGCGTATGGTACGATGGGGATGTTGATTTTTAGACATTTAGAGGGGGTCTTCACATGGTAAACACGACGAAGTTAAAAGTGCAGGATGCGGAATTGTTTGAGGCAATGCAACACGAGCTCGGTCGTCAACGCGACAACATCGAACTCATCGCCTCAGAAAACTTTGTTTCAGAAGCGGTCATGGAAGCGCAAGGAGGCGTATTGACGAACAAATATGCCGAAGGATATCCGGGACGCCGTTACTATGGCGGCTGTGAATTTGTCGACGTTGCGGAAAACTTGGCGCGCGACCGTGCGAAAGCATTGTTCGGTGCAGAACATGCGAACGTACAACCACACTCTGGTGCGCAAGCGAATATGGCGGTTTATTTTACGGTGCTTGAAGCAGGAGACACGGTGCTCGGGATGAACCTTTCTCATGGCGGTCATTTGACGCACGGTAGCCCGGTCAACTTCTCGGGTATCCAATACAACTTCGTCGAATACGGTGTAGACAAAGAGACAGAACACATTGACTATGACGTTGTCGCAGCGCTCGCGAAAGAACACAAGCCAAAATTGATTGTGGCAGGGGCTTCGGCTTATCCACGCACAATCGATTTTGCGAAGTTCCGCGAGATCGCGGATAGTGTGGATGCTTACCTCATGGTCGATATGGCCCACATCGCCGGGCTCGTGGCGGCGGGTCTGCACCCGAACCCAGTCGAGCATGCGCATTTCGTCACGACGACGACACACAAGACGCTTCGTGGACCACGGGGCGGGATGATTCTTTGTAAAGAAGAGTTCGCCAAAGCAATCGACAAGTCAATCTTCCCAGGTATCCAAGGCGGACCCCTCATGCACGTCATCGCAGCGAAAGCGGTCGCATTCGGTGAAGCACTCCAACCGGAATTCAAGGATTACCAGCGTCAAGTCATCGCCAATGCGCAAGCCCTTGCGGCAGGTCTTGAAGAAGAGGGACTCCGAATCGTATCGGGCGGAACGGACAACCATCTCTTACTCGTCGACCTTCGCGGCATCGACATCACGGGAAAAGCAGCGGAGCACGCACTTGATGCAGCGGGGATCACGGTTAATAAAAATACGATTCCGTTCGACCCGGCATCACCATTCGTCACAAGCGGTGTTCGTCTTGGAACGGCGGCGATGACGACACGCGGTTTCAAACAAGAGGATATGAAAGAAGTGGCACGCTTAATCGGTCGTGTGCTCAAACATCATGAAGACGAGTCGGTACTCGCAGAAGCACTTCAAGACGTGCGAACGTTAACTGCGAAGTTCCCACTCTATCCTGAACGAGGCTGAGTCAATGGATATCCGGACACTAGCAGAACGAGAGCTATCCGAACTTCCATTGTTCGATATGACGGAATGGTTGGCTCGTAAAGGGGAATACGACCCTTCTTTCCGTCTTGTCGCCAGTGAGTTTGAGGTCATCACGACGCTCCTCGACCATGGCTATTATGAAGAAGCGAGCGAACGAATCGTGCCGCTCCTCGGGATGAAAGTGCCTGCTGCTTTCCATCGACTAGGTCTTGCGCTAGAAGTGAAGGCGAACGGGAAAAAAGCGGCCAAGCGCCGCTTTCGTTCGTTCTCGTCGGCTGTCATCCAGCATTCGGATTTAGCCGAATGGCGACAAGTGTTCAAGTTTGATAAGAAATGGCTGGGGCTTCCACTCGTCGTCGGTCTCGCGGCGGGCGTGCTCGCATTTTGGCCAAATGCTGAACCACCAGTCGTTACATCGGACGAATCGGACCAAGTCGTCATGGAGACGGTGACCGAGGAGGAGGCGCTCGCGGAACGCCTTGAGGAGTTAGAAGCGGAAGTCGCGCGACTCGAAGAAGAGAATGAGAAACTTCAAGATTCGGACGATCAGAAACCGACTGAGTCAACAGAAGAAGCACCGGCCGTTTCGACGGATATTGTCCCGCTGACCGAAGTTGAAGCGCTCGTTCAAGACAAGCAGTACGAAAAAGCTGATCGACTATTGGGTGGTAAAGCGAAAGCTGGTCAAGAACAAGCAGTCGGATTTTATCGACTTCTCGTCGACAATAAGTTAGGACAAGCAGAAATTACTGATTATGCAAATTATGTCGATTCTTATCCGGAATCCGGTTACAAAGCGGATGTTTTATGGATGAAAGGGATTGCCGAGAAAAAGGCAAATGATCCCGCTTATCGCGATACGTTGACGACCGTTTCAGAAATGGAAGGGACATATTGGGCACCGATTGCGAAGTCCGTGCTCGAAGAGTAAGGTGCTGCGTGAGCGGCGCCTTTTCTCATAGAATTCTAATGAAGGCCACCACGATTTCTCGTTTTCTTGTCGTATGATTTGAGTAGGAGGGATGCGTGCATGAAACGTGTAATGAAAACTATTGGAACAACGCTTTTCGCAATCGGACTTATAGGAATCGGACTTGCCGGATTCTTATTCTTCACTTCCCCCGGCCAATCTAGCTTGACTCAACTATCGCTGGCGGCGATGGAAGTCGAACAGCAGATCGATCAAGTCGATACGACGTGGGATGAATGGGAAGATGAGTTAGAAAGACGGGTCGAGCAAGCGATTCCAGAAGGAGTTCGTCTGTTTTTTGCTGATTGATTTCGGGAAATGAATAATAATACGTCGAGCGAGTTGCTCGGCGTTTTTTTCAAAGGAGTGAGCGGGATGCAGACGATTCTCGTCGTAGAAGATGATTTGAAGATTGCACGATTGTTAGAGCTGGAGTTGAAGCATGCGGGATATGCCGTCGTCGTGGCCACGGACGGTCGTGGTGGTTTGGAGAGGGCACTTGCCGATGACATCGACCTCGTCTTACTCGATATTATGTTGCCTCAGATGAGTGGACTTGAGGTGGTTCGTCGTCTGAAAGAAGAGCGACCTCTGCTCCCGGTTCTGATGGTGACAGCTCGAGGAGATCGCTACGATAAAGTGAGCGGTCTCGACCTCGGCGCAGACGACTACATCACGAAACCGTTTGAAATAGAAGAAGTGCTTGCCCGGATTCGAGCTTTTTTGCGCATGCGTCAGCTCGTTCATCAAGACCATTCTGAACTAGTGTTAACATATGAGACATTAACGATCGATGTGAATCGGCATGAAGTATATTGTGAAGGAAATAAAGTCGATTTGACACGTCGCGAATTTGATCTATTGGTTTTCTTTTTAGAACATCCTGAGCGTGTGCTGACACGTGATCAACTCGTCGAACAAGTATGGGGATTTGATTATTTCGGTGATACGAACGTCGTGGATGTATATGTCCGCTATGTTCGAAAAAAATTGACAGGTTCCTGGATTCAAACGGTCCGCGGTGTCGGCTATATGTTGAAGCGTGGTGAGTGACCGATGTTACGAACAAAAATCGCATGGGCGATGACAGGATTCATGTTGATTCTCCTTTTCATCTCGTTTGGTGTGACATGGTTCGTTGCCCGTCAAGAGATTGTGGATTCGCGCTTTGACGTGTTACTGCAAGCACTGAATATTTTAGAAGAAGATGTCCGGAATAGTGATGCCGTATTATCGCTCCATAAGGATAGTGTCGTATTGGAACGCCAAGAAAGCGGAGAGTGGGGAATCATCGGTGGAGAGGTACCGAATGGGACGACATTCCCCATCAATTATGGCGAGCCGGCACTTATTGATGACTGGTTTGTGGTCGCAACGACCGACGGCTTAGCGTTCGGCTTTCAAGATCGGGCCGTGAGCAACACGATTCAAGCACTCGCAACCATATTTCTTGTCATGTTTTTCCTTGCAGTCATATCGACATTCTTTGGAACGTGGTGGATTTTACGTCAAGGCTTGTCACCGTTACGACGATTGACAGACACGATGGAACGCATCACCAAATCCGGGAAGTTAGAGACGATCGAAGTGGATGACAGAAAGGATGAAGTGACGACACTCTCGCACGGATTCAATCATATGATCGAGCGGGTCGAAGGAACGATGGAGCAACAACGCCGTTTCGTCGCCGATGTTTCACATGAACTTAAGACACCGTTGACCGTCATCGAAGGCTATTCGAAGTTATTACAACGATGGGGACAAGAAGATGAGGGTGTGCGCAACGAAGCGATTGATCATATTTTGACGGAGTCGCGACAAATGCGAAATGACTTGATTGAACCCATGCTCGAATTGAATCGATTCACGGCACTCGAACAGGTCGACCGAGAAGAAATCGATTTAGCTGAACTCGGGGAATCGTTAACGGAACGTTTTTTACGGTCGCACGGCGTCCACCTCCCCATCGAAGCGACGGGCAGTTGGTTTGGTCATCGTGAGTCGTTACAACGGATTCTTGTCATTTTGATTGATAATAGTTTGAAGTATGCAGAGGAGACGACTCTTCATTTGAAGAGTGATCGGATTGAAGTACGTGATCGAGGACCAATCCTTTCAGATGAAATAAGAAATCGTCTGTTCGACCGATTTTATCGATTGGATGAAGCACGAGATCGAAGTGGAAGCGGTCTCGGTCTTGCGATTGCGAAAGAAGTGGCGGACTTGAATGAATGGACGATTGGAAGTATATCGAATGATCCCGATGGTAGTGTATTTTTCCTGACTCGATGATGAATGTTCCTTATTTTCTCATCAAATTTTAATGAAGCCTTAAATGCTCTCTCACGCACAAAGCTTATGATGAAAATAAGAAGAACGGAACACAACGAGGAGGAAATAACATGAAACGCATCGGCTGGATCATTGGAGCTTTACTTGGCGTCATGGCAATTGTAGGGATTGGATTTTATGTTAGTGGTAATCAGACGGACACGGTTATCGAGCCACAAGCAATCAACCAAACGAGCGGCAATCCATCAGCGGACAACTCAAGTGATTCCGCTACACCGGATGACTCGAGTAACGCATCAGATGATTCATCATCACAAGTGGAGGATGGGGACGACTATGCACTGTACGGTACACTCGTGAAGTTGTCGAAAGAGGATGTCACCATTAGCTTCAATGGAAAAGAATCCACATACCGTTTAGCAACCACACATGAAATCGACGATGACACGCCGCGAGTTGGGGACCGGGTCAAGCTCGAATTGAATCGAAATGATGAAGTGAAAGAAGTGGACCGTGAGAGTGGCGACGATGATGGGTACGTTTACGGCACACTCGTCAAACTCACGAGTCAAGAAGTTACGATTAATATCGATGGAACCGATAAAGCGTATCCACTAGCTGCACGTGCTGAAATTGATGACGACACACCGCGAGTCGGAGACTTCGTCAAACTTGAATTGAATCGAGAGGAAGCAGTCATTGAAGTAGATCGTGAATCAGAGGACGACCAGTATGAGCAAGATGATTCATCTGAAGATGAGCGAGAAAACGACTGATGGAATGACTGAAAAGAACTAATCTCTTGATCGATTAGTTCTTTTTTGGTTGCTAGATGTTAAGTCAGAAAAAGGATGGAATTGCTTTAGGGGCATCATCAGAAACGTAATAATTCTGAAATCATCACAAAAATAGGTTATATGTTATGATGTACAAGAAAAATTTAGGGGTTTTTCACCTAATTGGGAATGGGAGGGGACATCAATGCGAGTGTGTTGGGGAATCTTTCTCAGTTGTATCTTGTTGAGTGGATGTGGTGCCGAGACGTTGAATGCGATTGAACTACGTCCTCTGTCTTCCTATCGAGTTGAGCAAGAACCTGAGATGTCATTATCAGAACAAACAAAAAAACAAATTCTTACATATTGCGAGCGTCAACCGACCGATGTCTTACCGAAGCGAAGAGCTAAGGTGGCAGAAGTAACATTCCATCACCCTTTATATGAAGTACTCGGATCTAAAACCGTAAAGTACTTTGCGACAGGGAATAAGCGATATATCACTTGTTCGAACAGCAATCAACTGATGGAGCGAACTTTTTCCGTAAAACCGATTCAAGAATTTGAAGCGCTCGACGAAGACTACTTTCGAGAGTCAGACGTGGTTTCGACGATTGAATTCGAACGCGTCGACGACATCAAACAAATCGTTAATGTATTCAACCTGAATGACAGTCATGAAGAGGTTATTTCGAATTCGGCTTTTCGCTACACGACACCAGATACGGGAGCGATTTATGTGACGTTCGAGACCGTCAGGAATGGACGCACACTTGACCCGATTATCGAGCCGAAACTCTTCCCGTTTAAAAGTGGAGAAAATGAAGGGTATGTCTTTTTGACGAGGCGAGCCGATAATCGTGTCGCACTTCGATTTGGAGAAGAGTCATCGCCAAGACAACTCGTTCTTCCGAGTATGTATGAGGCTCCTTATATGAAAATTGATACAAAAGAAGAAGGGCTTTCTCTCGAAGGGGATCATCGTGAACTGATGAAGCGAATTATTTTATCAGATCAACCGATTGAGGGAGATGTGGCGAAACAGACTTCATTGGCACTGTCGAAAACATACGGCACTGTCCTTGAGATCTGGGGTCATGTCCGTCGCCCGGTGACAAATAAAATGTCGTCACGCCCGGCCGACGGAGAGACAAGGTTGGCCGTTTTCGAATCGGACGAAAATACCATTTGGTTAGACGGACCGAAGACCCAAGAATTGTTTGACGAGCTGTTTCACGTAAAGATGCGAGAGATGCCGACTACAGCCGTTCAGACCGGACAGTTACACCTGTATGAAGAATTGACGGAACAGTCATTTGACGTGTGGAAAACGGAAACGGAACTTTACTTGGTCGACGAAAAAACGTCCAGGTCATATGAATTACCTTCGAATGACTATTTCAAAGTCAATCAACCGTGAGGGTGTCTGACCTTTGACAAAATAGAAGTTGACTCTACCCATCTCTAGAGAGTTAGGGTACAATGCTCGAGAGAGAATGAGAGAGGAGTGAAGCAAGATGGGAAAAGTACATGTTTATGACCATCCTTTGATTCAGCACAAAATGACGATTATGCGTAAAGTCGAGACGGGGACGAAGCAGTTCCGTGAACTCGTTGACGAAGTTTCTTCACTTATGGCATACGAAATCACGCGTAGCCTACCCCTGACAGACGTAGAAATCGAGACACCGGTCTCTGTTTCGACTCAAAAAATGATTGCCGGCAAGAAATTGGGAATCGTCCCAATTTTACGTGCAGGACTTGGTATGGTGGATGGGTTCCTCAAAATGATGCCGAACGTAAAAGTCGGTCACATCGGTCTCTATCGCGATCCAGAAACACTTGAGCCACATGAATACTACTTGAAACTTCCGACAGACGTGACGGAACGCGACTTCATCGTCGTCGATCCGATGCTCGCAACAGGCGGTTCGGCTGCCGATGCTATCGCTTCACTTAAAAAGCACGGAGCGAAGTCCATCAAGTTGGCTTGTCTTTGTGCTGCACCAGAAGGCGTAGAACGTGTGCAAGCAGAACATCCGGATGTGGAGATTTATCTCGCGGCACTCGATGAAAAGTTAAATGATCACGGTTATATCGTTCCTGGACTTGGGGATGCGGGTGACCGTTTGTTTGGTACAAAATAAAAATGAAGCGAGAGTCGCCTGTGCGATTTTCGCTTTTTTCATGAGTGCTATAAAGGTTACTTATCATCTGTCATTGTCACGAAATAGACACAAAATAAGATGGTGAGAATCATCATATGAGATGGTAACATGCTGTTCCTTCATATTTAAAAGTATACCGCTATTTTAGTTCTGGAAACGCGGGAAACATGTACATGCTGAGAACAATGAGATTCCTCACAAAAAAATGGGTAAAATCGCTCGACACGGGAAAAACTTCCTCGGTATACTGATACAGGACGTTGAAAACGATTTCAAAATAAAAATGCCAGTCGTTTCGTAACTCTTTGTGAACGTAAACGCTTACGGATTGAATTTTCCAAAACGTGGGGGTATAACTGAACTATTCTTCATCTGATTCCTTTTGTGAAATGTTATAAAGTCAACATTTTTATTTCAACGTTTCTTCACACTTTCTTAAAAAAGAGCAGTAGTCATTTAGTTTATGAAGTGCGTAAAACTATTGATATGACTTGATTTAAAGCGCTTTTATAATTGTGAAATCCATTGACTTCTTATGCCATTTCTATTACTCTGAACTTGTGTGACTTTTGATGGTCACGCGAGTGTGAATTAGTGAAGAACAGAGGATCACGTAATGCTCGAAAGGAGGATTCAGATGGCGAAAAAAGACAATCGTTATCTATCCTACGCCTCGCTCGCTTCACAAATCTCGACAGCACTTGCCGGACCGATCGTCATTGGTTATCTCGTCGGACAGTACGGCGAAAGACGTGAATTTTGGGGCACGTTTGGTTGGAATGTGTCGATTATCCTCGGACTCGTGTTCGGGATTACGGCGCTAGTTCTCACCCTTCGGAGTTTATTGACAGGAGAGGACGAATGAATACGATTCAAGCAGACAGAAAAGCGCAGAAAGAATTGATGAAGCGTTATACGAAATGGTTTACCGTCTGGTTTGCGATTTTGTTGATTGGCGCCCTCATCATCCCGATGTATAAAGCCGTATTTCTCGGGTTGTTCATCGGCGGGGTCGGAAGTCTCATTATTCTACATATGCAGAATCGAAGCGTCATTCGCATGTATGACGTCATCGAGCATGGACGACGACCAAAGTCGCATGGGACCGTTTCAAGAATGGCGGTCGGTGCGTTAGCAGTGATAGTCGGTCTTCTCTACGAGGATCGGGTGTCCGTCATAGCGGTGGTAACTGGTCTAATCGCCGGCCACATCATACAATTTGGCGAGTTTACACTTGCCCAGCTCAGCAGGAAAAGAGGTGAATATTAATGGGTCATGAGTTTCCCACATATTCTCTGCACTTTGGGGACTATACGTTATACGGGAGCTGGACGAACGTCATTACAGTGCTAATAGCAGCTTTACTCGTCTTCGCATTCGCCATCTGGGGGACAAGACGTTTGGCTATGAAGCCGACTGGCAAACAAAACTTCATGGAATTCTTCGCAGAGTTCGTACGTGGAATCATCGCAAGTGCGATGGACTGGAAGACAGGTGGCCGCTTTATCGGATTTGGGATGACGTTGATTTTGTTCATTCTCTTCTCAAACTTGATGGGTCTACCGTTTAACGTCATTTCCGGACACTATCTGTGGTTCAACTCACCGACGGCCGATCCTTACGTAACCTTGGCGTTGTCGACACTCGTCGTTGCAATGTCGCACTATTATGGGGTGAAGCTACACGGGTTGAAACACTATTCGGCGGAGTTCGTGAAACCAGTCTGGTTCTTGCTTCCGATCAAATTGATTGAGGAGTTTGCAAACACGTTGACGCTCGGTTTGCGTCTATACGGTAACATCTTTGCCGGTGAAATCATGATTACCATCATCTTGGGACTCGCGATTACAGCCGAAGGAGCACTTAACCCGCTCGGCGCAATCTTTGCGGTCTTCCCAATGATTCTATGGCAAGGTTTTTCAATCTTTATCGGGGTTATCCAATCCTACATTTTCCTGACGCTTGCAATGGTGTACATCGGGCACAAAGCTTCGGCCGAACATTAATTCGGACATCTCGCCAAAGCGTTACAATCAAATTATTTACTTAACTTTTAGGAGGAATATACACAATGGAACAACTCAATCTTCTCGCAACAGCACTTGTTATCGGACTTGGAGCACTCGCAGCTGGTATCGGTAACGGTTTGATCGTATACGGAACAGTACAAGGACAAGCACGTCAACCAGAACTCAAAAACGAACTTCGTCAAACGATGTTCATCGGTATCGGTTTGGTTGAGGCCCTCCCAATCATCGGTGTGGCTGTCGGTTTCCTTCTCCTCAACTCTTGATTTCGAGTTAACGAGAATAGCATAAGAGGGAGCACGTCTCCCTCACTTATTTAGTCAAGAGGAGGGTATGCATGGATACGATGATGATTGCAGCTGGTGCTGGCGGCGAAGGCCTCCGCATTCTGGATATGATCTTTACAATTTTCACATTCCTCGTACTCTTGGCCCTGTTGAAGAAATTTGCTTGGGGACCACTCCTTGGAATGATGAGACAGCGTGAAGAGTATGTAGCGAACGAAATTGAACTCGCTGAAAAGAGCCGCAAAGATGCGGAAAACTATGTCGTCGAACAACGTGATGCACTTAGTGCGGCACGTACAGAGTCGAAAGAAATGCTCGATGCAAGCCGTCGACAAGCAGAAGCGGAACAAGCACGCTTGGTGGAGCAGGCGCGTTTGGAATCCGAACAAATTAAAATCGAGGCAGAGAAAGCGATTGAGCGCGAGCGTGAGCTTGCGAAACAATCCCTTCAAACCGAAGTCGTCACACAGGCGCTCTCGGCAGCACGCCACGTCCTTCAATCAGACCTTAAAGGCGATGAAGCGAAACAACGTGCCCTCGTCACAGACTTCCTGTCTAAAGCGAAAGGTGCGAACTGATGAACGCATCATTAGCAAAACGCTATGCCAAAGCGCTCTTCGACTTAGCGCGGGAACAAGGCACGCTCGACCAAGTCGAAGCGGAAGTGCGTCTGCTCGATGAAGTGCTCCACGCGACTCCTGAACTCATGGATCTCTTAACAAATCCGGCAGTCAGTGACAGCGAGCTTGCACAACTTTTAAAAGACAGCTTTGGTGATATGACGGCGATTGTCGTGAACACACTTCTCGTCATGGTCGAGAACGACCGTGCGGCAGAGGTTCGCGCATTGCCACGTTACGTCCGCGATTTCATCAACGACTACCGTGGGATTGCAGAGGGTATTGTCACAAGCGCCTTCCCGTTGTCGGCAACAGACTTGAAAGACGTCGAACTCGTCTTTGGAGAGAAGCTTGGGAAGACGCTCCAATTGAAGAACGTCGTCGATGAAGAAGTCATCGGTGGACTCCGTGTCCAGGTCGGATACACGACGTACGATGATACGATCGAAACGAAACTTACACGCCTTGAGCGTGAATTGTTGAATGCGTAAGAAATAGGGGTGAATTCAATGACAATCAAAGCTGAAGAAATCAGCGCCCTGCTAAAAGAACGAATCGCTTCGTACGGTTCTGAAATCGAAGTCAGTGAGACAGGTACAGTCATTCAAGTAGGTGACGGTATCGCTCGTGCACACGGACTCGATAACGTTATGGCGGGGGAACTCGTAGAGTTCTCTAACGGCGTAATGGGCTTGGCGCAAAATTTAGAAGAAGGTAACGTCGGGATTATCATCCTTGGCGATTACAAAGGCATCAAAGAAGGCGACTCTGTCAAACGTACAGGTCGCATCATGGAAGTTCCAGTTGGTGAAGCACTCCTCGGACGTGTCGTGAACCCGCTCGGACAACCAATCGATGGTCAAGGACCAATCGTGACCGACAACTATAACCCGATTGAGCGTAAAGCTTATGGCGTTATGGCACGTAAATCAGTTCACGAACCACTTCAAACAGGAATTAAGGCGATTGACGCCCTCGTTCCAATCGGTCGTGGTCAGCGTGAGCTCATCATCGGTGACCGTCAAACAGGTAAAACATCGGTTGCGATCGATACAATCATCAACCAAAAAGAAGAAAATATGATTTGTATTTACGTTGCTATCGGTCAGAAAGAATCGACTGTACGTGGCGTAGTAGAGACGCTTCGTCAAAACGGCGCGCTCGACTATACAATCGTTGTTTCGGCATCGGCATCACAGCCGGCACCACTTCTTTACCTCGCACCATTCGCAGGGGTATCGATGGGTGAGTACTTCATGGACCGTGGACAACACGTCCTCGTCGTATATGATGATCTCTCGAAACAAGCGGCAGCTTACCGTGAGCTCTCGCTCCTTCTCCGCCGTCCTCCAGGCCGCGAAGCCTACCCAGGGGATGTCTTCTACCTCCACTCACGCCTTCTTGAGCGTGCGGCGAAGTTGAACGACGAACTCGGCGGTGGTTCATTGACAGCACTTCCGTTCATCGAGACACAAGCATCGGATATCTCAGCATATATTCCGACAAACGTTATTTCGATCACGGATGGTCAGATTTTCCTTCAGTCGGACCTCTTCTTCTCTGGGGTACGTCCAGCGATTAACGCCGGTCTTTCAGTATCACGTGTTGGTGGTTCGGCTCAGGTGAAGGCGATGAAGAAAGTTGCTGGTACACTTCGTCTTGACCTCGCATCATACCGTGAGCTTGAAGCGTTCGCACAGTTCGGGTCAGATCTCGATAAAGCGACGCAAGCAAAGTTGAACCGTGGTCAGCGTACGGTTGAAGTCTTGAAACAAGACTTGAACGAACCGCTTTCAGTAGACAAGCAAGTTATCATCATCTACGCACTCACGAAAGGTCATCTCGATGACATCCCAGTCGAAGACATTCGTCGTTTTGAAACAGAAATGAACGCATGGCTCGACCAAAACCGTAAAGACCTCTGCCGTGAAATCCGTCAGACAGGAAACCTTCCTTCAGACGAGGCAATGGTCGATGCAATTACGGAATTCAAAAAGACGTTCTCGCCATCGGTTTAATCCGGTGACGAGCGTCTATTAAGGTGGTGAATCGAAATGGCATCATTACGTGAGATCCAGATGCGGATCACCTCGACCCAAAGCACGAAGCAAATCACGAAAGCGATGAACATGGTGTCGGCGTCGAAGTTGAACCGGGCCCAAGGGAACAACGCCAACTTCAAACCGTACATGGAAAAGTTGGAAGAAGTCATCTCGTCGATCGCCGGTGGTACATCAGGCGCGACACACCCGATGCTTCAAGTACGTCCCGTCAAACGGACTGGTTATATCGTCATCACGTCAGACCGTGGACTCGCAGGCGGATATAACGCCAGTGTCTTGCGTGACGTGTACCGTGAACTGAAAGACAAGCACGCATCAACAGATGAGTATCGTCTTTATGTAATCGGAAAAGTCGGTGTCCAGTTCTTCAAGTCACGCAACATTCCGGTGTATAGCGCGATGACAGGGCTAAACGACCAACCAACTTTTGTTGAAGTCACAGAAATCGTCAAACAGACGGTTGGTGCCTTCAGCGAGAGCGAGATTGATGAATTGAAGCTCTGCTTCAATTCATTCATCTCGGTCATCAGCCAAGAAGTGAAGATTCAACAATTGCTCCCGCTCGGGGATATCGAACAGTCCGCATCCAATGTGATGTATGAATACGAACCAGAAGAAGAAACGATCTTAGCGGCGCTCCTCCCACGTTATGCGGAAGGACTCATCTACGGCGCATTGCTCGATGCGAAAGTATCAGAGCACGCAGCCCGGATGACGGCGATGTCGAATGCGACGGATAATGCGGATGAGCTCATTCGCGGACTCAAACTCAAATTCAACCGCGCGCGTCAAGCAGCGATCACACAAGAAATCACAGAGATTGTCGGAGGTGCGGCGGCGCTGGAATAAGCGCGCGCCCTCTAGATTGTAGGAGGCTAACACGATGAACGAATACGGCATGAAAGGCCGCGTAGTCGCAGTCATGGGCCCAGTTATCGACGTGAAGTTCGACAACCACTTACCGAACATCTACAATGCTCTCAAAGTCACTCACGTGGCAGCGACGGCAGAAGATGTTAGTGTCGACTTGACGCTCGAAGTAGCTGTTCACCTTGGTGACGACACGGTCCGTACGATTGCGATGGACTCAACTGACGGCGTTCGCCGCGGTATGGAAGTACTTGACTTAGGCTCACCGATTTCGGTACCGGTTGGAGAAATGACACTTGGACGTGTCTTCAACGTTCTTGGTAACCCAATCGATGATAAAGAAGTGGCAGCTGACGTGCTTCGTGCACCGATTCACCGTCAAGCGCCAACATTCGACGAATTGTCAACGAAAGTTGAAATCCTTGAAACAGGGATCAAAGTCGTCGACCTTCTCGCACCTTATATCAAAGGTGGTAAAATCGGACTCTTCGGTGGTGCCGGTGTAGGGAAGACCGTTCTCATCCAGGAACTCATCAACAACATCGCGCAAGAGCACAGCGGGATTTCTGTATTCGCAGGAGTCGGTGAGCGTACACGTGAAGGAAATGACTTGTTCCACGAGATGACGGACTCAGGAGTTATCAAGCAAACAGCGATGGTATTCGGGCAGATGAACGAACCACCAGGCGCACGTCTTCGTGTTGCCTTGACTGGTTTGACAATGGCGGAATACTTCCGTGACGAGCAGGGACAAGACGTTCTTCTCTTCGTCGATAACATTTTCCGTTTCACACAAGCAGGTTCGGAAGTTTCGGCCCTTCTCGGACGTATGCCATCGGCGGTAGGTTACCAGCCGACACTTGCTACTGAAATGGGTATGCTTCAAGAGCGGATTACATCGACTGCCAAAGGATCAGTTACATCGATTCAAGCGGTATATGTACCGGCCGATGACTATACGGACCCGGCTCCAGCGACAACGTTCGCTCACCTTGATGCAACAACGAACCTTGAGCGTCGTCTTTCAGAGATGGGGATTTACCCAGCCGTTGACCCACTCGCTTCAACATCACGTGCCCTTTCACCTGACATCGTCGGAAAAGAGCATTATGCGGTAGCACGTGACGTGCAGCAGACGCTTCAACGCTATAAAGAACTTCAAGACATCATCGCAATCCTTGGGATGGACGAGTTGTCTGAAGACGACAAACTCACGGTTCACCGTGCACGTCGTATTCAGTTCTTCTTATCACAAAACTTCCACGTGGCTGAGCAGTTTACAGGCCAAAAAGGTTCGTACGTACCAGTCAAAGAGACAGTTCGTGGCTTCAAAGAGATCCTCGAAGGTAAACACGATGATCTCCCTGAAGATGCATTCCGTCTCGTCGGTCCAATCGAAGACGTCATCGAAAAAGCGAAGACGTTGGTCTAAGACCTACGCGGAAGGGGGAAACTAGACGATGAATACTGTTCACGTCAACGTCGTCACCCCAGATGGTGCAGCCTTTGAAGGGGACGCACGAATGGTCATCGCCAAATCGGTCACTGGTGAGCTTGGTATTTTACCGAAGCACATCCCGATGGTGACACCACTCGACGTCTCAGTCCTCAAACTGCGCCACGAAGATGGTGGACGCACGCTGATCGCAATCAGCGGTGGTTTCATGGAAGTTCGTCCCGATACGGTGACGATCTTAGCTGAAACAGCCGAAATGGCGGATAAGATTGACTATGACCGCGCTTCTGCGGCGAAAGTTCGGGCCGAGCGTCGTCTTCAAGACTCAAAGCTCTCAGAACTCGAATTCCGTCGTGCGGAGCTTGCGCTTAAAAAAGCGATCAACCGCTTGAGCATTCGCGATATCAATGAATAATCATGACTCTCACACGAAAGTGTGGGAGTTTTTTTGTTTGTGTAAAAGATGGGTCTTTTGTCGTGCTTCTAAATGACATGACTAGTATAAAATATGTGGAAGAAGACCGATAATAAGAGTGGGAATGATTGCAAAGGAGATTAAAGGATGAAAGTTTACGTTGCGCGACAACCGATTTTTGATCAACAATTACGTGTTTGCGGCTATGAATTGTTATATCGCCGCAGCGAAAATAATATCTTTGAAAATGTCGATGATTCGTTAGCGACGGCCGATGTCATCCATAACGCATATCTCGTCTTTAATTTTCGGGAGTTGACGGAGGGAACACGTGCATTTATCAACTTTCCTCAGACGCTGATTGAAGGAGAAGTACCGTCACTGCTACCTCGTCAATCGCTCGTCATTGAAGTGCTCGAACATGTCGAACCGACTGAAAAAGTTTTACATGCTCTTCGTTCATTGAGACGTCAAGGGTATACGATTGCACTTGATGATTTCGTGTTTGAGGAGAAGTATCGGCCATTGATCGGATTAGCCGACATCATCAAAATCGATTATCAAGCGACACCAGTGGATCAACAACAAAAATTGATTGATGCACTTGGACATCGGGTTGAATTTTTAGCGGAAAAAATCGAGACACCGGCAGAGTACGAGATTGCGAAACGATTAGGTTATAAAATGTTTCAAGGCTACTTCTTCAGTCGTCCGATTGTTGTTCACGGGGCTGAAGTTCATCCGTTGCGTCATACGCTCATTGAAATGTTAAAAGAGCTCGATCGTCCGGAACCGAGTTTCCAGCGCATTTCAGCGCAAATCGAGCGAAGTGTCGACTTATCCTATAAGATGCTCCGTACGGTCAATACGGTGTATCAAAAAGGTCGTCGCACGATTCAATCGATCGAACAAGCCGTCGCGCGAATCGGATTGGATGAGTTGAAGCGGTGGTCGTATTTGATGTTACTTCGGGAGATGCAAACGTCTGAGTCAAAAGAATTAATTAAACAGAGCGTTATTCGTGGCAAGATGATGGAATTGATTGCAGAGGATACGTTAGATGATGTATCACCGTTTGATGCGTTTATTACCGGGATTTTCTCATCACTCGATGTCATTTTGGATGAATCGATGCAAGCGTTGATTGTTGAGTTGCCGGTAGCGCCTTTTGTGAAGGCTGCGCTCCTTGGGGAACAGAATGGGTTACGAGTGTTACTCGAAGAAGTCATCGCCTATGAAAAGTTGACAATTCCTATTCATAACACAAATTCAGATTGGTCTCAATATTATGTCGAAGCAATTCGTTGGTCACGTAGCCTTGACGAACCCGATGAATGATGTTTGAAATATATGAGGGGCGTCAATTAATGTAGTAAGACCTTACTGCTGATGACGTCCTTTTTGGTGTGCTTGTAGAGAAAGTGAGTTGGTCGAATGGTTCAAACCGCTCGAAGCTTGAGACACTGAGTCTTTTTTTCTCTAACATGACATGATATGATTAAAAATGGTACGAATTTTAGAAAAGAGGGGAATTGTCGATGATCAATACCGTATTTTCGCTAGCGATTTACGTTATAGCGATTTACGTCGCTTGGTGGGCCCTCTTACCCGTCAAATGGGATAAGTTGCTCAATCAAGTGAAGAGTCCGCAAGCAGCAGTTTTGCGTGTTCTCGTAGCTGTCGTCTTCGGTTCACTGATTGCCCAGTTCTTTTTGGAGTATATCCGATTGGCGCAGGCGCTCGCACCTATACAGTAGTCGCAGAATATTTAACAAACTGTAATCCTGCTGTAACGACTCCTATATGAATATCATGTAGGATAAATTCGTCTGACATGATGCGTTTTCATTTCGTTTGCATTTATTTATTTCATTTTTGTGAAATGAAAAACCATCACGTTTTACAAACCATTCTAATAATCGACATCATCACATCCGGAAACGGATCACGACGCATTATATAAAAAAACAACGAAGTTGGAGGACAAAGAGAGATATGAAGGATTTGATTGTAGTCCGTGGAGGACGTAAACTGTCAGGTACTGTACGCGTTGAGGGAGCAAAAAACGCCGTACTAAAAACATTGGTTGCCACTCTATTAGCTAGCGAAGGAAAGTCAATCTTACAAAATGTACCACGTCTTGCTGACGTGTACACGATTAATAAAGTACTTCGTCACCTCGGTGCAGAGGTATCGTTCAATGAAGAAAAGAATGAAGTAACTGTCGATGCGTCGGGCAACATCAAAGATGAAGCACCGCTTGAGTACGTCCGTAAGATGCGTGCTTCAATCCTCGTCATGGGACCTCTTCTCGCTCGTCTTGGTCATGCTCGTGTAGCGATGCCAGGCGGATGCTCGATCGGCTCACGTCCAATTGACCTCCATTTAAAAGGATTCGAAGCGATGGGTGCGAAGACGGTCATCGGGAACGGATTCGTAGAAGCCTCTGTAGAAGGTCGCCTTCAGGGTGCTAAGATTTACTTGGACTTCCCATCTGTTGGTGCGACTGAGAACATCATGATGGCTGCTGTGCTCGCAGAAGGCACAACCATCATCGAGAACGTTGCAAAAGAACCTGAAATCGTAGACCTTGCGAACTTCTTGAACGGAATGGGCGCACACGTACGCGGTGCAGGTACAGAAACGATTCGCATCGAAGGTGTGGAAGCACTCCGCGGCGCAGAGCACTCAATCATTCCTGATCGCATCGAAGCAGGTACATTCCTCGTCGCCGGCGCGATTACAGGAAGTGACATCGAAGTCATCGGCGCAGAACGTGAACATCTTCGTCCACTCATTTCAAAAATGGAAGAGATGGGTGTTCGTTTCGAGGATACTGCTGAAGGCATGCGTGTCTCAGCACCGGATGAGTTGAAGCCGGTTGATGTGAAGACAATGCCACACCCTGGATTCCCGACAGATATGCAATCGCAAATGATGGCACTCGTCTTGAAAGCAGGTGGCACATCTGTCATTACGGAAACGGTGTTCGAGAATCGTTTCATGCACGTGGAAGAGTTCCGTCGCATGAATGCGGATATTAAGATTGAAGGACGTTCAGCAATCGTCAAAGGAGGCGTAGGCCTTCAAGGAGCAGAGGTCGTTGCAACTGACCTTCGTGCTGGAGCATCACTTATTCTCGCAGGTCTCATCGCAGAAAAAGAGACACGCGTTGGTGATTTATATCATATCGACCGTGGATACGTCGACTTCCACAAGAAACTTCAAGCACTCGGTGCAGACATCGAGCGTATTGAAGGGACTGTCGAAGTTGCTGAAGAAATGGTTCAGAACTAAGAGACGAACACGAAATAGAGGGCGAGGAGAGACTCTTCTCGCTCTTTTCAATGAAGAACGAACGGAGGAACCTACACATCATGTTTTCAAAAGATATCGGGATTGATTTAGGGACAGCAAATGTTGTCATTCACGTCAAAGGGAAAGGAATCGTCTTAGACGAGCCTTCAGTCGTTGCGATGAAACGCTCTACAGGGAAAGTACTAGCAGTCGGTTCAGAAGCGTATGAGATGGTTGGTCGTACACCTGGTGATATCGTAGCGATTCGTCCTCTCCGTGATGGAGTCATCGCCGATTTCGCCACTACAGAAGAAATGCTCCGTCACTTCATCGAAAAAATTCAAGTCCGAGGCTTCTTCGGAGGCATTCGTATGTTGATTTGTACACCTGCGAACGTCACACCGGTCGAAGCAAAAGCGATTCGCGAAGCAGCTGAGAAAGCAGGAGCGAAAGAGGTCTTTCTTGCCGTAGAACCGAAAGCGGCAGCCGTTGGTTCAGGCATGGATATTTGGAAGCCAGTCGGTCACATGATCATCGATATCGGTGGTGGGACGACAGACGTCGCCATCCTCTCGATGGGAGACATCGTTTGCGGTGAAACAATCAAGATTGCCGGGGACCGTTTCGATACGGACATCCTTCGCGCCATCAAAGAAAAGCATAAGCTCATCATCGGGGAGCGTACAGCCGAGCAAATAAAGAAAGAAATTGCAACCGTATTCCCAGGTGGGCGTAACGAAACGATGGATATTCGTGGACGTGACATGGTACGTGGATTGCCACGTACGGTGACCATCACGTCGGAGGAACTTCGCGAAGCAATGGCTGAATCAGCCAATGAAATCGTCGAAGCGACGAAGCGGGTGTTAGAACAGACACCACCAGAACTCGCAGCTGATATTATTGACCGTGGCATCATCATGACAGGTGGAGGATCACTCCTTCACGGTCTTGACCAACTTGTAGCAGAGCGCGTCATGCTTCCAGTCATGATGGCCGAGGAGCCGACACTCAGTGTCGCGCACGGGACAGGCATCATGCTCGAGAACTTAGATCGATTGAAGTAAACAAACAAGCGACCGCGCGAGCGGTCGCTTGTTTTGTATAGGTAGACGAGTTTTTCAGATAAGAGTCAAAAGACGTTATCTTCGGATTCTTGGAAGAAAACTGATCCATGTTTCCAAACAATCGCTTTGGAACGCCTGAAGATACGGCTCGTTTTGTTTTTTTTCTTGATGGGGATAGATGGGGCATGGGTGAACGGACAACATCTTCATGTGGATGGTGGTTTCACGGGACGCTAATACAAAAAGGCATCTTGCTTTTTGCGAGATGCCTTTTCTTAGTGCCACGTATAGTCTTTGTCGACAAACAAGCGATTTTTCAAGTCCGTTTTTGAAATCGTAGATTCAGTCGCATCAAGCCAATCATAATAATCACAGGCACAGGTATCACCAAGTTCGATGGAATAGCCATTATTTATCGTATTGACAATAATATCGAGTTCATGTTCAGCTAACGTCTTCTTCAATCGATAGATAGTGTTGTATACGTTGTGTAAGGCGCGTTGTGGTTCATCGATGTCCGGATAAAGTGTTTCGGCAAGCACCCATTTATTAACGACCTGTTTACGATGATAGACCAAATAAGCGAATAACTCCTCCGTTTTTTGCGTTGGCCACTTCACAAGGCTTCCATCTTGTGTTCGTACCGAAAAACGATCCAAGAATTGTATGCGACAAGATTGATGGAGGTTCTTTTGTTGAATTGTCTCATAGCGCTGGATGATACGTGGAATGACATTATGAATCATCTGCTCAGTGATTGGCTTCAACAAGTAATGTGTCGCATGAAGATTGAATGCTTCGACTGCATATTGTTGATGGGCCGTTGTAAAGACGATCTGCGTCCGTTCAGGCAAATAGGTGGCAAGCTCAAGCCCGGTCATTTCAGGCATCTCGATATCTAAAAAGACAAGGTCTACCGGGTGCTTTTGAATAAAAGTGAGAGCTTGAACCGGACTTTGGAACGAACCAATCCACTCAAGAGACGGCTCCTCTTTTATAATCCGCTCCATCATCCCTAAAATATGATGTTCATCTTCAATTAAAATCGTACGCATCTAAGTGATTCGTCCTTTCCTGTTTTAGTAATCGCAAATGGACAGTAGTTCCTTTTCTTAAAACGGAATTTAAGTCGAATGTCGCACCCTGGAGATGTTCAATCCGATTTTTAATATTACATATTCCGATACCAGATGTTTCTTTTGATAAATCTGGATCAAAACCACTCCCTGTATCTTGAACATAAATCTCAATCATTCCGTTTCGTTCTTGGATGGAAAGTGTGAGTCGTTTTTGTCCAGGGTGTCGATAGAGTCCATGTCGAACGGCGTTTTCAACAAGTGGTTGAATCAACAAGGGCGGGATCGAACAGTCCAAAAGAGATTCATCAATTTCTTTCTCGATCTCGAACGAATCACG
This sequence comes from Exiguobacterium marinum DSM 16307, assembly GCF_000620845.1. Lineage (GTDB taxonomy): Bacteria > Bacillota > Bacilli > Exiguobacteriales > Exiguobacteriaceae > Exiguobacterium > Exiguobacterium marinum. The sequence continues at coordinate 827,521 of NZ_KK211189.1, forward strand.
AAACCGTGTCTGTTCAATGGCGAGATAAGAGTCGATCATATCGACTTCTTGGCGAATAGAAATCTCATTTTCGGTACGACCATTTTCAAAAATAAAGCGGACGTAAGTGCTCAAATGACTGAGTAGACGAGCTGCATCGGGTGGAGACGTATAACAGAGAGCGATCACGTTTCCAAACGTATTGTAGAGGAAGTGTGGTTTGATTTGAGCGTTGAAGAATGACATTTCGTGTTGCGAGGCCAACGCTTCAACTTGTTGTTTCTTATTCTTATCCGTGGACAGATGAATCGGTAGCAATAAAAACATCAACAGGAAATAAATGATAGTAAATGTATTAGCATACAACTGCTGATCGGGCGAAACGATGAACGTCGATGTCGTGATTCCGATATACCCGACGAGTTGGGCGAGCGTGAAGGTTAATAATTCGAGCGGGTTACCTGACTTGTATTTTTCAAGAAGCCATCCAATATTCAATCCGACCCAGAAGAACGTGATAAATAAAACGATCATCCATACAAAGTATTCATACCCCTCGTAAACGGAAGAGGGCAGGAAGATGGCTAGTACAGTCAATCCATACAGTGGATATCTCGAAATGGCCAAAAACCGGTCAAATGACACCCGTTCCAAACATCGCGAAAACTCAATTAGCATGATGATGCTCAGTAAGGCTAAACTTAACGTCAACTTATCACTCCCCGAGATCCACATGCCGTTTCGGGACATGATTGAAAAACTCGTCAACAAAAAGAAGGCTGTCCCGAAACCATACAACCGTTCATTTCGGTGAAAGAGATAGACGATGGCATAGAACATGGCAATCAAAAGTGAAATGAGCAACATGAAAAATTCGTAGCCGGCATAAGCATTTTGAGTAGTCATGATGGCATGTAACGGTCCGACCAATATACTTTCTTCGATGGGTGCGGAATTACCTGCCTGTCGTTCATGTTGAATCGTCAGTCGGAATTGTTTTGTCTCATCATCGATCAGGAGGAGAGACGGCTGCTCGACGAGACGATTGTTTCCAATTTGTATCGTTTCAACCATTTTCCCATCAATCAAAAGCTTAGAGGATGATAGGGACTTTGGAATGAGCAAGGCATACGTACCGGTTGGCAACGCGATATCGAGTTCATAGGTAGATTCACGATAAGGGGTTGTAAAAGGAATGGTTCGATAGGATCGACGATCAACTTGGCTGACAATTCCTGACTCATAACGCCATGAGCCGTCTAGTCTCAAGATTTCTTCGTCAACAGTAGAAGAGAGAAGAGAAGCTTCGCCCTTATTAACGGTGACGGTTGGATTAATCGACTGATGTCGAATCAATAAAGTGAGACTGACGCCAATCAACATCACAAGGATGAAGATAAACGTCATTCGATTACGCGTCATGTGCACATTCCCTTCAATCTTTGTGAGTTTCTTGTGAGGTCCTTCCGTTATTCTTCCTATTAGGTGAATGGATTTTTGAAGTGACTCTCCGTCTCATCATCGTACCCGAACTTTTTTTGTTTGAACAGAAAAAGTCATTCACCGTACGAGGTGAGGCATTCTAAGAGTGAAGGAAGAAGGCATTCCATGAAACGTTGGATTGAACAACGCATTAGTCGACAAGTTATGACAATTTTATATATATTGATTGCCTTAGTGACGCTCACGTCGATTGGAACCTATTTTTATACACAGCAATCGATTCAAGAGACGACCGTAAAATTAGAAAGAATCAGTGAGCAACGTGCACGGGCGACAGACCTATTTGAAACGTGGCAATCGATGCAATACGAGTTAAGAGGTCACGTGCTTCTTGGAGAAAGTGCTCTATTAGAAGAAGTACGAACAGCTCAGACGAATATCAATGAGCAAACAATCTGGTTCGAGACACAAGCAAAAAATGAAGAAGAAGTACAGTTTGCTGAAGATGCGCGCCTCCTCTTTTCTATCTATACGACGCGCGTCATGCCGGCACTAGAGCAATATGTGGTTGCGAAGCAGGCAGGAGAAATTGATGAATCGTTCCTGCAGATGCGCACCGTAGGACAATTCATGCCGAAAAATGAAACGTCCACGCAAACAAGATTTAAGCTGAACTCAAGTAGTGCGGCCGATATGAGTGCGAGCATCGTCGATATGGAATCGGTCTTTACCGATTATCGACAAAATCTTGATTTTCAAGAAAGTGAATTACGAGACTCGCTGTCGAAACAGTTAGTGAAAGCACAATGGATGTGGCTCTTGATTTTACTCGGGGCACTCTTCTTGTTATTCGTCGGCTTACAACCGTATATTTTAAGACTGATAAATCAATTGCAAACGCTGATGGTCAACAGTGAACGACTCTCGAATAATCCGAATGCGACCCTTATTCCAATCAAACCGTTGAAAAACGAAGTCGGACAGTTATCGAAGGCATTTAATGAAATGGCAACCTCACTTCAAAATCAACAAAGCCAAGTCGACTTAGAACGTGAGAAGACCGCCCGTATTTTGCACACGATGCGGGACTCGATTGTATACACAGAACTTTCAACGAACGAACGTTTTGCGAACAGCGCGCTCTTTGACTTATATGAACACCCGATTCCATCACAGGAGCGGGGGAGCTTATATCCAATTGCGATGCATTACCCGATGTTTATGAATCAACTCGATAATCCAGAGGAACTGAATCGCTTCACTAAGCGTGCGAAAGAAGAAGGTGTGTTCGAGGAAACGTACACGTATTCGATGCTTGATGGGCAGAAGACGATTCGGATGTACGCAGAACCGATTGATTTGAATAACGAACGGGTCGGTGTGATTTTCGTATCACGAGATATTACCCAGGAAACAGAAATCAATCGTCTGAAGACAGAGCTCGTGGCGACGGTATCCCATGAGTTACGGACACCACTCACATCAATTCTTGGATTTTCAGAACTTCTGAAAAATCGTAAATTAAAAGAAGAGAAGCGAACTCGATATTTAGAGATGATTACGAGTGAAACAAAACGGCTCGAACGGCTCGTGAGTGATTTGTTAGACGTACAAAAAATGGAGGCGGGAATGGGAACACCGGAATTTCAAGTCGAAAGTTTATTTGAACTGCTGTCCGATATCCTCGAGATTCATGCTGGTTCAACGGAGCACCACTTCTTCCACTTTAACTGTGACGAATCCATTTTTGTGGCGGGCGACCCGGCGCAGTTGCGTCAAGTATTTTCGAACATCTTGAACAATTCTATAAAATATTCACCAAACGGTGGGAATGTAACGGTTGATGTAACGTGTGAGCAAGACACGATTCAAATCGCCATCACAGATGAAGGACTTGGACTTTCTGACGAAGACGCGGATCGGATTTTCGATAAGTTTTACCGCTCTTCATCGGAAGAGAGTAAACGAATCGGCGGAACCGGTTTAGGTCTATCCATTTGTAAAGAAATCGTTCAACTGCACGGTGGTACGATTGCCGTTCGCTCTCAAATTGGAAAAGGTACAACGATGATGGTTGAGTTACCGATGGTCAATCATATCAATGAAAAAAGTTCTTCCTAAATAAATAGGATGGACTTTTTTTGAAAAAACGGTGAATGCGACGCTCATTTGGTACGATATAGAGAGTGAATCATGATATAGGATGAAAGGAAGACGATTATGCTACGCGGATTATATACAGCAGCGGGTGCGATGAATGCCCTTCAGCGCCAGCAAGAGATTTTAAGCAATAACCTTGGTAATGTCCGAACCCCGGGCTTCAAGGCGTCTGACGGCGTGGTCCGATCGTTTCCGGAGATGTTACTCGCGCAAGTCAGTAACCCAGATAACGGGAAGTCGCGTGTGAAAGGAGAGGTAGGGACTCTTTCGATGGGTGTCTATCTTCAAGAAACGATGCCCCGTTTCTCGGCTGGAAGTATCACAGAATCCGGTAGCCCGACAGACCTTTATTTAAAGGCACCTACTGATTTCACGGGAGCTCCGATGTTTGCAGTCGAACAGGGCGAGGAAACATTGTACACGACAAACGGACGCTTCTCGATTGACGAGGCATTATTCCTTCGCTCTGCGGACGGTGGGTATATCCTCTCCGATGAGGGGGAACGAATTCAGTTGCCATCAAGTGAGTTCCAAGTAGGAAAAGATGGGGTCATCACCTCTCTTGGACAAAATGTGGGGACACTTGGTGCTTATCAAATCGATGATTTGACAACACTGGAGCAAGTCGGAAATGACTGGCGTGTGACGGGTGATGCGCCTGCTCCTGCACAAGTAGAGGTATTGCAAGGATTTATTGAAGAAGCGAACGTCAATCTCGATCAGACGATGGCAGATCTTATGATGACGTATCGTCAGTTTGAAGCCAATCAAAAAGTCGTCCAAGCGTATGATAAAAGTGCCGAGCGGGCAATCGAAATCGCTCGTATTCGTTAAGGAGGAGAACCATGCAGTCTATTTATAATTCGGTTAACTCCCTGTCCCAACTACAACGTCAATTGGATGTGACAGGTCATAACATCGCGAACGTCGATACGGTCGGGTTCAAGCGGCAGCAGGGACAGTTTGCTTCCTTGTTGTCACAGGCATACAATAACCAACCGCGCCCGGAATTTGAAATTGGCCGTGATACGCCGAATGGGATTCGAATCGGCGTTGGTGGACATGTCGCCGACATCACACAACAATTCAATATCGGACAAGTACGTACGACAGATCGCGGTTTGGACGTCTTCTTGAAGGCGAGCCGTCAATTTTTCGTTGTAGACACACCGAATGGCGTCGGTGTGACACGCAGTGGGAATATGCAACTGTCAGTTGGTGACGAGACGACACTTGTCGATGTGAACGGAAACCCGCTTCTTGGAGATGACGGCAATCCGATTACGATGCCGAACGATGCGACGAATCAGCGTATTCGCCAAGATGGCGTAGTCGTCGCAAGCATGAACGGAGTGGAACAAGAATTTGGACGTCTCGACATCGTGGAAGTCCGCAATACATCGGAATTAAGACCGCTTGGGGATAACGTGTTCGCAGCGGATTTGGAGACCGAAGTCGATCGTCCGCTCGGAAATCTATTGATTGAAGGGACACTCGAGTCATCGAACGTTGATTTGACGAAAGAGATGACCGACATGACCATTACACAACGTGCGTATCAAATGAACTCACGGGCCATGTCGATGAGTGATCAAATGATGGGACTTGTCACAGCATTGCGTCCATAACGCATACCGCTTCTCATACCGAGGAGCGGTTTTTATATAACTGAAAGAACAGGAGGATCAACAGATGCGAATCGTGGTTGCGATGGACTCATTCAAAGGCTCACTTTCGAGTATGGAAGCCAATCAAGCCGTCATGCATGCACTCGATGGGCATGAAGTGATCGCTATTCCGATTTCGGACGGAGGTGAGGGGTTTCTTGATGCCTGGTTCAAGACGCACGAAGATGCGACGGTCGTGGAAGAGGTCGTCACATGTCTGGATGGAGTAGAACGTACCGCTCGATTTGGTTTCGAACCGTCGACGAAACATGCGGTCATCGAAGTGGCAGAAACGACAGGTTTGACACTCCTCTCGCATGTCGACCCGTGGCGCTACAGTTCAATTGGAGTTGGACATCAGATTGTTCAAGCACTAGACTGTGGAGCAAGCGTGATCACCGTTGGGCTTGGCGGGAGCGGAACGATTGATGGTGGGAAAGGATTGCTTGAGGCGCTGGGTGTTCGCTTTTTTGATACGTTCGGGTCAGTGTTATCTACTATCCCGCATCAGATTCATGAGGTAGCATCGATAGATTGGTCGGGTCTCGATCCGAGAGTACGCAACGTCGAGTGGCGAATCGCCTCCGATGTGCGTAATCCGCTGATTGGAGAGAACGGGGCAGCGCATGTGTTCGGTCCTCAGAAAGGATTGGCAGCAGATGAAGTAATCCGATATGACGAAATCCTTGAAAGCTATGCGAATTGTTTTGAACAGGATATGAGAATATGGCAGGGAGGAGGGGCAGCTGGAGGCATCGGGTTTGCGTTCTTACAGCTCGGTGCAACATACATGAAAGGCATCGAAGAAATAGTCAAGTGGTCTAAGATGGAAGAACTGTTGAAAGAGGCAGATTGGCTCATCACAGGAGAAGGAAAGTTTGATGCGCAAAGTCTTGAAGGAAAGGCACCTTACGGATTGGCCCGTCTCGCACATACGTATGGGGTACCGACACTCGTCTTCACGGGACAATCCGATTATACCTCTCATGTGGAATCCGGCATCGTTGCGATTTTTCCGATCGTGTCACGGGTTATGACGTTAGAAGAAGCGATATGGGAAGCGGCCCCGCTGCTAACAAATGCAGTTCGACGTGTACGTCACGTCATTGAAAAAGCGCCTCGACAATAGTCAAGGCGCTTTCGTGTTCACTGGGAACGTTCTTTCAAAAGATCACGAATTTCTGTCAACAATTGTTCTTCTTTCGTAGGAATCGGGGCAGCGGCCTCTTCGACTTCCTTCTCACGTTGCAGACGGTTGATGACTTTTACGATCAAGAAGAGTGCGATGGCAATCAAGACGAAAGATACAATTTGTTGAATGAAGTTCCCGTATAGAACGTCGACGCCAAGTACGCTTACTTTTAAACTAGAAAAATCAATTCCTCCAATAATGATTCCGAGAAGCGGCATAAAAATATCGTTGACGAGCGAGTTCACGATGGCTGTGAATGCTGCACCTAATACGACAGCGATCGCCAAATCGATGACATTTCCTCGCATCGCAAATTTTTTAAATTCTTTCCACATAGACAGTCCTCCTGATATTGAATAGCATAAGCGTAGCATATTTTTAAGAAAAGGAAATAATCGTTCACCTTCTGTCAGGGAAGGATGCTTGTTCGACATTTGTGCATAGGGTACACTAAAAAGGTAGCAATTTATGCATTTTAATACCAGGTACTAATATGATATAATCATTTTAGCTGAAAGGATGGTTGGACGTGGCGAACGATGAACAAACGAGTTCGGAAGAACAAAAAGGTTCACCGGAACAAGAGACAGAGCAGAAAAAGCGATCACGATTGTCGAATCATCGTCGATTCCCGATCTTACTGCGTGTACTCGTTGTTTTAGTGTTGGCAATCGCGATGCTCGCACTCGGAGCGATCATTGGATATAGCGTCATTGGCGGAGGCGATTGGAAAGATGTATTCGACATCGAAACATGGCGCCATATCACCGACTTTTGGCTAACCTCTTAAAGGCGGTGGATGGATGTATACAGTTGAGCAAATCAAAGAAGTAATTCCACACAGATACCCGTTTCTGTTAATTGATCGAATTTTAGAAGTCGAGGAAAAGAAGCGTGCTGTCGGATTAAAAAATGTCACGGCGAACGAAGAGTTCTTTAACGGGCATTTCCCAGACTATAACGTCATGCCAGGCGTCTTGATTGTTGAGGCACTCGCACAGGTCGGTGCTTTCGCGATGTTGAAAGACGAATCAAATCGAGGCAAGCTCGCCTTTTTCGCAGGGATTGACAACTGTCGTTTCAAACGTCAAGTCGTTCCGGGCGATCAGCTGCGTCTTGAGGTGGAAATCATGAAAATACGTGGCCCAATCGGTAAAGGACGTGCCGTGGCTACGGTAGATGGAGAAGTTGCTTGTGAAGCAGAACTCACTTTCGCCTTGAAGTAAGGAGAAATGGGATGCGTGCTTTAGTAATTGTGTTACTAGTTGGCTTAATGACGATTGTGGGCTGTCAGCAACTACAGACGGAAGAGTCGAAAGAAGAAAATGTCGTCTATGAACAAAATGTGGATGAGACGATGATTGAGAAGCGTGCCGGACAATCCGATGCGATTGCCGTTTCACTCGAACGTACGAATAGTACAACGATGCTCTTTACGATTCGGATGCTTGAAAATCGTCGCCTCGACCCGACGACTGTCATGAGTTATGAGGTCGATGGGGAACGGATTGCGATTCCGTTTGGTGAATTGATTGCAGAACGGGAAGAAGACATTCGAACGTATGAATATCAGACAGACGTAGACCCTGAACTTTTCGTATCGGAAACACTTCCGCTCTTCCATCTCGTAGAGGAAGGCGAATCAGAAGTCACGATTCCGCTCGAAATTGTCAATTCGACAAATATTGAATAAAAACAGACGATTTTGTCGAAAATCGTCTGTTTTTTTGTGGAGATTGATGCGTTCTATCCGATACAAAGAGTAAGGACAGAATGGAGGAGATCGAGATGAAACAGAAATCACAATCCTTACAGACACGCATTTTAGCAGCGATGTTAGTCTTCGTCACGTTGCTCATCGTCACGTTCGGGGTCGTTCAGTATTTTAGTACGAAACATTCCGTACTCAGCACGCTTCATGCGACGATGATTGAGGACGGCGAACGAATTAATGAGGAGTTCGATGCAGATGCATATACATCCTTTTTGGGGAATCCGTCAAAAAATGAACAATATGAACAGTTTCGTGAATATCTAGATACATATCGCCAACAAATCGGAGCTATGTATGTGTATACGATTGCCACAGAGGATGAAGACGTTCAAATCATCGTGGATGGCTTGAATTCGGCAGATGCAGCGGACATCGGGACGTCGACCACAGCGCTGACGTATGAAAGAGTAGAGGCAGCATTTCAAGGAAAGACCGTCACGACCGATATCATCGATGATCCGGAATACGGGGAGTATGTCACGGTACTCGTCCCAATCAAACGCGGTAGCGAGGTCGTTGGTGTACTCGGCATCGATAAAGCTGCAACCGAAGTCGCAGCGATTACGGGAGAAGTATTGAAAGAGAGTTTACTCCCAATCCTCATCGGCCTCATCATCTTACTTGTGATGTCAGCCGTCGTTATTTGGCGTTATCTTGGATGGAAGTTGCGACCGCTCCAATCGCTAGAGCGCGTGGCGACCTCAATTGCGGAAGGCGATTTGGCGACAGCAACGAATGAGGTCGAGAAAATTCATCTGAAATCGGACGATGAAATTAAGCGTCTCACGGCATCGATGGACAAAATGACCCATATGTTGAAAGATTTGATTTCCGGTATTCAAACGTCGGCACAGACGGTACGTGACGAGAGCGGCAACGTCTCAGGCATCTCAGAAGAAGTGAATGATGCCTCTCGACAAATTGCCTATACGATGGAAGAAATCGCGAGTGGTGTCGAAAACCAAAGTGTGTTGACGATGCGTCTATATGGACATATGAATGAATTTTCGACGCTTGTCGAGCAAACGACATCTGATGGAGAGCAAGTGAGCGAACAGGCAGAGGTCGTCAGTCGGGTGACGATGGACGGTCTGAGTTATATGGAAAGTGCTGTCGACAAAATGACACATATCCATACGCAGGTGAAGACGTCACAAGGACAAGTTCGAGACTTTGAACAACAAGCCGACGAGGTGACTGAACTCGTGACGATGATTCGACAAATCTCGCAACAAACGAATTTACTCGCACTGAACGCGGCGATTGAAGCGGCTCGTGCCGGTGAGCACGGAAAAGGATTTGCGGTCGTCGCTTCAGAGATTCGTAAACTGTCCGACAGTGTTGCTGATTCCGTCAGTGAGATTTCGGAGATTGTCGGAAGCGTCAAACAAAACTCGATTGCGCTCGGGGAAACGTTTACAGAAAGCATGACAGCGGCTGAGGAAGGTAAAGCGACACTCGAATCGACGAAGCATGCTTTCACTGAAATCGAACAGAGTGTCCGTCATATGCAACAGTTGACTGGATCGATGCGTGGTCAACTAGACCGAGTGAAGACAAATCAAGACCAGATTCAACACGGGTTGTCCGAAATCGCTTCAATTTCGGAAGAGAGCACGGCTGGGAATGAAGAAGTGGCTGCATCAACTGAACAGATGTCAGCGACGAGTGAGACGATGAACCGTCTCGTCAAAGACTTGTCAAGTACGGCAGAGTCGATGCAACAGATGAGTCAGCAGTTCAAGTTGTAAAACAGTCTCACTTCAGACAGACCTCTCGCGTGTCCGCTATAATGGGCGCAAGGGAGGTTTTTTTATGCAACAATTCTCTAGTGAACTGACACAATTTCGTGGAAGTCATTATGATTTCGGTCGATTTCAAGGTAAATATATAAAGCGAAGTCAATTGCTTGAGAATCGGACGGATCAATGGAAACTACGTGTCCCCCGATTTGAGATTGATGCCACAGAGGCGAAGGCTGCTTTTGAGGAGTTCGCTCCAAAGATTTGGGAAGAGTTGATTGGCCTCCAAGATGAGCTAAAATTATCACTCAATGATACACTGCTTCATTTCGGGCATTTCCGCGTCAATAATCCAATCAGCGGATGTTCGATTCTGACGGGAGATAACTTTCTCGTCCGCAATTACGACTACCATCCAATGACGTATGACGGACGTTACAACGTCTTTCAGCCCGATGATGGATATGCAGTCATCGGACCGGTCTCTCGCATTACGGGTCGGATGGACGGGATGAATGAAAAAGGACTCGCCATGGGCTATAACTTTATCAATCGTCGTCGACCTGGAGACGGCTTCGTCTGTCAGATGATCGGACGCATCATTCTCGAAACATGCGCGACGGTGGAAGAAGCGGTCGACTTATTAAAAGAGATTCCGCATCGCGGCTCATTTACGTACGTCGTTCATGACAAGTCGTCGAAAACACGTGTGATTGAGGCGACGCCTCGTGACATTCAAGTCCGCGAATCAAATATCTGCACGAATCATTTCGAACTATTGCAACATGAGAATCGCTACCACCTTGATGATTCCACGCGTCGCATGATGGAAATCAAAGTGGTGCAGCACTTGATTCAAGATGCGGAAAGCGCATTTCGTCTCATGAACGACTCCGATAAAGGAGTCTTCTCTGAACTTTATAAAAGTTGGGCCGGGACGATTCACACGGCTGCCTATTTCCCGGAAACACTCGAGACATGGTTTGCGCTCGGCGGGGACCGCGACCCGGTCATCTTCGACTTCCAAAAGTGGCTCGACGGGGAAGACTTCGATATTCATGCGCTGGACGGTGAACTCTCGACCGATATTGAGTTTGCGAACACGGTTCAACTTTGGCGCTGACGTTTGTCAGTGCTTTTTTTCGAGAAACGGGAATACACATAACAGGAGGGATAAACGATGAAACGATTTGGTATCATACTCATTATGTTGATGCTCGTCACATTGCTTGGAGGCTGTGTACCGGGTGATGGAACGTACACGACAGACCCGGCAGGTTTTTTCTGGGGCATTTGGCATGGATGGATTGCACCGATCTCACTTATCTTAGGGCTATTCAATGATACGTACCGTGTTTATGAAGTGAATAACACGGGCTGGTTTTACGATTTAGGATTTTACATCGCCGTGATTAGTGGATTTGGTGGATTGACGTTGACGCGGAAGAGTCGGGGATAATCTTGAGTGGCCCAAAGTGGTCACTCTTTTTTAAAATCTTTTTTACCGTAAACGCTTGCATTAAAATATTTTTCATATTATGATTCAGGTGAAAATGATTTTAAGGAGGAATTATTCATGTCACGTCTCTTTGAACGAGCGCAACAATTCGGGAAATCGTTCATGTTGCCGATTGCTGTCTTACCGGCAGCAGGACTATTGTTAGGGATTGGGGGCGCATTGTCTAACCCAAATACGGTACAAGCATATCCGTTTCTTGACATCGACTGGTTGCAACATCTGTTCACGATTATGGCAGCCGCAGGTTCGATTGTATTTGCGAACTTGGCTGTATTATTTGCTATCGGTGTCGCTGTTGGACTTGCGAAGTCTGATAAAGGAACGGCCGGTTTGGCGGCAATGCTTGGTTATTTGATTATGAATGCGACCATCAACGCTATGCTTCAGATTACAGGAGAGTTGATGGAAACGAACTTAGCAAGTGCCGGTCAAGGAATGGCACTTGGAATCCAAACACTCGAAACCGGTGTGTTTGGCGGGATATTGATTGGGATTGTCACGGCACTCTTGCATAACCGCTATAACAAGCAAGTACTTCCACAGTTTCTCGGCTTCTTCAGCGGATCACGCTTTGTGCCGATTATTACATCATTCGTGGCGATTGGTGTTGGGATTGGACTCTATTTCATTTGGCCGACGGTACAGAATGGGATTTTCTCACTAGGTGGTATCGTTGAGAAAACAGGTTATATTGGAACGTTCATCTATGGGTTCGTCCTAAGGATGCTTGGGCCATTCGGGTTGCACCATATTTTCTACATTCCGTTTTGGACTACTGGACTCGGGGGCTCAATGGTCATCGACGGTACATTGATTGAAGGAACACAAAAGATTTTCTTCGCACAATTGGCTGATCCAAATACGACACAGTTCTATGAGGGGACAGCGCGTTTCATGTCTGGACGATTCATCACGATGATGTTTGGTCTTCTCGGTGCAGCGCTTGCGATGTATCACTGTGCCAAACCAGAGCAAAAGAAAGTCGTATTCGGTCTCTTGTTTTCTGCCGCACTCACATCGTTCTTGACGGGAATCACGGAACCGCTCGAATTCGCGTTCTTATTCGTGGCGCCAGTCCTCTATTTGGTCCATGCCATCTTTGATGGACTTGCCTTTATGATGGCTCACATCTTTGAGATTACAATTGGTCAAACGTTTTCCGGAGGATTCATCGACTTTATTTTATTCGGGGTTTTACAAGGGAATGACAAGACGAACTGGATGCTCGTACCGGTCATCGGTGCCTTCTGGTTCTTGCTCTACTACGTTACGTTCCGCTTCCTAATCACGAAGTTCAACTTCATGACACCAGGACGCTCGGATGAGGTAGCGAAGACGGCAGACATCGCAGCATCAGGTCGTACAACAGCCATCATTGCGGCACTAGGTGGCGATGACAATATTGAGACGGTCGATTGCTGCGCGACACGCCTCCGCGTTACCGTTAACGACAATCAACATGTCCGTGAAGACTTGTTGAAAGAGACAGGCGCGCACGGGGTGGTTCAAAAAGGGAATGGGATTCAGGTAATCTACGGTCCTTCTGTTACAATTATTAAGAATGAAGTCCAAGAGGCGTTAGGCCGGGGCGAATAACAAATGTGTTGGAGGGAAGAACCGTGTGGGAGCAAATGAAGCACGTGTATTCAGAAATGACAGACAGTGAGAAAAAGATTGCGGATTATCTGATGGCAAACATGAATGAGGCAATCGAAATGAACATTACCGATTTAGCAAATGCGATTACGACTTCTCCAGGAACCATCACGCGGTTTTGCAAAAAAATCGGAGTGGGAAGTTATAGTTCACTGAAGCTCATGATGCAAAAGACGTTGACGGAAACGAATTTGCCCCAAACAACTTCGCTCGAACCGATGCAGCGATCATATATTGAATTGATTCAGACAACCGCTCATTTGATTGATCAAGACGAGTTGCTCGCTATTTGTAAGGAAATTACTTCGAGCCGTTCCATCCATTTGTATGGATTGGGCAACGCTGGACTGGTTGCTCAAGAGATGGAATACAGGTTGAGACGGATGGGACTGTTGGCAACTACGGCTTTTGATAGTCATAGCATGGTCATGGACGCGTCGATTGTCACTGCAGAAGATTTGGTCATTGCTTTCTCAAACAGTGGAGAAAGTCGAGAAGTCGTCCAAGCCGTTCAACTCGCAAAAGAATCGGGCTGTACGACAGTCGCGTTCGTCGGATATCAGCATTCGCCACTTGCCGAGCTTGCCGACTATCGTTTGTTGACCGCCGGTGCGTCAGGAGAGGCATTCTTGATTAATACCCAACTCCCGCTTCTCTTTACGGCAGATGCGGTGACGAAAACATTGATGGAGACGAATGAAGCATTAAAAGCGCACTATATGCGAACGCTTAAAGCGCTTGATCGTTTAAAAGAAAGAAGTGAATAATCAGTATGACAACATTACCGACTGGATTGATTGTTTCGTGCCAGGCTTTAGAAGATGAACCGCTCCATAGTGAGTTCATTATGGGACGGATGGCCATCGCGGCCGTTCAAGGTGGCGCCAAAGGAATTCGGGCCAATTCAGCGAAAGATATTCAAGAAATTAAAAAACAGGTCGCTGTTCCGATTATCGGCATCGTCAAACGTGACTATGAAGACAGTGACGTTTTTATCACGGCAACGATGAAAGAAGTCGAAGAGTTGATTGAAGTCGGCGTGGACGTAATCGCCCTCGATGCGACACAACGCCTCCGACCGAACGGGGTGACGCTTCAAGAGTTGGTGCATGCCATTCGTTCGATTTATCCGAAACAGGCAATCATGGCGGATTGTGCAACACTCAACGATTGTATCGAAGCGGATCGTCTTGGTTTTGACTATATTTCGACAACGCTACATGGATATACAAAAGAGACAAACGGATCTCTCCTCTACCATGATGATTTCAAGTTTCTAAAAGATGTGTTACACCACGTGTCTCGACCGGTTATCGCAGAAGGGAATATTTTGACACCTGAGATGGCGAAGCGTTGTATGAATTTAGGAACATATGCTGTCGTCGTAGGTGGAGCGATTACTCGCCCGCATCAAATTACCGCACGGTTTGATGAGGCACTCGCTTCCAGTTTGAAGAGTTCATAAGTTTTTTGGAAAGATATATATAGACTTTCGATTGATTTGCACCTTAAGTGAGAGTCCGAAAAGAGAACATTGCCAGTACAGAGCTTGAAAAACATATGACAAATTATGAAGCGGTCTAGAATTCAGATGTCTAGACCGCTTTTTCCTGCTGTATTTGAGTAAAGGATACAGCAGGAATAGCATAATCCGTCACAACACCGTCATAACAAAAACATAAAAAATATGAAGGAGCAACTTAAAAAAATATAAAGCGTGCTAATCTTTTTTATAGGGTGGTGAAAAGAATGAAACGAGTCCGTCGTATGCGAGAAACATTTCGGGGGAGATTGTTATTTGATTTTATTTTACTCATTATTGTCTCAGGTTTCTTTTCTTTAGTTATCTATTTATTCGATACCATACAAGGTGTGAAAGAAGAGTTTGTACAACAGGAAGTGGCCACGAAACAAATGCAGTCGATTGTGTATGATTACATTGAGCAAAGTAGACAAGTTATTCAAACGACTGCAGACAATGTCGAAACCCTTCGTTCAACAGGTTCATCTGTAGCTGTTGAACAGGAGATGATTGATCATATTAAAACGCACAATCCACGCTTTGAGAATTTATATATCGCTGATGAGGGCGGACGTACCATCGCTTTTTCACCGAAAGTAAATGGGGACGGACAGTCTAATATCGGGCTTGATTTTAGTAATCGTTTTTACTTCAAACAACTTCAAATGACGAGAGACACATACGTCTCTCATGTATTCCAAGGACGTGGAGGTAGCCAAAAACCTTTGATTGTCATTGCAACACCGATATTCTCCGAAGAAGATGATATGTCAGGTTACATATTAGGTGCCTTAAGTTTAGAAGGGATTGGAGAGACCTTGATTGCCAACAATTTTAATCAAGAACAATTTCCGGTAGTCGTGGATGATCGAGATCAGATTGTGTTTCATCCAAACACATACCCGTCTAAAGAAGTGAAAACGGTTACGATGAATCCGGATGAGCATGGAGAGCGAATGTGGGGAAATGTTTGGCGAGTTTTTGATGAAGAAAAACAGCAGTCTCAATTTGTCACATATGAAGTGGTACCTGAGTATGGATGGACGGTTTGGATTGCTCGTCCGGTGGAAAGTGTAGTGGCTTCTGTTATAAAAACAATTATTCCAAACACATTGTTATTTTTAATGATTGCGACCATTATGTTTATCCTAGGCTCTATACTTTCCCGTAAACTAAATCGTTCGCTTGCGGATTTTATGAATCAAACCGAACTGCTCGTTGAACACAACGAAACCTCTCACGTCGTTAGGCACTTGCAATCCATTCGTGCCCCGAAAGAGATCATTGAATTGGCTAAACGTTTTGAACATATGGCCGAACATGTTCGGGAGAGCCAAGAAAATTTACGTCAATTGAATGAGGCATTAGAAGAAAAGGTATCTCGCCGAACGAAAGAATTAGAACAAAATAACTTAGAGCTAAAGGCGCTCAATCAATTTATGACATCGTTTCGTCATGCGCCGAACATCATTTCACTTGTACAAAGTACATTACAAGATATGGCATCTATTTTGCCTTATCCTTTGTTTGTCTCCTTGCCGAATCAAGTCATTTCAAAAGACGCAATCTTATCACAAGAGAGCTTGTGTGAATTTTTAGATGCACAGCAAAAAGGTTATCGGTTTTATACGAACCATTTATATTTTGGAGGACGTGCAGGTGGCATGTTATTGGTCGGATTAACAGCCGATCAAACCATCTCTAAGCGAGAAGAGATTTTTTTACACACACTTAGTGATGCTTTTTCCATCCTTCTCGATAATAAAGTGTTGGTCGATGAGACGACAAAACAGAACGCCTTGTGGAATGCGACATTAAGTAGTATGTCCGAAGGTGTAATCGTGTTAAATGAAAGTGGAGAAATTGAGTATGTGAACCGCTTTATGGAGCTGAATTTCGAGTTATCTCAATCTGATCAAGTGGAGGATTGGGATACGGTTATGAAGCTCTATGGTGATGAGAAAGACATCTCTAGATTATTTATTGACGATCAAATCTTCCACGTACAACCGTTTTCAGTGATTGGCTCATCCGACACTATCGGACAAGGATACATCGTGCGCGACGTCACTCGTGAAGTAGAAATCGATCAATTAAAGGATAATTTAATTTCACTAGCATCTCATGAATTTAAAACACCGCTCACAAACATTCGTGGAAGCATCGAAACGTTGATGAGGACCGACGTCTCATGGGATAGCTCGTTCCGAACTGAATTGTTACAAGGGATCCAAGAAGATGCGCAACGAATCCGTCAACTTATTGATGACTGGTTAGACATCACTAAAATTGAATCTGGAAACTTTCCTGTTGAACTTGAAGCGGTCTTGTTCATCCCTTATGTAAAAGCCATCATAAAAGAGCTGCAAATTGAAGAATATACAACGTACGAATGGAATGGACCAACCGTAGTCGAAGTCGATTTTAATCGATTTCGGCAAGTACTCGTCAATTTATTGACGAATGCGGTTCGATACAGTGACGGTTCACCCAAGATTCAGATTCGGACAGAAGAGACAAACGAGTCTTGGCAACTCGTCATTGAAGATCAAGGGATTGGCATTCGTCACGATCATGTAAATCGGATTTTTGATCGCTTTTATCAAGTAGAAATGAAATCAACGAGACGAAAAGGCGGGACCGGTCTCGGGTTAGCAATTTGCAAAGGAATCATTGAAGCCCACGGTGGGAATATTCGAGTCGAGAGTGAGTTAGGTCATGGAACCCGATTCTTTCTAACAATGCCAAAAGAGGAGGACTAAGCAATGCCGACAATTGCCATAGTTGAGGATGAAAAGAAAATCGCACGTTTTGTGGCGGCAAATTTACTTTCGCTTGGTTATGAAGTGAAACAATATATCGACGGTAGTCAGTTTTTAGAGGAAATTGAACGGAATCAGTTTGATTTGGTCTTACTCGATATTATGATGCCTCGAATGGACGGATTTGAAGTGCTGCGTCGTCTACGTACCGTGTCGGATATCCCTGTTATTTTGTTGACAGCTCGAAGTCAATCCAAAGATAAAGTAGATGGATTGAACTTAGGGGCAGATGATTATTTGACCAAACCATTTGCACTTGAAGAATTGTTTGCACGAGTCAAAGCGGTGCTTCGGAGATCCGTTGCCGAAGAAGTACTGGAAATGACTGTTCACATTAAAGGTGTTGAGATAGATCGTTTACGAAATAGAGTGTTTCACCGAGGGGAGGAAGTCAAGTTGACTCAAAACGAATTCTCCTTATTATCCGAATTGGGCAAGCATCTAGATCAAGTCGTTCAACATCGAGAGCTCTTGCAATCGGTATGGGGACCTGAATACGGAGAAGAGGTCGAATATTTGAGAGTTACCATTGGTCGAATCCGAAAAAAATTGAAAGCTGCCGGGGCAACAGAAGCGGCGAATCAACTAAAGACGTATCCTGGTATCGGCTACGCCTTACTCTCATAAGCGCCTTCGGGCGTTTTTTTATGGAATTGTTACGAAGACCCTCATTCTATTTATGCGTTTCTTATGGAGTGAGACGTAAAGTATAAATGTAAGCGATATCAAAAATAGAAAGGAAGTAACCCAATGAGTACATCCCCAGTTTCCCAACCCGTCTTGGAGCCCAAGCGAGAGCGCATCCCGTATTGGTGGAAAGTCGTCGCCGTCTTTTTCCTAGGTTGGATGTTTATGTATGCGGACCGGACCATCCTGAATCCGGTCATGCCGAACTTGGCTCAAGAGTTCGGGTTGAATAACGCTCAGCTCGGTTTGATTAACAGTGTCTTTTTCCTCACGTACGCCATCGCCCAAATCCCTTCTGGTTCACTTGGCGATAAGTTTGGACGGAAACGTATTTTAGTGCCAGGCTTCATTCTTTTCGGATTATTTACCGGAATTACTGGATTCGCTACAACATTTCTCTTGTTCATGATTGCCCGAGCAATCACAGGACTTGGCGAAGGAACGTATTACGGTCCGCAATATGCCCTGTCATCTGAAGCCATTCCAAAGCAATTTTTGACTATCGGAACAGCTATTATCAACAGTGGTATGGCACTCGGTATTTCGCTCGGTTACATCTCATCAAGTTATTTGACGCTCGAACTTGGAATGAGTTGGCGTACGCCGTTTTACTTCATGACAATCCCGACAATTTTAACCGGGGTCTTAATCTGGTTTGTCATCAAAGAAAAACGTCCAGAGCGTGTAGAGGCAACAGCAGAAAAATCAGATTTCTCTATCATGAGCTTGTTTAAAAATCGAAACTTACTTGCAACGTTCATTATGGTATTTTGTTCACTTTACGGCTTCTTCATGATTCTCACGTGGCTACCACAGTACTTGCAAGTCGAACGTGGGTTCCAAGGAAGTGATGTTGGATTTATCTCATCTCTCGTTCCATGGGCTTCAATCCCAGGGGCACTGTTGATTGGATACTTGTCAGACAAAATGGGCAAGAAGAAGCCGCTCGTATTTGTGCTCGTTCCTCTATCGATTGCTTCGATATTCGCCGTCGTATTCGTAGAAAGTACACCGCTTTTGTTTGCGGCGCTTATCTTGTACGGGTTGACTGGAAAGTTAGCACTTGACCCAGTCCTTCTTTCATTCGTAGCGAATAACGCACCGAAAAAAGTATATGGAACCGTATTTGGTGTCTATAACTTTGTCGGAATGACCTCATCGATTCTTGCACCGTATATCACCGGTTACTTGGTTGACCAGTCTGGGTCGATGCAAACAGGCTTTTATCTGGCAGCTGTCCTTCTCGTCATCGGGATGATTGCCATGTTGTTCACAAAAGAAACCGTCAAACCGACGGAAGCGTAAGGAGAGAACTATATGTTAACAACAATCATTCAAGAAAACACATATCAAGATTCGGTGACATTAATGGTGTTATCCAATCATGTCTCGAGCCTTGAAGGGATCAACAAAGTGTCAATCATGATGGGGACACCAGCGAATCTTGATATTTTTAAAAGCACAGGCTTTTACACAAGTGAATTAGAAACAGCTACACCACAGGATATGTGCATCGTTGTAGATTCGGAAACAGATCAGACGGAAAGACTATTGGTCGCAATTCACGACTTCTTGAACAATCAAACGAAACAAGATTCAGGAGATAAGCAAGAAGCTCGTTCTTGGAAAGGTGCTTTGGAAGAGTTACCAGATGCGAACTTGGCATTATTGTCGATTCCTGGACAATACGTTGAATACGAGGCAAGAAAGGCGCTCAATCAAGGAATGAATGTTCATATTTTTAGTGACAATGTTCCGGTCCAAGTCGAACGCGAATTAAAACAATTCGCTGATCAGAATGGATTGTTGGTCATGGGTCCAGACTGTGGAACGGCCTCGCTTGCGGGAGTTCCTTTAGCGTTCACGAACGTCGTTCAAACAGGGAGTGTCGGTATTGTGGGCGCTTCTGGAACAGGGATACAAGAAGTGGCGACGTTAATCGATCGTCTCGGTGGTGGTGTCTCGCATGCCATCGGAACGGGAGGACGTGATCTGTCTACGGAGATTGGCGGAATTTCGATGAAAGCGGGTATTCGAGCTCTCGAACAGGATGCATCGACAGATACGATTGTCGTGATTTCGAAACCACCTGCTAAGGAAGTACGAGAAGAGATTGAACTGCTCCTTCAACAGGTAACAAAACCGGTTGTGGCTTTCTTTGTCGGTGAACATGGTCTCGCACCAAAACATCACGTCATTTACGCAGATACATCAGAAGAAGCGGCATTACTGGCACTTGGTAAGTCGATGACTGAACGGAAACGAATGGAGCAGGTCTCAAACGAAGCGACACGGATTGTCGGACTGTTCTCAGGCGGAACGTTAGCTGCGGAAACTGCTGATTTGCTTGCGCTCTCGTTTAGCGTAGAGGCAGACCGAGAACATCGTGACGGATTCTCATTCGATTATGAAGGAAATGTCGTCATCGATTTAGGAGATGACGTCTATACCCAAGGTAAACCGCATCCAATGATTGATCCATCAACGCGCATCGATTTTATTAATCGCTACTGCGATACGGACGATTCGATCGTACTCCTATTAGATAATGTTCTCGGATACGGTTCTCATGAAAATATGGCTGGCGCATTGCTTCCAACGTTACAAGCACTACAGACGTCACGACCAAACGTTCATGTCATCGTCAACGTATGTGGTACCGAGCAAGATCCACAACGTTATAGTGCTCAAAAACAACTTTTTGAATCAGCGGGTATCTTTGTCGCCGAGAGTAATGTCGCAGCTGTTGAGTACGCCCTTCATATGATTGGAAAACCTGTACCAAAATTCGAGGAGAAAACAATGCCGTCGATTGAACGGAATACACCGCAAGTGGAGTCGTCGGAAGCCATTCAACAGCTGTTACGTGCACCAAAAGTGATTAACTTAGGACTTCGCTCATTCGCAGACGCAGTAACGAATGAGGGTGGGCAAAGTGTGCAATACAACTGGCAACCGACTGCAGGCGGAAAACCACATCTTCAGCGCTTACTCGCGCTCATGTCTTGAGGAGGAAAACAAATGAGTATCGGAGCTATGATTCAAGAAGCAAATGAAAAAGTCGTACAAACCATTTTAAATGGTCAGCCATTTTTGACGGATGTCGTTCCGGCCCACACGGTCATCCCGATTTTAAAAGATAAAGTATTATTACACGCTGGTCCGCCGATTGCTTATCACGAGATGACGGGACCGATGAAAGGGGCAGCCATCGGGGCTGTCATATTCGAACAATGGACAGATGATTATGAAGAAGCGGAACAGATGCTTGAACGGGGAGAAGTGACATTTACACCTTGTCATCATGTCAATGCCGTTGGTCCAATGGGAGGGATCACATCGGGACACATGCCAGTTCTCGTCGTTGAAAACCGTAACGGCAGCGCCAAAGCGTATTGCACGATGAATGAAGGAATCGGTAAAGTGATGCGATTTGGTGCAAACGACGATGAGGTCATTTCACGTTTACATTGGATGAAAGACGTACTCGGTCCAGTTCTTTCAAAAACATTAAAAGAAACAGGTGAAGGTGTCAATCTAAACGTCATCATCTCAAAAGCGATCACGATGGGCGATGAGTTCCATCAACGAAATATTGCAGCTTCTGTTCTCTTATTGAAAGAATTAGCGCCATATTTAATGCTGGCAGAGATTGAAGATACGGAACGTCGAGATGTTTTACAGTTCCTTGCGGACACCGACCAATTTTTCTTGAACGTGATGATGGCGACATGTAAAGCCGTACTAGACGAGGCGCGTCAGCATGAGGCAGGCACGATTGTGACGGCGATGACGCGAAACGGAAAAGAGTTCGGTATTCGAATCAGTGGGATGGGGGACGAATGGTTTACAGCTCCGGTGAATACACCAGAAGGTTTATTCTTTACAGGATATAGCCAAGACGATGCCAACCCAGATATCGGAGACAGTGCGATTACTGAAACATATGGTGTCGGGGGAATGGCGATGGTAGCCGCGCCCGGTGTCACTCGTTTCTTAGGTCGGGCAGGAGCCAGTGAGGCCCAAGCGATTAGTGAAGAGATGATTGAAATTTGCGATCGGCACAATTCAAACTTAAGCATTCCATCTTGGGACTTCCAAGGAGCTTGCGTAGGAATCGATATTCGAAAAGTTGTGGAAACTGGAATCACACCAATCATCAATACAGGCATTGCGCATAAAAACCCAGGAATCGGACAAGTTGGTGCAGGTACCGTGCGAGCACCGCTCGCTTGCTTCGAAAAGGCGCTTGAAGCATATGCTGAAAAATTAGGGTTGGTTCAGCACGCATGATTCAAATTGGGGCGGTATACAGCTCGTATGCTGCCTCTCTCCTGCATGATGCATTTCATCCTCTTCAAGTCGAAGCCGTCTTTCAAACGGGCTACAATATCCGAGCAGGCGCAAACCTACTCTATATTGGAACGACAAAGAATGGATACGCGCCATTCGGTATCCATATGAAGACGGTGGATCAATTGAAATGGAGAGTAGGCGATTGTTTACTTGTTGGGACGGGAGCGACCATCCATCATATTTCGACTGGTGTGACAGTTTATCCGAACCAAGTGATGAGAATGAAAGTAGAGCGAATCAAGCCCGATCCTGTTCAATTCGAAAGAAATATCGAAGAGATGAATCGATTTCTAAAAAAACTTGGACACGATTGGAGTCGAGCTTATCGAGAAAAAGAACAGCCGTTATATGATTATTTGTCGAACATTGGTCAGGAAAAAGGGAAGCAACTTATCGGTTACGGAAAAGGGTTAACCCCGAGTGGTGACGATGTGATTGTTGGCTATATGGCAGTATGTGAAGTGTTAGGGCGACCGATGGGATGGCAGGTGGACTATGTATCAAGCGCCAAATATCGAACGACCCGAAGTTCAGTCGCATATTATGAAGCAGCACTACGTGGGGAATATACGAACGAACTGAACCGACTAATCACGGCACTTTTAACACGATCACCTTCCGACTGGCAGAGTGATTGGGAACGACTGATTGAGTTTGGTAGCTCATCAGGCCAAGATACGGCGTTAGGAATCTATTTAGCTTTGAAATATGAAATGGAGGACATGGTTAGATGAAAAAACGAATTGTGATTGCCCTTGGCGGGAATGCCATTTTAACAGATGACGGTTCTGCGGCCGCACAACGTAAAGCAATTACTGAAACGGTACGTCACATTGCTGATTTAATCGAAGAAGGGCACGAAGTTGTTTTGAGTCATGGCAATGGACCACAAATCGGTGCGATACTGATTCAACAACAAATCGCGGATTCGGAAAAAACACCGGCGATGGATTTGGGAACATGTGGTGCAATGACTCAAGGAATGATTGGATACTGGTTCCAACAGTTACTGAGAAATGAGTTATCTCGTCGCGGAATGGAGCGTCAAGTCGTCACGATGATCACTCAATCAGAAGTGGAAGCTTCAGATCAGGCATTTACCCAACCAACCAAACCGATTGGTCCTTTCTATAATGAAATGGAAGCATCACATATGCGAGCTCGAGGTGAGGTGGTGGTCGAGGATGCAGGAAGAGGATATCGAAAAGTGGTAGCGAGTCCAAAACCGGTTCAAATCGTGGAAGCACCAGTCATTCAAGATTTACTCCGTGCCGGTCATCTCGTCATTGCCGCTGGAGGTGGTGGAGTTCCTGTCGTTCGAGAGCAATATACGCTACATGGAGTGGACGCTGTCATCGATAAAGATTTTGCGGCAGCGCAGTTGGCTCAATCAATTCAAGCGACACATCTCATGATTATCACGGGTGTCCCTAACGTATGTCTTCACTTCAACCAACCTAACCAGGAAAAGTTAGAAGAAGTGACCACTTCAAAACTTGAACAGTTGATTGAAGAGAATCATTTTATGGCAGGGAGTATGTTGCCAAAGGTAGAAGCGGCTCTTCAATTTATTCAAGACGACTCTGAACGTGAAGCGGTTATTACAGATATCTCTTCTTTAAAAGGAGCGATAGCGGGTACTGCTGGTACAAGAATTCGATATGACTTTACGGCAGCAGGAATCGTTGACTAAGGTCATTACAAATCGTCGACCGATTCAACACACACAAATGACGTCCTGTTCTTTATGATGAATAAAGAGCGGGGCGTCTTTTGTGACTAAAAAACGGGTACTGATTAAGAATTCGGTTTGCGTCCCGTAACTGCGATCGTACGATAATCAAGCGAGCTCGTCCCATTTGGATGGACGTAGCATTACGTTTCTCGGCAGAAGCGATGAGCGACTTCGAGCGGTTGAAGCCAATCACGTTCACATCCTCCCGCTTTTGAAGAATCGTCGCCATTGCATCACCAGCCCCACATCCGAGCTCGAGCACGGTGGTGTTTGGATACATCTGTAGCTGTTCGATTGTCCACTCGACTTCGATGCGGTGTTGGCGCACCATCTTTTCCCCGATATATTTTCGACGGGACCGCGTGGATTTTCGTATTGGCTGTCCACCCAGTTTTTGAACACTTACGAGAGCATCTGTCACCTCATTTCAAGAGTAGCTCGATTGTAGCATATCGATGAGACAAAGGAGTCAACAACATGCGTTCATTTTGGATACTCGGCAACCAACTCTCGCACGAGCTTGCGATGCTGAAGGATATACAAGAAGATGACGTCATCGTCATGATTGAGGCGACATCACGCGCGACATGGCGTCCGTACCATAAACAAAAGCTCGTCCTCATCTTCTCGGCGATGCGACACTTTGCGGAAGAGTTACGTGACAAAGGGTATACCATAGATTATCACGAGGCGGATTCATTCCAAGAGGCATGGGACAATCATGTGAAACAGTACAATCCGGACGAAATTCATGTCACTGCCGTCACGGACGAACCGATGGCGAAAAAACTGAAACAGTTCGGTAAGAAACATCACCTTGTCGAACATACGGATGTCCCGCTCTTCTATTTATCGAAAGATGAAGCGACCGAGACACTCGGGAATGAGCCGTGGCGGATGGATCGTTTTTATCGTCTGATGCGGAAACGGTTCGATATCTTGCTCGAAGACGGGAAGCCGCGTGGCGGGAAGTGGTCGTTTGACGCAGAAAATCGAAAACCACCGAAAGAAGGACTGTCGTTTCCGTCCGCTATCCATTTCCGCCCCGACGCGATCACGAAAGACGTCATCGAAAAGGTCGAGTCGACATTCTCGGATCACCCGGGGAAGGTGCCCCCGTTTCACTGGCCGGTCACACACACCGAGGCGAGACGGGCACTGAATCGATTCGTGAAAGAGCGGCTCGAGACGTTCGGTCCGTATCAAGATGCGATGATGGCGAATGAACCGGAGATGTCACACAGCCTATTGTCGGCTGCCATCAACATCGGTCTGTTGACGCCACATGAAGTCGTCGAGGCGGCTTGTGAGGCAGATGCTCCCTTGTCATCGATTGAAGGATTCGTCCGCCAAATCCTCGGTTGGCGGGAATATATGCGCGCCGTCTACCTCGCCGTCATGCCGGGCTATGAAGAAGTGAACACGTTCAAGCATGAACGCGACTTACCGTCCTTCTTTTGGGACGCGAAGACGGACTTGAACTGTCTGCATCAAAGTCTAAAGCCAGTTGTGGCACATGCCCACAACCATCACATCCAGCGATTGATGGTGCTCGGAAACTACGCGACGTTGTTTGAAATCTCACCGAAACAGACGAGCGACTGGTTCAATGAGATGTATATCGATGCCTATGACTGGGTCGTCTTACCGAACGTGCTCGGGATGGCCCTCCATGCGGACGGCGGGAAACTTGCCACGAAACCATATGTTGCCTCTGGGAAGTATATCGACCGAATGAGTGATTACTGTGGAGATTGCCCATATAACCCGAAACATACGACCGAGGACGATGCTTGTCCTTTCAACGCCCTCTACTGGCGATTCATCAATCGGCACGAGGAACGATTCTCGAAAAACCAGCGGATGAAGATGATGGTCCGCAATTGGCAAGGGCGAGATGATGACGTCAAATCAGATATATTAGCGAAAGCTGAACAGACATTGGCCGATTCCCCGTGAATCGGTTTTTTTACGTTTCCTTCATGAAACTTAGCGATTCCTTTATTATAGCTTTACAATCGTTCGTTACGATAGGAGCTGTGAGACCCCCTCACTCCAAGTGAATAGTTACCGGTAGAACCTTTGAGAGACCAACAGAAGCCCGTACGTCGATGACGTGTCGTTTCTGTTGGTCCTTTTTTTCAAGAAAGGATGATCCAAGTGAATGAAGCGATTGCACGAATCGGACAAGAACGGATGATTGCCTCCATCAAGAGTCCAAAACAAATCGAGTCGTTTTTACGGACGGATGTGACGACGACGTTTCTCATGATGGGAACGCTCAGCACGCTCGACCGCTATGTGGCGCACTTAAAGCGAGAGAATCGAACAGTATTCCTCCACGCCGAGCGAATCAATGGAATTAGCCTCGACCGGGACGGCATCGATTACCTCGCCAAACGTGTCGGCGCCGACGGGATTGTCACCACGAAAGCGTCGGTCCTTCAGCATGCGAAGCGGGCGGGACTGTTGACGGTACAACGACTGTTTCTCGTCGACTCGGATGCGGTCACGAGCGGGCTCAAGCTCGCCGAGGCGCAACAACCGGATGCGATCGAACTGATGCCCGGTTTGATTCCGAGCGTCGTCGAGAAGATTTCCCGAGAAGTCTCCTTTCCGATTGTGACGGGTGGCATGATTCGTCAACCGATTGACGTGCACCGCGCCCTCGATCACGGGGCATTCGCCGTATCGACTGGGGATGAACGACTTTGGCACGCACAAAGTCGAAAGGAGGAATTAGCATGAAATCAATACAACTACAACAATTGGCAAAATCATTCGGAGAGACGGAAGTCATTCGAGGGATTGATGTGACGATCGAAGCGGGGGAGTTCTTCGCACTCGTAGGTCCTTCCGGCTGCGGGAAGAGTACGATGCTTCGGATGATCGCCGGGCTCGAATCGATCACGAGCGGCACACTTCGTATCGACGGCGTGGCGGCAAACGGGATGAAGCCGAGTGAGCGTCACTTGTCGATGGTGTTTCAAAATTACGCTCTCTACCCACATATGACGGTTGAGAAAAATATTACGTTCGGTCTACATACGAAAGGACTGACGAAACTCGAGCAGCGAGAGCGTTGCCTCCAGGCGGCCGAGACACTTGGGATCAGCGATTATATGAAACGGAAGCCGCGTGAACTCTCAGGTGGTCAGAGGCAACGGGTCGCGTTGGCACGAGCAATCGTGACGGAGGCACCGATTTGCCTGATGGATGAGCCGCTCTCGAACTTGGATGCGAAACTACGGGCGAAGATGCGTTCAGAGATTCGTCAGCTGCAGCGAAAATTAGGGCTGACGATGATTTACGTCACCCACGACCAAGTCGAAGCGATGACGATGGCGGACCGGATCATGCTTCTCAATGAAGGGGAAGTACAACAAGTCGGGAAGCCGCTCGACCTGTACAATAAACCAGCGAACACGTTCGTCGCCTCGTTTATCGGATCGCCCCCGATGAACTTAGTAGAGGTCATCCGACAAGAGAGAGGATGGATGGCAGCGGACGGACGCCTGTTCCATCCGAGCGCATTGACAGAAATGTCAGAGGCGACGCTCGGCGTACGTCCGGAACAGATCAAACCGGCAGACGAAGAAGTGACGTTTTATGCAGAGTTGAAAAACATCGAAGTACTCGGGACCGAGACGATTCTCGCCTTCGATGTCGGTGGTAATGAGTGGTTGGCGAAATGGCCAGGACAATGGCCGCTCACCGTCGGAGAAAAAGTGGCGTGTTATGTGGACCCGAAACAGATGTCGTTATTTGATGCGACCGGGCAACGAATCGAGCCAAGGCAACCGAAACTGTTTGAGGCGTTGGAGGTGTTCCAATGACGGTCGCCTTACCGAGAGAGAAAGTCCGCACGCGACTGTCGGACGCAGCGAGCGGATTGTTGTACTTGTCTCCGTCTATCGTCTTGTTTGGTGTCTTCCTTGTCTACCCGCTTCTGCGAACGATTTATTTAAGTTTTTTCCGAACCGACACACAAGGGACACCACTCGAATTTGTCGGAGTGGGGCACTACAGCAATCTGTTCACGAGTGCGGCATTTTGGCAAAGCATTCAGGCGACGGTTGGATTCGTTCTCTTGACGGTCCCGCTCACGATTCTCGTTGCGCTCGGTCTCGCACTCCTCGCCAATGAGAAGTTGAAAGGAATCGGCATCTTCCGAACGGCTTTTTCGGCGACGATGGGGATGAGCGTCGCGGCGTCATCGGTCATTTGGATGTTCATGTACAATCCGTCGATTGGCATTTTCAATCGGTTCCTCGAGGCGGTGGGGGCAAGTGGCGTCCAGTGGCTCCTTGATCCACAATATGCGCTTCTTTCCGTGTCGCTCGCGACCGTCTGGATGAACATCGGCTTCACGTTCTTGATTCTGCTCGGAGGTCTGCAAAACATTGACCGAACGCTATACGAGAGTGCGGACATCGCCGGGACAAGTTACTGGACACAACTTCGCGCCATCACGATCCCAATGTTGTCGCCGACACTCTTTTTCGTCGGCATCATCTCACTCATCAACGCCTTCCAGACGTTCGGTCAGATTGATTTGTTGACGAAAGGCGGACCGACGAATGCGACGAACGTCATCGTTTATGCCATCTATAAAGATGCGTTCATCAACTACAACGTCGGGAGTGCCAGTGCCCAGGCCGTGCTCTTGTTTATTGCCGTCCTTCTGTTGACATGGCTCCAGTTCAAACTGGTCGAAAGGAAGGTGCATTACCAATGAGATTACGGAATGTAGGCGTATATATCTTACTCATCTTGAGTGCCGCCGTCATGCTGTTTCCAATCGCGTACGCATTCTCGATCAGTCTGATGGACGGAAAGGAAGTGCTCCAAGGACATCTGCTTCCACGTGAGCCTTCATTTGAAAACTATGTGGCCGCGTTCGAGCGCATCCCGATGATGACATACCTGCTCAACAGTTTGATCGTCGCGCTCCTCGTGATGGTCGGACAGGTCGTCTTGTCGAGTCTAGCGGCGTTCGCCTTTGTTTTCATCGACTTCAAAGGAAAAGGGCTCATCTTCATGCTCTTCCTGGCGACGATGATGGTGCCGTGGGAAGCGACGATGGTGCCAAACTTTTTGACAATCCAGTCGCTCGGCTGGCTGAATAGCGTCTGGGGACTGTCTGTGCCGTTCTTCGCACTCGCATTCGGGACGTTCTTACTTCGGCAACAGTTTAAAACGATTCCGTATGAGATGTACGAGGCGTCCCAAATTGCTGGAATCAGTCGCTTCCGTTTCTTTTGGAACGTCGTCTTGCCGGTCTCGAAGACGCCGCTCGTCACATTGTCAGTGTATAGCTTTTTAACGACTTGGAATATGTACTTATGGCCGCTTCTCGTCACGAACACGGAACAGGCGAGGACGGTCCAAATCGGAATCAAGCAGATGCAGTCGAACGAGGTCGCCTCGGACTGGGGCGTCGTCATGGCGGCGGTCATCTTGATTATCATTCCGACACTTTTATTGTTATTCGCAGGACAAAAGCACTTGCAAGAAGGGTTGACGCAAGGCGCAATCAAATAATAGGGGGACATGACAAATGAAAAAGCTTGGATTATTCGCAGGGTTGGCAAGTTCGGTGTTACTACTCGGGGCATGTGGAAGTGAAGAAGCGGCGCCGGTCGCGGCGACGACGGAAGAAGGAAAGACAGAGGTCGTCTTTTGGCACGCGATGAGCGGTGACTTAGAGACAGCATTAAACAGTCAGGTCGATGCGTTCAATGCTTCGCAAGACGACTATGAAGTGAAGCCAATCTTTCAAGGAACGTACGAGGAAGCGCTGACGAAGTTCAATGCGGTCGCCGGCTCGGAAGACGCGCCTGCCATCATGCAGACGTTTGAGGTCGGGACGAAATACATGATCGACTCGAACAAGATTACACCAGTTCAGGAGTTCATCGACAAAGAGGACTTTGACACGAGTGTGTGGGAAGAGAATATCTTGAGTTACTATCAGGTCGATGGCAAACAATACTCGATGCCGTTCAACTCATCGACACCGGTCCTCATCTATAACAAGGAGGCGTTTGAAAAAGCAGGGCTTGACCCGGAGAAGGCGCCACGGACGTATGACGAGTTGAAAGAGGCGGCGAAGAAGTTGACGACGGACGGTCAGACCGGCTTCACGATGCTCAACTATGGTTGGTTCTTTGAACAGCTCGTGGCTGCACAAGGTGGGCTTTACGTCGACAATGACAACGGACGAAGCGATGAGCCGACGAAGGCGGTGTTCGATGGGGAAGAAGGTCAGAATGCGTTCAACCTCATCAAAGAGATGTACGATGAGGAGACGTTCCTAAACGTCGGTCAGAACTGGGACGATATGCGTGCGGCATTCCAATCTGGAAAAGTCGCCATGTATCTTGATTCGTCAGCAGGAATCCGGACCGTTGCGGACAACGCAGACTTTGAAATCGGCGCATCGTATTTACCAGTACCGAATGAAGCAGATCGTCAAGGTGTCGTCATCGGAGGGGCTTCACTTTGGATGGGTGACGGGATTGCTGACGAAACGAAAGAAGGTGCATGGGAGTTCATGAAGCATGTGTCATCAACGGAAGCACAAGCGCAGTGGCATGTCGATACAGGATACTTCGCCATCAATCCTGAAGCGTACAACGAACCAGTCGTGAAAGAGATGTGGGCGAAATATCCACAGCTCAAAGTGACGGTCGACCAACTCAGTGAGACGAAGGCGTCACCGGCGACACAAGGTGCGCTCATCTCGACATTCCCGCAATCACGTCAAAGCGTCGTCAACGCGATGGAAAGTTTGTATCAAGGCGTGTCGGTCGAAGAGGCATTGAAGCGTGCGGCTGACGAGACGACTTCCACCTTGGGGCAGTGACATGTTGATTTACGCACATCGTGGCTATAGCGCCAATTACCCGGAAAATACGCTGTCGGCGTTCGAGGCGGCTCTCCCGTACGTGGACGGAATCGAGCTGGACGTACAGTTATCAAAGGACGGTCGCCTCGTCGTCATTCATGACGAGACCGTCGACCGGACGACAGACGGGACCGGATGGGTGAAAGACATGACACTACAGGAACTACGTTATTTGAAGATTGACGGGTTTGAGCGTATTCCGACGCTCGAAGAAGTGCTCGGATTGATCGAACGGAGTGATGTTACGCTGAACATTGAACTGAAGACGGATCGACTAGACTATCCGGGCATCGAACGACTCGCTTGGCTCGCCGTCAACGAGTTTCAGCTGACTAATCGAGTTGTCTTCTCCTCATTCAATCGGGAGACGCTCGTCCGAATGCGGGATGTGGCGCCCCACGCACGTCTTGCGGTCTTGACGCTCACGGGCGAGTCGGACATCGTCTCTTTTGCTGAGACGATTCGGGCCGAGGCGATTCACGCTCAGGTTGAATTTATCGGTTCAACTGCATGGGAAGACATGAGGCACACGTCACTTGAGGCACGTCTCTACACAATCAACAACGTGAAGGACCTACCTCCGTTTCCGGTTTCAGCCATCATGACTGATGAAGTCGAACGGTTCGTGAAATAAGCAAACGAAAACCCAGCTCCTTCAATAGAGGGAGCTGGGTTCATTCATGTCATGATTGGTTCTGGTGTTTCATAGGTCGAGACGACGACTTGATTGCGTCCTTCGTTCTTCGCTTGATAGAGCGCTGAATCCGCAAGGTCGACCATACGCTTGATGGAAAGGGCGGTACCATGGGCGACACCTACAGATGTAGTGATTTGAATCGGAGGAAAGTTATTTAAATAAAATACTTCAGTGGCAATTCGTTCCCGAATGCGATTGGCCACTTTATCCACTTTTTTTGGGGTCAAGTCGTACATCAAGATGACGAATTCTTCTCCGCCGATGCGAGCGACCGTATCATGGGCACGTGTCTCCACCTTAAGGATGTCAGCAAACTGTTGCAAGACGAGATCACCATTACCGTGACCATATGTATCGTTCACTTGTTTGAAATGATCGATGTCGAGAGCGAGGACGTTGTAGGTACGATCTTCTTCTCCAAGTGTGGCGGTATAACGATCCCAGACTCGACGATTGAACAATCCGGTCAAGTGGTCTCGTTCGGAAGATTGCTTATACTCGAGCGCGCGTCGAGTCGTCTTCTCTAAATCAATCGTGAGCGTACTCGAGAGCAGCCCGACGAGCATGCCGACCATCCAAATGGTCAAAACGAGGGAGACAAAAGCAGGGCCCCATCCCATATTGATGAATATGGCGATGGAGATGATAAAGAGCGCCCATATATTTAAGAAGATGCTTTGCAGGAAGAGGCGTTCTAACAAAAGTCGGTGAATCCAAAGCATGCCGATGCTGACGATGAACGTCGCGATAAAGGCAATCACAGCCTGCTCGGTCACCCCAAACAAGAAACGCGTACTCGCGATAACAAGTGTGGCAATCAACAATGGAGACCGGGCTCCGTAAAAAGCGAGTAAGACGAGTGGTAGGTGACGTAAATCTACACGAACTGTGTCATTGGCTTCAACGGCGTTATACATTAAAAAAAGACCTAGCGCACCTGCCATCAAACCGATGATGAAGCTTCGTAAATGTTCAGACCCAAACAGGGTAGAGTGATAAATTTTTGAAATGATATAAAAACCGGTGAATGCGACACAGGCATTGAGCAATAGAACAGTGAGCGTCATTCTTTCACGACCTTTTTCATAGACTATACGTTAACCGTAGCAGTCTGCAAAATAATGTCAATCGTAAAGTGTTCACCATATATCAAAAAGCAGGTCCGAAATGATTGTGGACCTGCTGCGTGTTTCTCATTCGAAGGAATGAAGAATAATATTGGATACTTCGCCATTGAGGTGATGCCGTAATGAGTGATCGACTGGATAAATACGACTTGAAAACACGTATTCACCTTCATTTACAAAAACTTCGATGGAAGATGAATCTACAAATATACGCATGCGCTCACATCTTTCGTTAATTCGTCGCCGTTCGTTGTCTCGGGTGAGTTGGATGTGGTCGTCGGTTGCAGACAGTGTAACAGTACCTTCGAAGCCACTGAACTGGAATGTCCCTTTCACATCGAATTCTAGTTCGAAAGCTTTTCCTGTAAAGGAATCAGATTCAAGCGAGATTGAAGATTGCCGAAGCGATTTCAATTCTTCGACTGGCTTCATCCATAGACGCCCATTTTTTACGGTCAACTCACGAGGGATCGTCATTTGGTTCGTCCAACCTTCTTGTTGTTCTGGCCAGTCTCGTTCCCACATCGCATTCCAAGCGATAAGGATTCGCCTACCGTTGTCGTCTAAAAAGGTTTGGGCGGCATAAAAATCGTGACCATAATCCAACTCTGTGAACGAACCGTGGGTGAAACATGGTGTTGTCACGTCAAGACCACCTATAAAATAACCACATTGATGTAAGTTTTGATAGCGATCTCCTTCTATTTCCATTCCTTGCGGAGATAGTAACAAAATCTCATGCCCGTCGAGATGAAACAGGTCAGGACATTCCCACATCCACCCATGTTGACCGGTCTCACCCGCAATGATTCCTCGTTCTCTCCAATGCAATGCGTCGTCAGATTCATAAAGGATAACTTTTCCATCCGTTTCATCACGCGTCCCGAGAACCATATAATATTGGCGATCGTCACCCCACACTTTTGGATCTCGGACATGGGCGTTTCCACGTGCAGGAATCCCTGAAATGAGAGGATTTCTAGCGCTTTTCTGAAATGTAATTCCATCGGTGGAAGTAGCGAGACATTGGACTTGACGCAACGTTTCGCGTTTTTCGTCTAACCACGTGTTTCCTGTGTAATACAGATGTAGTACCCCATCTTTTACTAAAGCGCTTCCTGAGAACACGCCATCCTTGTCATAGTCATCTCCAGGGCGCAACGCAATCGGTTTATGTTCCCAATGAACGAGATTGGTCGATGTGGCGTGACCCCAGTGCATATCGTCCCATTCGACACCGAACGGATGGTATTGATAAAACAAATGATACACACCGTTGAACTGACAGAGTCCGTTCGGGTCATTCATCCAGCCGAACGACGGAGCGAAGTGGTAGAGCGGACGATATGTCATACGGATAACACTTCACTTGTGAACGTATCGAGAATGGTTTGTTTCTCCCCATAAACCTCGATTACGAGTGGTTTCGTTGAAGGAGAGCGACGTGTGACGGTAACTTGGTCATGTGTTGCCCAAATATCGAGTGTTTCTCCTTTCCAGGCGATTGGAAAGCGTAGTTCATCCCAAGCTTTTGGTAACATTGGGGAGATGAGTAAGTTGCCAGAGGTCATTCGGACGCCACCGAAACCGTTGATGACAGCTTGCCAAATTCCACCGAGTGAAGCCGCATGAATACCAGCATCCGATGTTTTCATGTTCGGTCCAAGGTCAATCTCTGACGCTCGTCGGAACAAGTCATACGCAAGTTCTTGATCCCCAAGGTCTGAGGCGAGAACGCTATGAGTTGAAAGGGAAAGAGACGAGTCGTGAAGCGTTTTGGGCTCATAGTACTCCCAGTTGGACCGTTTAATTTCCGCTGAGAACAAATCCTCGAGTAAATACATTAGGATCATCACATCCGCTTGTTTTGAAACTTGAATCTCATTTACTTGTTCGAGGTTATAGTCATAAAATAGTGAGCCGACATTCTCTTGATTTTTATATTTGGTCAAATCGATGATTTCTTTTTGTAGATATGTGTCATCTTGTGGTAAAACACCGTCTTCCCGTACTTGTGGTAAGTAAATCAAGTCAAGGACATGGTGGAATCGTGTTTCGGTTGCTTGCAAATCGAGTTTTTCATTCAATCGCTCATACAGTTCAGGTTTTTCACGACGCAATAACTCGACGTACTCGATTGCTTTTTGAATATTCCAGTGCGCGGTATAGTTTGTGAACGCATTGTTGTTGACATGTTCTTTATATTCGTCTGGACCGACGACCTGATTAATTTCATAACGATTTTCAGACTCATTCCATTCAAGTCGGCTCGCCCAAAACTTGGCCGTGTCGATCAAAAGTTCATATCCGTATCGATCCATGAAATCTTGGTCTCCTGTGACGTGATAATACTGCCAAGCGGCGAAAGCGATATCTGATGTGATGTGTTGCTCGATAAAGCCAGACCAAATTTTTGTGGCCTCGCCAGTCACGATGTCTGCCGCACCCCAGATGGGTGTCACTTCTCCATCGTCTAGCCATGCTGATTCCCATGGGAACATCGCGCCATCGTATCCATTTTCATTCGCCTTGCGATGCGCTCCAGGTAGCGAAAGATAACGATACTCAAGCAAGCTACGAGCGATCGTTGGATTCGTGTACGTATAATACGGCAAAATAAAGATTTCCGAATCCCAGAATGTATGACCTTTATATCCTTCGCCGGACAAACCTTTCGCTCCGATATTCATCCGATTGTCGTGTTTCGGTGTCATGACCGCAAGGTGATATTGAGCAAATCGGATGGCTAATTGATCGAACATGTCTTTCGAGCGGATGGTGATGGGCGTACGCGACCAGACCAGTTCGTCAAAGGCCTGGACATGGTCAGCGAATAAACGATCATATCCTTTTGCCTCGACTTCACGTGTCGCATTCAACGCAAAGCTTGCAAGTTCCTCTGTCGTATCTGCTGTCATGTCGTGATCACGGGAAGTAAAAATTGTCGAATACTTCTCAATCGTCAACGTTTCATTCGCAGGGATTCTCACATCCGAGTAGTCAAAGAAAATTTGGCGACGATCCATCTTGATGATGGACATCGGCTCAATCGATTCGCGTTGATGGAATCGGTGGACACTGTGAAACACAAAATCGATGCCGGATTCTGTCGTTGTCTGGATTTGTTGCATGAAACGTCCATCGTACAGGCGTTTCGTACCTTCTAAAAAGTGTTGAACTCCACTGTTTGTCATTTGTCCATTAATGCCTGAAGTGAGTGAGAGCGTACTGTCTTGTTTCGGTGTAATCGTCACGCGTTGAGCAATCACATGAAAATGAGCCATCGATACAAAACGGCGGAAAGTTAGGTCATAGACATTTCCGTCAGGGCTTTGCCAAGTCACTTCGCGTACGAGTTCAGCTTTCTTTAGATTGAGTGTACGACGATATGTGAGAATCGTTCCTTGCGTCAAATCAAAACGAATCCCGTTTAACTTGAACTCCATCCATAGAATGTCCGCTGCATTCGGAAGTTCGGTCACTTCATTCTCAGCGAACTTATTAAAAGTCCCTGCCACGAATGAATTGCGCTTTTCATTCGCATAGTGTTCTTCGGTTACTGAGCGTAACCCCATATATCCATTTCCGAGGGAGAAGACCGCCTCTCCTTTTCCGAGCCATTCCGTACGAAATCCGTCTTCCGAAACGAGCCAATGTTGTAAATCTCCAGTACCAGTCGTGTAGTTCATCAAAGTGTTCGTCACGATGTAACCTCCTGTATAATAAAGCGCTTTCTTGATTCGACACCATTCTATCCGAAACGTTTCGGATAATCAATAGTGTTTTTATTATATTTTCTTTTATTTGTAACCGAAACGTGATTAAATGGGGTCAGAAACGTTTTAGGAAAGAGGGTCGACATGGAGCAACTGATCGCTAGTCTTGGGTTTCAATTCGATAAAGTGAAAATGTGGAGAACACAATCTATTTGGAAATCATTTTTTTATGTAGTAATCGCGGTTCTTTTAGCGAACATAGTCGTATACGGTGTGAAGTGGGCAAACCAATCTGCGGTAGGTCAAGAAGAGCTACCGCCTTTTCGTATTACTGAAGACGGTCTTCGTTACAATCAAGCGTTTTCGTTCGACGTCTCGGTGCTGGATTTGACGGTAATGATAGGGGATGAAGGAGAAACGAACGCGCGGCAGGCGTTGGTGCTAAACGAAACAGGTTGGGCGTTCAAACGAAGTGGGGTTGAGACGGATTTGAATAGTTATCAATCTTTGCTGGATTTTGTGGGAAGGCCGGATGTGACGGAGCGAGATGTATATGCTCTGTTAGAGGAGTTGAACTGGTTCTATCCGATTTATATTTATGGGGCCATCTTGTTTGACTTGGTCCTTCACCTTCTTCTTCTTTCACTATTGGCGCTTGCGGGGCTCGGGTTTCGGCGCTTCGTTCCGATTCGTTATAAAGAAGCATGGACGATTACAGCATACGGCATTACAGCACCGCTTTTCGTGCGAACAGTAATCGCACTGTTGCCGATCAACGTGCCGATGCTGTCCGTATTGTATTGGGCAACTGTCGGAATCTTCGCTTTCATGACAATACGAAAAATCGGCGATGACTAATCAGCGCCGATTTTTTGTGACCGATTCTCGAAGAATCAGTTGATTGTTGACGAACACCTCGTGGGGGGTATCTTGCTCTTCGACAATGTTTACAATCATGGACGCAGCTTTGCGCCCCATTTCGTAAGGCTGTTGCCCGACTGTCGTAAGGGGGGGAGATACGTATTGGGACAATAGAATGTTATCGAATCCGATGATGGACAAGTCGTCAGGCACGTTCAAGCCGAGTTCACGCGTCGCTTGAAGAACACCGAGTGCCATCACGTCAGATGCACAGAAGATTGCCGTGACTTCGGGGTGGTTCAGTAAAAATGGGAGTGCCACATTCTTTGAGGCGAGTTCCTCAAAGTCCCCGTTCAGCACATACTCGTCGCGAAAGTCGATTTCATGCTCATGCAACACTTGACGATAGGCGTCATATCGAACGGTCGAGACATAGGCGTTGGGGGAACCGTTCATAAACGCAATGTGTTGATGTCCCAGTCGGATTAGATAACGCACGGCTTGTTTGGCGCTTTCGAGCTGGTTCGATGTTACGTAGCCGGTGTTCACACCCTCGACTGGTATGTCGACCAATACGCAAGGCACTGTGCTTTCGATCGCCTCAAGTAAATAAGGGTCGTCTCGCTTCAATCCTTGGATGACAACACCATCTAATTGACGTTCCGCACACATCTGACTATATGTCTTGTTCTTTTGCTTCGAAGTAGAAGTGGATAAAAGGACGAACTCGTAGTTGAGGTCTGATAATTCGTCTGACACACCGCATAGCGTCTCGAACATGAAATTGTCTTTAATGCTCTCGCGTTTTAAGTCGGTGACGAGGAACCCGATCGTGTTTGATTGCTTTTTGACTAAACTACGCGCTAGGATGTTCGGACTGTAGCCGAGCTCTTTTGCAACATTTAAAATTTTATCTCGAGTCTCCTTGTTCACATCATTATAGCCGTT
The DNA here is from genome assembly GCF_000620845.1 of Exiguobacterium marinum DSM 16307. Taxonomy (GTDB): domain Bacteria; phylum Bacillota; class Bacilli; order Exiguobacteriales; family Exiguobacteriaceae; genus Exiguobacterium; species Exiguobacterium marinum. The sequence continues at coordinate 866,034 of NZ_KK211189.1, forward strand.
CAAGGCGCGAGATACGGTCGTAATCGAAAAACCAGATGCTTTGGAGACATCTTTTAATGTAGCCATGGTGAAAGACTCCTTTATATGAAAACGTTGTGATTAATTTGGGATTAATTTGATTATATATCTAGTTTAGCCTGTATACGAAAGACTTGTAAACCGCTTATTTAAAGGATTTTTAACGGTCATATAAAAAAGTTCTTGATTTCCGAAACGTTTCGGGTTTAAAATCTAGTTGTGAGTTGAAAGCGGTTACTTTGATTCGATTACAATTATTCTAGGAGGAAAATCACGATGAACAAGAAAGTTTCAAAGCCATTATCAATTGTCATGCTATCAGGACTTGTTTTTACTGCAGCTTGCGGTGGTGAAGAGGAAGCGCAAGTCGCATCAAACCCATCTGATCTCGAAGGGAAAGAAATTACGGTCGGGACGTGGAAAGGGACAGATGCCGAAGTCAAGGCGTTTGATGAGTTATTAGCGGCCTTCACCGAAGAGACAGGTATTAAAGCAAAGAAGAAGGTCTATAATGATTATCAAACACAACTTCAAACGGACCTTGTCGGTGGAACGGCGCCGGACGTGTTTTATGTCGATGCTTTTTTAGCACCTGAACTGTCTAAACAGGGTGTACTCGAGCCGCTTGATCAGTATATCGAGCAAGCAGAGAAGGATTTAGTCGACTTCTATGAACCGGCCATCAATGCTTTCAAATCAGACGATCAATTGTTCGGTCTGCCGAAAGACTATTCGACACTTGGTCTTTACTATAACAAAAAAATGATTGAAGGCGCAGGGTTCACAGCGGATGACATCCCATCTGACATGGGAGAGCTTCCAGGATTCTTGAAAGAGTTGAAAGGAAAACTCCCGTCTGGTGTGACGCCGGCAATTACAACATCCGAACTCGCGCGTCATATGTTTGTACTTCAATCAGGCAGCACGGAAGTCGTCGATGGGGACGGGATGGCGGTGTTGGCGCAATCTGATCAAATCGCTGCCATGCAACCCCTTGTAGATGCTTACCAAGATAAGCTCGTCCAACGTCCGGCCGATCTCGGTCAAGGGTGGGCCGGTGACTCGTTCGGAGCTGAAAAAGCGGCAATCATGATTGAAGGGAACTGGGCAATCTCCCATATTGAGCAAAACTTCCCGGACGTCGAAATGGGAACGAAAGAAGTGCCTACGATTGGTGGAAACAGTGGGTCGATGATGTTCACAGTATCGTATTCGCTCAATAGCGATTCGGAAGAAAAAGCAGCCGGATGGGAGTTTATCAACTATGCTACGTCAAAAGACGGTATGAAGATTTGGTCTGAAGGGGCAGGTGTCCTCCCGTCACTCAAATCGATTGCAGAGGAACTCAACCTTCAAGACGATGAATTGAAAGCGCCATTCGTTGCGGCTGGGGCTTATGCGACACCTTGGCAAAAAGGAGATTCATTGTCAATCGTTGCTCGTGAGTATAACAACTTGTTACCGGCAGCTTTAAAAGGTGACATGACACTCGAAGAAGCGATGAAAAAGGCGGAAGAAACAGCGAATAAAGATATCGAGACGCAATTGAAATAAAGAAACAATTGGGCTCGCGTAACTGCGCGAGCCTTACTGTGTTCGGAAAGGAAGGGTTCTATGGGCACACAGCTCGAAATCAACCGACGTACTGATACGGCATCACAAGCACCACCACCAAAGAAAAAGAAAGGTAGTGAACGTGATCGTCGTGAGGCGGTACAGGGGATGACATTTATGTTGCCGACGCTAATTATCTTGGTGACATTCACATTGCTTCCAATTGCGTATTCTCTGTTCTTGTCGTTTACACGCGTGAATTTATTTGGTGGGATCGACTTTCAGTGGGTCGGCTTGGACAACTACGTCAACGCGTGGAACGATGACCGGGTATGGACAGCGTTAAAAAATACATTCCGTTACGCCCTGTTCGTTGTGCCGATTCAAACGGCAATCGCACTTCTTATGGCTGCCGTCTTAAATTCGGGAATTCGTTTTCAAAACACGTTTCGGACGATTTACTTTTTGCCGACACTTACTTCAAGTTCGGCACTCACGATGATTTTCATGTTTTTATTCAGTTTAAATGGTCCGATTAACAACGTCCTCGTCAGTTTTGGATTATTAGATACGCCAATTAACTTTATCAATGAAACAGATTTCGCATTGACGACCATCATGGTCATGAACATTTGGTCGACTGTTCCATTTTTCATGACCATCTACTTGGCAGGGCTTCAAGATATTCCGTCTTCACTTTATGAGGCGGCATCGCTTGATGGTGCAAACGCTTGGCAAAAGCTGATGAAAATCACGGTTCCGAATCTGACACCTGTGACAAACTACGTTTTATTGATGGGAATCATTGGATGCTTCCAGTTGTTCGACCAAGCATATATCATCTCAGGAGGGACTGGCGGACCGAACAACGCGACGCTCACCTTCTCGCTCATCATTTATCAATATGCGTTCAAGACGATTGGGACGATGGGATACGCTTCTGCCCTTGCGATCATTTTGACAGCAATCATCTTCACCGTGTCGATGATTGCCCGTAAATTGAACAAAGAAGAGTCTAACTATTAAGGGGGAATGGATATGAAAAATAAAAAATGGCCGCGTATCGTGATGTACGTCATTCTTGTTTCGTACGCGCTCGTCACACTGTATCCATTCTTATGGGCAGTGCTCGCCTCGTTTAAACCGTATAGTGAGATTGTAGCGGGAGGACTTACGCTTTGGCCAGAGAATCCAACGCTAGCAAACTTTGAACACATCTTTACGAAAGATCCACTTTTTCCACGTTGGATCATGAACTCTTTTTTGATTGCGACGCTCGGTACGATTGTAAACGTCATCTTCAACACGATGGCAGGTTATTCACTTGCACGTCTCCGGTTTCCTGGTCGTAACTACCTATTTTTATTAATATTGGCGGTCATGATGGTACCGGGACAAATCTTGCTCATCCCGAACTACTTGATTATGAGATCGCTCGGTATACTCGACACATATTCCGCATTGATCATTCCCGGAGCCATCAACTTCTCCTATATCTTCTTGATGAGACAGTTCTTTATCAACTTCCCACGTGAAGTAGAAGAAGCTGCACAAGTAGACGGGCTCAATCGATTTCAAACGTTTTGGCGTATCGTTTTCCCGATGGCCCGCGCCTCGGTAGCAACGCAGGCTGTCTTCGTCTTCCTAGGATTTTGGAACGAGTTCTTAAAACCGCTCCTTTATATCACATCACCCGAGAAATATACGCTCACGCTTGGTTTGCAGTCATTCCAAAGCCAGAACGCGACTCAATGGAACTATATTATGGCGGCTTCTGTCGTCAGTATCATTCCGATCATCATTTTGTATATCATGCTGAATAAGTACTTCATGCAAGGTTTACGAATTGGTGGGGATAAATAAGGAGAGTTATGATGAAAGCGTTTATCTTTGATTTAGATGGTGTCATCACCGATAGTGCCGAATATCATTACTTAGCATGGAAAGCGCTCGGCGAAGATTTGGGGATTCCATTTGACCGAGAATTCAATGAGACATTGAAAGGCGTGAGTCGAACTGAATCACTTGAACGGATTTTACGTCTTGGAGGACGTGAGAATGATTTTTCGGTCGAGGAGAAGGGACGACTTGCGACAAAAAAGAATGAACACTATGTATCTCTTATTTCAAACATCACGAGTGCGGACATCTTACCAGGTATTGAGGTGTTCTTAAGCGATTTGAAAGAAGCTGGCTATAAAGTCGGGATGGCGTCTGCATCTAAGAACGCACAGATGGTGACACATCAACTCGGATTACTCGATGCGTTTGACCACATCGTCGACGCGGCGACGGTAACCGATTCGAAGCCGCACCCTGAAGTATTTTTGAAAGCTGCCGCAGCACTCCAAGTCGAACCGAAAGATTGTGTAGGGATTGAGGATGCTGTCGCTGGCATCGAAGCGATTCATGCAGCTGGTATGTTCGCTGTCGGCATCGGAGACCCGGAAGTGTTGACCGAAGCTGAACTCGTCTTTACGGACACGAGTATCCTTACGCTCGATCACGTCTTAGCGCGGATTTAAAACAAAGCCTCGAGTGGTCACGCTCGGGGTTTTTGAATGAGGAGGAGATGAATTGGAACGGATATGGTGGAAAGAGGCGATTGTGTATCAAGTATATTGGCGAAGTTTCTTTGATACAAATGGTGACGGTTACGGTGATTTAGAAGGTGTCCGTCAAAAATTAACGTATATTAAAGAACTCGGTGCGGATGTTGTCTGGCTTAACCCATTTTATGTCTCACCCGATAAGGACAACGGTTATGATATTGCGGACTATTATCGTGTCATGGAAAAAGCGGGGACGATGAGAGACTTTGAGCGTTTGCTCGAAGAAGCGCACACGCTTGGATTGAAAGTCATTTTAGATTTAGTCGTCAATCATACATCTGACCAACATCCTTGGTTCCTTGAAGCAAGGACATCAATCGATTCACCGAAACGAGATTATTATATTTGGCATGATCCTGTTGATTGTAAAGAACCGAATAACTGGCGCTCTTATTTCGCTCCATCATGTTGGGAACATGATGCAAGGACCAATCAGTATTACTATCATTCGTTTGCTGTCGAACAACCCGATCTCAACTGGGAAAATGAAGAATTACGACATGAAATCTATAAAATGATGCGCTTTTGGCTCGATAAAGGGATCGACGGTTTTCGCATGGATGTGATCAACTTACTCGCGAAACGACAAGATTTGTCTGATGTCGAGAATCCATATGATTTAAGTTACTTAGCAAATAATCCTGGAATCCATGAGTATCTTCAAGAAATGCATGAGGAAGTACTACGACACTATGATTGTATGACGGTCGGTGAGATCCCGTTCGTTACACCGACAGAAGGCGCACTTTATGTGGATGATGCGCGTCATGAGCTAAATACGTTGTTCCATTTTCAAATCGCGGATGAGATGCCGTCGTGGGATATGTTCCGTTTCAAAGAAATTCAGCGTGACTGGTATGAGGGATTGAAAGGAAAGGGCTGGAACTCGCAATTCTTAAATAATCACGACCATACGCGTCAAGTGACGCGATATGGTAACGACGCGGAACATCGTGTTGCTTCGGCAAAGCTATTGGTCACTTTGACGCACACATTACCTGGCATTCCTTATATCTATCAAGGTGAAGAAATCGGTATGACGGGTGTCACGTTTGATTCGATTGACGACTATCAAGACATTGCGATGAAAAATCGATATGTAGAAGAGGTTGGCAAAGGACAAGATCCAAAAGTGGTGTTGGAAAGCTTGCGCTTGCTCAGTCGCGATAATTCACGAACACCCATGCAGTGGAACAGTTTTCGGGAAGCGGGATTTACGGAAGCGGTCCCTTGGATGACGGTGAATCCGAACTATGTCGATGTAAATGTAGAAGCTGATTTGCTTCGAGAAGATTCAGTGTTTCGATATTATCAAAAATTGATTCAATTAAGGAAATCAAATGAAGCGCTTGTTTATGGAGAGTTTAACGATTTAATTCCAAAAAATAAGTCGCTACATGCATATGAACGCTTTTTAGGACGAGATCGATTTTTAGTGATTCTCAATCATTCGGATGAAGACCATCTTATCCCGGTCTCAACAGAATCCTACTCTCTCGTACTACAAAACCTTGTCAATGAAACCGATCACTTACAGCCGCATGAAGCGCGTATATATCAGAAGACCATCGGATGAGATGGTCTTCACGCTTTTTTCTTCGTACCTCGAAACGCGAAGAACATGGCGATGCCAATCCCAATCCCGAGCCACCAGTTGTCGAGTGTAAGACCGAAGACGACAGCGAACACAACAGCGACCGGAATCGATAAGTATCCACGTTGTTTCATGATTTGTCACCCTTTCTTTGTCCTGCCATCCTTATTCCCGCAAATGCAATCCTTCATGCAATTCCGAGAACGCTTTCATGAAAATGGCTCAACCATGAGGTTTGTCCAAATAATGAACAGATAAATAAACATGTGAAAAAATGAACAATCTATCTATTCAAAGGGAAAAACTCTTGCTATATTGTTTATGTGATATTTTTCACAATAAATCAATTCATTCGTTAATGGAGGCATCTTACTTGATTACATTTTTCATCGCTTTAGGAATATTATTACTTGGCTATCTCGTATACGGTCGCTACGTCGAGAAGACGTTCGGCATCAAGGAGGAGCGGACGACGCCCGCCTACGCTTCCCGGGATGGCATCGACTACGTGCCAATGGGCAAGAAACGGAACTCGATGATTCAATTACTGAACATCGCCGGCGTCGGACCAATCTTCGGGCCGATCATGGGGGCGCTCTACGGACCGGTCGCCTTCCTTTGGATCGTGTTCGGGTCGATTTTTGCCGGGGCGGTGCACGACTATCTGACCGGGATGATCTCCCTGCGGAACAACGGGGCACACTTGCCACAGCTCGCGGAGAAGTTCCTCGGGCGCTCGCTCCGCCATGTCGTCAACGGGTTCGCACTTTTACTTCTCTTACTCGTCGGGACGGTGTTCGTCACGTCGCCGAGCAACATGATCAACAACTTGTTCGACGGGGACGCCTCGACGCTCATGTTCGTCATCTTCGGCGTGTTCGCCTACTATATCTTGGCGACGCTTTTGCCGGTCGATAAGATCATCGGGCGCATCTACCCGTTCTTCGGGGCGCTCCTTGTCGTCAGCGCCATCGGGATCGCGGTCAGCCTGTTCGCACAGGGCTACCAGATCCCGGAGATGACATTGACGAACATGCATCCGGACGGCCTGCCGATCTGGCCGCTCCTCTTCTTCACGATCTCGTGCGGGGCGCTCTCCGGATTCCACGCGACACAGTCGCCGATCATCTCGCGAACGACGATGAAAGAGAGCAACGGTCGAGAAATCTTCTACGGCATGATGATCGCCGAGGCGGTCATCGCGATGGTCTGGGCCGGGGCGGCGATGGCCATCTTCGAGCCGGGCGAATTGCTCGGACTCATCAACTCAGGGACGCCGGCACTCGTCGTCCAGGAGGTGGCGACGCTCATGCTCGGCAGCATCGGCGGGACGCTCGCGATCCTCGGGGTCATCGTCCTGCCGATCACGTCAGGCGACACGGCGTTCCGTAGCGCCCGGATGATCATCGCGGACTACTTGTCGGTCGCACAGAAGAAGTTCTCGTCACGCCTCTGGATCGCGCTCCCACTCTTCGCGATCTCATACGTGCTCACGAATATGGACTTCCAGATGCTCTGGCAATACTTCAACTGGGCAAACCAGACGACGGCGGTCATCGCACTCTTCGTCGGGGCGATGTACCTCTACATCAAAGGAAACAACCACCACATCGCGCTCCTTCCGGGGACGTTCATGTTGTATGCGGTCTGGTTCTACATCTTGACGGCGCCGATCGGCTTCAAGCTCGATGGGGTCCTGCCGTACGTCCTCTCGACACTCGGGACGCTGACGCTGCTCGTCCTATTCCATAGGCGGGCACGCGCGATGCGGGCGGCACAGATGGAGTGTGACATTCCAGTGAAAGAAGTCGCATGAAAAAGGTTCGGCTGATCAAAAGTATCAGTCGAACCTTTTCGCGTATGGTGGCGTACGAACATAAGAAGATGCGTGACGTGCATGCAATTCAATCGTGAATGTCGTACCTTCTTCATAAACGGAGTCCGCATGGATTCCCCAACCATGGGCCTCGGCAATTCGCTTACAAATACGTAGACCGAGCCCTGTTCCTTTAATGGTGTGATGGGCTTTCGAATCGACACGATAGTATTCATCAAAGACATATGGAAGTGCATCCGCTGGAATTCCGATTCCTGTGTCAGAGACGGATAAGGTGACGATACCTGCCTGATCCTCGACCTGTGTGTGCACAGTTCCTCCTTCAGGGGAGTATTTAATCGCATTTCCAATCAGATTATGGAGCATTTGTTTCAGTTTTTCTTCGTCTGCTTGAATATGGATGGGAGGAGCAGCGTAAGTCACTTCATGATTTGGTGACATGGCCTGATAACTCTCCGTGATGTCTTTAAGCAAAGGAAGAAGGGGAAAGGTTGTGACGGTCAGTTGTTCTGCCGAATAATCAATTTTTTGATAATCGAGGAAGTTATCGACGAGTCGATCTAACCGCTCTGCCTCTTCTTTGACATGTCGCAACATTTTGGACGTTTTTTCATTACCATCATGATTGTTCATCAACAATTCAGTATAGCCATGAATGGCAGTCAGAGGAGTACGGAAGTCATGGGACAGTTCAGCGATAAACGCGTTTCTTCGTTCTTCAAAGCGAACGGTTTCGGTTTGATCACGCCACATGATGAAGACGCCTCTTGGTGTTCGGGTGAAGTTGAAGATCAGGTGTAGCGTCCGGTCATCAAACCGAACGCGTCGTGACGTCATGCTTGGCCATGTCTCGGTCTCGCACTCGAGCAATTCTTGAATCATGTGCGCAACTTGCGCCATATCTGCTCCATGCTCTTCAAAAATTGTATAGAGGAAACGAGTTAACGTTTCCATGGAAGTGAACGATTGTGTCATCATCGAAGGGCACCAGTGACGAAGCAGGTGATTCGTATAAAGACGGTGTTTCGAAAAATCGATATAACACATCGCATCCTGCACTTCTTCCACAACGGAAGCGATGGAGAACGTGTGACGTTCCTGTTTTTGACGAGCGGATCGTTTTTGTACTACCCTACGAAATCGGCGCATCAACCTACCTCCTCGCAATCATTTGTACAGTCGTTCACAACTAGTATACGACATTCGAGCAGGAATCCCTATACAGGCGATAGTCCTAACAGAAACGTACCGAAATTGGGACGGACATGCAAAATACCTCTCCGTTGAGTGAACGGAGAGGTATTGGGTCATTCGGTCACATTTAATTGTCCCATCATCCCGTTCTCTTCATGCTCGAGGATGTGGCAATGATACATGAACGTGCCGGTTTCGGTGAAGGTAAGTTCAATTTTTACCCGTTCATCAGGAGCGACGGCTACCGTGTCTTTCCAACCTTTCTCATAATCGGCTGGTGGGTTGCCATCTCGACTGATGATTCGGAACTGGACACCGTGAATGTGGAAGGGATGCGTCATCCCGCCCATCATGTCTGGTTTGTTCTCGATTTCCCATATCTCTGTGTCCCCTTGTTTCACTTTTATATCGATTCGGTCTGGATCATACGTATCGCCGTTGATGGACACCATGTTCCCCATCCCGAACAAGGTGAGCTGACGGTCTGTTTTCGTATTCACTGGAGTCGGTGTTTTCTTGCTCGTTGGTATATCGATGGACGCTTTGTCGAGTTCACCAACACGAAACGTAGTGAAAGATACTCCATCAGCCTCTAAGGCGACATCATCTTCTATTTCTGAAAAATCAATCAACACTTCGGCCCGTTCACCTGGTGTCAACGAGATGGTCTTCAAAGAAACCGGTTGTTCCAACAGCCCGCCGTCTGCCGCGATTTGCGTCATGTTTTCCCCATTCGATAGTGTAAAGTCAAAATCGCGCGCGTTCGAACCATTGACAAGGCGGACTCGGAGCGTTTCGGTTTGGACATCAAACGTTGTATTAATGGCTCCGTTCGCAAGAATCGTATCGCCCGTCGTCCCGTCGACGTTCATATGAGCATCGTAGTCAAGTTCACCATCTTTTGTGAAGAGCCGATCCTGTACGATAAGCGGGATGTCGTCGACACCATAGTCATTCGGGAGACCACTCTGTGCATCGTCGGTCACATAAAGAAGACCGGCGAGCCCTTTGTAAACTTGTTCAGCTGTTGCGCCCATCGGATGGGGGTGAAACCAAAGCGTACTCGGCTCTTGGTCGATATCGAGTCGAACTTGTGCACGGTCGCCCGCTGCTATAGCTTGATGCGGCCCTCCGTCCATTTCGGCAGGGATGACAAGACCGTGCCAGTGGAACGTTGTCGGTTCATCCAATCGGTTGATTGTATCAATCACGACCGTCTTTCCTTTTGGGAGCTCGAGCATCGGTCCGAGTAAGTTCCCGTTATATCCAAGCGTTTCTGTCGATTTTCCATTTTGAAAGAACCGTGACGTTCCTTCATCTGCTACTACCGTATAATAGACGGTACTGTCCGTGACGCGGTCTGGTTTCAAGGGGGAGGGAATCGGAAGCGATTGTTCCGGTTCGTCAGATGCCTCGATTGCTTGCGTCGTTCCGTGTCCCATCGGTCCGCCATTTCCTGTCATTCCATCGTTGCCCATCATATTATCATCCATCTGTTCAAACGTTGAATTGTCGCCCCACATATGATTCATATTGTTCATGTTCCATCTTCCATTGAATAAGACGAACAGTAGAACTAGAATGATCCCGATCAATATCCCCGTTAATAGGAACCATATTCCTTTTGATTTCATCCTATAACACTCCTTTATTATTCAGTCCTTACTTTGTTTTACCACTTAATTGTGAAAGAAACATGAAAGCCTAAATTCGTTTATTGATATACCGCATAGGGGTATATCATCCGTATAAAGGAGAGGATGAATAATGGAGCATGAACATCACGAACATCATGAACACCATGAAGATAGTCATGATTCTCATCACGGAGGACATGGACATGAACATATGATTGAAGACTTTAAACGGCGCTTTTTTGTTTCGCTCGGTCTGATGATTCCGATCCTCCTGTTGTCGGATATGATTCAAGAATGGCTTCGATTTGAACTTGATTTTCCATTTGAAAAAACAATCTTGTTTGTCTTAGCGACGATTGTGTATGTATACGGTGGATGGCCATTCTTAAAAGGGAGTGTGGAGGAGCTGTGGGATCGTAGCCCGGGTATGATGATGCTGATTGGCTTGGCAATCAGTGTCGCTTACTTCTATAGTGCCGCTGTCGTCTTTGGATACGGAAGTGGCCATGACTTCTTTTGGGAACTCGCTTCACTGATTGTGATCATGCTACTCGGTCACTGGATTGAAATGCGTTCGGTCATGGGGGCGTCAAATGCGTTGGAGCAACTCGTCCAACTGTTACCGAACGAGGCGCATCGCATCAACGGGGAAGAGACGGAGGACGTCCCGATCTCTGAGCTTAAAGAAGGAGATCGGATTCTCGTCAAACCAGGGGAACAGGTTCCGGTAGACGGGAAGATTATCAAAGGGCAGACGACAATCGATGAGTCGATGTTGACAGGTGAATCGGTCCCGGTCGAAAAGTCCGAAGGTGAGGACGTCATCGCAGGTTCCATCAACCAAGAAGGGAGTTTGACGATTGAAACGATCGGTACGGGAGAAACTACGTATTTGTCAAAAGTCATCGAGTTGGTGAGCGAAGCCCAAAAATCTAAGTCACGTGCTCAAAACCTAGCGAATCGTGCAGCAAAATACTTGTTTTACATCGCGATTGCTGCTGGAGTCATCACGTTCACCATCTGGTTCATGCTCGGCTATTCGGTCGGAACGGCGGTCGAACGGATGGTGACGGTCATGGTCATCTCGTGTCCGCATGCACTCGGACTGGCGACACCGCTCGTCGTCGCAGTTTCGACAACGCTATCGGCGAAACAAGGTCTTCTCATCCGTAATCGGACCCAATTTGAAGAAGCACGTCGACTCGATGCCATCATCTTTGATAAGACCGGTACGTTGACGGAAGGGAATTTCGGCGTCACGGACGTACAGGCGAGCTCATCTTATACGGAAGAAGATGTGTTACAACTTGCAGGATCGGTTGAGCGTGAGTCGCAACATCCACTCGCACAAGGAGTATTGAGAGAAATAGAAAAACGGGAGTTGAAGCTCTCCGCTGTCGATCATTTTGGCTCCATGACAGGTGTCGGTTTAGAAGGAACGGTCGACGGTGCGCACATACAAGTCGTCAGTCCACGTCATATCCGTGATCAACACATTCAAATCGACGAAGAGACGTTCACGCGATTATCGGAAGAAGGCAAGACCGTCGTCTTTGTCTTGAAGGACGGGGAATGGGTCGGTATGATTGCGATGGCCGATCTAGTACGGGAAGAGGCGAAGGAGACCGTCGAGGCTCTTCGTGAAAAAGGCATCCGCTCCATCATGTTGACGGGGGACAACGAGAAGGTCGCGCATTGGGTCGCGGGTCAGCTCGGTATCGATGACGTGTATGCCGAAGTATTGCCAGACGACAAGGCGAACCAGGTAAAAGACGTCCAGAAAGATGGCAGCAAAGTAGCGATGGTCGGAGATGGGATCAATGATGCCCCGGCCCTAGCGCAAGCGGATGTCGGCATCGCAATCGGGAGCGGGACAGACGTTGCCGTCGAGACGGCAGACATCGTCCTCGTCCGCAGTAATCCGAAAGATGTCCTATCGATTTTGGAACTTTCACAAAACACGTATCGTAAGATGATTCAAAATCTATGGTGGGCCGCTGGTTACAACATCGTCGCCATCCCACTCGCTGCGGGCGTGTTGGCACCAATTGGCATTATCCTATCACCAGCCATCGGTGCCGTTTTGATGAGTCTAAGTACAATCATTGTCGCCATCAACGCCCGACTTTTGAAGATTTAACAAGTTTTTCATCTTTAGCACGTATGCTAGATAGGATGCTAATGATGGAGGGATCGAGATGAAACGAACGTTAATGCTCTCACTATTACTGACTCCACTGCTCTTGTCGGCGTGTGGAGCAGAAGAGGCGCCATCGGATACAAACCAATCAGAAAACGAAACGACAGCGACACAGGACATGTGGCAACGCGTGGGAGAGGATGAAATGGTCTCCCACATCCACGGGGCAGGATTTTGGCAAGACGACGAACGTCCTGTCATCGCAACTCATGCCGGGTTAATGGAATATCGAGAAGACGGTTGGTATACGCTTCCGACAAATCGCCATGACTATATGGGGTTTGAAGTCGTCGAGGATGGATTTTATGCGAGCGGTCACCCCGATCGTCGGACAGATTTCAAAAATCCACTTGGGGTCATGCATGGAAAAAATCATGGGGTGGTACTCGAGAGTCGGTCGCTTGAAGGCGAGGCAGATTTTCACTATATGAGCGCCGGTTATGCCACAGGTACACTCTACGTTTACCTGGAAGAAGCGACCTCGGAGCTAGAACCGGGATTTTATCGTTCCATCGATGGTGGGAGCTCATTTGAACCGATGCAGGTGCAAGGAATAGAGGAAGCGCAAGTGGCAGGTATCGTCGCCGATGCGACGGATGCGGAGCGCGTCTTTTTGTACGGGCCGTCCGGCATCCTCGTTTCAAGTAACTCTGGAGATTCGTTCGAGCCACTTGTTGAAACAGAACAAGTTGTCACGGTCGGAGCGGATGAGGGGCAGTTGGCCTACGTACGACAGACAGATGGTTCTTTCGAAGGGGTTCGTTTCAACTTAGACGATGAGTCGACAGAGACGTTCAACCTTCCAGAGCTTCAAGCGGACGCTGTGCCAATCGAATTGGCAGTCAAAGAGAAGCGTATGTTGCTCGTCACATCGGATAACAGCGTATATGAGTTTACAGACGGGGAATGGGAGATGCGCCTCGACAAAGGTGAGCTCAACTGATCAAAAGACGCCTTTCCATTAAAGGATAGGCGTCTTTTTGTCGAGTGGAAGCATGATGGTGAAAGAAGTGCCCGATGCGTCAGACGTGACTGTCAATTCTCCGCCATGACGGTTGACGATTTGGTCAGCGATGGCGAGTCCGAGTCCACTGCCACCGGTCTGTCGGGACCGTGATTTTTCCACACGATACAGGCGGTCAAAAATGTGAGGTAAATCTTTTTCAGGAATGCCTTTCCCATTGTCTGTAATGGTCAGGATCAGGTGAGTGTCCGTGACGTTTGAGCGTAGGGAGACATGAGAGGCCTCACTATGTTCAATCGCATTATGGGCGATGGAGCGGAAGACTTGGAGCATCCGGTGCCGATCCAATGTAAGAGCGATGTCTTGTTGTCCCGCGTTCGGTGCAGCATCGAAGTGAACCGTCGTCATCCGGAACATCGTATCGAGCATTCGACGTAAGTCCGCACAAAACGTCGTGACGGTCACTTCTTCTCGGTGCAACAAGAATGTGTTTTCATCGAGCTGTGCCAATTGAAACGCATTTTCGACGAGCTCTGTGAGCGACCGGCTCTCATCTAAAATCGTTTGAATCGACTGTTTGCGTAATGATTCGGGCGTGCTTTCTTTCGAAGCGATTTCGGCGTAACCCCTCAAGTAAGTGAGAGGGGTCTTGATTTCATGCGATAGGTCGGATAAAAACTGACGACGTTCCCGCCGTAGTCTTGATAGTTCCACTGACATCGATTCGATGGCACGCGCTAATTCACCGATTTCGTCGACACGATTCGTCGGTAACCGTAAATCGTCTGGGTTTGTCAATACGTTCTCCGTTGCTTGTTTCAATGATTGAATTGGTTTTGAAATCAATCGACTCAAGAGGATGAACGTCAAGACGGTCGTTACGAGCGCGATCGCCGTGATATATAGGAATCGCCACTGGAGCCGATGGCTAATTCCATGAATGATTTCGGTCGGTAAAAACATATAGACGTATCCATACCGTCTGTCGGTATCATCTGTGATTGGCGTACGAACGCTCAAATACGGTTCGTTTTCCCAGTCGTCCTCTAGGACAGTCGTGTCGTCGAAGGGGCCAGTTTGTTTTTTAGAATCGACTGTATCGGCAAGGACTTGGGGAAAGAAGCGTGAAGTCTGAAGAAGATGATGCGTGGGATCAGTGATGGCGACTTTCGTATCGGTCTCACTTTCCATGGTCGCTACATGATCAATCGTCTCTTCGGAAAAATTCATTGCTAATACGCTCGCATGGCTCTCGGCCCGAGATTCGAGGCGATTGATTTCTTCTACAACGCGTTCGCCGAGAAGCGTGTGATAGAGGAGAAGAAACAACACACCTTCAATCAATAGGGTTGATAGGAGAAAGACGAGGCTGATGCGAAACGGTAGACTGTTACGACTTCGCTTCATCCGGAACGCTCCTCGGTCCATCGATATCCACGTCCCCATACCGTCTTTAAATAATCATCAATCGGAAATCCTGCATCTCCTAACTTTTCTCGAATCATACGAATATGCGCATCAACTGTGCGAGGGTCGGATTCTGCAGAGTAGGGCCAGACGAGATCAAATAAATCTAGGCGATTGAAGAGTCGATTCGGGTGCTGAAGGAACAGTTTCAAGATGGCCGTCGCTTTCGGTGTGAGGACAATCTCTTGTTCTTCATACAAAACGCGTCCGCTCTCCTCATCGTAACGAAGTGGTCCGTATTGGATGTTGACGACACGGGTCCGGCGTAAGACGGCGCGAATACGGGCGAGGAGCACGTTCCCATCGAACGGTTTGGTGACGTAATCATCCGCTCCGGCATCTAATCCCTGGATGGTCGTTTCATTGTCTGAACGTGCCGTCAATAAGACGACAGGTAATGCCGGGTCCATCGTCTTTAACTGACGACAAAGTGAGATCCCATCTACTTCTGGCATCATAATATCTAAAAGGACGAGATCCGGACGCTCTTCGATTTTGTCGAGTGCGGAACGAGCATCGCTCGCCTCGATGCAAGAGTACCCGTCACCCTCAAGAAACAGACGAATCAAATGTCTCATCTTTTCTTCATCGTCTACAATGAGAATCTTCATCTTGTACTCCTCCTTTCTTTACTCCTATTATTATCGTTCCGCGTGCTTCGCGTGATTTCCTTCCGTGGCAAAAAGAGTCTGTAGTTGTTCACATGCGCGTGCGACGTCTCGACAGTAAATGACGGGCACTCTCGCGTCAATCGGGCGATCCGTGACAATGGCGACTGCCCCGTTCCGAATGGCTGCCTTCACTAAATCGACACCCCGTTCATTAATTGGACGTTTGCATACATATAAAAAAGTTTTTTTTGTTTTTTCTGGTGTCGTTCCGATGCCGCGAATCGCCATCTCTTCAGGACGGTCGAGATACGACCAAGATAAGACAGAATCCAGTGTTGCCAATACGTCACGTAACGTCAGCTCTTGCATTGTCGTTCCCCTTCCTTGCATAATCTCAATTTCACTAGTGTACCCGACGTTTGTGAAAAAGAAGTGAAAGTTTAGAAGAACACATCAAGCATAAGAATATTTAGGTTTGAGTTTAATACAGGTAGGTAAAACTATTTCTACACACATAACTTAAGAAAGGGTGAACGAAATGAAATCGTACGGTAAATTTGGAATTATGATTGCAGTCTCGACATTCCTGATGTATTGGCTCATGTATTTGAACGTCTTTCAAATTAATCATATCTTCTTTAGTCAGACGAGGTTATATATGGCACTCATCATGGGATCAGTCATGGCATTCGTCATGCTTCTTTTCATGTGGGGAATGTATAAGAATAAAACCCTTAACTTTATCATTCTAGGTGTCAGCGCCCTCGTCTTCAGTGCCTCACTCTGGCTCGTTAGGAGCCAGACGACCGTCGATGATGTCAGTTGGATGAAAGCGATGATCCCGCACCACTCGATTGCCATCTTGACAAGTGAACGCGCTGAAATTGAAGACCCGCGCGTCAAAGAACTGTCGGAAGAAATCATCAAGGCACAGCGCCGTGAAATCGAAGAGATGAAGCAGTTGATTAAAGATTTAGAGGATGAGGAAGAGAACGCAGAAGAGAATCAAGATTAACAGACATACACAGCCGATCGGCTGTGTATGTTTTTTGTCTTCAGGAAAAATAAGGGAATTAAGTTAGAATTTGTTTTCCTTTATTTGAAATATAAATGACATATTTGTCGGTTCGTTTTGGTGGTAAAATTTTTTCATCAAGATAATATAAAAAATAAAAAAATTTAAATACATAATTGAAAGGATTTACCATAACATGAAACGAAAGATGCTCTCCCTCTTCTGTGCAGTCTTACTCACCATGATAATCTTCACCCCAGCCAGTACCCCTGCTGAAGCGGCGACCACGTATTATGTCAAAGTCACGACCAACAGTTTAAACGTCCGTTCGGGTCCGGGCACGACGTATAAGATTGTCGGTAGCGCGAAGTTGGGACAGTCGTTCAAATATCTCGGCGTGAGCGGGGGATGGACGAAAATCAATTTCAACGGGACATCCCGCTACGTATCGAGTACATATGTGAAGAAGTATAGTGTCTCCACGCTTTCAACGACATCGACTGCGAAAATGATCATCCCGACAAAAGGGACGTTGACACAAAAGTATGGTCCTGCGAGCGGGCAGTACGGTTATACGTTCCATAACGGCATCGACTTGGCTGCTCCAAGAGGAACACCGGTCGTGGCAGCCGCGTCTGGACAAGTCATTGTCTCCCGAAACTACGGGGCGTACGGGAATCACATCATGATGACCCATCAGTTAAATGGCCAAACCTACATCACGGTATACGCACACCTCGACCGCCTCCATGTCGTCAATGGACAGACGGTCACAAAAGGGGCGACGATCGGAGCCGTCGGGAATACCGGCAACTCGTTCGGGAACCATCTCCATTTCGAAGTACACCGGAACAGCTATGTATATAGCAGTTCAGCTCCTGCCAACAGTATCAATCCATATACGATGTTTTGACGCAAAAGCACGCGCTCCCCAATCGATGGGGGCGCGTGCTTTTTAGTTAGTGGATCGTTGTTCGTTTGTTTCGTCCGAGTTGGTTGGCAACGATGAGGCTCGCGCCAAGAACGACACCGAACACTAATCCGAATAAGTTGTTGAAGAGTAACATGAGGATGATCCCGAAGACGAGACCGATACTCATGAGGCCAATCCGATCAAACATAGTGAATCCCCTTTTCTGTAGTTGTGCACCTCAATGATTACCCGAGAATTTCAAAGAAAGAACACCGACGAAATGGATCGATTGATTCATTATACGTGTTTGGCCGAACTAGGTTTCGTTTTGTAGAAACTATAGAGAACGCTAATCAAGATGACGAGAACGATTGTCCCGAGCGACATCCAGATCGGCATCTTGTACACATCACCTAAAATCATCTTCGCCCCGATAAAGACGAGCATGAAACTGAGGCCGTGCTTCAAGTAATAGAAGCGGTCGATCAAGTTGGCGAGAACGAAGTAGAGACTACGAAGTCCAAGAATCGCCATGATATTCGCATAGAAGATGATATACGGGTCACGCGAATACGCGAAGCTCGCGGCGACCGAATCGACGGCGAAGACGATATCCGACAACTCGATGAAGATGAGCGCGATGAAGAGCGGTGTGAAGAACAACTTCCCGTTGATCCGTTTCGTGAACTTCCCAGATGAAATGTCTTGTGTGATCGGAAGGCGTCGTTCGAGCCAACGAATCGTCTTATTTTCTTCAAGTGACTCGTCTTTCCCGATATTTTTATACATCACCCAACCCGTATAGACGAGGAACGCTCCGAACACGTAGTACACCCAACCGAAGTTTTCTAACAACGATACCCCAGCGACGATGAAGACGGCGCGGAAAAGAATCGCTCCGAGAATCCCCCAGAACAACACTTTGTGCTGATACTTGAGCGGGATGGCGAAGTAGGCAAAGACGAGCGAGAAGACGAACACGTTATCAATCGCGAGTGCCTTCTCGATGAAGTATACGCTCGCATATTCCGTCGCGGCCGTACTGCCTTGCGTGTAGAACAACCATCCCCCGAATACGAGGGCAATCCCAATCCAGACAAACGTCCATGTCCATGCCTCGCGGAGCGAGACTTCGTGTGCCTTGCGGTGGAACACCCCGAGGTCAAGCGCGAGCATGAAGATGACGATGAGTAAAAACCCGATGAGTAGGGTCAACAACAATTCCTCCTTTTAAGTTCATGCGAACCTTTATATCATTAATTTAAGTTCATATGAACTTGAAGTCAAGTGTTATTTTGTTATCGAGTTAATTGCATGTAGAGAACGGGAATATATTCTGAAGCATGAGAAAGGGGATGGCCGCATGAAATATTTAGTCACAGGAGCAACGGGTAAACTCGGCTCGAAGATCGTGGAGGAGCTACTCAAATCAATTGATACGAGTGATCTAGCTGTCAGTGTACGGAATCCAGAGAAAGCCGCTTCACTCAAAGAGCGCGGGGTCGATGTGCGACATGGTGACTTCGATCAGTCGGACACACTCGATGAAGCGTTCAAAGGTGTCGAACGTCTTTTGATCATCTCGGCAGATGGCGACAACGACACGCGGATTCGTCAACATACGAACGCAGTCGAGGCGGCAAAACGGGCTGATGTTTCATTCATCGCCTATACGAGTCTCGCCGATGCGACAGACAGTGAGAACTTGATGGCACCTCCACACGTCGTCACAGAGGAAGCGATTGTCGAGTCAGGTATTCCGTATGCATTCTTACGGAACAACTGGTACTTAGAGAACGAGTTGTCGAGCATTCAGGCAGTCGTTGACGGGGCACCATGGATCACGGCGGCTCGGGATGGGAAAGTCGGATGGGCACTTCAACAAGATTATGCAGAAGCTGCGGCGAATGTCCTGTTGAAAGAACAGCAGGAGAGTGCTGTCTATGAATTGTCTGGACCACTTCATACCCAACAAGATCTTGTAGACGCACTCAGTGAAGTGTTAGGCCGTGACGTGATGATGCAAGAGCTGAGCCTCGAGGCATACGAAGAGACGATGCGTGGGGCAGGGATGCCCGATGACCTGGTCGCACTTCTTGCTGGCATTCAACGAAGCATCCGTCAAGGAACGCTCGAGATTCACGAGAGCGACTTTGAACCGGTTCTCGGACGTCCGGTCACATCGCTTCAAGAAGGAATTCGTCAATTACTCGATCGATAATACAAATGCCCCCGACCGCTTGGTCGAGGGCATTTGTATTACGTGCGTGATGCGTGATCTTCGAGTTGTGTCGTCACATCTTCAAGTGCGTTCGCCGTGATGGCAAGACGGTCTGACATCGAACTGAGCTCTTTTTGGACGGCGACCTGTTCTTCCGTTGCGGCGGCCACGTGATGAATCTGTTGTTGCAGTTCGCTTGAAGCGTGTTTCGTTGATTCGAGGCGTGTTTCAAGCGTCTCCATCTGCGTGGTCACGAGTTGTCTCGTTTCTTGAATCGACGCGATTTGTGCATCGATTTCGGACACGTCTTCAGTGAGGCGACCGAAGACGGCCGTCACGTCATTTGTGACGGTTTGACAGTTCTCTGTTGCTTGTTTGAAAAGGTGAGCCGATTTCGACACGACCGTCGTATCATCCATCAATCCACCGAGGACACGGGTCATCTCGGATGCATATTCGCGTGACTGGGCGGCGAGCTTCCCGACTTCAGAAGCGACGACGGCAAAGCCACGACCAGCTTCTCCGGCACGAGCCGCTTCAATGGATGCGTTCAAGGCGAGCATATTCGTCTGTTCACTGATTGAGCCGACTTGCTGCAAGATGCCTTGGATTTCAGAGGAACGATTCGTCATCGTTGCGACGATCTGCTCGAGTTGCTCGGATTCCGTGATGATTTCATGTACTTTTTCTTCCATGAGACGCATATCCGTATTCCCAGAAAGGGCGTCTTTGGCGATGCGGGAAGAGGCTGCTGCCGTTTGCGCCATCCGTTCCTGGATGAGTGCTGTCAGGGAACGAATCGATTGAATTTCATCAGCCCCTTGCACCATGGAAGCTTGTTGGGACGAGGCGTGCGCGACAATCGGGTCGACCGTGATGGCAATCTGTTCACCAGATTCGAGTGACTGGTTCGCAGCCGATTCGAGTTCTTCCGCGTGGTTATTCAAGGACTGAACGAGGGAACTGACGTCTTGAATCGCTTGTTGAAGCAACGCTCGTGTTTCCTGTTCTTGTGTCTCGATCCGTTCCGATTCTTTATTGCGGTAGTAAATCTGGGCGACGAGTACCGCACTGAGCAGGATCAAGTATACGGCATGGATGAGTAACAAGCTGAACGGATAATCGCTCGTTCCACAAATCATCTCAGGAAATAAAGCGTATCCCGCTAAATGTTGAACAGCAAAGATGCCAGCGCTGTAGAGGATCAAGTCGATGCGACGCATGAACGACAAAATCGCCAAGACGACAAAGATGGAGAAGTGATATTCAACGAGTCCTTGTCCACCGGCGACCGTCGAGATGCTCGCGAAGGTGAGCGTGAGCATCATCCAATACGGGAACGTTTTATCTTCTCTTTTTAGGCTGACGAGCATCATTCCGAAGAAGACGAGTGGGAGTGCGAAGAGCACCCACGTTACACTTGAATACACATAGTCATCTGCGCCGTTTCGTAAAATCGTATACGTATAAGCAAATTCCGTGAAACGGTGAAGCAAATGGACGACAACCGACGTCATTACAATCAATAACGTCGTCAACAACATCAACTGATTTCGTTTCGTAAAACTCATGTTTCTTTCCTCACATTCTCGTTTTCATTTGTTGTAGCTCTATACATATCGGAAGAAGTTCACAGAAGTTTATTCTATTTACACATTCACGGCACAAAAAAAGAGCATGATGCTCCTTTTCATGAGTTTTCAATTCAACCCAAGCCACTTTTTAACAGGCTCACGGAAGATATATGTGACAACAATCAACCCGGTGAAGACGAGCGCGGCGATGAAAATCGTGGTGACACTACCTGAAGCGAGGCTTGCCCCAAGAAAACTATAAGCGAACGTCCCCGGAATCATGCCGAGCACGGTCGCCGGGACGAAGGCACTGAAACGGACGCGTGAGATTCCGCCGGCGTAGCTGAGTAAGTCAAAACTGACGAGCGGGATCAGTCGTAAGACGAACACATATAAGAAACCGCGGCGTTCCATCTGGGTGAACAGCTTCTCCGACCACGGATAACGGTCAACATTGATAACCGAGCGGCCGAAAAAGCGCCCCATAACGTAACCGGTCGTCGCAGCAGCGGTCGCACCGATGATGATATAGAGGACTCCTGGCCATACGCCGAACGCGAGACCGGCTCCAAGTGACAGCACAGATGTCGGTAAAAAGGCGACTGGCCCGATGGCATAAAGAAAAATAAAGAAGAGTGGACCCCAAAATCCAAATGATAAGACGATGTCCCGGATGTCAGACGGACGCAACTCATAATGGAAATGAGTGATATAAAACAACGTGCCGAATACGAGTAAAAACAAAGTGATTTTTAGCCAACGTGGCATGAGGCGTCCCTCCTTTTTTCTAAGCATACCGTAAACTCAGCTCATGAAAGAATACGAATGTGCGAAAAAACCGAAGCGTTAGCCTCGGCTTCCTTCGTAGCGCTGAATCCATTCCTCAACAGTCATCTTCTCGACGAGTTCCCCGACCAAGTCAAACGGGATCCGTTTCACGTTATTGAAGCGAATACAGCTTTTGCCCATATCGAGCTTTGTCGGGACGCGATTCGCATACTCCTGTTTGAACCAAGCGAGCAATTCAGGATCGGAGTAAATGCCCATATGATAGAGTCCGATATGACGTTTTTGAGCGATTACACTGATGAATGGTAAGGGAGTATGAAGTGTGACATGATACCCGGATGGATATGTGTCGAGTGGGACGACGTAATGAATCCCATGTCCATCGGTCGTCTTTTCAAACCCTTCTGGTAGATGCTCATCGATGACCTCAATCAGATGAATGAAAGAATCAAGTCGTGCCTCGTCCACGAGTGTCGTCACGTCCATCATGATTCGCCTCCTCGTAAGATTTTCTCCATTTTCTTGCCCCTCGCCAACTCATCGATGAGTTTATCCAAGTAACGAATCTCGCGCATGAGTGGCTCTTCGACGTTTTCGACACGTACACCACAAACGACGCCTTTGATGAGGGTACGGTCTTCATTTAGATGTGGTGCCGAAGCGAAGAACGTATCGAAATCTACTTCGTCCGCAAGTTGACGCTCGAGTCCGGTCTCGTCATATCCCGTCAACCACTCGATGATCGAGTCGACCTCTTCCTTCGTTCGTCCTTTCCGTTCGGCTTTGGCGACGTAGTGTGGATAGACGCTCGCAAAGCTCGTAGTGTAAATACGGTGTGCCATGTGTCTCCCTCATTTCGGTCCTATTTTCTTTATTTTCTCATATTTAGATCGACGTGGGTTACACCCATTCCATAATCCCGTTTAACTCTTCATAAATCGCATCCGGTTTAACATCGAACGCTTCGAACGGCAAGTCGTTCCGATTGATCCATGCCGCATGGAAGCCGAAGTTTTTTGCCCCGGCGATGTCCCATCCGTTCGACGATAAGAAGAGCACCTCGTCACGACGAAGACCGGACGTCTTGAACCAGTGCATGTAGGCGGCTGGCGTTGGTTTCGGTTGTTTGATCCCGTCGACACTGACGACTTCATCGAAATAGTCGGTAAGTCCGGCATTTTGAAGCAATACCTCGAGCATCTCGTTCGTCCCGTTCGAAAGGATGACGGTCTCCACGTCATGCAGCTCTTTTAGGACCGACTCGACCTCCTCATACGGGGTGAGGTGCGCATACGATGCAATCAGATGTTGTTCGATTTCATCCGTCGCTTTTGCGTCATGCACGGCGAGCGCGTAACGGAGTGCGTCCCGGGTCACTGTATCGAAATCTTCATATCGTCCCATCATGTGCCGCCAAAAGAAATACTCAAGTTGTTTCGTTCGCCACACTTGACTGATAGCTGCTCCTTTTTCAGGGAACTCTTGTTCACAGGCATCTTTTACAGAATGGACGTCGAATAATGTGCCGTATACGTCAAAGACGATGGCTTTGATCGTTGGTTTCATAAAAACATTCCTCCTTCTGTGTCGATATACCCGTCTTGTTCAGAATATAATAGGAGAAAGGGGGACATTATGTATATTCCAAAACAATATTCGGTCAAAGAGCGAGCTGAGATTTACGCGTTTCTCGATGCCCATCCATTCGGTACCATCGTCACGCATGATGGGGACAAACCGATTGCGACGCACGTTCCTTTACGATTTGACGAGGTGAACGGTCAACTGACGACTCACGTGTCAAAAGCGAATCCACAGTGGCGAACGATTGAAGAACAGACGGTCCTCGTCATCTTCCAAGGTTCGGACGCATATGTGTCAGCATCCTGGTACGGGCACGAAGACGTATCGACTTGGAATTATCAAGCCGTACACGTGTATGGGCGTGCGACGATTCTCAATGAAAACGAGTTGGTTGAGGAACTAGCAGGATTACTACACGAGCATGAAGGGGAACGTGAGCATGCAGTGCGTTGGGATACATTATCAGAACCGGTAAAGCGACAAATGCACGGTGTCGTCGGGTTTCGGATCGAGATCACTGACATGCAGGCGACGTTCAAATTAAGTCAAAATCGAAACGATATGGATCATGAACGGATTGTATCAGAGCTTGAAAAACAAGATGAACCGATTGCTGATGTCATGCGACGCCATCGGGAGTTGTAATCAACCTGTCCTAAAAAGACAGGTTTTTTCATATTTCTTTGCCGAATAGCGGTTGACATGACTTAGGAGCAGGTCTATACTCATAAATGATAATGATTATCAGTATCGATAAAATACAGAAAAAGTTCGAAAAGGAGAATAATCACGTGAACAAGACAATGAAGAAGTGGTTACATATGTTTATCTTTGTATCGGCATTTGCACTCATTTTAGCCGGTTGTGGTTCAGAAGAAGCTGAGAACGCTTCCACGAATGAAGGTACCGAGGAGTCGGCAGAAGGTTACCCGATCACAATCGAGCATGCGTTTGGGGAAACGGTCATCGAAGAAAGACCAGAGCGCGTCGCTACGATTTCATGGGGGAACCATGACGTCGCGCTCGCACTCGATGTCGTACCGGTCGGACTCTCGGCTGCGAACTACGGTGTCCAAGACGACAGCGGCATGCTTCCATGGACAGCTGAGAAGTTGAAAGCGCTCGGGGAAGAGAACCCGAACATCTATCAAGACACGGACGGATTAGACTTTGAAGCAATTGCCGATTCAAACCCGGACGTCATCTTAGCGGCCTACTCAGGCATCACGCAAGAAGATTACGACACACTCAGCCAAATCGCGCCAGTCGTGGCGTACAAAGAGACACCTTGGGTCACGTCATGGCAAGACATGGTTCGTTATGACTCACTCGCGATGGGGCTTGGTGAAGAAGGTGAACAATTGATTAAAGACACGGAGCAGTTGATTACAGACAAGGCGACAGCCGTTTCTGAGATTGCCGGTAAAAAAGCCGCTTTCGTTTCGATGAGCGCGGAAGACCTCTCAAAATTCTATATTTACACAACGGGTGACCCTAGAGGTGCTTTCATTGAAGAGCTCGGGATGGAGTATCCACAAAACATTTTAGATGAAGCGGAAAAAGCAGATAGCTTCTATCTTGAACTCAGTAAAGAGAACGTCGACATCTTGAACGACGTCGACATCTTCGTCACTTACGGAAATGAAGACACGTTGAAGGCGCTTCAAGCAGACCCGCTCTACAGTAAAGTACCAGCTATCGAGCGTGGTTCGGTCGTCTTGATCGAAGACAACACACCACTCGCAGCGGCTGGAACACCGACGCCACTTTCAATCGAATATACGATTGATGAGTACGTCTCACGTGTATCGGATGCCCTTGCGAAAGTAAAATGATGCAATCACAAATCAAACAGATGCACTCGCCAAAACACTTTCCGCTTCTTCTCACCGGGACGCTCGTATTGACGGTGCTGTGCATTTTGGCATCCCTTGCCTTCGGCTCACGGACAGTCGGGTGGAATGAACTGCTGGACGGTTTATTTCGCCCGGCTGTTCAGTCGTATGAAGCGGACATCGTCCGAGAGCGGGTCGTCCGAACAATCTTCAGTTTCATGTGCGGGGCGGCACTCGGTGTGGCGGGGGCGCTCATGCAATCGGTGACGCGTAACCCAATCGCTGACCCGAGTATTCTCGGGGTCAACACGGGAGCGGCCCTCGCCGTCGTCATTGGGATCGCGTTCTTCAACATCTCGACAGCGAGTGCGTTCATCTGGTTTGCGCTCGTCGGGGCGCTATTGACGGCCATCTTCGTCTTCGGAATTGGCTCGCTCGGTCGAGGTGGGGCGACCCCGCTCAAACTCGTCTTGGCGGGAGCGGCGACGAGTGCGGCGTTATCGTCACTCGTCATGGCACTCATGATTCCGCGTTCGAACGTCATGGATCAGTTCCGTTTTTGGCAAGTGGGGAGCGTTGGTGCGGGGAATGTGGATTCCATCTATACGTTTTTACCGTTCTTATTGATCGGTCTCGTGATCGCGGTCGTAACAGCGCCTTCCTTGAACGCGCTCGCGCTCGGGGAAGAGATGGCGAAAAGTCTCGGCGTTCGGACCGGGACGCTGAAACTGACCGCCTCGTTCGCCGGAGTGATTCTTTGCGGGGCAGCGACGGCGCTCGCCGGACCGATTGGGTTTATCGGACTTCTCGCCCCGCACTTGATTCGACTCGTGCTCGGTCCGGATCAGCGTTATCTCATGCCGATGTCTGCTCTAGCCGGTGCATTTATTCTGACCTCCTCAGACGTCATCGGACGTTTGCTCGGAAGCCCGGGTGAACTTGAGGTTGGTATTGTGACGGCGTTCATCGGGGCTCCGATCTTGATTCTATTGACAATGAAAGTGAAAGTACGAGGACTATGATGCAACCAGCGATTGAACAAATCAGACAAGGACGGATGAAGCGTCGCCGTCGTTATGTTGGCATGACGCTTATCTTGACCGTCATCGCGATTTTATTGAGCGGGTTAATGCTCATGTTGGGCAATACGATTTATCCCGTTCAAGATGTCATCCGCGTCTTGCTCGGGGAAGACGTAAAAGGAGCGACGTTCGCCGTAGAGGTACTTCGTCTCCCGCGTATGCTCGCCGGCGTCTTCGCCGGAGCGGCATTCGGGGTCGCGGGAACGATTTTCCAAACGATGCTCCGTAACCCGCTCGCCAACCCGAACGTCATCGGGATCACAACCGGTTCGAGTGCGGCGGCTGTCTTCTGTATCGTCGTCCTTCAGTCGAGTGAGGCCATCATCTCGATTGCCTCGATTATCGGAGGGCTCGTCACCGTGCTCGTGATTTATTTTCTATCGAAAGGTGCCGCGTTTTCCATCGGTCGTCTCGTCTTGGTCGGGATTGGGATTCAGGCGATGCTGACAGCGGTCATCAATTACTTACTGCTCATCAGTCGACAAAACGATGTCTCGATGGCCATGCGGTGGTTGACAGGAAGTTTAAATGGGGCGAAACTTGAGGAGTTGCCGCCTTTAATCATAACAGTGCTCATCTGTTTACCGATTGTCCTGTTACTCACTCGTCAGCTCGAAATGCTCGAGCTCGGGGAAATGGCGGCGACAGGGCTCGGGATCAATACGAACCAGACCCGACTTCTACTGATCATTGCTGCAGTGTTCATGCTGGCGCTTGCGACAGCGACGACGGGACCAATCGCCTTCATCGCCTTTTTGGCAGGACCGATCGCCAAACGCCTCGTCGGAATGAACCATGCGGGAATCCTCCCGGCAGCGCTTGTCGGGATCATCTTAGTGCTCGCGGCCGACCTCGTCGGACAATTCGCCTTCACGGCACGTTATCCGGTCGGTGTCATCACCGGCATCATCGGCGCGCCATATCTCTTATACTTGTTGATTCGGATGAACCAGAAAGGGGACTTTTAAATGGCATCCATTATGAAAGTGGAACATCTCACCTCAGGATACGAGGACAAGATGATTTTGAACGATATCAGTCTTGAAATTCCGAGCAATCAGATCAGCATCATCATCGGTGCGAACGGTTGCGGGAAGTCGACGCTACTGAAGACGATGGCACGCCTCATCAAACCGAGTGCCGGTCAAGTGACGCTTTATGACAAGCCGATCTCGAAGATGGCACCGAAAAAGCTAGCGCGTGTCCTCGGGATGTTGCCACAGTCCCCGATCGTACCGGAAGGCATCACGGTCGCCGATCTCGTCGGTCGCGGCCGTTATCCGCATCAATCATTCTTGAAGGGATGGACAAAAGCCGATTACGAGGCTGTCGCTGAAGCGATGGAGATGATGAACATCACCGAGTTTGCGGACCGTCCGATTGATGAGTTGTCAGGCGGACAGCGTCAACGCGTCTGGATTGCGATGGCACTTGCCCAACAGACGGAGGTCCTCTTTTTAGATGAACCGACGACATATCTCGATATCACGTACCAAGTCGAAATTCTCGACTTGTTGACGGACTTGAATCGAAAGTACGGGACGACGATCGTCATGGTGCTTCACGATATCAACTTGTCGGCGCGTTATGCGGACTATATCTTCGCACTCGATAAAGGGAAGTTGATTGCCGAAGGGAAGCCGTCGGACGTCATCACGTGTGATTTGATCCATCGGGTCTTCAACCTTCGCTGCTCGGTCATGTGTGACCCGGTATCCGGTTCACCTTCCGTCATTCCAATCGGTCGTCATCACGTGCAGACGGAAAGGGAAGAGGCGGCTGTCGCGCAGCTTGAGTTGGTATAAAGGGGAAAGAGAGGGGAGAAGGAGCGAGAGTTCCTTCTTTTTTGTTTGTTCATGAAAGCGTTTGTAAAAAGTCATTGACTTCTCTTCGGGGTGGGTGTATGCTAAAAATCCTGCCTAAAAATGAGAGGCATGGGGACTGGCATCAGTTCATTCGATATTCGAGAGGAATGACTTAGATGAACCAACAACAATTAGTCGAACGCGCACGCCAATTGAAGGACAATGCGTATTCACCATATTCGAAGTTCCGCGTCGGCGCGGCACTTCTCATGAAGGACGGTACGGTCATCGACGGCGTCAACGTCGAGAACGTTTCGTTCGGAGCAACAAACTGTGCAGAGCGTACAGCGATTTTCACAGCAATCGCTCAAGGATACAAAAAAGGTGACTTCGAAGCGGTTGCCGTGTCTGGGGACACGGAAGACTTCTTGCCACCTTGCAGCATCTGTCGCCAAGTCATGGTCGAATTCGGCGATCCTGACTTCAAAGTACTCCTCACAAACGGCAACGCCGATGTGAAAGAAGTGACGCTCGGGGAACTCGTCCCGCTCGCGTTTACAGATTTGGATATGTGATGTTGGGCCCCTCAGATTTCTGAGGTTTTTTTTATCCAAAAAAGCGAAAAAACAATCGT
Source organism: Exiguobacterium marinum DSM 16307 (assembly GCF_000620845.1). Taxonomy (GTDB): domain Bacteria; phylum Bacillota; class Bacilli; order Exiguobacteriales; family Exiguobacteriaceae; genus Exiguobacterium; species Exiguobacterium marinum. The sequence goes on from NZ_KK211189.1 coordinate 895,174, forward strand.
GGAATGGCCTGTATGACATATAGAAGCAGTTCTAAGAAATCGAGGGCTGCAATCCCATACGACCATCCCTCTTCCTCGCGGGAAGTGACCACTTTTCCACGAACTGGTCGCAATCGACCTTTCCATCGAATCGGTTCATAAAATAGCTTGTTAGAAACCATTTACCTGACGAGTAGTCCTAAAAATGCTGAACGTCTATTCGAATCCGTAAAGCAGCTGGAATAGCATAAGTCTGTAGGATAAATATTGAAGTATATAAGTTAGCATTTCAAAACACCCAGTGAATCGTTAGATTCACTGGGTGTTTGTAGTTTCATGTCTCCGACCGGATCGGATGATAAAGCGATACTCTTCACTCTTGAAATAGGTTTCGGTGAACTCAAATCGACTACCGTCCATGAGAAATGAATAAAGTTCGACTTTTAGTATTGGCGTTCGATCGCTCACCTCGAGCATTTCAGCAATTTCTTTCGCCGGTAAGACCGGGATAAATTCTTGAACACTGTCGGCAATCTTCAAGTTCTTGACGTTTTCAATATAATCGTACTTCGACCGTGTCATTACCTCGTACGTTAAATCCGGGAACAATTGGAGCGGAAGATACGTATCTTCGACAATGAGCGGCTCTCCGTTCGCAAAGCGTAGACGGCGAATGTAGTAGACAAGAGCATTTTCATCGAGTTCGAGTATTTCCCTTATTTTTTCAGTCGGAGGTTGGACGGTGAAAGTGAGTACTTTACTCGTGACTTCCTTTCCTTCCCGTTTCATATCTTCAGTGAAGCTTTTTAATTCGTACATATTATGTTCAATCTTTTCGGATTGCACATACGTGCCGCTCCCTTGTCGCTTCCAAAGTAGACCTTCTTCTTGAAGTAGTTTGACGGCTTGTCGAACGGTGACTCGACTCGCTTTAAATTCCTCGACGAGTTGTGCTTCTGTCGGAATCGCTTCACCGGGCGCCCAATCGCCTGCCTCGATAAACGTGCGCATCTCCTGAGCAATCCGCTGATATAGCGGAGATTTGGCTTTCATGTGAATAACCTCCTAATCTCATACGTTCATTACTCATAGTATACAAAAATAAAACGTTTTCAAAAAGGTGTTGACGGTTTAAATAATATGTATTAAATTTGTATTGTAATCAATTAGGTATGTATTGAAAGGGGAACGCACACATGAAAAAACCACAGCGTCTCGTCGTCGTCGGTGGAGGTAGTACGTACACAATCGGCATGATCATGAGTTTGATTGAGGAGAAAGCACACTTCCCACTTCGTTCTATCACGTTTTACGATACAGATGAATTACGTCAAGAACGTGTCGCGAAAGCGAGTGAAGTCATCTTGCGTGAGCATTATCCAGAACTTGAGTCGTTCGAATACACGACGGACAAAGAATATGCCTTCAAAGATAAGGATTTCTTCTTCGTTCAGATTCGAACGGGTGGCTTGGAGATGCGCGAAAAAGATGAACAGATTCCGCTTCGTCATGGCGTGGTGGGACAAGAAACGTGTGGACCGGGCGGAATGTCATACGGGATGCGCTCGATCGGAGATATGATTGAACTCATCTCTGACATTCGCGCCGGCTCACCGGATGGCTGGATCTTAAACTATACGAACCCTGCTGCGATTGTCGCCGAGGCGCTCAAACGTGCGTACCCGAACGATCAAAAAATATTAAATATTTGTGATATGCCGGCAGCAATTATGGTGAGCTATGCGAAAATTCTAGGTAAAGAGATTTGGGATCTCGTCCCGGAATATTTCGGACTGAATCACTTTGGCTGGTTTACAGGCATCTTTGATAAAGAAGGAAATGAATTAACGGAAGATATCAAACGCGCCATTTTAGAAGACGGCTTCATTCCAGAAGATTCAGAGATTGCGAATGATCCGTCGTGGATCAAGACGTTCAAGCAAGTCGAGAAGATGCTTACAGACTTCCCAGAGTACTTGCCGAACACGTATCTTCAATATTACTTGTATCCATCTGATATGGCAGAAAAAGAGGACGTCACGAACACACGGGCACGACAAGTGATCAACGGCCGTCAAGAACGTGTCTTCTCGATGTGTGACCAAATCATTGCGGACGACTCGCTCGAGAACGTCCACCTAGAAGTCGATATTCACGGTTGTTACATGATTCGAGTTGCGGCATCGTTAGCTTACAATAACGGTGATATTTTCATCGTCATGGTGAAAAATGACGGGATCATTTCGAACTTACCAGACGATGCGATGGTTGAAGTACCGGCGATGCTCACAAATCGTGGTCCAAAACCATTCGCAGTCGGGAAAATCCCACGTTTCTATAAAGGCATGATTGAAGGGCAACTAGCGTATGAGCAACTCGTCGTCGACGCATACTTTGAAAACAGTTATGAGAAGGCACTTCAAGCGCTCACACTCAATCGTACAGTTGTCGATGCACCGGTGGCTCGTCGAATCTTAGATGATTTGATTGAAGAAAACAGAACGTACTGGCCGGAATTAAAATCGGGTGAGACAGTAGCGATGCGGTAACTAGAGAGGGGAGAAAATCCCCTTTCTCATTGTCAAGATTGATAACGCTTACAATATGAGGAGTGAATCGAATGAGTCGATGGTTTGGAGTTTTTCAAAAGTTCGGGAAAGCGCTCATGGTACCGGTCGCTTTGTTGCCGGCTGCCGGAATTTTGCTAGGACTAGGTGCAGCACTCACAGGTCCCTTAGCAGATAGTTGGACTTTTTTACAGAACGGAACGGTAGAAGCAATCAGTGCTGGGATGTTACAAATCGGTCTAAGCATCTTTGCGAACTTACCAATCATTTTTGCCATCGGCGTCGCAGTTGGTTTGTCAGGGGGATCAGGGATTGCCGCACTCGCAGCACTCGTCGGATATGTCATTATGAATACGACAATCTCGATTTCACTCGGCATCACGGCAGAAATGGCTGCTGAGAGTGGGGAATACGGGATGTTACTTGGTATTCCTTCGCTTGAAACCGGTGTGCTCGGAGGGATTGCGGTCGGGTTGCTCGCAGTTTGGGTATATAAAAAGTTCCATACGTTCAATCCGCCAGAAGTGTTAGGTTTTTTTGCAGGTGATCGTTCTGTCGGGATTGTGATGGTCTTCTTCTCCATTTTACTTGGATTTGTCATGATGCTCATTTGGCCACCGATCCAATCGGCATTGACTTCAATGGCAAATGTCATCGCAAGTGATGCGACTAATCCTGCATACGTAGGGTTATATGGAATGTTGGAGCGGTTATTGATTCCGACAGGATTACATCATATTTGGTATGCCCCGTTCCTGTGGACATCTCTCGGTGGAACAGCAACGGTCGGTGATGCGGTAGTGAACGGTGATCAGTATATTTTCCTCGCCCAGATTGCTGAGGGTGTTGAAGTGACGGCAGGTCGCTTCATGTCTGGTAAGTTCCCGATCATCATGTTCGGTCTTCTTGGAGCGGCGCTCGCGATGTATCGTCAGGCTGATCCGGACAAACGTCCCGTTGTAAGAGGGTTGTTGATTGCCGCAGCCGGTACAGCCTTTTTAACAGGAATCACAGAACCGATTGAATTCACTTTCTTATTCGTGGCACCAATCCTGTATGTCATCCATAGCGTGTTGACGGGGATTTCCTTCGCGCTCATGTATGCGCTCGATACACATATCGGTTGGGCTGGAGGATCAGGGTTGATTGACTATATTTTAGTGAACGTCTTACCAGGAACACCGCGTTGGTGGATGAACATCGTCGTCGGCATTGGGTTCTTCATCGTTTACTATAGTATCTTTACATTTGCCATCAAGAAGTGGAACTTGGCGACACCTGGTCGAGGTGGACAAGAAGCGAAACTGTATACACGGAAAGATTACAATGATAAAAAGTCAGGTCAGTCAGCGATTCAAACGACAGCACTCGCGATTGAGGAGGCACTTGGGGGCCGAGAGAATATTCTCGATATCGACGCTTGCTTCACACGACTACGTGTTGAAGTGAGAGATGTCTCTCAAATCGATGAAGACGAATTAAAAGCACTTGGGGCGGCGGGAGTCGTCAAAGTGAAAAACAACATTCAAGCGATTTTTGGAGGTCGTTCTGACCTATATAAAAATGAATTGTTACGAATCCACAAAGAAATGGATGAAGCAAATTGACAAATGGCTCAACCTCAAAGGTTGGGCCGTTTCAGTCTTTATACGTATAATGCGGCAAGGCGTTTTGTATGCTCCTTCATCATCTCTCGTAACGCACTCGGCGCTTTCACCTCAACTTCCGCTCCAGCCTTCAACAGCTGTCTCGATAAAAACGGAAGTTCTTCCTCGGGTATGTCCCACTCATTTTTCTCCTCGATATCGGGTAATACATCTTCAAGTAAACGACGACCGAGTGGCGTCAGTTCGAGTTGAACGGTCACACCGACCCGTTCGTCACTTGCCTGTAGTAATGTCACCAAGTCTTCGGATTCAAACATTTCTTCCAGCAATTGTACCGCTTCGATGCGATCAACCCGATATTGACGGAGTCCAAGTTCAGAGAGGCCGAAGAGATACCACTTCAAGTCAAGGAGTGCCATGCCAATCGGTGCGACGGTGAACGTGCGTTGACCTTTCGTCGTTCGATACGCTATCTCTATCTGGTTTCTTTGTTCGACCGCCTGATAGATGTCTTTTGTGAACGGAGTCTTAGGAATCTGTTTGTTCCCGAGCCATAGGATGTTTCGTTCCAAGCGATGAATCTTCGTCTCCAAGTCTTGCGGTAATTCGTTCGCGTACCAGTCGGACAGCGTATTTCTTATATCACCGAATGGCACGTCGGAGATTTGTTCCATCCATTTGAGCGTAAGGTAAAGGGCGACGGCTTCTTGTTCGCGGAGGTGAAGGGGCGGCAACAAGCGATTCGGTAACATCTCATAGCCCCCACCAATCCCGGGCACGCTCCAAATCGGATAACCGAGCTCTTCAAGTGACAGCATATCCCGTTGAATCGTCCGGATGGAGGCGCCTGTCTCTTGAGACAGTTCTTCGGCGGTAACACGTCGTCCACGATTGAGCAGCCGAATCAGTTGTAAATGTCTTTTTTTCATCGTGACCATTCCCGTCATCTTTTGTCGTGTTTATTCGTTAAGCTGACTATATCAAGAATCAAGGAGGAAGACATGATGCCAAATGTAGTGTTATATATTGCGATGAGTTTAGACGGAAAGATTGCTCGGTCGAACGACCAGCTTGATTGGTTGTTCGCGGTAGATGGGGACGGGGACAACGGCTATGCCGAGTTTTTCAAAACGATTGGTGCCGTCATCATGGGACGGAAGACGTATGAGGAAGTCCTTCAATTGTCAGAAGAGTACCCATATAAAGACATGCCGAACTATATTATGACGAGGAACCCTGATCGTGAAGCCGAGCATGTCACGTTCACAGATGAGTCGATTGAAGAGCTGATCCATCGGCTGAAAAGAGAAGTCGATCAAGACATCTGGCTTATCGGTGGGGGTGAAGTCATCAAAGCGGCGATGGAACATGATTTGATTGACCGGTATGAGATTGCGATTGCTCCAATCGTGTTAGGAGAGGGGATACCGCTCTTCCCAGAAGGTACGGAAGAGACGAAACTTCAACTGACGAATCAGCGTGCATCCGGTCAATTTGTAATGGTGACATATCAAAACTAAATTTGAGTCGAGTCCAATCAAGGCTCGATTTTTTGGTGGTATGTAGAATGATAATAATCGACTTACTTTGAATAAACACGGAATTCATATCTCCGTCTCAATTGGTATTGCCAATGGGAAGAGGAAGTATCTTTATGTGATGTGTTTTTTACGAGAAGTTGGAGACACAAGGTGAATCACAGTCGTCTTTTCATTTATTCGAACAAAGACCTCCTTGAGTCAAAATAAGTGACCTATGTAACCGACCTAATCACACATCCGATACACCGAGCTGATAAATCTGTTCATCCATCTCTGTCGTGAGATAAGTGAAGTTCAATTTTCTCAATAGCGCGATGGACGCCATGTTCTCCTCTAAGACACCGGCTTTGAACGCTTCCGCTCCTCGGTCGGCCAAGTGACGAATCAACTCCGACATCACCTCGAACGCATAGCCTTTTCGAGCGTGAGTGGGCGAAATCGTGTAACCGATCCAATATGTTGTACCTTCCTGCTGGATATACACATCCCCAATCAGTTCACCGGTCACTTGGTCGATGATGGCGAGTTGCGCGCCTTGAAGAAGCGATTGTTCGCCGAGTAGGGCGTTTTCGTATTCTACGTAGCTAAGTCCTTTGAATGACTGATGCTTCATCCAGTCCAAGTCGTTCCGATACGTCATGAACGACTCGATGTCTTGTCGTTCGAACGGACGGATGAGACAGCGGGTTGTCGTGAGTGTTATGGTCATATCATTCAAACCATCTTCTTTTCTTTTTTGAATAGACCGACCAATAGAAGCGCAAGACCACTAAAGAAAATCACAGGAAAAATGAACCACATGATTAGTGCGGCCCAACCGTTCTGCACACTTATTGCGTAGGAGAGTCCGATTGAAAAGGCCAAGGCTGGTGATATAGGAATCATGAGAGCGACTCCCCATATTTTAAATTTTGTGTTTCGTGCTTCGCCTGTACTGAACCAATACGCTACAAATGCTCCTAAACTTGCGATGAGATATCCGATTGCAATCGCCATTCCATCAATCCCTTCTTTCGTGTCGACAGTTCAACCTCACACTTACTTTCTATTTATATAACTTAATCTCCTGTCATCCTTCAAAAAACCGAGCCCTCGAAGGACTCGGTTTGATGTCATACATGCTTCCGCTGAAAGGCTGAAATGGCTTCATATTCTTCCGATAGATGACGCGACAGACGAATGTAGATCGGTAAGAGTTCGCGATATACGTTCGTTGCTTCCATGTTCGCTGCATGCTCATGGGTCACTTGCGGAACCTCTTGAAACTCCTGAATGTCCCCAAAGGCATACTCCCCGAGCATGACGGCCCCGAGGCATGAACTTTCGTGACTTTCCGGCACGACGACCGGCGTATCGAAGATGTCTGCCATCATCTGGCGCCATAGGCTCGACTGGGCGAATCCACCCGTCGCATGGATCCGGTTCGGTGCGCCCGTCAACTCGTCGAGTGCGAGCATGACCGTATAGAGATTAAAGATGACACCTTCTAACACAGCACGGATGAAGTGTTCGCGTTTATGGTGAATGCTGAGTCCGAAGAAGGAACCACGGGCGTTCGAATCCCAAAGTGGTGCCCGTTCACCCATCAAATACGGATGGAACAAGAGACCGTCCGCACCCGGTTTGACCGTTTCTGCGATTCGGGTCAACACGTCGTACGCATCAATCCCGAGTCGTTTCGCCGTCTCGACCTCACTTGCCGCGAACTCGTCACGGAGCCAACGGAGGATGATGCCACCGTTATTGACGGGTCCACCGATTACCCAATGTTTGTCCGTCAGTGCATAACAGAAGATGCGACCTTTCGGGTCTTCGACAGGCTCCGAGACGACCGTTCGAATGGCGCCACTCGTCCCGATCGTCACGGCGACAACACCTTGTTCGAAGGCACCGACACCGAGATTTGAGAGTACGCCGTCGCTTGCCCCGATGACGAGCGGGAAATCAAAACCGAGTGTCTCGGTCACTTCAGGCGTCACGTGTAAAATTTCTGTCGTCGGAACGAGTTCTGACAGACGATCTGGCGTCACACCGGCGACTTCGAGTGCTTCCGCATCCCAATCCCGTTGTTTCAAATTGAATAGTCCCGTCGCTGAAGCGATGGAGTGGTCGACGACGAAGCGTCCCGTCAACCGATAGAAGACATACTCTTTGATGGAGACGAACTTGTCCGTCTGTTCAAACACATCCGGATGTTCCGCCTTCAGCCAACGTAACTTCGACAGCGGAGCCATCGGATGAACGGGTGTGCCGGTACGCATATGGAGAGCGCTCGCGTCAAAGTCGCGTTTGATTTCTTGCGTATACGGGTTCGCACGACTGTCGGCCCATGTGATGCTGTTTGTGAGCGGACGTCCTAATGCGTCGAGTGCGATCAAGCTGTGCATCGCCGAACTGAATGATGCGAAGCGAATCGGACCATCCGCTTTGGCGCGAACCGCCGAGACGGCTTCGAGCACGGCCCCATAGATGATGACCGGATCTTGCTCGGCCGTCTCCGTATCGGGCGTGAGAAGCGGATACAACACGTTATGTACCGCCAGTTGTTGATGACCGTTGAACAGGACGGCTTTCGTACTTGTCGTCCCGATATCGACCCCAATCGTAAACACACAATCACTTCCTAACTTAGATGATAAATAGGCTAATCAAGAACACAACGGCGAAGCCCGTGAGTCCGATAATTGTTTCCATAATCGTCCACGACTTGAGCGTGTCTTTCACGTCGAGACCGAAGTAACGGTTGACGAGCCAGAAGCCCGAGTCGTTGACGTGCGAGAGGACTGTCGCTCCTGAGGCGATGGCGATGACAATCAAACCGAGTGCCGCGCCCGTGATGTTTTGAATTTCGAGTAGTGGTGTGATGAGTCCGGCTGCTGTGACCATCGAGACCGTTGCCGACCCTTGGGCGACACGAACGACCGTCGCAATCAAGAAGGCGAGGACAATCGCCGGAAGTGGGGAACCGGCCATCATTTCACCGAGTACGTCACCGACACCTGAGTCGATGAGCACTTGTTTGAACACACCACCGGCCCCTGTGACGAGGATGATGATCCCAGCTGGTTCGAGCGCTTTCGTTGCAATCTCTTGGACCTCGTCACGTGAATAGCCACGACGTGTCCCGAGGAAGACGAACGTGAGAAGCGTCGCGATCGTCAAGGCGACGAACGGATGTCCGAGGAACGTCAAGAAGTCACGGACGGCATTCCCTTCATCTAGAAGAACCGCTGATAATGTGTTCGCTAAAATTAGCACGAGCGGAATCAAGATGAGCGATAAAATCATTTTGAAGCTCGGTAATTCTTTCGATGTATCGATTTCTTCGAATTCCATGTAGTCTGGAATCGTCACATGAATCTTCTTAGCAATATACTTCCCAAAAACAGGACCTGCTAAAATCATGGATGGAATCCCGGCGAGGACACCGAACAAGATGACCCATCCGAGGTCAGCACCAATCAAGTTGGCCACGGCGATTGGACCAGGTGTCGGTGGGATGAAGCTATGCGTGACTGCGAGACCTGCGAGGAGCGGAATCCCGTAGTAGAGAAGCGAACGTCCCGTCTTTTTGGCGAGACCGTATACGATTGGGACGAGAATGATGAATCCGACATCAAAGAAGACCGGGACGGCGACGATGAAGCCTGTAATCCCGAGTGCCCATTGCGCTTTATCTTCTCCGAACTTACTGACGAGCGTCTGGGCGAGGCGTTCCGCTCCACCTGACACCTCGAGCATCTTCCCGAACATCGCACCGAGACCGACGACGACGGCGACGAAGCCGAGCGTTCCGCCCATCCCGCTCTGGATGGAAGCGATGACGTCCCCGAGTGGCATGCCGGCCGCGACCCCGACGATGAGACTGACAAGTAACAACGAAACGAATGCGTGAAGCTTTGTGCGAATGACTAAAAATAAAAGCAAGAAGATCCCGGCTAAGGCGATCAAAATAAGTGTTGAGCCAGACATTGAGTGTTCCCCCTAAATTCCGAATATGTAACCGTTTACAGTTTCTGACAAAGGAAAAGGCCAACTCCCCGTGACCTTTTCAAACATTCCTTACTTCTTGACGACCGCGTGGCCACCGAACTCATTGCGAAGCGCGGCGACGACTTTTCCAGAGAACGTGTCATCTTCGAGTGAACGGTAGCGCATCATGAGCGAAAGGGCGATAACCGGTGCCGCTGCCTGAAGTTCGAGTGCTGTCTCGACCGTCCATTTTCCTTCACCGGACGAATGCATGACCCCACGAATCTCATCAAGCTTCGCATCTTTCTTGAAAGCATTCTCTGTGAGCTCCATGAGCCAAGAACGGACGACCGAGCCGTGGTTCCAGACACGTGCGACTTGTTCATAGTCGTAGTCGAACGGGCTCTTCTCCAAGATATCAAATCCTTCGGCAATCGCCTGCATCATCCCATACTCGATGCCGTTATGGATCATCTTCAAGAAGTGACCGCTTCCGGCAGGACCCGTATACAAGTAGCCGTTCTCGACAGACAGATCTTTGAAGATTGGTTCAATCGTTGGCCACGCCTCCGCGTCACCCCCGACCATCGTACAGGCACCGTTTCGTGCCCCGTCCGTGCCTCCGCTCGTCCCGCAATCGAAGAATTTGATCTCTTTCTCGGCGAACTGTTCGGCGCGTGCGACCGAGAGTTTGTAGTTCGAGTTCCCGCCGTCGATGACGATGTCGCCTGGCTCGAGTCGCTCATACAATTCGGCGAGCACCGCTTCCGTGACGTCTCCGGCCGGGACCATCGCCCAGATGATACGTGGTGTCGACAACTTGCTCACGACATCTTCGAGTGTCGGCACGATGGAGAACGCGTCCGAAGTGACATTCCCGACGTCCGTCCCGACGACCGTGTGTCCGTGGTCGCTCAAGTTGAGTGCCAAGTTGTATCCCATCTTACCTAAACCAATCAAACCAATTTCCATATTGTCACCCCTGAAAAAGAATTTTTTTCCGTCTCTAGATTTATCATATCAAAATAAATTCGACTTACAAGTCTAATGACGGAATTTTTTTCGAGTAATGCAAAAAAAGCGTCCCGGCTTAATTCGTAGGCGGGACGACGGACAGGCACTCTTATATAGATACAAGAACGAACGATCAATCTTTGAGAGTGAATAAAATTCCCGAAATGCGATACAAGCATTGATTAGTAACAAAGTGATTGCGGTAACCTTAAGACGAAACTTTCATTTGGTTCAGCCTGTCAAATAGCTTCGCATACAGCCCCATACCGATGAGTGCCGACAGCAAGATGAGTGTGAACACAGCGAGCGGGGAGAGAAATCCTGATGCAAATACCGTCACCGGTGCGAGGAACTTGCCGATTGTGTTTTGGAGCGTATCGGTCGCGAGGTATTGTCCACGTGACTCGATTGGTGCATAGTGACTAACGAAACTCTGACTGACGGGAGAACGAATCAGCTCCCCGAACGTGAACATGGTCGTGACGATGAGCAAGTACCAGATATTTGATGAGAAGGCGACGAGAAACGTCCCGAAACCTCCTAGGAAAGTCGACAATAGTAAAACACGCCGTTCGTCCCATGCCCGAAACACACGTGTGACAGGAATGATGAAGACGACGAACAAGAGGCCGTTATATGCAACGAGCCAGCCGAATAAGACTGTATTCGAGACGTTGAACGTGGCCGGAGTTTGTTCAATCAAATAGACAGGTAAATACACGTCTAGCTGCATGATTGGGATTAAGGCGAATACGCCAGCAATCAGATAGAGGCGAAAAAGCGGGTCAATCAAAATCGTCGCATACGACCGCCATTGGGTGAAAAATGTCGTTGCGACCGTCTTCTCGGTCGAGACCGGTCGTGTCTCACTGGTTAGAACCGCGAGCAAACCCCCGTAACCAAAAAGAACAAGGGCGCAGCCGAGGAGGAGCGCCTGACGATACTCGAAAAAGAGGACCGCACCAAGAAGCGGACCGAGAACAGCACCGATATTGTTCGAAGCCATAAACGTCGCGAATACATTCCGTAAATGTTCAGTCGGAACGAGGTCGGCGACCATCGCCGAGCTGGCCGGTTTGTAGATGGCACCCATAAAACCGATGCTGATGTAGGTGATGTAATCGACATAGGCGTTCGTTGATAAAGCGAAAACGAGGAATAGGAAACCTTGTGAGAACGTCCCGGCGAGCATGACGGGGCGGCGACCAATCTCATCTGCAAGCGAACCGCCAATCAAGCTGCCGACTAGCAGGAACAACGGTGGCACGGCCATGAGTAGTCCGGCTAGCTCAACACCGAGCGTCCGGGCGAAATAGACGGTGATGAATGGAAAGTACATCCAAAACAAGAGGTTGAATAAGCCTTCGCCGAATAAGCGGACTTTCAGATTGAGGTCCCAACGGTATAATTCCATAGATATGCTCCTTTCAAGAGTCTCTCTTTAATGTAAGAGGTCGTGGAGAGAAAGAATAGACTTATGTTGCGGGATTTGCTAGACTAAAAATAGAAAAAGCGAATATATAGGCGCTTGTTTGCGTTGTACTATAAAACGAACGTATGTTTGTAAAATGACCTCCGATATAATCATCGGAGGTCATTTTTATTGTGTCGTCTTCATCGATTTAAAGCTATGGGCGAAAGATCCCTCAAATAGCTCGTCATTTTCAGGCAACAATTTTCCAATCATCGAGAGGTGTCGGGTAACCTGTGCGCATTGCTCGGTGTGACTCAGCGATCGTCAAAATCCTAGTAAAAAATCGACCCCCGTCATGGAGGTCGAATGAATCAACTCGATAATGCTTTTTTATATTGCTCGAAGAAGACTTCGATGTCTTCCGCCGGCAAAGGACGATTGTAATAATACCCTTGTGCCTGATTGCACGATTCGGCTTTTAGGAAAGCGACTTGATTCTCCGTCTCGACGCCTTCCGCGATGACGTTCAAATCGAGCTCGTGCGCCATGCGGATAATTGTTTTGACGAGAGCCGCGTCCTTTTCGTCGCTCTCGATATTTTTTGTGAAGTGCTGGTCGATCTTCAGCGTATCAATCGGGAACAGCTTCAAGTAACTGAGTGATGAATAACCGGTCCCGAAGTCGTCGATGGAGAGGTGGACGCCGAGGGCGACGAGCTCATGCATCGTCTCGATGGCGCGGTCTGCACTTTGGATGACGCTCTCGGTCAACTCGAGTTCTAAATACTGCGCGTCGAGACCTGATGAGTCGAGTGCGCGGCTGACGACTTCCGGCAAGTCTTTTTGAGCGAACTGAATGGCCGAGATGTTGACGGCGACCCGAAACGGGGGAATGCCGGCATCTTGCCACGCCTTGTTTTGGCGACACGCCTCATTCAAGACGAACTCGCCGAGACGATGGATGCTCCCTGTTTCCTCAGCAATCGGAATGAACTCGCCAGGCGAAATCATCCCGAGTTCTGGATGTTGCCAACGGACGAGCGCTTCCATGCCAATTAACGTTTCCGTCTCCAGTTGGATCTGCGGTTGATAGTGGACGGTGAACTCGCCACGTCCAATCCCTTTCCGGAGTGCCATCGACAAGTTCGAACGACGGGAAACCGACTCGTTCAGTTCGTTCGTGAAGAACCGATAGCCGTTCTTGCCGTCGGCCTTCGCCCGGTACATAGCGATGTCAGCGTTTTTGATTAAATCCTCTGCCGTATCCCCGTCGGACGGATGGAGACTGATCCCGATCGAGGCACCGGTGAACACTTCCTCGTTTTCGAGCTCGAACGGAGGATTCAGGACATTGATCAGTTCTTGCGCACGATGGGCCGCGAGGTTACTTTTCGTATGCGGCGACAAGATGATAAACTCATCTCCGCCGAGACGGGCGAGCGTGTCCGACTTTTGAATCGTCGATTGGATGCGGGTCGTCACTTGTTTCAAGAACTGGTCGCCGGTCGAGTGGCCGAACCGGTCGTTGATGACCTTGAAGTTGTCCAAGTCGATATAGTACAAGGCAAACTGTTCAGATTGAGACTGGCCGAGAAGGGCGTCGAGTCGGTCGCTGAATAGACGACGGTTCGGGAGACCGGTGAGCGGGTCCAAATAGACGAGGTCGTTGATTTGCGCCTCGATTCGTTTCCGTTCACTGATGTCACGGATAATGCTACTGAAGAAGATGCCCTTGTCCGTCTTCCACGTTCCGAGCGACATCTCGATTGGCACTTCGACACCGTCTTTTCGTAATCCGATGAGTTCGACCGTCTGACCGATGACGCGTTTTTCATCCGTCGCTTCATAACGCTTCATCCCGCGCTCATGAGCCTCGCGGAAACGTTCTGGAATGATGGCGACAATCGATTGTCCGAGCATCTCGTCTGTTGTATAACCGAACAAGTCGGTCGCCCCTTGGTTCCACTGAAGGATGGTGCGATTGTGATCGGCGACGATGATGGCATCCGAGGCAGATTCGATGATGGATTCGAATTTTAATTCTAGTTCTTCCGACTGTGCCTCGAGTTGTGATGCCGTCCGGAGCGAGATGTACATCAAGATGAATAGTGTCATGACGCTCGCCGCAATGACATAGGCGAGTAGGGTGCTGTCGACGGCATAGTCGCTGACCGGTTTGGCCGCACCTTCCATCGGGGTGAAACGGGCTGCGCCCATCCCGACATAATGCATACTAGAAACGGCAACCCCAATCAAGACCGAACTGGCTAGACGGCGCCAATGGAATCGCGAGACGTTTGGGATATAAAAGAGAATATATAGTCCGACGAGCGACGCAACGAAGGCGACGATGGCAGATGCAATCCACATGATGGGGTCGTATGTGAGGATGGCGTTCATTTGCATCGCTTCCATCCCGATGTAATGCATGGAGACGATGCCGACGCTAATCAAGAAGGCACCGAAGACGAGCTGGATGGGTCGTGTCTCCGGATGGCTGATCATCCAAAAGGCAAGTCCGGAAGCGACGACGGCCGGCACGATGGATAATAGTACGATGCCGAGATGGTACGTCACATCATCGTGCAAGTGAAACGCCAGCATACCGATGAAGTGCATGGCCCAAATGCCGAGACCGAGGCTGAAGGCACCAGCGACGACCCACCTGAGTCGCGAGGCGTGCTTCGCATATTTCAAACGACTGCTAATATCGAGAGCGACACCGGCAGCGAAGATGGCGACAGCGATGGAAAGAATGACGAGTGGGAAGTTATATGAGCTACTCAAGTGATGTTCGATGAGAAACAGTCCTTTCAATTTCAAATGGTACAAAGAATGAATGAAAAAGTGCTTTATTAGAGTAGCACACTCGGGAATCACGCTTCTTGCCTACTTTTGTAAGGTGGGTCAATCATTTGCATGAATCACACATTGCGGAATTATTTTCGAAACGGTATCGTTAGATGAAGAAGAGAAAGGGTGATGCTTGATGGAAACGATGAACGGGACGGCCCGCATCCGTGGTGCCTATTCGACACTGAGCAAGAAAGAACAACGTATTGCCGACTATATTTTGAAGCAACCAGAAAAAATCATTCATCATACGATCAATCAGGTGGCAGATGACCTCGATGTGGCAGAGTCGACTGTGTTTCGTTTTTGTCAGCGTGTCGGATTCAAAGGCTATCAGGCGCTAAAAATCGCACTCGCCTCAGATGTCGTCGCACCGCTCCAAGATATTCATGAAGATATTACCGAGACGGATACCGTACTCGAAATCGCAGAGAAAATTTTTTCGACGAACGGAAAGACGATCGAGTCGACGCGTCAGATTTTAGAGGGTGCTTCTCTTGAGAAGACGGTCGAGCAGTTCCTCAAAGCACGCCGCATCGAATTCTTCGGGAGCGGCGGGTCGGCCGTCGTCGCCCTAGACGCGTATCATAAGTTTGTCCGGAGCGGGCTTCAAGTGAGCGCAATCCTCGAGTCGCATATGCAGCTGATGTCGGCCTCACAATTGACGACAGCAGACCTAGCCGTCGTCATCTCGCATTCCGGTGCCTCGAAAGAGACACTTGATATCGCCAAACTCTTAAAAGAGAAGGGTGTGCCGATGATCGCCATCACGAACTATGCGAAGTCGCCTCTCTCAAAAATCGCGGACGTGTCGCTCTACACCGTGTCCCAAGAAACGGCGTTCCGTTCAGAGGCGCTCGCTTCCCGCATCGCCGAACTCAGTCTGATCGATGCGTTGTTCACGGCTGTCATGATGCGTCGAGGCGAGGCGGCCCGGACGTCGCTTCAACAGATGCGTGAGGCGATTTCGATGCGCCGAATCTGAGCGAAATAGGGTTAGTTTCTACAAAAAGGTGGAAATTATAAACCCTGAGAGCAAAGCGAGGCTTAGAGAGAGAAGGTGGACCGATGAACCATATTGATTTTTTATCTTCCGACCACTACAACGAGTTCAAACGGTTGGCACAACGGCTCACGGATCCGGGCAGTACCGGTCGAGAATATTTCGCCGCGTTGTATGTGATTGCGGGAAACACCCATGTTCGTGAACGGTTGCTTCCTTATATGGATTTAGAGGCAGGGAAGATTCGGACCTCGACCATCATCGATGACAATACGTTTGATAAACGAGAATTTGTGCTCACCAAGCTCGTCATCCATCTGTATAACTCAAAAGAATGGGTCCTTCCGACCGAGTTGATTGCCTTGCCGGAAGAAGACTATAAGTTGGCGATGCAAGCAATCACGCTATGCCGCAATGAACAATTTGACGGGGTCACGATCCCGAACGACTGATGACACCCTGTTTTGTTGGAAACAGGGTGTTTTTCGTCGAGCCATAGAGGAGGGAATTCCGTGTCACTCACCACATCGATGTTAACCATTTTACTGATGCTCATGTTGCTCATCATGATCACGCCACCGCTCTTGATTTTTTATCTGTGGCGGCGTGACCGGAACCAACGCGAACACTCCGTCCTCCGGAACTTCCCGATTCTCGGAAAGTTGCGCTATATATTTGAGAAGATGGGACCTGAACTTCGGCAATACTTGTTCTTGAACGACAATGAGGCGAAGCCGTTCTCGCGGAACGAGTACGAGGCGGCCGTCATTGCCGGGAAATATAAGTCGCGCATCATCGGATTCGGTTCGGAGCGAGACTTTGAGGCAGGCGGATTTTATCTTCCGAATGCCCTCTACCCGACGAACCGGAACGAGCTACGCATCGACAATTCAACCAAGGTATCGACGTGGGTGTATGAACTCGATGAAGACAATCTCTTTACCCGAAAAGAGCATCTCGTCGAACGAGACATCTCCCCGTACTTATTAACAGAAGAAGATATCATCATCATCGGGAAAGAGACGTGTCGGGAGCCGTTTTATGTCCGAGGTCTCGTCGGTCAGTCGGCCATGAGCTTCGGTTCGCTCGGCGACAAGGCAATCACAGCCCTCTCGATTGGGCTTGGTCGTGCGGGTGGTACATGGATGAACACGGGGGAGGGCGGATTGTCCGATTATCATTTAAAAGGTAACGTCGATATCATCTGTCAGATTGGACCGGCGCTCTTCGGTGTAAGGGATGAAGACGGTAGGTTTTCAGTCGAGGCGTTCAAACAAAAGAGTAATCTTCCGCAAGTGAAAGCGTTCGAACTGAAACTCGCGCAAGGGGCGAAGACGCGTGGGGGACATATCGATGGCTCGAAAGTGACCGAGGAGATCGCCCGCATCCGTCATGTGCGCGTCGGGGAAACCATTGACAGCCCGAACCGCTTCTCTGAATTTCACACCCATGCGGAATTGTTGGCGTTTGTTGAGAGGTTACGTGAAATCGGTGGGAAGCCGGTCGGCATCAAACTTGTAGTTGGGAAGTTGCAAGACATTGACTCGCTCGTCCGAGAGATGGCGAGATCTCAAATTGTACCTGATTTCATCACCATCGACGGGAGTGAAGGGGGTACGGGTGCGACGTATCAAGAGCTTGCGGATACAGTCGGTTTACCGCTGAAGGCGGCGCTCCCTTACGTGCATCACCTTCTCATCGAGCACGGTTTGCGAGACCGAGTCAAACTGTTCGCCTCTGGGAAACTCATCACGGCGGATAAGATAGCCATCGCACTCGCGCTCGGCGCAGACCTCGTCAATATCGCTCGCGGACTTATGTTCAATGTCGGGTGCATCCAGGCACAGGTTTGCCACACGAACCGCTGCCCGGTCGGTGTCGCAACGACCGATGCGAAACTGCAGCGTGCTCTCGTTGTCGAAGAGAAGAGCTTTCGGGTGACGAACTATATCATTTCACTTCGGGAAGGACTATACAATATGACGGCTGCGGCAGGGGTCCGTTCACCGACGGAATTGGCTCAGGAACATGTGATTTATGAAGAGTCGGACGGTCGGTTAAAATCAGTATTAGATATGATTGAGACTATGTTATAAATTACGTAATTTGGCTTTAGGAAGTATGAAGAGTGGGGAAAACGTAATTGAAACCATTTCATGTTGGGAGGGATTAGATGAAAGCTCTATTCTTGAACTGTACGTTAAAAGGTGGCGACACGACGTCGCATACGGAAGGGTTGATTCGTGATATCTTGCCACACTTCGATTTACTCGGGGTCGAATCGGAAATCGTTCGCATCGTCGACTATAATGTTTCTTTTGGGGTGACGGAGGACGAAGGAAACGGGGATGAATGGCCACGGATTTTTGAGAAGGTGAAAGAGTCAGACATCGTCGTCATCGGCACACCACTTTGGCTCGGTGAGAAGAGCAGCGTTGCGACACAAGTGATTGAACGGTTATACGGTGGTAGCGGGCTGACGAACGAGTTAGGACAGGCGATCTACTACAACAAAGTCGGTGGGGTCGTCGTCACGGGGAATGAAGACGGGGCGAAACATGCGTGTGCCGGCATTCTTTATGCTTTGTCGCATATCGGCTTCACCGTGCCACCGAACGTCGACACGTATTGGGTCGGGGAAGCAGGACCAGGTGACTCATATATCGATGCCGGGCGCGACAACGAGTTCACGAAGTCACATGGGGAGACGATGGCGTATAATCTCGTGCACTTCGCGAGAATGTTGAAAGCGAATCCGATTCCGCCAGAGGGAAATACGATGGAATGAAGTATGGCCTCGGCACACGCCGAGGCCTAATTTTTACTCTTTTTTCTCCACTGCATGCCCACCGAACTCATTCCTGAGCGCGGCGACGACTTTCCCTGAGAACGTGTCGTCTTGTAGCGAACGTTGTCGCATCATGAGAGAGAGGGCGATGACCGGTGTCGGCACGTCATACTCGAGTGCCGTTTCGACTGTCCATTTCCCTTCTCCTGACGCATGCATGACTCCTCGAATATCATCGAGCTTCGCATCTTTCGAAAATGCGCTTTCGGTCAGCTCCATCAACCAAGAACGGATGACCGATCCATGATTCCATACGCGTGCGACATCCTCATACTCATAGTCGAACGGGCTTTTTTCGAGCACTTCGAACCCTTCGGCAATCGCCTGCATCATCCCGTACTCAATCCCGTTATGCACCATCTTCAAGAAGTGACCACTTCCGCTTGGCCCCGCGTAAAGATATCCCTGGTCGGTCGAGACGTCTTGAAAGAGTTGCTCGATTTTTCCGAACGCCTCCATATCGCCCCCGATCATCGTACACGCTCCGTGACGGGCTCCTTCCATGCCACCACTCGTCCCGACGTCAAAGAAATATATGAGTTTTTCTTTGAAATGGTCAGCGCGCCGCATCGACTCTTTATAGTTCGAGTTCCCTCCGTCGATGACGATATCACCAGGTGAGAGGGCGTCATACAAGTCGTTGAGTACATGCTCGGTCACTTCGCCAGCTGGTACCATCACCCAGATGACACGTGGTGCCTGAAGCGCCGAAACGACTTCTTCTAGCGATGATTTTGTTTCAAATTGACTCGTTGACACATTTCCCGGGTCATAGCCATGGACGTGATGTCCATTGTCCGTTAAATTCAGAGCCAGGTTCAGTCCCATTTTACCAAGTCCAATCATGCCGATTTCCATTCTTCCACCCCATTTTTAAAATTTACTCTTCTATAGGGCATACCCGAAATACAGCTTGCTCAAAAGGACAGGTTGATTGAGGTGTAGAATGATATAGATGAATACTTTATTGAAAGGCGGGCAGCTATGGGAGAGAATTTGTTTCGTTTGGCGGTGGACGTCAGGCACCGCTTCAAAGATCATCACATAAATGACTATAGCGCGACACTGGCCTTCTTCTGGTTTTTAGCCATCTTCCCGACGTTCTTTGTCCTCTTTGCCGTGATGGCATGGTTTCAAATTGATGATGCACTTCTCATCGAACAGATTGAGACGCTCATTCCAGGTTCGAGTGTCCGTGAGCTGTTGTCGGTCGTCTATGATGTCAGTGGGAATTTAAACGGAGGCTTGTTGTCAGTCAGTGCGATTATCGCGTTTTGGTCTGCTTCGAACGGGACGGCGCGACTCGTCAAACTGACCGTATTCGCTTATGGAGAAACGGAGGCGCGGGGTTACATTTTCCGTCGGTTGATTGGGTTACTCGTGATTTTAGCAGGCAGTATAGGTGCCGTCATCTTGATTGTCTTTCATCTATTTGGTCAGGAGTTTGTTCAACTTATTTATGCTCTTTATCCTGAAGTCGAAGAGTTTGACCGGTTGTCGACGGTGACACGCTATACGGTCTCAACGCTCATCCTGATTATTGCATTCTCACTTTTCTATAAAATCGCACCACAACAGCGTGTGCGGTTCATGGAAACGATTCCGGGAGCCGTGTTTGCGGTCATCTCGTGGCAATTGTTATCAACCGGATACAGTATCTATGTCGAACGTTTCTCAATCCTCGGTGACACATACGGCACGATTGGTGCGGTCATCTTGCTGCAAATTTGGCTCTATTTGACGGCTGCGACGATGCTGATTGGTGCGGAAATCAATGCTGCTTGGTCGAACCATATGACACGTCAACCGGAGAGGACGCACTTTCCGTGACAAATGAGGGGATATGACTATCATTTTTTGTGAACATACTTTAAAACAACCCGACCGCCGGGAATAAAATAGTACTATTTCACGGAAGAAGGTGTGGCCACGTGGCGAAACAACGTAAACCATCAAAGTGGAAAATCGTACTAAGGGTTGTAGCAGGCGTCATGGCCTTGTTGCTCATTACAGGTGGAGCATTTGTCTGGTCGATGGTACAGGAAGTCGATGACACGGTTGCGCAAGTGAATGACAATTTAAAGATTAGCAAAGAACGTAAACAAGTGGAGACAATCGAACGAAAAGAAGCGGTTTCGATTTTATTGTTAGGAATTGACCGTCGGGGGAGCGAACAAGGACGGAGTGACTCAATCATCGTCCTGACGCTCAACCCTGAACTCGATGAAGGAGCGATGCTGTCGATTCCGCGGGACACAAAGACGGAGATTGTCGGAAAGGGGACACGTGACAAAATCAATCATGCTTATGCATTTGGTGGGGCCGAAATGGCCATGAACACGGTCGAGAACTTCCTCGATATCCCGATTGATTATGTCATCGAAACAGATATGGAAGCGTTCAGTGATGTGGTCGATGCGCTCGGCGGGATCACGGTCATGAACAAATTCGCCTTTGCGACAGACGGATTTACGTTTCCTGTCGGTGAAGTGAAGTTAGATGGAGAAGCAGCGCTCGCTTACACCCGAATGCGCTATGATGATCCGAATGGTGACTTTGGACGACAAGAACGTCAGCGAGACGTCGTCGCCGCCATCGTCGAACAGGGGCGGACGGACTTCTCTCTCGACAAGGTCACTGCGTTACTCGATGTCGTCGGAAATCAAGCGAAGACGAATATCGAACTCAATGAATTCGTCTCATTGTCGACAGACTATATGAACGCATTTCGTAATGCGAGCGTCTTACGACTAGAAGGTACAGGAGGTTTAGAAGGGGATGGAATCTATTATTGGAATCCGGACGAGACCTCGTTGAGTGGCCTACAGGAAGAATTGAAGCGATTGATGGAGTGAGCTGTCTGACTAAGGTCAGGCAGTTTTTTTGTTTCAAACCGAACAGAAAGTGGGAGAAATAAAGAGATGCCAAGGAGGGATGAATCATGAAATGGGAAGCGATTGAAGAAGTGCTCCATGAACTCGGGGACACCGCACGACAAGACTGGAACCGATTGTTCGAGAAGTGGTCGAATCATCACTGGCACGATCATGAGCACCCTTCTGAAAAAACAAATATCTTGTTAGTGGATGCAGGCTTTATCCTTACGGACGGAAGAGCCAATTTAGAGGCGCTCCATCAATTGTTGGCGGATCACGTCCGAACGACAGTGAGTGACCTCTATCTCGTCTCACTGTTTCCATACAAAACGAGACAAAATGATACAGCCATCGACTCGCGCGTGCAACTGTTTGAAGATTTGGGGCGTTTCACGGATGAGTTTGATCTCATGTACGAGATGGTACCTGAAGCGTATAGCGAACATCAATTTGACCTGATCATCGAAACGGATGCACTCATTGAACGTTTAGCGTACGGAGCGACGAAAATCAGGGTTCATGTGGAATCGTTTCGTGGAATCGAACCGGAACGAATTAAACTAGTCCTCAAGCTGTGGAGAATGGTCATGCATGCGTATAAGCCGAATGCACAACTCGTCGTCGCCAATGAGCGAGTCGATTCTTCTCTCGTGTACGAGCAAGAGGCGGATGTCGTCTGTCATTTTGATTTATCTAGTCATGTAATCTTAGCGTTTGCGCAGTCGGATGTGACAAGGTTGGCAGACTGGGTGAGACAGGGTCATCCGCTGTCATCGGATAAAACGTATTTTAATTTCCTATCTTCAGCGGAACGCGACCCGTTTGAGAAGAATTTAATGGATGCTACACCTGATGCGATTCTTGCTGCACACAGTGTGCTGTTCTCGCTTCAGGGCATTCCGTTGATTGACTACCGAACACTGTTTGGAGCGGCACAACCAATCGAGCAAGACGAGTTGCTTCAAGCGCTAAAGCGCGATCCGAACCGCCTTCGTGTCTATGAGGGCATATTGAGTCAATTGAACGTCAAACGACTCCACCCGGCATTTTCACCTTATATAGGTCAAGAAGTGGTGAGTCTCGATCGTCGTATCTTTGCGGTCAAACGACAGCACAAGGATGAGACGCTTCTCTTATTGACGAATATGAGTGAAGAGACGGTGCAAACCGACTGTGAGGGGATGAGTCTTTTCACAGAAGAGCGGATGACAAATGTAACGCTTCGCCCGTATGAATACGTTTGGCTAAAACAATCTCACATTGGAGAGTGAACCCTCATGATCGATGTACATTGTCATTTGTTGCCTGAGGTGGATGATGGCCCACGTACAATCGAAGCGTCACTTCAACTGGCGAGACGCGCGGTGGAAGAAGGTGTGACATCGATTGTCGTGACGCCTCATGCGTATCATCCGTACTTTGAAACACGACATCACAATGTGGCGCTAGAAGTCGCACAATTGCAGCAACGACTAGACGAAGAAGGCATTTCATTAACTTTATACGTCGGACAAGAAATTCGAATTTTTGGGGAGTTGGTTGAAGCACTTGAGTCTGGGGAAGCACATTCACTCGCCGGATCTCGCTATGTACTCGTGGAATTACCGAGTCAAAGCATACCGGCGTACACGGAAGCGTTGTTTTTTCAACTCCAAACGGCGGGTTACATTCCGGTCATCGCGCACCCTGAACGGAATCACGAACTCGCGCTTCATCCTGAAAAATTGCATCATCTCGTATCGTCTGGTGCATTGTCGCAGGTAACGACAAGCAGTTTGACGGGACAATTCGGAAGACAGGTGCGGGAACTGGCGCTTACGTTCATCAGTAACGGCTTGAGTCAAATCATCGCGTCAGACGCTCATAACGTAGAACATCGCGATTTCAATTGGCGAGCAGCGAAACAAGAAGTCGTCAATGAACTAGGAGAAGAGATGTGGGAGCAACACCTCCATTTCACG
This sequence comes from Exiguobacterium marinum DSM 16307, assembly GCF_000620845.1. Taxonomy (GTDB): domain Bacteria; phylum Bacillota; class Bacilli; order Exiguobacteriales; family Exiguobacteriaceae; genus Exiguobacterium; species Exiguobacterium marinum. Next base: position 918,808 of record NZ_KK211189.1, read on the forward strand.
GAGCAAATCTTAGCAAATAAACAGATTGCGATGAACCCACCACGATTGCCAGAGAAAAACTGGCGGGGGCGTTGGAAGTGGTAAAAAACTACCCGATTACGAATCAACCGGTCATGGTCGGCCACAGGTAACTAGAGATACTGACCCTTGATGGGCGCTAGAAACACAGTACGATTTGTCTCGAGTTGCAGGTGTCCTCGGATAGCACGACTTCGATTCAACTTAAATCGGGTGAGCTATATCACTCGCGGACAGTGTAATGGTTTGGGATGGAATGTACTAAAAGACCTGATGACGCAGTCGCGTTGTCAGGTCCATTTTCGTTAAGTTCGCAAATATTCTTCGATTAATACATCAATTAAGACAAATAATGGAGAACGAGGCGTGATATCATATCCTGATCGTGATTCTGTTGGGAAAGCCGTACTCAAGTTAAAGTGGACAAGTTGAGATAGCGTACTATCAGCCGCGTTAGTGAAGGCGAATAGTTGAGCTCCGGTGAAACGGAGCTTTTTTACGGATTGGATGAGGGTTTGTGTCTCGCCGCTCATCGAAATGAAGATGACAACATCGTTCGGTTTCAGTAAATTTGGCAACAAGTCGATTAAATGTGATTCGTAAGCATGCATGGCAGGCTTGTTTGCTTGAATGAGTCGTTGAGAAGCATACTCCCCGACCGTTTTTGTTAAACCTACAGATACGATAAAAATAGAAGGGGCTTGTTTAATAATGTTACCCATTCGTTTTAAACGAATGGGATCGATTTGATCGAATGTTTCGGTTAAAAATGGGATATACTCCTGTATAAATGATGAATAAGCAATCGTTTTTGATTGGTTCATTTGTTTCAATTTATATTTTAAATCAGAGAAACCTTCTAGTCCGAGTTTATGTGTCATTCGAATGACTGTCGTTGTAGAAACACGCGTTGCCTCAGCCAGTTTGACCAGTGTCAAGGCATCTATATCATCGATGTGGTTATCCAAATAATATAAGACAAGCTTCTCTGATTCACTTAACTGTTCCATTTCATTATGAAACGTAGCAATGATTTTCCCCATCTAACCCCTCCTTATTCCTTGTACAATTATACACAATCCGTACAAAACGAAAAGTACTACCATGATAAAAATAGAGTGTAGATGAAAGCGCTTCAACTAACAATGGGTATTGGGGGTATTAACATGGAACTACGGCAGATGACCAATGACCGTCTGTTGTTTCTCGACGCAACGTTTGCGTCAAAAGAAGAGGCAATCGACCAACTCGTCGGTGCCCTATATGAACAAAATATCGTCTCTTCCAAAGAAGGATTCAAACAAGTCGTCCTCGAGCGCGAGGCTCATTCGGCAACGGGACTTGAAGCTGGACTTGCTATCCCGCATGGTAAGTCCACACTCGTTAAGGAAGCGAAAGTGGCGATTGCTCGACTTCAGACACCACTCACAGATTGGGAATCCATTGACCCTGAGAATAGAGTGGACTTGATTTTCTTGCTTGCTATTCCTGAAGCAGAAGCGGGATCGACGCACTTGACGTTGCTCGCCGAACTATCGACTCGACTCATGAAACCTACCTATCGCGAAGGGTTGTATGCGGCGAAGACAAACGAGGAGTTCCTCCAAAACTTAGATCGCCTCGAACAGACGATCCAGTCTTCACCAGAAGCGGCAGAGAAAACCGTCCTCGCTGTCACGGCTTGCGCGGCTGGTATCGCGCATACTTACATGGCTGCTGAGGCACTCGAACAGGCCGGACGTGAGCTCGGCATTCGTGTCCTCGTCGAGAAGCAAGGGGCGAACGGCATTGAAGATCGTCATATGAAAGAGATCATCCAAGAGGCAGACGCCGTCGTCTTCGCAGTCGATACGAAAGTGAAAGACCAAGAGCGATACGCCGGACTTCCATACGTACAGACTCGTGTAGCAGATCCGCTCCGTCGGGCGAAAGAACTTCTCCTTGAAGCAACATCAACGACGCAAAAAGTAGCCGGTGACGCGAGTGACGTCACCGATGAGGCTCCAAAGAAAAAAGGTGTCAAAGGGTTCTTTGGAGAGATGGCGCAAGCCGTTATGACGGGGATTTCGTATATGATTCCACTCCTCGTCGCCGCAGGTCTCATGCTTGGGATTGCCAAGCTGACATGGATGTACGGACTTGGGCTTGATATCGCGGATCTTGCAAATCCTGACAACGGGACAGCTGGCGGTGCGATTCAGTTCTTCTACTTCTTAGATTTATTCGGCGGTATGATTTTTAAATTCTTATACGCGATTTTTGCTATGTTTGTCGCTTATGCGATTGCTGATCGTGTTGGTCTCGTACCTGGTTTTCTTGGTGGATTATTTGCCAACGGGCTCCATTACACGTTCTGGGGAATTGAAGGTGGAATTCCAAGTGGATTCCTTGGCGCACTTGTTCTCGGTCTCTCTGCCGGTTACTTGGCCCGTTTCTTGAACCAGAAGATTAAACTATCGCCAAACTTCCAAGCGATGAAACCGATGTTCCTCATCCCGGGGATTACCGTGCTCGCGGTCTTCATTTTGAACCAATACGTCGTCGATCCAATCTTTGGTCAGTTGAATGCTTCGATGGCGGCCTTTATCACGAGCATGACCGGTGCTGGTGAACTTACACTTTCGGCTATCATCGCGGCAGCGACTGCTTTTGATCTAGGTGGTCCAGTAAACAAAGCAGCTGGTGCGATTGCGATTGGTATGGCAGCGGATGAGATTTTCCCACTCACGCCGCGCGTCCTAGCCATCGTCATCCCACCGATGGGACTCGGTCTTGCCACCATCATTGACCGTTTCGTTGTCGGACGTCGCGTATTTGACGCCAACTTACGCGTCGCAGGAAACACTGCATTCTTGCTCGGTTTCCTTGCCATCTCGGAAGGGGCGATCCCGTTCATGCTGCGTAACCCGCTCATCACGATTCCAATCAACATCATCGGAGCAATCATCGGGGCATGTACGGCCGTCTATCTCGGTGCGATTCAGTGGTACCCACTCCCAGCAGTTTGGGGTTGGCCGCTCGTTGAGAACTTCTGGGCTTACTTCATTGGCCTAGCATCAGGCGTATTGTTTATCGCTTTCGCCAATATCTTCATTCGCTATGCGTTCATTAAACGTCGCGAGCGCCGTGGAGAAGAGATCTTTTAAACAGTGAATAGAGACTGGGGAAACCTGGTCTCTTTCTTATTTCTAGGAGGGTATACTATGAAAACAGGCAAACCGAACGTCCACGTCGTCCCACATTCGCATTGGGATCGGGAGTGGTATTTCACAATCGAAGATTCGAATGTTTTACTAGTCGAAAATTTGGACCGTCTGTTGGACGTCCTCGAAGGAGATCCGACCTACGTTTCCTACGTATTTGATGGACAAGTTTCAATCGTCGAGGAGTACTTGAAGATTCGTCCGGAAGAGCGAGACCGCATGAAACGTTTCATCACCGAGCGTCGTCTCTTCGTCGGCCCGTGGTATACACAGACCGATACGCTTCTCGTCAATCGCGAGTCAATCATCCGAAATTTGTTGTATGGGACACGGATTGCCAAAGCGATGGGTCACTCAATGAACGTCGGGTACCTCCCTGACATTTTTGGACAAAATGCGTATCTGCCTTCATTTTTTAAAGACTTCGGAATTGATTATAGTGTCTTACAGCGCGGGATTTATCACGATGAGATCAAGGGTGATTTAAACTTCCATTGGCAATCTCCTGACGGTGCCCGGGTCAAGACGAACTACATCTTTTTCGGCTATGGGCCTGGTAAGTTCTTAGAGGCGACGGACGCATATAAGACAGAACGACTCGATCCAATTCTCAAGACACTTGAGTCAATGAATAGATCGACGGATGAACTGTTGCTCCCGTCGGGTGGGGACCAGGTGCTCGTGCGTGAGCATTTCCCTGAGGCCGTTCGTCGTTTGAACGAAATGGACCGAGAGCGGACGTATCAACTGTCTGACTACGAGACGTTCATGGAAGCGGCGTTTGCGAGAGAGATTCCAAACACGATTGAAGGCGAGCTGATTGCCTCACAAAAGTCACGGATGCACCACACAATCCGTTCGCAGCGCGTCGACTTGAAGCAAGGGAACTATGCGGTCGAGACGAAACTGATTGACCAGCTTGAGCCGCTCGGTGTCATCGCTGAATCTCTCGGATTCCGATATCCGAAGGCGTGGATTAATCAAGTGTGGAAAGAACTGTTCGACGTCCATTCCCATGATTCGATTGGGGGTTGCAATTCGGACGCGACGAATGATGACATCAAGAAAAGGATTGAAAAATGTGAGCGAATCGTCGATGGGCTGATCAATTTGCTGAAGAAACAGATCGCCCGTGCCGTCGACGTGCCAACAGGAGAGCTCGTCTTGTTCTTCAACTATGTCCCAAAACAGCGCACGCTGATTGAAGACGTCGTCGTCTTTACGAACGAATCGGATGTCGGGCTCGTGACGTTTGACGGCGACACGGTCAACACCGTCATCCGCGAGCAAAGTTATGTGAGCGGTGGCAAGAAAATCGTCGTCACGGCAGATGGCGAGAAAGAAGTTGAAGTGCCAGGCTATTACCGGACGGTGCTCGCGGCTGAAGTCACATTGCCGAGCCTAGGGTACGCGGCATACCGAATCGTGAACGAGACGAAGGCGACACTTGGCGCGACGGACGTGGCACGGATCGAAAATGACCAACTGGCCGTCACGTTCGCAGAAGGACGTGTCACGATGAAGGCCGGAACACATGATGTCGAACTGTTCACGTTCGAAGATACGGCGGACACGGGCGACTCGTATGATTACTCACCGCTCGTCGGTGAGACACCGATCACGACAGCACAGGCTGAACTAATCGACGTCTCCGAGAGCGATCTCGTATCAACGATGACCGTTAAGCACACATGGTCGCTCCCAATCGATTTAGAGGCAAGGGGAACGGACAAGTTGAAGCAACAGACGATCGTGACGAAACTTGAGGTGCGTCAAGGCGAAGCGTTCGTTCGTGTGAACCACGAGATTGATAACGACGTCAAAGACCATCGTGTCCGTGTCTTGTTTCCATGGGCGCTTGAACGCACATTCGCCGACCAAGCATACACGGCGCTTGAGCGAAAGCAAAACCCGCGTGCCACCGTCTGGAAAGAAGAGAAGTATGCCGAGAAGCCCGTCTCGATTTATCCACTCGAGAATTACGTGGTCGCGGAAGGCGGCGCCGCACTCGGCGTCATCACCCAAGGGCTAAAAGAGTATGAACATCTCGATGACGGTCTCGCGCTCACGTTGTTCCGCTCTGTCGGCTTGCTTGGGAAAGACAATCTCGCTTGGCGCCCTGGTCGCGCTTCGGGAATCAACAATAAAGTCGTCGAGACGCCTGACGCGCAAATGCTTGGACATATGAGTTTCGACTACGCAGTCGGCGTCGCGGACTGCTTCGACGCGGTTGACTGGACAGAACGGACCGAAACGTATAAAGCGAATCGTGCCAGCTACCATAAACAATCGCTCAACACGTTCGAGGAACGGTTGGAGCGCTTCGAGATTCCGCAGCCGGTCGATCATGTCCCGGCGACTTACTCGCTCTTGACGACAAGTCACTTCGTATCGGCCATCAAACAAGGTGCGGACGGCGGACGGATCGTTCGACTGTTCAACCCGTCAAGCGAGGATGTCCCGCTCCACATCGAGACGGCAGGGACAATCCAACATGTCTCGCTCGCGGAGATTGAAGTGGACGCGCAAGACGTCATCAAGGCACACGGATATACCACGCTACACATCAAGGAGGAAACCTCATGAACTGGACTGTGATCGAACAACATTTACGCTTTGTGTATAAAGAACGGGCCGATGAGGCGGTGGAAGGGATGTGCGCGCTCGTCGACCGCTTTGAACAGGTCTCGTTTGACAAGACGTCGCCGCTCACGGAGAAGAACGTCTACTTGATCACGTATGGGGACGCGATTCAACGGAAAGGTGAGGTTCCGCTGCAGACGCTCCATCGCTTCTTGAACCGAGAAGCAAAAGGTGTCATTACGGACGTGCATCTGTTGCCGATGTTCCCTTACACGTCCGATGATGGTTTCTCGGTCACGGATTACCGTGCCATCAACCCGGACTACGGGACGTGGCAAGACATTGTCTCATTCTCTCATGACTTCCGGCTCATGTATGACTTCGTCGCCAACCACTTGTCGAAATCGAGTGACTGGTTCAAAGGCTATGTCGCCGGTGACGAACGCTACGCAGAATTCTTTATCCCGGAAGACCCGTCGTTCGATGCGAGCCGTGTCGTGCGACCCCGTACGTCACCGTTGATTCATACGTACGGCGAGAAAACAGCGTGGACGACGTTCAGTGAAGATCAAGTCGATGTGAACGTGGCACACATCCCGGCGTTTCTTGAGTTGACGGACGTGCTCCTCGATTACTTGGCGAAAGGGGCGTCCTCAATCCGCCTCGATGCCATCGGTTTCCTGTGGAAAGAATCAGGGACGACGTGTATCCATTTGCCGGAGACGCATGCCTTGATTCAAGTGTGGCGTGAACTCGTCGACCACTTCAAACCGGGCGCACAGATTATCACGGAGACGAACGTGCCACACCAAGAGAATATCAGTTACTTTGGGAGCGGGAACGACGAAGCGAACCAAGTGTACCAATTCTCACTTCCGCCACTCGTGCTCTACAGCTATACGACAAACGATGCGACGAAGCTCTCTGACTGGGCGCGACAAATCAAACCGGTATCGGAGACGGCGACATACTTCAACTTCCTCGCGTCACACGATGGCATCGGTATGCGCCCGACCGAAGGGATTTTAGACGAGACAGACCGCCAACTCCTCGTCGACAAGGTCGTCCACAACCATGGACGTGTGTCCTATAAATCGAACCCGGACGGCAGCCAGACGGTATATGAGTTGAACATCAACTACATGGATGCGCTTGCGAATGCTGGCGAGGAAGACACACCGCTCCATACTCAAAAAATGTTGTCCGCTCATAGCATCCTTCTCTCCGTCGTCGGTGTGCCCGCGATTTATTATCATTCGCTGTTCGGCTCGCAAAACGATGAGGCAGCAGTCGAATCGAGCGGTATCAATCGTCGCATCAACCGTGAGAAACTCGACGCGGACACGCTCCATGAGGAGCTCGAGAGCGATGCACGCCGTCGCAACGTGTTCAGTGGTCTGAAGCATATGATCTCTCTTCGTGGTCAATACGATGCGTTCAGTCCTTATGCCGATCAAGACGTTCTCGATTTGGACACGCGTGTCTTCGCGGTGAAGCGGACCGGTGCGACGTCGACGATTGTCGCGGTCGCCAACGTCAGTCCGGAGACGGTCGAGTTGGACCTGTCCGGAAATAACGTCTTCAAGGACACGACAGACCCGATCACGCTCCAACCATATGGTTTTGCCTGGATTGAGGTGTGACATGCGGGTCATCTGTGCGATTGATTCATTCAAAGGCTCGCTTTCTTCACGGGAGGTCGGGGAAGCGGCCGCAAACGGAGCGATTCGGGCCGGCGCGGAAGCGGTCGTCTTCCCTATCGCTGATGGGGGCGAAGGGACGCTCGAGGCACTAATGAGTTTTTTGCCCCATGAGCTAGTTCATGTCATGGCAGAAGATTTGATGCATCGACCGTTCGAGTCGAGCTACGCTCGGTTCGGCGACTTCGCACTCATCGAATGTGCGGAGACGCTCGGTATCACTAAATTCACCCCTGGCCCTGAGTTCGTCCCATATGTGAGCAGTTACGGTCTCGGGCAACAGATCAAAGACGCTTTGCCGGCCGCGCGAATCGTCGTCACCCTCGGTGGGAGTGGGACGACGGACGGGGGGACGGGGATGCTCCAAGCGCTCGGAGCTGTCTTTACTAGTAATGGGCGCGTTATTCCGCACGATACGAACCCTCTATGGACGTTTGATGACGTCGATTTGTCGGGACTCGATTCCAGGTTGCAGTCGACAGAACTGGTCATCGCGACCGACGTCACGAACCCACTCGACGGAGAGACAGGAGCGGCACACGTCTTCGCCGCCCAAAAAGGAGCCATGGTCGAACAGATTCAACGGTTGGACCGTCAACTTGACTTACTTGGACATAAGCTCGGGGATATCGCTGACATCCAGGGAAGTGGAGCGGCAGGAGGTCTTGGGGCAGGCTTGCTCGCGCTTGGCGGTCGCATTATCTCCGGATTTGACTGGGTAGCAGAGACGATTGGTCTGAGAGAGGCAAGCCTTGGAGCGGATTTGATTATCACAGGAGAAGGGCGAATCGACCACCAGTCCGCCAAAGGCAAAGTACCGGTCGGTGTAGCGAGACTTGGTCAAGAGCTCGATGTCCCCGTTGTCGCATTGGCTGGTAGCGTTGGAATGGAGCTCGGCGACTTTGCGAATCAATTCGCTGGCGTCTTTTCGATTCAAAGCACATGCCGCCCACTCGACGAAGCGATGTTGCCTCATATCGCACGGGCTGAAATCGAACGAAGCGCAGAACAAATTGTTCGTTTGAGACGGGCTTGAACCTCGATAGCGATATCAAAGTTTTTCCTTGTTGTACAAGAAACGTAAAAACCTATGAAAAAATTATGCTATGCTTTTGGTGGAAAACTGCCAAAGGTGGAATGGACCATGACGGAACGACAACGTAAACTGTTAGATTTGCTAAAGCATAAGGACTGGATGTCGACAAAAGATATCGCCTGGTCACTAAAGTGTTCGGAACGCACGGTACGAACCGAGTTACGACTCCTCGAACAACTGCCGGATGTCATGATTGAGACGAGCCGCGGAAAAGGCGTTCGATTAATCGAGAACCTCCATGTCGATACGCCAGAGGCAGAAGATCGTGACTCTCGTATCAAGCATGAACTCGTTCAACTATTACTTGATGAATTGAACTCGATGCAAGCTGCTGAACGAATGTTTTACGTGAGTGAAGCGACGGTGAAGCAGGACATGGATGAAGTGGAACGATTGCTCACTGAACACGGACTGACATTCAATCGACGTACCTTTCACGTAGAAGGCGAAGAACTTGTAAAGCGTGAGCTTTTGACACAACAACTTGTTCACGCTCGATTTAATTGGGCTCATAGTCAAGATGTGCAACTCATTGAGACCTTCCTGCTTCAATGGGAACATCGCGTCGGGAAGCGATACGCCGATTCGGCGGCGGAATTGCTTCAGACCCGATTTCTCGTCACACTAAAACGTATGCGACGACGTAGCTACGTTGAACTGTCACCAATTAGTTACGAGATGGTAGAAGCGACGAACGATTATCCATTGTTATGCGAACTTGTGGAAGACCTCGAGCGAGCACTTGGACTATCCATCCCGTTTGCCGAACGTGCTTACATGATGCTGGCACTCGCTGGCGCCCAAGAATTCCTCCCGTCAGAAGATCGGGTAATGACAGAACTCGCACGGACAACGAATCGATTCGCCCTCGCTGTAATTGGCACGATTTATGGGGGTGTCTTGCAACGTGAGTTATTCCAATCACTACTCGCTCACATTCGACCGATGGTGTATCGGCAACTGATTAAAGCGCATGTCGACAACCCGCTTTTGGATCAAATCAAACGTCGGTTTACAGCGACGTATGCAGCGGTTTTACGTCACGCTTCGATTTTAGAGGAAGAGCTAGACTTATACGTGACCGAGGCTGAAGTCGGATTTTTGACGCTCCATTTCCAAACGATGCTTGAAGAACGACGCCCCGTCGACAAGAAGCGAATCTTACTCGTCTGTACGTACGGTGTGGGTACGAGCAAGCTGATTGCGGCACGACTCAAGAATCATTTCCACGATACGGTTGAGATTGTCGGTTTCTCGTCATTACGCGATGTTGAGCATCAAGTTTCCATTCACACTCCTGATTTGATTTTGTCGACCGTTAGCTTAAAGCAAGACCTTGTTCCGGTACACGTCGTTTCGGCCGTATTGACGGAACAAGACGTGGCACATTTAAGGCAGACGTTTGGAATCGGCGGTGTCTCATATGCCACGATCGCCTCGCTCATCGAACATATTGTTTTCATTGATAGTGTACTTTCACGTGGACATGCGCTTAGTTTATTGATGGATCAAGTCAAAATCGATTCGACCTATGCAGGAACTGTATATGCTAGGGAACAAACTGGTCCGACTTCGATTGGACAAAGCGTTGCCATTCCACATGGAGATCCTGAGCATGCAACGATGAACCGAATCGATGTACTCGTTTCAAAAGAACCGATTGAGTGGGGACAAGAGAAGGTTCAGCTCGTGTTTCTTCTTCAATTTCGAGACTCAGACGCAACGTTCTCGAGTCATTTGTTTGAAGAGATTGCAGCTCTTACAGAAGACCCGGGTCTCGTCCGAAAACTCATTGAGACGAACGACAATACGGCATTCCGCAATTTGCTGTTGCCGTAGACAACGGCAAAAAGTTATCTGAAACCCCTTTCATATACGAGTAAAGTATAGATGTAGCAAGTGAAAATCAAATACTTACACGAAAGGGGAATACGATAATGAAAATTGTTGCTATTACAGCCTGTCCAGTCGGGATTGCGCATACGTACATGGCGGCTGAGAAGCTCTCAAAGACTGGCGCGGAACTCGGTCATGACGTCAAAGTCGAAACACATGGATCAATCGGGATTGAGAACGGATTGACTGAACAAGAAATCAAGGAGGCAGACGGAGTCATCATCGCCGCCGATAAGACGGTGGACCTCGAACGCTTCGCAGGGAAACGTGTTGTGGTGGTACCGGTCGCCGAGGCAATCAAACAACCGGCAGAACTGATCGAACGCGTCAAAACTGCTCCGATTCAAAAGGGAGCAGTGAAGGACGTCAAGAAAGAGAAAGATGGAAACATTGTCTATCGAGCTCTCATGAACGGTGTCAGTCACATGATTCCATTTGTCGTCGTCGGGGGGCTGTTGATTGCTCTTGCTCTCGCTATCGGAGGCGAACCGACAGCTAACGGACTTGCGATTCCAGAAGGTTCGATTTGGCAGAAGGTATTAGACGTGGGGGCGGCATCCTTCATGTTCATGGTTCCAATCTTAGCCGGTTATATCGCTTATGCGATTGCAGATCGTCCAGCCCTCGCACCGGGTATCGTCGGAGGATACATCGCTGCGAACGGTAGTTTTTATGGGTCTGAGGCAGGAGCTGGTTTCTTAGGCGGTATCTTAGCAGGTTTTGCAGCCGGTTATCTCGTTCGGTGGATTAAGACGTGGAAAGTTCCACAGATGATGCAGCCAATTATGCCGATTCTTGTCATCCCAATCATCAGCATGGTCGCTATCGCGGCACTCTTTATTTTCGTCGTCGGGGCACCGATTGCTGGATTGATGGAAGGCCTTACGACGATGCTTCAAGGTATGGAAGGGTCAAGTAAAATCGTTCTCGGTCTCTTGCTTGGAGCGATGATCGCCTTTGATATGGGTGGTCCGGTCAACAAAGTCGCCTTCTTGTTCGGAGCCTCAATGATTGCCGAAGGACAGACTGGCATCATGGGTGCCATTGCGGTCGCGATTTGTATCCCGCCGCTCGGTATGGGAATCGCTACATTCATCCGTAAAAAATTGTTCGTAAAAGAAGAGCAAGAAGCTGGTAAGGCGGCCTTCATGATGGGGCTAGTCGGAATCACGGAAGGGGCCATCCCATTTGCAGCCGGCGACCCGCTTCGTGTCATTCCCGCGAATATGATTGGTGCGATGGTGGGAGCGGCCATCGCTATCACAGTCGGAGTGACGAACAACGTCCCTCATGGTGGACCAGTCGTCGCGGTACTCGGTGCTGTTGACAATGTCATCATGTTCTTTATCTCCGTTATCATCGGATCGCTCATCACAGCGTTCACGACGATTTTCTTAAAAGAACGGGCACAGCGTAAAGTCAAACAGTCGGAATCACTCAAACAAGTCGGGTAAGGAGAGATAGAGATGAAACTCATGAACTACATGGAAGAGACATTGATTGAATTGGACTTAGCGGCAACGTCACGTGAAGAAGCGTTTGAAGTATTGACGCGAAAATTAGACGAAGCCGGGTACTTGAATGATCGTGTTGCATTTGTCACGGCACTTGAAGCGCGGGAAGCACTCAGTTCGACGGGAATCGGTTTTGAAGTCGCGATTCCGCATGGAAAGACAAATGCGGTCAATCGTCCAGTCATTGCCTTCGCAAAAGCACCGAAAGGGATTGAGTGGGATAGCCTTGACGGCGAACCGGCTAAATTGATTTTTATGATTGGTGTACCTGAAGCGTCAGAAGGGGATGAGCATCTACGGATTCTTGCTCTTTTGAGCCGACGTCTCATTGACGATGAGTTCCGTAACAAATTAAAGGAAGCGACAACTGTTGAAGAAGTCGTCATGCAACTTGAAACGGTATACGCATAATGTATAGGACGCTCATGACGAGCGTCCTATTGGTATGCAATTAAATAAAAAATCAAAATAGGAGGATTCATGATGACGATTTTAACATGTAAACCAGTCTTTCAAGAACGACTTTGGGGTGGACGGAAGCTCGAAACGATGTTCGAATATGACATTCCAAAAGGGAACATCGGCGAGTGTTGGGGCATCTCGGCCCATCCGAACGGGATGAGTGTCATCACTTCTGGAGAGTACGTGGGGCGTACGCTTGCTGAACTATGGGAGAAGAAACGTCATCTCTTCGGGGAGTATACACTCGACAGCTTCCCGCTTCTCGTTAAATTGCTTGATGCGGCGGATGACCTTTCCGTCCAGGTTCATCCGAACGATGAGGAAGCGATCCGCTTAGAAGGGGAGTCGTACGGAAAGACGGAATGTTGGTATGTCGTCGAGGCCGAACCTGGAGCAGAGTTGATTCTCGGTCATACAGCGGAGACGAAAGAAGAGTTGGCAAAGGCGATTGCGGACAGTGAGTGGGACACGTTGTTACGTCGTCAACCGGTGAAGACAGGCGATTTTATTTTCGTGCCGAGCGGGACAATCCATGCGATCGGGGAAGGGATCGTCATCCTCGAGACGCAACAGTCTTCAGACACGACGTATCGGGTATATGACTTTGACCGGACAGACGATGCGGGAAATACCCGTGAGCTCCACCTGGCTCAAGCGATTGAAGTAACGACGGTACCGGATACGCCGTCAATCGTCCATCCGACGAAGACAGAAGTGACGGGTGGAACGATTCAGACATTGATCGAGACGGACGAGTTCAACGTCTATCGGATGGATGTCACAGATGGGTTCACACTCAAGCCGCTAGACCGCTTCCGTCTCATCAGTGTACTCGACGGGACAGGTACGTTAGATGGGGTTCCGCTCGAGAAGGGCGACCACATCGTCGTAACGGTGAGCAATCAACCGCGCATCGTTACAGGTAGCATGGAGTTCATTGTAAGCGATTGCAACCCGAAATGATGACGAACCGAGACTATTTTGATGGGAAGGGGATTTTCATATGTTTGGAGCGATTGAATTAGGAGGAACGAAAATCGTCTGCGGCGTCGGCACGGAAACAGGAGACATTATACGCCACGTGTTCATCCCGACGACAGATCCGAAAGAGACGATGACGAGCGTGTTCGAATTTTTTGAAGGAGAGACAATCGAGGCACTCGGCGTCGGAACGTTCGGTCCGGTCGACTTGAACCGAGATAGTGAAACGTATGGGCACATTACGACGACACCAAAAGTAAAGTGGGCAAACTATCCGCTCTATGAAGTATTGAAGGCACACTTTCAAGTTCCAATCGTACTCGATACCGATGTGAACGGGGCAGCGTTCGGGGAGATGACGTTTGGCGGGGCGACGGACGTCTCGAGTTGTCTCTATATGACGGTCGGGACCGGAATCGGAGCGGGCGCCGTCATTGATGGGGAGCTCGTCCACGGGATGGGGCATCCGGAGATGGGACATATGATTGTCCGTCGTCATCCCGAAGACATGTCGAACGGCGTCTGTCCGTATCACGGAGACTGCCTCGAAGGTTTGGCATCAGGTCCCGCCATCGAGGCGAGACATGGCAAGAAGGCACACTTGCTCGATCCGACCGACCCTGCGTGGGACATTGAGGCTGATTATTTGGCGCAGGCGCTCGTCAACATCGCCCTCATTCTCGCACCGGAGCGGATGATTCTCGGCGGTGGTGTCATGAAGCAGTCACACCTGTTCCCGAAAGTACGTGAAGCGTTTCGACAGAAGATGAACGGCTATATCCAAAATCCGTATGTGAATGAGTTGGAGACATATATCGTGCCACCGACACTCGGTGATTTCGCCGGATTAAAAGGAGCACTCGCCCTCGCCATCAAGAAAGGGGATGTCGTCCATGCCGGGCGTTGATGTGTCGGTCCGTGAGTTAGAGGCTTACCGATCAAACGTCACGATGCCGGACGACTTTGATCGATTCTGGGAGCGAGAACTTGAGACGTTACGGGACATTCCGATGCAAATCGAACGGAACCCAATCCCCGCTTACGTCCGAAACGTCGAGATGGAAGACATCCGTTACTTGTCGCATGGGGCAATCGTACACAAAGCGACGTTCATCAAACCGAAAACGATCGACCGCTCGCTTCCAGTCGTCATCCTCTATCACGGTTACAACTGGAATACCCACGAACCTCATATCGCCATGAAGTATGTCGTACAAGGGATGTCGGTGCTCCTCGCCGAGACACGTGACCAAGGAATGGACCCGGAGCAGTCTTTGCTCATGCCTTTGGGCGGTGCCGCCGGATGGATGACGCGAGGGATTTTCAAGAAAGAGACGTATTATTACACACGGGTCATACTGGACGCAGTCCGTGCGCTCGATGTCGCCCTCATGCTGTCAGGTGCGAAGATGGCAATCGTTGAAGGTGGGAGCCAGGGCGGTGGCATCGCCCTCGGAGTCAGCGCATTGCATCCGAAAGTGAAGGCCGCATTGGTTGATATCCCATTCCTCTGTGACATTCCAAGAGGGATCGAGTTGGCGACGGACGGGCCATATTTAGAAATCTCGCATCACTTCAAAGTACACGATCCTCTCCACGAGTCAGAAGAGGCATTGTACGATACGCTTCGTTATGTCGACGGGGTCAATTTTGCGAGACGCATCACTTGTCCTGTCATGGTCGGGATCGGTCTCTTAGATGAGGTGTGCCCTCCGTCGACAGGGTATGCGTTATTCCGTGAACTTTCCGGTGAGAAGGCGTTCCGTGTCTATCCGGAATATGGACACGGCCTCTCGAGCCGCCATGAAGAAGAAAAATTGAAATTCATCGCCCCGTTACTGTGAGCACTCCGTCATTTGACGGAGTTTTTTTCATTCCGAATGAAAAAGTCAGACTTCGTTGACATATTGGGACGAAGGCACTACTCATTCAGGTGAACGAATGTAAGACAGGACGTTCTATTTTAGAAATGAAAATTATTTTCAATAAAATCCATAAAGGAAAAATGATTATTTTTACCTATCATCCTCTGTGCTATGTTGTTTTTGAAAGCGGTTACTTTTTAGAAGAGGGAGTGAATGGGATGAACAAACGTAACGTAGTCGGTACGGCACTTAGCCTCACATTGTTGGGAAGTTTATTACCGATGCAAGGAGCGGCAGCTGAAGAGGTGATGAAAGTCATCGATGCCTCGGGTGACGAGATGCGTGTCGGGGGCATCAACAAACTCGCGAACCAGCAGCAACTCATCATCTTCAACGATCAGTTTAGCTACTATACGGAGACGAACCCGGCGAGTACGGAAGTCGTGCTAGAAAAAGTCGGGATCAATACGTACACGGTAGCGGAGAAACGAGGCGGGAACAGTCCGATTCCAGAGAATGGTCTCGTCCTGTCGACGGGGAAAGACACGACGGAAGCGGTCACTTCGTTCTTACGTCAGCTCGAAATCGGGGAGCGCGTCATGTTCGAGGAGCCGGTCGTCAAACAAGAAGAACGCACGGCGAACGCGGTCGACCCGACGCGATCTTCGAACCCGGACGGGGCACCGTTCGATGGATTCCGTGGCCCGGACCAGTTGATCGTCTATACGCCTGCATTTGGGGAGTCGACGAAGACGAACGTATATGGCTATGAGATCACGGTCGAGGATGGCTATGTGACGAAGCTTGGTGGCGGGAATTCAAGCATCCCAGATAACGGATTCGTCGTCAGCGGTCACGGTGTCAGCTCGGCGTTCCTCTCAGGCAACAGTATCATCGGGGCGAAAGTCGACGTGACGGACGGGGTCGTCACGATCATGCAAGATGTGGACAGCTATGCGTTCCAAAGTGAGAAGGCAATCGAGAAGGCCGAACAGTCAATCTCAAAAGCGCGAGCTGAATGGATTGATGTCCCGCTCGACTTAGCAGACGAGGCGCTTCGTTCCGCTCGGACATATTTAGATCAGGCGAACGCAGAGTCAGATCCGGTCATCGCTTTAGACGCGGTAAGGCAAGCGACACAACTTGCGTATGACGCCTATTATTACTCCATCGACTCAGGTGTCGCCGAACAGCGGGCCGTCTGGCATCGTCCGAAAGAATCGACGTTAACAGGCGTCGAGACCGTGCTCGACCGGATGGAAAAGGCCGGATTCAATGCGGTCTATCTCGAGACGACGTTCTGGGGATACCCGATCTATCCGAGTGCGGTCCAGGAACAGTATGGACTTCCCGCCCAGCACCCGAACTTCAAAAACGGCGACTTCGGCGAGCACGGCACGGACATTCTCGCCGCCTATATCGCGAAAGCGAAAGAGCGTGGCATGACGGTTCACGCGTGGACGGACGGATTCATGGTCGGGGAAGCGAGCTTAGGTGTCCCGTCTCAGTTCAAACAGTATCCGGAATGGGCGGCCGTACAACGGACGAATACGACCGGACAACCGGCGCCGGACACGTCGAGCCGCTATTACTGGCTAGATATGATGCAGCCTGAAGTACAGGACTACATGCTTGCGCTCTATGAAGAGATGGAGTCGACTTATGACATCAAGGGATTGAATATCGATTACATGCGACTCCCGCATCATGGTTTTGACAAAGCGTATGGATTTAGTGAACCGACACGAGCCCTATACAAGCAAGTGAGCTTCATCGACCCGATTGATTTGAAGAAGGATACGCCGGAATGGGAGGCGTTCCAAGCATGGATCCGCGAACGGGAGAATGAATTCGTCGCCAAGCTACACGACATCTCGAAACAGAATGACGCGAAGTTCATGTTGACCGCAACGCCAGAACCAGGAGCGGAAGAAGTGTATATCAGTGACTGGAAAGAAGACATCGATGCCGTTATCCCACAAGCGTACGGACATGACTTCAATAGCATTCAAAAAACGGTCCAGGCGAGTAAGAAGCTGATGCCGGAAGGGACGATGTACTTCACGGGGATCTACTCGTTCTATCACCACTTGAACGAAGGAGCGGTGGTGGACGACGTCCTGTCGGCGAAGTTTGGCACATCGGGTGTGAATATGTTCGCATTCGGTCAAGCGAGCGCCCCATCCGTCGATGCGCTAGGAAAAGGTCCTTGGCGTGAGACGGCCGTCAACCCAGGGGAAGAGCCGCTCCTCGCCATCGAAGCGTTGTTGAAAGACACGCGCCGCGAGATGAACAGCCTGTATATGCCACAAGGGGCGATGGATAAAAAAGCGGGTCGCGCTCTCGCTAAAGAAATCCAACGTCTTGAGAAGGCAGCGAGAAAACAGTCGCTCAACCTAGAGGACGTACAACGAATCGAGCAGTCGTTAGATGTCATGAAAACAAATGACCAACTCGAGCCGGTGTTATATGACCGTTTACAGTCACGAACGGCTGACATGAAACAGTGGCTACAATACGCCATCGAACGTCAAGGACTCTAACCGTAGACTCGTCTCTGAAAAGGGACGGGTTTTCATTTAGAAAATTATTTTCATTTTAATTTTAGTATTGCAAATAGATTTCTAAGGCGGTATGATGAATTTGTGAAAACGCTTTCTATTTTATCTCGGGGAGGAAATGAAAGATGAAAAAACGTACGAAACAACTCGCGGCGAGCGCATCGATCGCTGCCTTGTCAGTCGGCTTGATGGCTTGTAGCAATGAAGAATCTGATAGTGGCTCTGCATCGAGTGACGGCGAACTGTCAGGGAAGGTGACGATGTGGACGGCCTCGCTCGCGGGTGAACCGTTTGACTCTTATTTCGATGAGATTGAAAAAGAATTTGAAGAGATGCACCCAGATGTGGATGTCGTCATCGAAGACGTGCCTCAAAATGAGATGGAGCAAAAAGTACTGACATCGTTGACGGGTAGTGACGTCCCAGACGTCGTCAACTTGAACCCACACTATATGTCGAACATCGCGGCACAGGGTGGATTGCTCGAACTTGACGACATGATGTCAGAAGAAGCGAAAACAGCTTACGTGGATGGTCCATACAAGTCTGGCATGTTCGAAGACAAATTGTACGCACTTCCATGGTATTTGACGACGACCGTCTCTTGGTACAACGGTGACCACTTCGAACAGGCGGGCATCAAAGAAGTCCCGACTTCGACAGAAGGCATTTATGAAGCGTCGAAAATGTTGACGGACAAGACGGGTAAACCGGCATTCTATCCTGTCATCAATGACGGGAATGCCATCATGGAGAAAATGGTCTCAATCGCGGGTGAACCGATCGTCAAAGACGGAAAAGCAACGTTCGCCGACAACGAAGACATCATCAATTATTTCGAGACGATGCAAAAGATGTATGACGAAGGGTTGATCCCGCAAGAAGCAGCAGAAGGATCGATTAAGACAGGACAAGAACTCTATATGGCAGGTAACACATCATTACTCGAAGGTGGCGTCACATTCCTCGGACCGGTCGAGAGCGGCGCACCGGACATCTATGAAGTCTCAAAAGCAGGACAACCGCTTGAAGCATCAGACGCACCGGTCAACGTTGCGGTCATGAACTTCGCCGTACCGGCGAAGACAAAGAATAAAGAGGCAGCGGTCGCATTCGCCGAGTTTGTCACGAATGCCGACAATCAGCTCGAATTCGCGAAGACGGCAGGAACGGTCCTCCCATCGACGAAAGCGTCACTCGAAGATGACTACTTCACGAATCCAGGTGACTCGCCGAAAGCGCTCGGGATGATGGAAGCTTCGAAATCACTCGAACGTGCCGAGGTTCTCGTCCCGCCGACAGAGAACAGCGCGGAACTACGTGAGGCGACGAAAAACATCTTCGTTCAAAACTTACAAGGGAAAATGTCAGGTAAAGAAGCAGTAGAAGCACTTGCGAAAGCTTGGGATGACGCGTTCGAGAAATCTGGAGAGAGCGTGACGTTCTAAACGTTGAGAGCTGAATCAAAAGGAGACCCCTCTTTTGATTCAGCTCGTTTTATTGGAAGGAGACCTGAAAATGAATAAAGAGAATATAGCACTCCCTGTATCGACCACGAAAACGAAGGTCGTCAGACGGAAGAAGAAAAACCTCCTCACCCCTTGGCTGTTCCTACTCCCATCGATTCTCGTGCTCGGCACGTTCCTCGTCATCCCAATCGTCGAGGCGTTTCATTGGAGTTTGTTGGACTATAAAATCATTGCGGGAACTGGAGAGTTCGTCGGACTCGCCAACTTCAAAGAGATTTTTACAGATACGTCGTTTTGGCTCGCGTTATGGAATACGATTTTATTTTTGATTATCGTCCTTCCATTGAATATCTTTTTGCCAATGATTTTAGCAGTCTTGGTCAATCAGACTATCAAAGGTGTATCGACGTTCCGTATCTTGTATTACTTGCCGGTCGTCACACCGATGGTCGTTGCCGCGCTCATGTGGAAGATGCTTTACTCACAGAGTGGCCCGGTCTCGTCAATATTCGTATCGCTCGGTCTGTTTGACAATCCGACAAACTTACTTGTCCAAAGCTCGACCGCTCTCGTCGCAGTATCCGCGATCACAGTGTGGAAAGGCCTAGGCTACTACATGATCATTTATTTGGCTGGTCTTCAATCGATTTCAAAAGATGTCTATGAATCTGCTGAGATCGACGGAGCGAACGCCTTTCAAAAATTTTGGCGCATCACTGTACCGATGTTGACACCTTCTGTCACACTCGTGTCTGTCATGACAATCATCGCTGGAATGAAAGTGTTTGAAGAAATCGCGTTAACGACGGGCGGTGGTCCGGCTGGAGCGACTACGACGCTCGTCATGTACATCTATAAAAAATTCATGTCACTGGACGTCAGTATCGCATCAGCCGCTGGTGTCGTCCTGCTCCTTCTCGCAATCGGTGCTTCCTTGCTTCAAATGAAGTTGACGAGTTCGCGAGAAGAAGATTTACGGGCTTAAAGGAGAAGTGAAGATGAAACGTAAACAAACGACACAAAAAATCATGTTATACCTATTGATGATTTTCATTTCGGTTATCACGGTCGGTCCATTCCTCATCACGTTATTTATGGCACTCAAATCGCCAGGGGAAAGTATTTACGGAACAGTTTATCCGACAGACCCGACACTCGCAAACTTCACCGATTCGTTCTCGAAAGCGAACTTCGGGCTCTACTTCCTCAATACGTTTATCGTAACGGCGATTGCGATCCCGTTGAACTTGCTCTTCTGTAGTCTGGCGGCATATCCGCTCGCCCGAATGGACTTCCGAGGAAGAGGCGTCGTTCTCTCACTCATTATCGCGACGATGATGGTTCCCTTCCAACTGTACATGGCACCACTCTTCCAACTCGCAGGCGAGCTTGGTCTACGTAACTCTTACATCGGACTCGTTGTGATGCAGGTGGCGACGGCGTTTGGGATCTACTTAATGCGACAAGCGTATTTACGCATCCCGAAAGAGCTTGAAGAGTCGGCTTACCTAGACGGGGCGAACCGTTTCCAAGTTTGGTATCGCGTCGCGTTACCACTCGTAAAACCGACACTCGTCACATTGGCGATTTTCACGTTTATGGGGACGTGGGGCGACTACTTGTGGCCACTCCTCAATTCAACGGAGAGTAGCATGTACACGCTCTCGATCGGATTGGCGCAACTGTCGCAAAACTTCGATGGCTCGAACTTGAAATTAATTAGTGCGGCATCGATCTTGACGACGATTCCGACATTGATTTTATTCATGGCGCTCCAAAAATACTTTATCTCTGGTGCGACAGACGGCGCCGTGAAAGGTTAAGAGAGAAAGGACGCGGAAGAGATGATTCATTACGCAGGACACGAAATCAAGGTAGTACGAGAAGTCGATTGTGTCGTCGTTGGCGGCGGGACGTCTGGCGTGACGGCGGCCTATACTGCAGCAAGTGAGGGAGTCGACACACTTCTCATTGAAAAGACGATTGCACTCGGTGGGACGCAGACGAACGCGCTCGTCTCTCCGATGATGCCGACACACGTTCAACCTCGGGGCGTCAACCGCTACATCTTAGATCGATTGGAAGAGCGCGGCGTTAAAACGGATGACGGGACGACGAATTGTCGGTGGTTCAATGTCGAGACGCTCACTTCGTTGCTAGATGAGTTGTTGGAACAGGTCGGATGTCAGGTGTTATACGATGCCGTCGTCATCGATGTGTTGAAAGACGATGACGCGATCACCCATCTGATCGTCCAGACATGTGCCGGCCTCGTCGCGATTCAGACGCAGACGGTCATCGATGCTTCAGCGGACGCCGTCGTCGCCCGTGTGTCGGACATCCCGACGTCTTCTGGTGACGAAAACGGACATAATCAGCAGATGACGTTCCGTTTTGAGATGGGCGGTGTCGACCTCGCTCGTGTCCGAGACTATGTGCTTGGACTCGGCGAAACGTTCTGTCAGATCGAGGACCCGAATTTCTTCGAGATTGTCATGGTCCCCGGGAAAGGTCATGTGCTCGAAGGGTTATTCCGGGACGGATTGGCAACAGGTGAACTCACGGCTGACGACCTGAAGTATTTTCAAGGATTCACACAACCGGGCAAACCGGGTGTCTTCTCCTTTAACTGTCCCCACATCCCTGGGTTGACGGACACGACCGACCCGTTCGCCCGTTCTGAAGCGGTGCGTATCGGGCGACAGATGATGCAGCGTCTCAGCCGATTCTTGGTCCGTCATTTACCAGGATTTGAGTCCGCTTTCTTATTAAAAGAAGCAACACAGCTCGGCATCCGTGAGTCATATCGAATTCAAGGGAAGTATGTGTTGTCCGAAACGGACTATGCGAATCGGGCCCGCTTCCATGACGCGATTGCCAAAGGAGATTGGTACGTCGATGTCCATCGCGTCAAAGGAGACGAGGCGTTACCGAAGAAATACACGGCGGGTGAATATTATGAGATCCCGTATCGTGCCCTTATCGTGAATGAAGTGACGAATGTCATTTTCGCTGGTCGACATATCTCGAGCACGTTCCTCATGCAAGCCTCGCTTCGGATTCAGCCGACGCTACGAGATGTCGGGGAAGCGACGGGACTGGCCGTCGCACTCGCGTTAAAAACGAAAACGGCACTGAATGAACTTGACGGCAGGTTGATTCGGGAACGAATGGAGGTTCTTCAATGAAACAAGTGCACGTCTTGAATCATACGCATTGGGACCGGGAATGGTATGAATCGTTCGAATCGTTCCGCTTCAAACTGACGGAAGGGCTACGTTATGTCGTCGATCGTCTAGAAGCTGGGCAATTCGATAACTTTTTTTTAGATGGACAGACGATCGTGCTCGACGATTATCGGGAAGTGGTCAGTGTGGACGAATATGAACAGCTCGTCGAGTGGATTCGTGCAGGCAAAATCGAGGTCGGACCGTGGTACTTACTCGCCGATGAGTTTTTAGTGGCGGGTGAAGCGCTCATTCAAAACTTGAAGATTGGGACGAAGCTGGCACGCGAACTGGGATCGAAACATGATATCGGCTATTTGCCGGATACGTTCGGACATATCGGACAGATGCCACAAATTCTAGAGCAATTCGGAATCGGTCACGCCATCCTATGGCGTGGTGCCGTATCGGATTCATTCGAGAATACGTGGGTCGCGCCGAACGGGTCGCACGTCAAGACGTTCGTCCTTCCTTTGTTCGAAGGCTATTATCAGACATTCTTAAAGCATGAGGCATTTCAAAAAGAGATGGATGACTATTTGACACGTAACGAACCGTTCGTGAAAAGCGGTCATTACTTGGTCATGAATGGGGCCGACCACACATTCACAGCACCAGACATCAAAGACAGGCTTAATGCGGTCGATTTGCCGGTCCGTCAATCGCTCATGTCTGACTATACGGATGCGGTGGCGACACATCGTCCGACTGCCACGATTCACGGTGAACAGCGGGACCCATCGAAAATCTTCATCCTACCAGGTGTTCTCTCGACACGGACGTATCTGAAGCGTGACAATCAACTCGTTGAGGATGAAGCGCTCAATACACTGGGATTTTTGAACGCCTTTCTCGGGACGGAGACACGAAACGATTCATTCCGAGAGTACGTATGGAAACTGATTTTACAAAACCAACCACACGACAGCATTTGTGGATGTAGCATCGATGCCGTCCATGACGAGATGGAGACACGTTCAGCACGTGCACTCGCTGCCATGAGACAGTTCGAACAGACGCAGCTCGACAAGCATTATCCGGCACCGTATTTTGGTGAAGGCTATAACAATCAGCTCGTGGTGATCTCAACCGTGCCGGTCAAACGAATGCTCCCGGTAGAAACAACGATTCGTATCCCGAAACGTCTCGACCTCGGACATATTAGCCTCAGCATGAACGGGGGACCGATTGAGATCGACGTTTTGCGTCGGGAAGAGAAGGAAGTGTTTCTACGACACATTTTGGCAGAGCCGCATTACGACGAGTATGTAGAATATGACGTCGTCTTTTCGATCCCAGTCGAAGGGGCAGGCGCTTATGTATGTGAGATTGAGCGAGTCGAAGAAGCAGTCACACCACTTGCTCAAACAGAAGACGTCATCGAGAATGCGTTCTATAAAATCGAGACGAACGACCAAGGCTTGACGATTACGGATGTAGTGAGCGGGACACGTTATCCAGGACAACACGTCGTTTACTCGAGTCTCGATGCAGGCGATACGTATAACTACTCACCGCCACTTGAGGACTGTTTGTCAAAAGCAACACTTCTTCATGCCACGGTTGAACGTGGTCAATCCCATCAAACGATGTGTCTCGAGTTTACGTTGACGATCCCGGCTTCCTTGGATGATTCACGTCAAAAAGGAAGCGAACAGATGGTGACGATGCCAATCATGACTACGGTCACACTGTATGAACATGACCCGCTCATCCGTTTCAAGACGACAGTGGACAACAAGGCGCAAGACCATAAGCTCCGTGTCGCCTTTGATGTCGGAACGTGTGAAGTCACGACGGCGGATACGGCGTTTGATTGGAATGAACGGGAGACGATGCGGGACAAGCGATTTGATGCTGAGAAAAATGAAGAGTGCGTCATGGCGCAAGCGCCGACGTATTCGTTCGTTCAGGCCAATGCGCACACCCTCGTTCATCGCGGTCTACAAGAATACGTTGTGAGCACATACGACGACCGAGACGTCGTGGAGCTGACGATGCTCCGAGCGGTCGGCTGGTTGTCACGACGGGACTTGCGGACGCGAGGGAACGGGGCTGGACCCGGATTTGAAGTGCCGGGTGCACAATGTCTGCGAACGGACACATTCGAATACGGACTTGTGTTGAATCGGGAGAACGAGTCGGCGACACACATCACGAGCTTCCGTCGACGTCCGATCGTGCATCAAACACGCGCAGCGACACCGAGGCATTGGTTCACCATGACAGGTGGCGTATTCTCGAGTGTGACAGGAATCGAACCGAATGTCAGCGAAATTCGTCTATACAATCCGACGAGGGAACGTGTTCCTATTACCATGACGTTCGAACAACAGGTAACATTAGAGAGAGTAACGTTAACAGGAGACGTCATCGAACAGGTGGATGCGGCGTTTACGGTCCGACCGAAAGACATCGTGACGATCCGGGTGACGAGCGAAGAGAAATAGACTTTAACGAAGAAGGTGACAAAGATGAGAAAATTCGTAGCGCTCGACATTGGCGGGTCGTTTATCAAGTACGGTGTGTTGACGGAAGATGCGATCTTTATCGAAAAACATGAGAGCATGACCGAAGCCAACCAGGGTGGGGCTCACATCTTAGAGAAGGTGACGGGATTCATCCGTGATTTGCAGACGCGTCACGACGTACAAGGCATTTGCATCTCAACGGCAGGGCAAGTCGACTCGAAAGAAGGGGTCGTCGTCTATGCCTCGAAGTTGATTCCTGCCTACACGGGCACCCGGTTAAAAGAAACGTTGGAGGCAACGTTCAGTCTGCCAGTCGAGGTCGAAAACGATGTGAACTGTGCCGGACTGGCCGAGTCATGGGTCGGGAGCGGCAAAGGGGCGAAAAGCTTATTCTGCCTGACAATCGGAACGGGAATCGGAGGTAGTTACATTCTCGACAACAAACTCCATACGGGGCATAGCTTCAGTGGGGGCGAGATCGGTTATATCCCGATTGAAGGATATGCGTTCGAAGAATTGGCGTCTACCCGTGTCCTCATCGAACGTGTCGAGGCGAGAACGGAACAGACGGGATTGAACGGGAAAGACGTGTTCGAGATGGCGCATGCGGGCAATCCGATTGCTATCGAAGAAATCGATCGTCTCGTCTATTACTTGTCAAAAGGGATTGCTACGGTGACGTATATGATGAACCCTGAAAAAATCATCATCGGTGGCGGAATCACGGCGCAAAAAGACTACTTGTATCCTCGCATCATGAAGCAACTCGCTGCCGACATCATTCCTGCCATCTTGGAGAAGACGACGATTGAGATTGCCCGGAACTTGAACAACGCCGGGATGATTGGAGCGCTTCGTCACTTCTTGCTCCAGGAATCGATGCGACCGCTCCGGAGCATCACGACGATTATCGAGTCGAACCATCATCGCTTCACGAAACGCGAGCAACTCGTCGCTGACTTTATCATCCAGAACCTTGAAGCTGTACCGAATAAGACGATCACTGAAATGTCTCGCCAAATCAACGTATCGGAAGCGACAATCACCCGCTTTTGCCAAAAGCTCGAGTTCGGGTCATATAATAAGTTGCGCTTACTTGCCAAAGAAGCGACTGTCAGCAATCGCTACTATGGCCCTTCGAATATCGATGGACTCGATGAGATTAACGAAGCGTACTTCATGATGATGAAGAAATACGATTCATTGTATGACCAAAAAGCGATGAACCGACTGAAAGAAGTGCTTGAATCGACGAACCAAGTCGTCTTATACGCGACGGATGAGTGGTCGCCGCTCTTACCCGCCATCAAGACGAAGCTGTTGGAGTTTGGCGTGATGACGGATCTGTTCTCAGGAGCGCAAGCGATTCAATTGTCCAAACGGGCGATTCGCCCGGAGACACTCGTCATCGGTCTAAGTCGCGATGGCTATAGTGAAGAAGTCATTGACGGTTTGACGAATGCGAAACGAATCGGTGCCGTCACCGTCGGACTATCGACACAAAGTGATTCGCCACTCTTTTCCGTATCAGATGTCCGTCTGACTGTCGCTTCAACGGAAAACGCGCATGTCACGTCGATTCGTGAAGTTGCCCTGTTTTATCTATTAGATGTCATCACGCACACGGTTCGGACGGAAGAGCCAAGCAGTGAGACGGTTTGAGGTGTGACGATGAAAATCGTATATGTACCGATCGATGAACGACCATGTAATGTCGATGTGGTGCAGCGGATTGTCGGGGTGACCGACGAGGTGACGCTGCTCACGCCACCCGATCATTTATATGGATACAAAAAAGAAGCCGCCGACAAAATAGGGATTCGAGAGTGGGTGCGCAGTGTCAAAGACTGCGACGCTTTCGTCCTCAGTGCGGACATGCTTTGCTATGGCGGGCTCTTGCCGTCACGTCTTCATCATATGACAGAGACGGACCGTGACGCTTTCATCGAGTGGATGCGGACGCTCCAAAGTGAGACGGATGCACCGCTTTATGTCGCGACGATGATCATGCGCACACCGAAGTATAGCTCGAATGATGAAGAACCTGACTATTATGGTCAATTCGGAGCCGAAATCTATCGACGTTCCTGGTTACAGGACAGAGAGGGACGTGACGGTTTGACCGAGATGGAACAGCAGGAACTCGTGACATTGAACGAATTGGTTCCAACAGAACATGTGGAGGATTATGAGGCGAGACGTGCCTTCAACCGATCTATCAACGAAGCGATGATTCAACTCGTTGAGGAAGGTGTCATTGAGCGGTTGTTCATCCCTCAAGACGATAGTGCCGAATATGGCTACACATCGATTGACCAGACAAACGTATTAAGGCAAATACAAGAACGACGTGTGTTGACGAAGGTTCATATGTATCCTGGAGCGGATGAAGTAGGTGCAACCATGGTCGCCCGAGCCTTTTTGGACCATCAAGGAACACGACCACGGGTGCATCCGATGTGGAGTAGTGTCCTCGGTCCGACGTTAATCCCGATGTATGAGGACCGACCGTTCATCGAAAGCATGTATGCCCATCTGGACGCGATTGGACTACACCTCGTCGAGACGATAGAAGACGCGGATCTCATGCTCGCCTACAATGTCCCCGGACGTGTGATGCAGGAATCGTGGGATCAAGACGAGCGTGATGTGACGTACACGAGTTTTCGTCACATGCGTCAATTCGTCACCAAGATCGAATCTGCGCTTACGCAAGGGAAACGAGTCATCGTCGCCGACAGTGCCTATGCCAACGGTGGGGATCAAGAGTTGATCATGTGGCTCGATGAGTTGAATATTCTCGAACAGTTGGACTCTTACAAAGGTTGGAATACGAACGGGAATACGCTCGGGACGACGCTCGCGCAAGGGGTGTTTGCCCAAGTCGGGAAGAGAGAGCGGATTCGTGAGAACGTCCTGTATCACGTCCTTGACGATTTCGTCTATCAAGCAAAAGTTCGGATGAAGATGACGAATACCGTGTTACCGCAGTATGGGGCGAGCTACTTCGATTTAAACGAACAGGCAACAGTGATTTCGCAAGAGCGTGACCGTGTGATGACGGAAGTGGCGCGACATGTAATCCGTCATTCTTTCCAAGAAGCATGGACAGTCAACACATCGGCACCTTGGAACCGCATGTTTGAATGCCGATTAGAGTTTGGAGGAACAACCCAATGATTGAACAATTAAGAAGTCAGTTGATCGTGTCCTGTCAGGCGCTCCCGGATGAACCGCTCCACGGTTCGGCTATCATGGCCCGCATGGCTGTCGCCGCAAAAGAGGGTGGGGCGAGTGGGATTCGTGCGAACGGCATCGAAGACATTCAAGCGATTCAATCTGTCGTCGATCTACCCATCATCGGCATCATCAAACGGGAATACGATGGTTCGGATGTTTACATCACACCGACGCTGGAAGAAGTCGACGCGCTCGTATCGGCAGGTGTCGATTTGATTGCGCTCGATGCGACACATCGAGCGCGTCCGGACGGTTCGACGATTGCCACGTTGTTCCCGCTATTAAAAGAGAAGTATCCGAATCAACGCTTCATGGCGGATTGTGCCACACTCGAAGATGCGGTCCGCGCTGAACGGCTAGGGTTCGATGTCGTCGCACCGACGCTCTATGGTTATACAGCGGAGACGGTTGGTAAGAAAGTGTATGAAGGTGACTTTCAATTTTTAAGGGAAATGGTGCAGATTGTCTCGATTCCTGTCATTGCGGAAGGGAATGTGATTACACCGGAGCATGCACGTAGAGTTCTTGAAATCGGGGCGTATGCGGTCGTCGTCGGTGGCGCCATCACACGACCACAGCAGATTGCAAAGCGTTTTGTGGAAGGGATTCACAGCCTGTCACCGAGGTAATGGAAGTGTAAGTCGTTCGATATGAGGGAATCGATAGGGAACGACTTTATAGGATGGGTGATTGGATGAAACAAGCAACGATTCAAAATAGTAACGGCATGACACTATCCGCCATCGACTATGGCTGTGCGATGACGGAGCTGACGGCCCCGGACCGAGAAGGTAACCTAGAATCGGTCATTTTGAAATACGGGGACGTCTCTCAATACTTAGAAAACCCGATTTATCTTGGATCGGTCGTCGGGCGAATCGCCGGACGCATCCGAAACGCAGAGATTGATAGTGTCGCCTTGTCCCCAAGCGAGGCGCCTCATCATATCCATGGAGGAGACAAAGGCATCACGGCCCGTTACTGGGAGATGGATGCTGAAGAGCGTTGTATCCAGTTTACCTACGTGAGCCCGAATGGGGAGGAAGGATATCCCGGGAATGTCTTCTTCAAAGTGATTTATGAACTGACGGACGATAATGAGCTGATTGTCACAATGACGGCGGAGACGGACGAACTGACATGGGTCAACCTGAATCATCACAACTACTTCAATCTCGGCGGACGATCGACCATCCATGACCATATGCTGACGCTACCAGCGGATTCGGTCGGGGTGCTCGATGCAGAATCGTTGCCGACAGGAGAGTTGCGAGACGTGAGCGGGACGCCGTTTGACTTCCGAGATAAGAAAGCGGTCCGAGAAGCGCTCGAGTCTGGAGACGAGGCGATTGAGCGTGCTGATGGACTCGATCATCCTTTCATCTTGAAGGATGAACCGATCCGATTGCATGACCCGGTGAGCGGACGGACAATGACAATCGAGACGAATCAACCCGTCATGGTCGTCTATACGGGCAACTTTCTCAGTGAAGCGACGCCGGTGACGCTTGATGGTCGACAAAAACATAGCGCGATTTGTCTCGAGGCACAGGCGTTCCCGGACGCTCCGAACCATCCACACATCGCGACCTCGATCGAACTGAAACCGGGTGAATTGTATCATTCGCGAACGGTGTATCGGTTTTCAGCGAGTTCACATTAAAAAACACATCCGATTCGACAATCGGATGTGTTTTTAATGTGAACTTTCTGGCTTTTTGAGCATGTAGACGCATCGGTTATTTCTTTTTGTTGCGACGTAGATAGAAAAGGATTGCGACAATGAGGGCAATCAATGCGATGAATCCGACGAAATACCAAGTCGGGTTCATCGAAGTAGACTCGTTAGACGTGACATCTCCTTCTGCTTGCTCACTTTGGATACTCGCACTATTCGTAAAAACTGCGCCATTCTGATTTTTTACCGCTACACTAAACGTCTCACTCGGAAAAGCAAGTGTTTGAATGAGGGTTGAATCGATCGTATCGTTCGTTGACACAACAATCATTGCCTTATCCTCGTTCCAAGGAGAAGGTTGAATCCATGCATATTCAGAAGACGTCTCTGGAACGAATCCATACTGCGATAAATCCACTTGATTGTCTTTTGTGACGAGCCAGCTCTCTTTCTGCTCGTTGAAGAGGGGACTTTGCTCCGGATCTCCGATATAGATGATCGAGCGGTTAGAGACCGTCTCCTCGGTCACGTCTTTGGCCCGAATAAACTCGACTTGTTGCGTTAAAGGTGTGACCGGTAAACCACTCATCACGCCAACCATGTTTTGCAAAGTTTGTGCATTCGATTCGTCCGGGATCACGAACACAACACCAGGATCAGTCGAAAACAGACTGGCCATATTCGAGAAAACCTTGTTATTTGCTTCTCCACTTCCTTTTGGCAATGTCAGCTGACTGTCACTCGAGATGAAAATCCAGCGATCTAAATCACTCTCGTTACATGGCGCTTCAGAACGAAGACCGTTCGCTTCAAACGATACATCTAAAAACGTATCTTTTTGAAGTGTCGATGCATCGATTTGAATCGTATATTGCTGCCATTCTTGATCATCCTCTAAAGGCGAGAGCGGGATGGAGTGTGGGGTGCCGTTCACCCATGCAATCAACTCCGGAGACACGTCATTGTTCTGCTCAGACGTTACGTACGCCGATGTCTTGAAACGGACCTCCATCTCCACGGTGGATTGCCGATCGATGACTGGCAACGGATAAAAGTAGTTTTGACTGACGGCTTGGGTCCCGCTCAACATAAAGTCAGAGGCTCCGAGTGTACGTAAATCAATCGTGTCACCACTTTTTTGAACGGAAGGTGCACTTGATAGGGCGAGTTGACTCCCGTTCAGCTGTTGTCGCTGCGTCGTGATGAGAAGATGGTCCACCGTCCCTTCGAAGGAAGCCGCATCTTCTGCGAGGACGAACATCGCATCGACGGCCGTATCGTCGCTGACGATTCGAGCTTGCTCAAACAAGACATCCTCACCTTCAGGGAGGGTCTCTAGTTCCTCGATTAACGTTTGGACGGGACCGGTGAACGAATCCGTCTGACCGACGAACACGTACCGTCCATCCAATGTTTTCAATTGTCCTTCATATTGAAGCGATACGTTATTCGGGTTGGCTGCGTCCCCTTGTAGCTGTCGGAACAGAAGAAGTCCCGCTTCTAAAGACATCGTGTCCGGTGAGTCCGGGAGTACGATTGTCAACTTCTGGTTGGTCGTTTGAATAAAGGGGTTCGGATAATCATTTAAAGTGAGTTCGACTTTGCTTCCGATTGAAAGAAAGCTTGATGGAAGGACCGTCAGCCAACTTCCCGATGTGTTTCCGGTATCACACATGCGCCCTTCAATCACGCCCGTGAAGCGCACGGTGACTTCATGTGTCCCTTTCGTCAAGTGCTCGTCTTGAAGTGGTACACGTACGTTACCTTGCGAGGACTCCTTGGATAATGCGACTGACTTAAGCGGTTCACCATCGATATCGATGGTGAGTGCCGACGGGGGAATCAACAGTTCAGAGTGCGCCCAGTCGACGGATACGTATTTTGAGGAAGCCGCTTTCTCATCTCCGAGCATGGTATATGTGTACGTTCGAGAAGACGTTTCACCAGGCAATACATCATCTCCGGTCGTCAATAAGCGTTCTCCCACATCGCTTGCGGAATCGATGGGTAGTGAGGAGCGAAGCTCTGTTGCAGCTTGTACTGAAAAAGTTGAGAAAATCAAGAATACGGTCAATAAGTAGAGTGTAATTTTTTTCATAATATCCTCCCCTTCATTCGAATCGGTCTGTTTTGTACCATCTCACTTCTTGATTAAACAAGACGCGTTTGATCTCGAGATAAAGCGAGTAGATGACGAGTAAAATCCATAACTGGCTGTACGTGAAGTACATCAGAATGACAGTGAAGAAGTTTGGAATGTTAAATTCAGAACGCTCGATACTCAGTGTCACAAATACTTCCGTCACAAAGAGAAGGAATGCAAGAACCCATAAAACCAAAGTGATGTTTCCTACCTCGAGACCGATGTCGAAAAACAAATTGATGATAAATAAACCATTCGATAAGATGACCCCAAAGAAAAACAAGAAGTAGGTGAAGAAAAAGTAAATGATGTCGAAGACGATTTTCTTTCGTTTCAACGAGAACAATTGACGCATAAATTTGAGGACGACGTATTGATTCCCACGTGCCCAACGCGTTCGTTGTTTCCACCATACTTTTAGCGTCTGTGGCTCTTGTTCCCATGTGATTGCGGCCGGGAAAAAGCGGATATGCCACCCGAGTTCGTACACACGAACCGTCAATTCAGTGTCCTCCGCGAGTGCCGCTTCGTCCCATCCCCCAAGTTCTTCGATAATAGTACGGCGTATGGCGAAGTTTGTCCCAGGAATAGTGGAGATGTTGAACCATTTCCACCTGCCTGCCTGTGCCATCCATTGGAAGCAAATCGTTTCAATGTTAATAAAACGGGTCAATAAAGTCTCATATGCATTCGTCACTCGGAATTTTCCGACGACGGCCCCCGCATCCGGGTCGTTGACAAGTCCCATCACGAGGTGATACACACCATCCTTTTCGGGTGTGTTATCCGCATCATATATGACGAGAACATCACCGGTCGATTGGGTCAATCCATAGTTTAAAGCAGAGGACTTTCCTTTTCCTGCGTAATCCGGTGTTGTTTGGACGACATGGATAAATGAGAATTTTTCTGCGAACGTTTGGGCGATTTCACCAGTGCGGTCAGATGAGTTGTCATTGATCAAAATAACCTCAAGTTTATCGTGTGGGTAGTTGATTCGAGACATTGCCCGAAGCGTAGCGGCGACGACAACCGCTTCATTATGGGCGGGAATTAGGACCGAGACTTTTGGCAAGTTCTTCATGTTCTTCGACCATTCAGGGATTGGATTACGAAATGTCATGTAATGCCAAAATCCACCCTGCATTAAAAACATATGGTATAGAAGCATCGTCCAAATCATGACGAGCGAAAATAGGAATAAGAGATTTGCCATGATTATCCACGCTCCTTAAATAATCGTTTTTTGCGCTGTCCCCGCAGGTAGAGTGTATATAACAAAAATGTCAGGACAGCGACGAACGTGATGAGGGCAAGGACTAAGAGCGCTCGTTCAAGAAATGAGGTCGGGGCGTACAGGCTCAACTGACTCATTACGCGAGAACGGTCGTCTTGCAGTGTAAGATCGCCGTTTGTAGCTGTGATGGAGACATTTTCTGTACGAACCCATTCATTTTGCTCACGTAAGTCAAGCCAGCGAAAGTCGGGTGTGGACTCCATCATGTTGACGAGGTCCGATAAATGTTCTGTTCCGAGATAAGGGTGATAAAAACCGCCAATCATCGAATCACGTACAATCATCAGTTCGTCACGCGCGCGACGCATTTCGTCGACCGGTCTTGGAAGGTCGGTTCGAACGTATCCAATTGTTTCTGGGTATAAGGTCATTCCATGTAGAAGCGACGGTTTAGCAATATAAGGAGTCGAGCCCATAACTTCCCAATTTGTGTTACTAAATTGTACTTGTCCAAATATATTAGAAAAATAATTCGATGTTAAGGCATATCCTGAATGTGACATCGTGTAGTGTGGTGCTTCAAATCCTAGAGGCTT
This sequence comes from Exiguobacterium marinum DSM 16307, assembly GCF_000620845.1. GTDB lineage: Bacteria > Bacillota > Bacilli > Exiguobacteriales > Exiguobacteriaceae > Exiguobacterium > Exiguobacterium marinum. The sequence continues at coordinate 952,748 of NZ_KK211189.1, forward strand.
AAGGTCGAGTGACACAAGCTTATGAATCGAGTTCGTTAATTTTGACTGCATATAAGCCGTTTCTCCCTCTAATAACGTCGTTACGTATTCAGTATAATCACGATTGTTACTGAACGCTTCACGTTTTTTTAGAAGGGGAGGCGTTTCATTCGAAGGAACGAGTACCGGCTGATTGTTCTCGACATCCCAAAACTCAAATCCTTCTCCTGTTTCTGAAGAACGATATTGATGAGTATAGCCATGTGAGATGACGGAAGCACCACGTTTTTCAAGACTTTGAATAACATCAAGCAGTTCTGGACGGTCGGTATAGTGAACAAGTTGCTCACTCCCTGGTTCGGCATACACTGTAATTACCGCTAACAGAATTGGTACGTCTCGGTCTAACAGATAGTTCCCTACCTCTTCAAGGAGTTTTGGATCTGTGCTCGGATTAATATCTTCTAGTCGAAGATACCCAAGATGCTCATTTGATGATTCGACTTTAAAAAAGTCAAATAGGCTATCCGCTACGAGTAAAGAAGAACGGTTCAATAAATTGTGAATTCCTGAATAAAAATGGTCATCTGTTTGAACGATGACCGCTTGTTTTTTATCATTGTGCATCGAACTTGCGTGCACAATTGAAGCTGGGTCATCTACAGTCAGGATTGAGTCAGCTGATTCGAAAGTTAAAAAATGGTCGGTACGCGCTTGATGGAATTTGGAGACTCCTTGTTTCGTTGTTGTTTCTAGTTTGTTAAAGATATCAAGTTGATTCACGTTATAGCCGATTCCATACAATGGAGAGTCTAACTGGTTAATTCGCTCACGAGTTGATTCAGGAATTGTCGCAGGATTTGCACCGAAGTAAAATAAGTGAGTTGTCCCACTAAACGATTCTTTTAATACTTCAGTGTCGCGAAGGATGTCGATTTTCTCCGAAAAGTGGGAAATCAGAGCATCCAATTTGTAGACTTCTGGTGGAATATCATTTGTTTCTGAACTAAAAACGATTGTAACGCTCGGTTCTTTTGCAAAAGAAATTTGTGGGATACCAACTAAGACAAGAATGAGAATAATCATTTTATAACGCATAACTCTTCAACTCATTTCTCAATAATCCGAGGACGTCATCAGGTGATTCGATCTTTGCTTCTTTTGTGACGGTGTAGTGGGCGATATGGTTCGTGAAGGATACCTTTTTGCCGTTTGACAGCTCGTAGTCCCCAATCAATTGTCGGAAGCGATTCAAAATGATAATCATATCCGATTCAGAAGCATAAGGTAGAATGAGCGCGAACTCTTCCGTGGACAATCGAAATTTTTTATCGGTCGTTCGTGTCGATTGGTGAAGACGTTCACTAAAAAATGTTAAAAAACGTGTTGCTTCCTCATTTCCATAGAGTCGTATAAATTCTGTGAAGTAGTCGATTTGATAGAGCAGGACGGTGAATGATTCTCCGTGACGGTTTGTACGATTGATTTCCAACTGAAGTTCAAGTTCAAAACGTTCTTTATTGTCAAGTCCCGTCTCCTCATCGATTGATACGAGTCGTCTGACCTTCTCCTGTAATGAAAGGTTTAATCGGTTTAATTGATTGATTCGTGCATAAATACTTCCGCTTAAAATGACAAAAACAATCAACCAGACACCAAACTGTAAGAGGGTGGCTTCTGAGAACAAAAACATTTGGTCGGTAGGTCGGAAAAATAGGTTCCAAAAGTACAGGCTTCCGAATAAAAATAAAATTACCAGGGCCGTGAATAATCCTGCACGCATCCCTGCAAACAAGCTAATAAACAAAGCTAAAGCAATTAGTAAAGACCCTTCAATCGTTACATTTCCTAGGTCCGGCATGTACAGTAGAAATAGAACGGCAGCGATCAACAAAAGTCCAATTTGTAAACTGACTAAACTTGTTTTACGGAATGAGGTATCCATCGATTAGTCCCCCTTCTGCTAATAAAGGCAGTAAATTGTCAAAAGCGTGAGTCTCTTTCGTATCTACATCAAGATACCCTCCATAGTAATCAGATGATGAGTCGGAAACCATCGATGAGGTGAGTCGATTCATCACTCGCTCTGCAAAGTCCCGTTCATCACGCTCGAGTAAATAAAAGATTGCCAACGCATAGACTGCTTGAGACTCATAGTTGACAGTTGGTTTTTTTGAGTTGAGGTCGTACCGTCCGTAGACAATCCCGTCATTGAATGTCTCTTTAAAGAAAGAATAAAACGATGCGGTCGATAATCCGAACTGTTCATAGCGCAAGGCGACATATAATTGATCAATCATATTGATTTCCTCATCGAACTGATACGTCTGAGTTGAGATGACGTAAGATTTTGCGAAGAACGGATCGCTCAGCGGCGCATTACTCAATACTTGTTTGCTGTTGTCGTACAAGTCGTTCACGGCCATGTGGCGTAGGGCGTCCTCATCTAAGTAGCTTAAAGTCAAAACGTCTCCACGTTCCTTTGTTGCCAAATCGACGAAGTCAACGGGGATCCCATCTTTGACCCCAATTGATGTGAGTGAAGTGCCAATCTGTTCAGCCAATTTAATGTAAGAAGGTTCATCAAACGCATCTCCCGCTTCATACAGGGCGTGAACGATTCGAGCATCATCAATCCAGGCATTCGCAGGGCTTCGTGTAAGCTCATCGTTCGTCCTTTCAAGTCGCCAACTAACCAAATTAGATGCATGCAAGAAATGCTCGGTGAGTACATCGACTTGTGAGGCAAATTCGTCTGCGCGATCCCGTTCGACTAAAAATAGCAAATAGAGTCCGAGAGACTCAGATAAAAATTCATTTTCGCGATTGGTCACATTCGTTTGGATGAGACCTTTTTCTGTTAACAGATGACTTCGAATGAATGATTCTGTTGGAAATTCACTCTCGTAGTCTTGAGGAAGCTCAGTTTCTTCTTTGTTATCTGAACATCCGTACAATAAAAATAAACATGAGAGTGAGATAGAAATAAGGTGTCGCATAGACTCCCCCTTGATAAAGTGTAGTTTTTAAATGTTTATAATAATTTATACCCTAATAAACTCCTGCCTACTTCCTTATGTTGTTTAATCTTGAAAAAAATAACTTCTTTTCTAGTCACTTAGAAGAACTAAAGTGGTGACATCGATGATGAATGTCTTTTTCGATTGTTTTACAGTGCGGTCTGAATGAATAAGTTTATTATATCGATTCACTACACATAAAAAAAACCCTGAATGCTCGATACTTAGAAAAAGTGTCGATATTCAAGGTTCAGTTCATAGGGTTTAGTACGAATTTCTTCGTTTTTATAAATATGTCTCTCGGACTTCACGGCCACGCGTGACCTTAGCTGGTGTTCCATAAGCAATTACTTGACTTGGTAGGTTGGAGACAACAGTCGCTCCGGCGCCGACGACTGTGTCGGGTCCGACGTGAATGTTATGAATGACCGTGGCCCCCATGCCGATGAAAGATCTAGTCCCGATTGTTACACCACCGCCAAGATGTGCACCAGGTGCAATCGAGCTAAAGGGTTCAAGACGACAATTGTGATCAACCGAAGCCATCGTATTGACGACACAATGTTCTTGAAGGACAGAATTCGGATTAATGACACTACCCGCCATCACGGCGACCCCAGGACCGATGGACACGTTACGTCCGACAATCGCGCTCGGATGAATCGCTGAAATAAACTCAAAATCTGGCATACGTTCTCCTACCTTGATTGCGATGGACGCACGACGATCGTTATCCCCGACACCGATGATTCCTTTTCGAATGATAGAATTAGCACCAATTAGACCAAGAACGGGATAACCATAGATGAATTTCCCTACGAGTTCTGGACTGTCATCGTAAATGCCCGCAATTCGATAGAGCCCCATTAATTCTAAGATATCAATAATGACTTGTGCGTGACCGCCTGCACCAAAAATCACAATCCACTCCATCGGAAGTCACTCCTTTTTTGTTGAAAAATGTCGAATAGATTTGTCTGTAATGACATTATTTCCGATTCTTTTGATTTCAAACAGAATGACAATGAATAAACGAACATGAAATGGTATCGTGATTGATAAACGATGAGATGAAGGTATTTTAAATGATGTTATTTATTTCTGTTTCGTTGTTCTTGGAAACGGATATTTTGTTAAAGTCCTTTATCGCGCTCAGGAAGGAGAAGAGACTATGTCTTTGACGTTAATGTACATTACAAATCAACCTGAAGTAGCACGTGTTGCGGAGCAAAATGGAGTTGATTGGATTTTTATTGACCTTGAAATAATGGGGAAAACGGAAAGGCAAGGTCATTTGGATACAGTGATTTCCCGACATAACTTTCAAGACATCAGTCAGGTACGTGCAGTGTTGAAACATTCAAAACTACTTGTAAGAGTGAACCCGATTTTCCGAGGGTCCCGTCAAGAAATTGACGAGGTGATTAATCGCGGTGCGGATATCGTTATGTTGCCTTACTATAAAACGACGGACGAGGTAAAGAGACTGATTGAATTTGTTCGTGGTCGTGCCAAAGTTTGTCTTCTTTGTGAGACGAAAGAAGCTGTAGAATGCATGCCTGATGTTTTAAAGTTAGATGGAATCGATTTTATTCATATTGGGTTGAATGACTTACATTTAAGTTATGGACAATCTTTTCTTTTCGAACCACTTGCGAACGGATTAGTGGAAAAAATCATTAATCAAATACGTGAGCAGGATATTGTTTACGGATTTGGTGGAATTGCTCGTATAGGGGAGGGCAAATTACCTGCAGAAAAAATTTTGGCTGAGCACAAACGTCTTGATTCTTCGCTCATTATTTTATCACGGAGTTTTTGTAATTTAGGGAATGTTAAAATGATGTCCGCATACCAAACTCAACTTTTTAAAGAGGGGGTTTGGAAAGTAAGGGCATATGAGCAACACCTGAAATATGTATCCTCAGACTGGTTGGAAAAAAATAGACGCAGTCTCGTTTTTGATGTTGAAGGTATTACTACAGAAATTCAAACACAGAAAGGAATTTTGTTATGAATGTATTGGTAACAGGAATGCGTCTATCGTTAAATCAAAAAGAACAACTAGAACAAATCGGATGCAAAGTCACTATGCTAGAGCAAGAGTCCGATATCTCACTACAAGATGTGACAAAAGTAGAAGTGCTCGTTTGTCAAAATATTTTCGCTTATAGACAAGTCGAGGAGTTTCCTCAGCTGAAAATCGTTCAAGCAGTGAGTGCCGGCTTAGATCGATTGCCTCTTGAAGAGTTAAAAGAACGTGGTATTGAGGTTTATAATGCCGGCGATACATACGCCGCGCCAATGGCGGAGTGGATCATATGGCAACTTCTTGATTTTATGAAACATGGTGCATCACTTCGTGAAAAACAATCCAACCGGAAGTGGGAAAAAGAGCGGCGCTTACTCGAATTGACAGGGAAGACGGTTACCTTGCTTGGTGTAGGTCATGTGAGTGAAGCCATAGCGACAAGACTTCGACCATTTGGTGTTCGCCTAATTGGAGTTGGACACCGAGAAAAAGTAGTTTCATTTGTTGATCAATATGTTTTGATGAATGAGCTACGCGATGTATTACGTGAAAGTGACGTTATTATTCTTGCGCTTCCACTGACGGAAGATACTTATCATTTAATAAATGAGGAAACACTCCAGGTGATGAAAGAGGATGCTATTCTGATGAATGTCGCACGGGGATCGATTATTGATGAGACCGCTCTTGTTTCAGTGCTAAAAGAAGGGAAATTTTTTGGTGTATCTCTTGATGTGTTTGCATCAGAACCACTACCATCAGACCATCCATTGTATGATTTTGATTGGGTGTCTATCAGCCCCCATAACTCCTATGTATCCGATCAAGTGAATGATCGATTGTTCAGCAACATTTTGAGTAATCTAAAACAAGTTCATACAAATCATGAACGTTGACTCGAGAGCCTTTGGATCTCGGGTTTTTGTTTTGATAATTCACTAAAAAATTATATCGAACTCTCTTCAATTCGGATTTATCCATTTTTTTGAATGGGAACAATGACATATAACGTCATTTCTGATTGCCCCGTACACCTTGAGACAAACAGCATAGAAGGAGTGAGAAGGATGCTAAAGAGCATGCCGTTAGTCAGTCTAGTTGTTCCTATTTATAACACTGCACCTTACATCGAACAATGCCTTGAAAGTCTTGTCAATCAAACCTACCCAAACCTTGAAATTATCTGTATCAATGATGGAAGTACGGATAACAGTTTTGATGTTTTAATGCAGTATGACTCGGATTTACGCGTGCAACTATATGATCAGACAAATAGAGGGTGTTCGTTTTCTCGGAATCGAGGACTCAATTTGGCAGATGGAGAATACATCATGTTCGTTGATAGTGATGATTGGCTCGATCTGGACGCCATTCGCCTAATGGTAGAACATGCCGAGAGAGAACGAGCAGATGCAGTTATGGGAACGTATGTCCGAGAATACGAGGGACGTTCTTTACCTAAACATATTTTTAACGCAAACTTCCTGTCTTACGATGAAGAAGAAACCAAGAGATACGTTCATCGGCGTTTATTCGGACTTATGGGTGAGGAACTAGCTCGTCCGGAAACAGTGGACGCCCTGAATTCAAATTGTATTACCTTATATCATCGTGATTTGATTAAACATTTATCTTTTGATAGCACATATGGATCATTCGCAGATTTATACTATCAAATTCGTGCGTTGGAGAATTGTAAACGATTTATTTATATCGATTATCCTGTTTATCATTATCGGAAGACAAATGTAACATCGATGACGAGTACGTATCAAACAAATTTGATTGCTTCTCGGATTGAGTTCTTTCACATCCTCATGCGTTATATCGAAGAGCGAAATCTCGGTGAAGATTACAATCGTGCGCTTTATAATCGAATCGCACTAAGCATGATTGGGATTGGGTTGAATGAGATTTGGTCTCAAAAATCACTTTTGAATCAAGCGGAAACGTTGAAGCAAGTGTTGCGTCAAAAAGAATTTCGCCAAGCATATTCTCAAATTGATATGAAGTACTTCGATTTGAAATGGAGGACGTTCTTCCAACTTTGTAAACGTGAACAGACCATTTCACTCGTTCTAATGTTACGGAGTGTCGACTATTTACGGAAACGTGTATAAAGGGGTGTTGATGATGAAACGTGTCCTCATGGTCGCGTCGGTTGTATCCATGATTGAAAGTTTTAATCGTGACAATATCAGAATACTACAGGAAATGGGTTATGAGGTTCATGTTGCAACGAATTTTGAGTGGGGGAGTATGTACTCTAAAGAAAAAATCACACGTATTCGGGAGAGTCTTCAAAGAGAAGGGGTCTCCATGTTCCAAATCGATTTTGAGCGTGACATAAAAAAAATAAACCGGCATGTTAAAGCTTTTCAACAATTGAAAGATGTACTTTCACAACAAACGTATGAATTTATCCATTGCCATTCTCCAATCGGTGGGGTGATTGGCAGACTGGTTGCTCGCCAAACCGAGACTCCCTGTATGTATACAGCGCACGGGTTTCACTTTTTCAGAGGTAGTCCTTCGCTTAACTGGTTACTTTATTATCCTGTGGAGCGTACACTTGCTCATTTAACAGATACACTGGTCACGGTGAACCAAGAGGATTATGAACGGGCATTGACGTTCAAAACGTCCCGTACGTTCCGGATACCTGGGATTGGAGTCGATACGAATCGAATTGAGCAAATCTCCATCAATCGATCTGAGAAACGCAATAATCTAGGTGTTTATCAAGATTCAGACTTTGTACTGTTGTCGGTCGGAGAACTGAATGAAAATAAAAATCATGAAACGATCATCCGAGCGATCGCGACGTTGAAAGATCGAAACGTTCAATATTGGATTGCCGGAACCGGCGATTCGAAACAGCGCCTCGAACGAATGATTATCGAACTTGAACTAAAAGAACAAGTACATTTACTAGGATTTCGAGAAGATGTATTTGAAGTGATGAAAGCTGCCGATTGCTTCGTTTTTCCTTCTCGGAGGGAAGGGCTTGGCATGGCGGCCCTAGAAGCGATGGCAGCGGGCCTGCCTCTAATCACATCAAATGTTCATGGAATCAATGATTATTCAGTTGAAGGTGTGACAGGTTATAAATGTGCACCTGATGACATCGCAGGTTTTGCCCGAGCGATTCAAATGATGCGTATTGATTTAAAAGTGGCACAACAGATGGGGTCGAATAATATAAAAACTGCTAAGTCCTATGATATTGAGCAGTCAAAGATCGAAATGAGACGAATTTACGAGTCCGTTCAGGCTTCTGGACATTAAAGTGAGGGGGTGCCGTCATGAAACTTGGATCAGAAGTGAGTATCGTACGATATTTGGTACTGATTTATTACTTACTTGCGACGACAGTCTTTTATATGCTTGCCATTTATGTAAGTGGGAAGGGTATATCTTTTCAAATTTTTGGTGGGGGAGATGACGGCCTATTTTATTGGGAACAAGCCATGAATGTCTTTTATGACTTATCGTGGATTCGAACTTCTATATACCCTTGGATTATTGGGAAATACCTCCAACTGATTGGGACGGAAAGTGTATTTGCGATTCGTATGTTTAACTTTGCTGGTGTCGTATTGCTTATCCACTTTTCACTGAAATTAGTAACTGTCCAATTGGAATCTATTTCTCTAAAGAAAAATGCCACAGAAATTCGAAAAAGAGCTTATCTCCTCTCACTTGTCAGTTATATCGCCTATATTAGTTTGTTTTTCAATATCACTACGTCAATTTTTCGGGATGTATGGATTTATATGTTGTTCGTGACTGCCACATACTTAGCTACACGTTGGTTATTTGAAAAGAATTGGACCTATTTCATGCTCCTTGTTCCGACAATTTGGCTACTCGGTCAATTCCGAACCTACGCTCTTCTTTCTTTTGTGTTGGCGATGAGTATTTGGTTTGTATTTACACTCGTTAAGCGTCCTGTTGTATTCCTAATTATGTTTCTTATTGTATTCGGCGTCATTTATTCATTCTTTATGGATATCCAAGTTCCTATTGTTGAACGTACACTTCGCTCTGCCTTACAGTATCGATCCAGCGGGCTAGGTCAGTTAGGTGGGAGTAGTCAAATGGGGATTCAACTTGATGCAACGAATTATCTAGGTTTCTTGGCAAATTATGCACACAGTTATTTGGGTAACTTAGTTGGACCTTTGCCATGGCACATTCGGAGCGTGTCTACATTAATCGCCTTTGTAATTGAAGCGGTTCCGATGATTTTGATTTTAGGGTTTCTATGGTTGAGAAGAGGGTGGGTGACGAAAGTTCAAGGTTTCATTTTGACACAAGCTTTTGTATGGAACGGACTGATTGCCATCACCAACGACAACATTGGTACATCATTACGATTACGAGCTATTGCATATTTACTGATTTTACTTGTATTCGTTGTCACCTATAGTCAGTATCGTGCTGAAACAGGGAAAAAGTCATCGTCATTCTCTCGCCAATGAAGATTTCAAAAGAATGATAAGTATCTCCTTCCTATTTTGAATTGAATGATTTTCGGAGAGGGAAAGGTTCACTATCTAATTCATAAATGGTGTCGACAGTCGAAAAAGTAAGGGAGGTATAGTCACCGTGAGAGATATCAACTCGTCAATCCAGGATACTTGGTTTATTTTGAAATCTAAAAAGTGGCTTATTTTAATGACGATGATTTTAATAGGAGCGATTGCCTACTCGTTAAGTCGGTATGTAATCCCACCGACGTATGAAGCTTCGACGCAAATTTTGGTGGTACCAAAACAAAATGGGACTGAAGCGTTAGACAGTAATCAGATTCAATCATCGCAGGGGCTGATTAATACGTATCGAATTATTATGAAAAGTCCAATCATTCTAAATGAGGTGCGTGAAAATATCCCGAATGCCCCTGAAAAGTTAGAAGAACAAATTGTTATTGAAAGCGAAGAAAATTCGCAAGTCATTACAGTTCGTGCTACCGCAGGATCAGGGGAAATGGCTGCAAGTATTGCGAATGAATTAGGTTTGGTATTTTCAAGTGAGATTCCAAGCTTAATGAAAGTCGATAATACACAAATTTTGTCACCTTCATCTGTTCCGATTGAACCGGTAGAGCCAAATATTCCACGGAACACTGCAATTGGTATACTCCTCGGGTTCATTTTCAGTAGCGCATTCGTATTAATTAGACATCTTTTCAACAAACAAATTCGAACTGAGGCGGAAGCAGAAGCCATACTTGGAATACCAGTGATTGCTTCGATTCCTCTATTTGAACGTCAATCGTTCAAATCAGATAAACATAATCCGCACTCATCGAATCAAGTAAAGGAGGGAGAGAAATATGTTCCGAAAACACAAAGAAAGCTTTCATAGAAATATGAACCGAAATTTAATTACAATCTCAGATCCGAAATCGCCAATCTCCGAACAATATCGTACACTACGTACAAATCTTGAATATACGTCGCTCGGTACAGGACTACAAACAATACTTGTAACCTCGACTTTTACTGGAGAAGGGAAATCGACAACCGCTGGAAACTTAGCCGTTGTATATGCTCAATTAGGTAAACGTGTACTAGTCGTTGATTGTGACATGCGTCGTCCAACAATGCACCAAATCTTCCGACTAGATACGAAGAATGGCCTTTCAAATGTTCTTGCAAAACGTGTCACAATTGATCTTGCCATTCAACAAACTCAACTTGAAAACTTATACGTGATGACGGCAGGCGTCATTCCACCGAATCCATCAGAACTACTCTCTGCACCTTCCTTTAAAGAGATGTTAGATCAAGTGCAGACCCAGTTTGACATCATTATTTTAGATGCACCACCAGTGATGCAAGTTGCGGATAGTCGAGTGATTGCGACTGAGGTTGACGGGACAGTTCTCGTTGTGAGTTGCGAAGCTTCAGATCGGGATGAAGTAGTAAAAGCGCGTGATCAATTGACAATGACAGGCACCAAAATTCTAGGTCTTGTGTTAAATCGCCGTGAGTATCGAAAGGATCGAAATAACTACTATTATGCATATCAATAAAAAGGAGGGATACCTATGGCGACCAAATATGCTCTCGAACCGGAAGAAGTCAGTTCGAATCAAATTAAATATGGTGCCTTGGTATCCTACGTTTCAATTGGTTTCAATATCATTTCAGGATTTCTCTATACGCCATGGATGATCGGAAAGATTGGTCAAGCTAATTATGGATTATACATTTTATCGTTTTCCATCATTGCCATTTTCGCATTTAATCTAGGTCTTGAAGTAGTAGTTGCCAGATTTTTAAGTAAATATCGAAATGATGGGGATCGGCAAGGTGAAATCCGCTTTCTAGGCATCGCCTACAAATTATTTTTTTTGCTGACCTTTATATTAGCGGTCGTGTTAGCCATTTTATATGTGTTTCTAGATAATCTTTACGGTAATTTGAGTGCTGGTGATTTAGAGAAACTACAATTTATGTACCCAATTGTTGCTTTTTACATTTTGATTACCCTAATATCTAAGCCACTCGATGCAGTGTTTATCGTAAATGAGCGTTTCATTCAATTCAATTCATTGTTATTTTTTGAGAAAGTAGTGATTGTAACCTGTACAATCGTAGCTCTTGTGATGGGGTATGGCGTATATGCGCTCGTTGTAATCAATGCGATTGTTATATTATTAAATAATATTTTCAAAGTACTATATATATGGAAATATACAGATACTAAAATAGACTTCATGGCCAGCGGGAAAGGAATGTACCGTGAAATTTTTGTTTTTTCCTCTTGGCAAACGACTGTTGCTGCAACACATAACTTTCTAATGAATATCATGCCGACAGTACTTGTGATTGTAGCAAGTGGGGTTGCCGTTGCAATCTTTTCGATCGGGATGGTTGTTCAAGGTTATGTATTGCTTATAGCGACAGCAGTCAATTCACTTTTTTTGCCAAAAGTATCAAGGCTCACCCATTCAGGTGATGTTAAAGATATCGAAAACCTGATGATTCGGGTTGGTAGGATTCAACTCTATGTTGTGGGATTCATTACAGTAACATTCATTGCGATTGGATCGGAATTTATTCACTTTTGGGTAGGTGATGCATTTCGCGAATCATACGTTGTTGCGTCGTTACTCATTGCGATGGGTGTGATTACGCTTCCTCAAGAAATTGCGAACATCCACCTTGTAACGACAAATCAAATTCGGTATCGAGCTTACGGGATGGTAATCTCGGCAGTCATCGGTTTAGTGCTCGCAATATTTTTGAGTGGGGCCTACGGCGCGAGTGGAGCAGCACTCGCTCTCATGATTGGTTACTTAAGTGGAAATGCTGTATTTATGAATATTATCTACGTAAAAATATTAAAGATAGATGTTTTGCGATTTTTTAAAGAATGTCATTTACAGCTACTGCCTGGACTTTTGTTGACATTAGTTATCGGGATGGTGATTCAACACCTACATCCATCCTCAAATATGATTGAATTTTTATATAAAGCAGTGGGACTTGTTGCTCTATATGCGGTGTTTACTTGGTTCTTTACGGTGAATCAGTTTGAAAAAGATTTGATTCAATCGATTCTTCCGTTTAAGCGTATAAAGAAGGGAGAACTCAAATGAACATGTATAGTCGTTTTTTTAAGCGCCCTCAAGATCTTTTGTTAGCAATAGTTGCTTTAGTGTTACTTAGTCCTCTCATAGGGGGGACTGCTCTTCTGATTCGCCTTAAACTAGGTGGGCCGGTTTTATTCAAGCAAAAGCGTCCCGGAAAAGACGGTGTAATTTTTGAGATGATTAAATTCCGGACAATGACAGACGAAAGGGACGAGGCGGGAGAACTTCTTTCCGATGACAAGCGTTTGACATCATTCGGGCAAAAGTTGCGTTCGCTCAGCATCGATGAATTGCCTAGTTTGATGAACATTGTGAAAGGTGATTTATCCATCGTTGGACCGCGGCCTCTGCTCGTTGAGTATTTACCACGTTATAACGATAGACAAATGCGTCGCCATGAGGTGAGACCGGGATTGACTGGTCTTGCACAAGTGAACGGACGCAATCGTTTATCGTGGGAAGAACGATTCGAGATGGATGTGCAATATGTCGACAACATCACGTTTATAGGTGACTGGAAGATTATCTTTCAAACCGTCTATAAAGTACTCAAAAGAGATGGAATCTCTTCGGAAACATCGGCGACGATGGAAGCATTTATGGGTAGCGAACAAAATCACAAAGAAGACGCCCTCACCCGCTGAGAGCGTTTTTGTTTTTGCATGGATACAGGAGTTTTACAGAATTTCTCGAATAATACAAAAAGAAAAAGCGCCTGACTGAGTGTCAAACACTTTTCTTCATTTGTTGCTTCCGGTCGCGTTGTACTTTCCAAATCACTGAAGCAATGACGATTAGGATTGGTGCAAAGATCCACGGTCGAGCTTCTAGAATGGCAACAAGTTCAAAAATCGAGAGCCATCCGCTCACCATGATTAATACAAGTAAAAAAGTTTTCAGTCCCCCCCGGACCGGAAACCAGAAATAAACGAACAAGGTCACTAAGAAGAAAGCGATTAAGCCCATGCAATTTGTCCTTTCACCCATCATTTTGACTCATTATAGCAAAGAACATCGAGAGAGTGTTAGAAGCTTCACTTCTTAGGCGTGTTTCGGTACGCTTAGAAAAGATGATTGAAGGAGGAACAGATGTGAAATTTGGAATTATTGGTTTAGGATACGTTGGATTGGCCACACTTTGCGGATTGGCAAAAGCCGGTCATCACGTCATCGGTGTCGAGGCTGACGAAGAGAAGTTACGTCTCCTCATGAGTGGACACCCACCATTCCATGAACCAGGCATGGCAGAGGTGCTACAAGAGCACGCCGATCAAATCACGTTAACAGATCGTGTTGCGGATACGGAGCAGGTCGACTATTTGATTCTTGCGGTCGGGACACCGAGCAAGTCAGATGGTAGCTGTGACTTATCCTATATCGAAGCAGTCCTTTCGGAACTGAGAACGAAGCATAAAATTATCATTCGTAGTTCAGTCCCCCCCGGTACGACAGATTTATTGAACATCATGTATCCCTCTCATACGTTTGCGATCGTACCTGAGTTTTTACAAGAGGGACGTGCACTTGCGGATGTCTTGAAGCCACATCGGGTCGTTATCGGCTGTGAGGACCTTGAAGTGTCAGAGGAGCTGGCCGGCATATACGGTCGTCTCGGCGTTCCGCTCATCTGTACGACACCCATCAACGCAGAACTCATCAAATACGCATCGAATGCATTTTTAGCCACGAAAATCAGCTTCATGAATGACTTGTCGCGCTTAGCCGATAAAGCAGGTGCTGATATTACAACAATTGCGGATGGAATGGGACTCGATCCGCGTATCGGGCGCTCGTTCTTAAACGCAGGAATTGGATATGGCGGATCGTGCTTCCCGAAAGATATGAACGCACTGCTTCATGTCGCGAAAGAGAACGAGACTGACTTGCGTGTCATCCGAGCGGCGGCAAAAGTGAATGAGACGCAAATCGAATATGTGCTGTCTAAACTAAATCTTCAACCGAACATGCGGGTTGCGATTCTTGGTTTGGCATTCAAGCCGGGAACGGACGATATGCGGGATGCCCCGTCGATTTTACTCGCGCACCATATGGTCGCCCGAGACGTTGAAGTCATCGGGTATGATCCGATTGCGACGTGGGAGTATCCGCAGGCGGCAACGATTGAAGAGGCGTTGCATGGTGCGGACTGTGCTGTTCTCGTCACGGAATGGGATGAGCTCGTGAATTTGAGACCGGAATCCTTTTCGAGTATGCGTCAGCGTCGCTTGATTGATGCGCGAAACGCGTGGAAGTTTGCGCGCGACCCGGGTGCTGTTTCGTACGAAGGAACCGGACGGATGCAGCGTCCATCGAACACACCGACTTCAAACTAATATTGTTCAGGACTGCTCATATAGGCGGTCCTGTTTTCGTGTAATTTGAATCCTTCAGAAGTCTTGTATCGTAAAGAAAGGAGAGGAGGCGAGGCATATGTGGATTCTCATTCTAGTAGCAGGAATCGTCGTCGCGTTAGGCTTCGCGGTAGACAGGTTCGGTTGGTATCATCTGATCTCAGGGTATAATACGATGTCTAAAGAGAGGCAAGAACGTGTCGACATCAAGCGGGTGGCGCGACTGATTGCTTGGATGTGTTACGGCATTGGCGCAATGTTTCTGTTGATTGCACTCATCGACTTATCTGGATGGAGCGCACCACTCGAACCGTTCTTTCTCGTCCTATTCGTCTTCATCGTCGCCATGCTTTGGCGGATGCAGCGGTATGACGGGAACATCTTTGATGAATCTGGTCGTTTGAGACCGGGTGGGAAAAAGCGCCTCATCCCAATCATCATCGTCTCTGTCATATTACTCGTCGGTGTGCCCGCGCTCCTATTTTGGTTCAGTCAACCGACTGAGGTGACCGTGACGGATGAGGCGATTGTCATTGAAGGCAGTTATGGTCGTGAAGTCCCGCTCGATGAAGTGGAAGACGTGACATGGACAATCTTACCGGACATCGCGCGTCGGACGAACGGAGCAGACACGGGAACACGCCTGACGGGACATTTTCGCACGGAAGCAGGAGAAGATGTCCTCCTGTTTATCGATCGCGATGTCGAACCGGTCATTCGACTCGATTGGTCGGCAGAACCAATCTATCTCAATCAGTCGTCGGCAGAAGCGACGCGAGCATTATATGAAGAGATTCAATCACGCTGAAAAAAGGGACACTCAATGCGAGTGTCCCTTCGTGTTGACCCAAGTTTCAAATGAAGCCGCATCAAGAGCGGGTGAGAAGTAGTAGCCCTGCCCGAGCTCGACTCCTTCATGAATCATTCGTGACAGGTCGTCATCGGTCTCGATGCCTTCAGCGAGGGCGGTCAGCTGTTGCTCGTTTGCAAAACGCGACACGGCACGTAAGAAGGATGTACTTTCTTTCGCCTTCCCACTCACATACATCCGGTCGATTTTGACTTCTTGAATCGGCAAATGCCAAATCGCTTCGAATGAGGCATATCCGGTCCCGAAGTCGTCAATCGAGAGGCAATATCCGAGGTCGGCGATATCTTCTAACCGTTCGAGTTCACTCTCATACGACATAATATCTGACGACTCCGTCAATTCAATCTTCAATCGGTCCGGTAGCCAAGGATGTAGCTCGATGGAGTCCCGAAGTTTCGCTACAATCGACGGGTCGACCGAATGAGCCGACAAGTTGAACGACAGTGAGATGTCTTCGAAAGGCGTGTCTTGCCACGCGACGAGCTGTGCGATCGTCTGGTCGAGAATGTTGTGCGATAGCCATAAGATTTGATCGGATCGCTCTGCGACACGAATGAATTCGTTCGGTGGAATGACTCCGACGTCAGGATGTGTCCAGCGGGCGAGTACTTCCGCTCCGACGACACGGCCTGTTTTCAGCTCGACTTGTGGCTGATAGGCGACCGTCAATTCACCTTTTCGGATCGCCTCTGGAAGCGCCTGCTCAATCAGTGCGGCGAGTTGCATCTGGGCTAGGATGTCTGAGTCATACCAAACGGATGGGATGCGGGTTTCTTTGGCGTGTTGTAACGCCTTCATCGCCTCAAACAGACAATCGTTATACGCAGGTTTCGTCTCGGTTGCACCGATTTGAATGTGTACATTTTGTCGTTTATGATTGACTGTCAATTCCGTCGGGAACAGTTCCAATAATTCATGTTCATCCTCAAAAGAGAAGCCTCTGACATACAGCATGAACGTGTCGTCCCGATACCGCCCGAATAGATGTTGTGCATATTTGGACAGGCGAGCCTCGACGGTGCGCGCGAACTCGTTCATGAGAAGATCGGCGTATGCCGGATCGTACCAATCGACGAGGTGATGGTAGTCATGCAGTCTAATCAAGACGAATGCACCGTCAATCTCTTGATTCTCCCATCTGCGGATGAAGCCATACTCGTTGTAGAGGTTGGTCGCCAAATCGAAGCGCACGAGACGGTCGACTTTTCGTTCCCGCTCGACACGATCAGTCTCATCTTCAACAATCAAATAATATGTCAATTGTTCTTCCCGTTTTAGTGGTGTCAATTTCACGTTCAAATAACGAGTATGTTCGCCTTTCAAATGGATGATGAATTGGGCGCTCGTTCCTTGGTCGGTCACGCCTTCAAGTGCTTGTTCGAACAGACGGCGACCCGTCTCGGTGAACAGTTGGTTGATCTCATATAAATTTCGGTCGCCAAAAAACTGACGGAACATCTCATTTCGTTCAATCAGATTATAAGAATCATCCATCAGCGCGATGGCGAGCCCGGTCTCTGAAAAGAGGGACGACCAACGTTCGTGATAGCGCACGAGATCCTGTGAGCGATTCTCAAGCTCATGGAAGGTCGAATGAACGCTTGCGGCAATCTCGCGTAACTCGTCCTCGATGCCACGGAAGTCATGCGTCTTCGGGAACATTTCTTCAACCGGCGTGAGACTTGGATCGATAGCAAGCGCTCGTGCCTTGAGGTGCGCCAAATCGTGATTGTAACGCTTGCGCGTATAGTAAAGCAGGGAAATCAGTCCGAGTGATAAGAGGAATGTCATGACGAATGAGGTAGTGGCGAGAATTTGGTAATGTTTACTTTCTTCTCGTAGCGCGACCTCTGAAGTAGAGCGAATCGAGCGAAGAGCCCCATACGCATCTTCGTAGACGTTCGTTGAATTGACATAACGAGCTTCGAGAGATGCCTCACGGTTTGCCATATTGGCGAACGATTGACCACTTTCTGCCACGTCGATGACGGCTTTCGTTTGTAACGTTGTGTTCGATGCGATGATTGTTTGGATGATTGCCGCTTCGCCTACAATCAAATCAACGGTACTGGCCAGTTGGTTCTCGTCAATTGAATCACCAAGTAAAGAAGCGCCGTTTCGCATGAGCATCGATTGCATCCGCATAATGGCGTCAATCAGTTCATAAGCTGCATTCGGTTGATTCGTTTGTTCGAGCGCTTGATAGAACCAACGGCGATTGATTGAACTGATGACATCGTTCGGGACCGCCTCGAATCGCTCTTCTTCGAGAATACGGTTCAAATCGTTCGAGAACGTCTGAAGCGTCTCTCGTTCCCGTTCGTTTATACCAGCTTCGAAGTCGTTCAATAAACGCTCATTGTATTGGAGTGCCCGTTCTTTGTACGGTGTGGATAAGAACGATGACGTCTGATTCGACTGTTCCTCGTAACGGGTCGCCGCCTCGAAGAGCGTCACATACGCTTCGACACCAGCCAGGTCTGACGCCTGACTCAAATTCGCGATTGTCTGGTCGATGGCTTCTTGTTTTTCATGCCAATAAAAACTCGTTCCAAGCCCAAACAACAGGACACCGATGAGACAAGCGACTGCAAGCGCCATCGTGTAGATACGGTATGGAATTTTCGCGAAACGGGATTGGTCCATCCGGCACCTCCTTTTTTTCTTCATCATACTCCGATTTCGGGTCACGGGATGAAATTCCTGCAAAACGAAAGAAAAACCCGACTTTTGTCGGGTTTATTAACGTGACTTTAGTCACGGGCGCTTATAACCGATCAAGCGTGATTGCCAATACGGTTCTTTACTGATTTGGTTATAACCTAATCCGTATGAACCGGCATGGATGAATGTATCAGAGTTAATCATGATGCCCATATGCGATGGTCCTGCGGTATACGTGTTTTCGAAAAAGACGAGATCACCGGGCTGCGGGACGAACGACTTCGGTAATTGTGCTCCGAAGTAAGCGCCGCTCCAATAATTGGCCACGTTCGTACGTGGGATGCTGACACCGGATTGATTGAATACATAATAGATGAGACCTGAACAATCGAATCCGCCGTTGGCCGGGCTAGAAGATGCCCACACGTATGGTGTACCCACATACTGTTTAGCGACCTGGATGGTCGAAAGTCGTGTCGACTGAGCGCTTTGTCCTTTGATTTCTGTGACGGCTGATTTTGCGACAAATCCTGAAGAGAGCCGATAGTGCGTAGCCGTCTCTCCAATGATGTTCAACAGTTCTCCGCGGAGTGTCGAACCGACCGTACTGCTCGCCTCGCTCGCCTGTGACCGAATCGAAGTCGGATAGTACGTATAGTACGAGTTCGCGTCATAGGAACCTTCGACCCAAGCCGGACCTTCTGACGAGCCTTTCGGGACCGTTTTCACATAGGCCGAGGCAACAAAGCCGACCGTATTCCCGTAATAGATTTGTAGCCAACCTTTTGAAGACTCGACGACGCGCAACGTCTGTCCCGCTTTGACACTACCGATAATCGTCGCACTCGTTGAAGAGCTCGAACGGACGTTCAAAGAGGGAGTGTTGACGATGTAATCAACAGTGGCATTGCCAGCACCGGCATCTCCTTCATTGGGGGCAGGGTCACTCGGTGTCGTGGTCGTTTGCTTTAAATAACCGGCGCTCACGTATCCGGATTTACCATTATACGTGACATAGTACCAGCTACCTGACTGTTTCGTCGCCTGGACGACCGTGCCGTTCGGGATGGACGTGACGAGGGCGTAGCCGATGCCGGCACCTTGCCGAACATTCAAGTTTGCGGTCGTGGTGAACTGTTGGTTGATGGATTGTTCTGTACTCGGTGACGTAGGTGTCGCTGATTCAGATGTCGTTAAATATGTATTGGCGACATATCCAGTTTTTGTCCCGTACTTTACTTTCGACCATGAGCCTTCGACAGCTAAGACGGTGACCGTCTTGCCCTTAGGAATCGTGAGCACCACGGTCGTCTTTGTTGACTTCGACGAGCGAAGATTCAAGTTTACTTTCGTTTGGGCCGTCGCCGCGTTCGGTGTGACAGTCGAAGGCGTGTCTGCTCCGCTTGACGTGGAAGCTTTTTGTAAATAGTCGTTATGCACCCACCCGGTCTGTCCGCCGTAACTGACTTTCGTCCACGATCCTTTTGATTGAATCGGGGTGAGCGTTTTGCCTTTTGGAATCGTCAAGAGGACGCGGTGCCACGTTCCTCCGGCGAGTCGCATGTTCAACGCATGCGTCGTCGTGACACGATTCGTACTCGCAGCGGTCAACGATGAACCGCCTGTCGATGCAGACGCATTTCCTGTGAGACGTAGTGTCTGACCGACGCGAATATTGTTAGAGGATAGTCCGTTCAAAGATTTAACCGTCGCGACAGATACATCGTAGGAACGGCTGATGGACCATAATGTATCACCAGAACGTACCGTATGCGTGGTTGCAGCCGCAGCTTCGTCCGCGTGGGTAAGTATACTTACCGCTGCGAGAGCCGCGAATGAGTAAGTGAGACCAGACTTTGAATTCATAGCGTCACATCCTTTCAAAGAGTGAGAATGAAACCATTCAACAAGTGAGACAATACAAGTTTATTGTACGGTGAGACGAAATGAGCAAGCAATGGGGCAAAAGGTCAATTCACGTCCCTTTATTGAAAAGGAGGTCAATAATTTATAAATGGGTATAAATGGATATTTAACGGATTCGAAAAAGGAGGAAGTATTGACTTTCTGTTGAATTTTGGAAAACGTGACGTGTGATGTTTCATGCTATCATTAGGTCAAAATAAATTTGGTGAGGTAGCAGACTGATGATCGAGAAGAACTTTTCAAACCGAACATATCGTAAACATCAAGAGAAACTGTTCGAACTCGTGAGAATGCCGATTGTGACCGAGAAAACCGTACAGGAGGCGATTCGATATATGTGTGAGATCGTCGCTGATATGCTGGCGGTCGATACAGTGTCAATTTGGCATTTTGACACATCATATCAATCCATTTCGTGCCAAGTCGCCTATTCTCACGAATCAGGTACACATTATCCGAAGTTGTCGGTTCATCGTGAACTCGCAGCGGACTATTTTGGGGCGCTTCAGACAGAACGGGTCCTCATGTTCGAGGACGTTCGAAGTCACCCGTGGGTGAAGGAACTATACACAGAGTATTTTGTGGAAGGTCAGCGTATCCACTCGATGCTCGATGCTCCGATTTACGCGAACAATCGCGCTAAAGGTGTGATTTGTTGCGAAACATTTTTACCGCGGAAGTGGAACTATCTTGAAGAATTAATTGTGAGCACGCTTGCGGACTTTATCGCAATCCTTTACTTTCGACTCGACCGTCAGTTAGTTGATGAACATCTTCATCAACTGGCCTATACGGATGAATTAACGGGATTGATGAATAAGTACGCGTTTGTCGATGAAATCGATTCACTTCGTCTTCATACGGAAGGTTTTCTCGGTGCTGTTCTTTATATTCGAGCCGATGATTTTCGATCGATTGAAGATGCTATCGGTTCTGAAGCGTCTGATTTGATTGTCAAAGAAATGGCGAGTCGATTGCGCAAGGTGGTCGATGAGTCTCGAATGGCTCGAACGTCTCAATCTGGATTTGTCATTTGGATTCCTTACGGGGAACGGAGGAAAGTGCATACGCTTGCGGAACACTTATGTGAGCAAGTGACACGTCTCCCGTATCGAATTAATGAATTAGATGTTGTGTTGACGACGAGCGCGTTCATCTCGATCGAAATTGAAGGTCGCTCCACATTAGACATGATTCATACAACTCGGGTTGTTGCGGGTCAATCGAATGGGAAGCGGGGAGTCATTGCGTTTTTTGAAGAGGAGATGGCACAGAAAGCATCAGATCGCCTAAGGCTAGAGATGAACCTACGATTGGGAGTCCTGTCAGAACAGTTTGAATTATATTATCAACCAAAAGTTATTGCTGATTCTGGAAAATTGAAAGGGTTCGAAGGATTGATGCGCTGGAATCATCCGGAGCGTGGTCTCGTCCCGCCACTCGACTTCATTCCGCTCGCCGAATCGACGGGGATCATCATTGACCTAGAAGAATGGGCGTTCGTAACGGCCTGTCGCCAGCTCAAACAGTGGCATAATCGTGGAGACCGCTACGAGCTTGCGCTCAACTTATCGGCGCGTCATTTCTTATCTGAAGGGGTCGTCGAAAAATTTGCCCAAATCGCACGTGAAGAAGGAATCTGTACGAGTTATATGACTCTTGAGATTACAGAGAGCGTTGGGATGGAAAACCAGCAACACGTCATCGACCGTTTCATCGCCTTCCGGGAAGAAGGATTTTCCATTTCCATCGATGACTTCGGGACCGGGTTCTCAGCATTCGTCTACTTGAAGCACTATCCGATTCATGAGATCAAAATCGATCGACAGTTCATTCAAGTGACAGAGAACGACCCGACCGGGAACGTCATCGTTGAATCCATCGTCGACTTAGCACGCGGATTGAACTTGAAGACGGTTTGTGAAGGCGTCGAAACGCTTGAACAGTGGAACGCATTACGTGGACTCGGCTGTGACGAGATGCAAGGGTACTATTTCTCTAGACCGTTGCCGCTTCAAGAACTTGAAACATGGATTGCTAGCTATACGACACAGACAAGGGACGCCTGAGCGTCCCTTTTTGTTATGGAGTAAATGTGATTCGAATCGTTGTGCCTCTTTCTTGTTCACTATCGACCTCGACCTTCCCACCGTGGGCTTCGATGATGTCCCGCGAGATGGCCATGCCGAGACCGCTTCCGCGCGCATCGTCCGTATTCGTGCCCCGGTAATAGCGTTCAAAAATATAAGGTAAATCAGATTCAGCGATTCCATTACCATTGTCTGTAATCGTCATGATATCGCCTTCGACTCGAACGGTCACGATGACCAAATCGTCGTTGTGGAGCAGGGCGTTATACAAGAAGTTGAGTAGGGCACGTTTCATAAAGTGCCGGTCGAGTGACACGGACCCTGACTCGGTCGACTCAAATTCGATGTGACGTTCACTGAAGCGAGGATCATTCAACACATCGATCACGAGTTCACGGACGAACGGCTCGAGTCTTGTCTCTTCGAGGGTAAGCGGAAAGTCGCCGTGCTGCAGACGCATCGTCAAATTGAAATCGTCGAGCAGTTCCTTCATATATTTGGCCTGACGCTCGATCACGTGCGCGTATTGTCTGCGCTCGGTGTCGTCTAGCGAATCATCGTCGAGCAGTTCGGCGTACCCTTGAATGGATGCGAGTGGGGTCAACAAATCGTGAGACACGTTGCTCATCCATTCTTTTCGACGTTCATCGAGTTCTTCGCGCTGACGTTCGTACGTTTTGAGCGTCTGTGAGACGGCATTCAAGTCATAGAAGACAGGACGATAAATCCCAGATTGCTTCGGTTCGGCGGTCGAAAAGTCGCGTTGCTTCAGCTGTTGAATCCGCTCGGTCAAGCGGTAGACGGGACGTGTCAAACGTGAGCTGAACAACAAGCCAATCAAGGCGGCGACGAGCAGGTCGACGATAAGAATCCAAAGGAATGCCTTTGATACATACGAGAGAATCGCTTGTTCATCAATCATGAATAACGCTCGACGCTCACTCGCTTCGGGCACACCAATGAGATAGCTATACGATTCATATTCTCCGATAAAGTAAAGTCGAAGCTCATCATCCATATATTTATAGATTTGAATCAGCTCGATTGGTGAATAGGCGTCAGGCAGTCCGCTCGGAGTATCGACGTCACTGACGACACGTCCGGTTTCATCTAAAAAACGAACAAACGCGCCGTACTGTTCGAGCGCCTTCCGCCCTGACTCTGACACGACAGGTTCGCCGTCCTCAATTGAAAGATACGTACTGAAGTTTCGAGTGAATGTTTCCCCTGAGTTGCTTTCGACATCGTCAAGTCCTGTCCGATCATTGATGAGGAGACCGAACAAGATGGCAATGTTCAAAAAGACGACGAGTGTGACAATCAATAGAATCGACAGTAAATAACGACCGGTCAGTTTCCATTTCATCATGACTGCTCCTTACACCGTCAACCGATAGCCAAGTCCCTTGACCGTCTTGATATATGTCGGCTCGGATGGATTCGGTTCGACTTTTTCACGGAGACGCCGGATGTGGACCATGACGGTATTGTCCGACCCGAAGAACGACTCGCCCCATACTTGGGTAAAAAGCGTCTCCTTGCTCAGGATTCGGTTCGGGTTGCGTAAAAAGCAGGCGAGGAGACCGACTTCTTTGGCCGTCAACTCTAATCTCACCCCGTTCACATACACTTCCGTCTCGTCTTCATTCATTTGAAAGGGTCCGACGGTCGTCTCTTCCATCGGTGCTTCCATCATCGACACCCGTCGCAGCTGTGCTTTCACGCGGAAGGCCACTTCTTTTGGACTGAACGGCTTCGTGATGTAATCATCCCCACCGATGGCGAGTCCGAGCAGTTTATCGACTTCTTCCGATTTGGCAGATAGGAAGAGGATCGGGATAGTAGAGTGCGCCCGCATCTGTTGGCAGAGCTGATAGCCTTCCCCGTCCGGCAGCATGACGTCTAAAATCGCCAAGTGTGGACGGAACGTCTCGAAGGCGTCAAACCCGTCCTTCAACGTATGGGCGGTCCGGATTTCGTGAAATCCTTCCTTCTCGAGCGCGCGTTGAATCAACATACATAAGTCTTGTTCATCATCTACGATCAGAATTCTTGGTTGCTTCATCTTCATCACCTCTCTATAAGAATAGCACTTAAGGATTTTGTAAGGTACGCGTGAGTTCAAGTTAAGACAGGGAGCGTAATGTAAAAATCAGAAAGAGGTGTTGAACATGGAAACATTATTACAGGTAAAAGCGATTCAAAAAACATATGGGAAAGGGGATGCGACGTTTCGGGCGCTCGATGACGTTTCGTTCACAATCGAACACGGTGAATTCGTCGGAATCATGGGACCGTCCGGAGCGGGGAAGTCAACGTTACTCAACGTCCTCGCGACAATCGATACGCCGACGTCAGGCGAGATTTTAGTTGAAGGAGACGACATCGCATCGATGAACGAGGAGGCACTCGCCGATTTTCGGCGTGATCATCTCGGCTTCATTTTTCAGGACTACAACCTGCTTGACTCGTTGACGGTACGGGAAAACATGTTGCTCCCGCTCGCCGTTTCAAAGACGCCGGTCCAGGAGACACGTGAAAAAGTTGAACGGTTGGCGAAACGGTTCGGACTCGAAGCGATCCTCGAGCAGTACCCGTACCAAATCTCAGGCGGACAGAAACAGCGTACGGCCGTCTGTCGGGCGCTCATTTCAGACCCGAAACTGATTTTTGCCGATGAACCGACCGGCGCGCTCGACTCGAAGTCGGCGACCGATTTATTAGACACCCTCGCCCGTTTGAACGAGGCGGAGACGACAATCATGATGGTGACGCATGACGCCTTCGCGGCAAGTTTCTGTCGCCGTGTCCTCTATATTCAAGACGGTCGGTTGAAAAAAGAACTCATTCGCGGCAACGCCTCGCGGGACGCATTCTACCAATCAATCCTCGAGGAGCTCGCGAAAGGCGGTGCGGTCGATGACGCTATTTGAGCTCGCGAAGAAAAACGTCGCGCGTAATCTGTCGCGATACGCACTCTACGTTGGGACGACCATCTTTTCCATCGTCATCTACTTCACGTTCGCGACACTGAAGCACAGTCATGAGATCAGTGCGCTTGCGGAGACATCACAAAAGATCAGCGGATTGATGAGCACATCGACGTTCATCCTGATGCTGTTCGTCGCCCTCTTTATCGCCTATTCGAACGCATTTTTCCTAAGGGGACGGAAACGGGAAGTGGGACTCTACTCACTTCTCGGTGTCCGAAAGAAACAAATCGGGCTGTTGCTCTTGTTTGAGAACATCGTCATCGGAGCGGTGTCCTTGGTCGTCGGCATCATTCTCGGGCTGTTCGGGTCGAATGTGCTCTTACAACTATTGATGCGATTGATGGACAGTGACTTGAATATCGGCTTCGCCTTCTCGGCGTCGGCATTTATCGAGACGTTCCTCGTCTTTCTTGCCATCTTCCTCTTCACTTCGTTCCAAGGTTATCGGGTCATCTATCGTTTCAAGTTGATTGACTTGTTCCATGCGGACAAGAGTGGGGAAGGCGTCCCGACGGCGAAAGGGTGGGTCGCTCTCACAGGTGTGCTCGCGATTGGAGTGGCGTATTGGCTCGCGCTTCAGGATTTGATGACGTCATCCCTTTGGAAAATGCTCGGACTCGCGATGCCGCTTCTCATCATCGGATTGAGTGTCATCGGATCGGCGCTTCTCTTCCATAGTGTCTTGATCTTCGGATTGACGTGGTTGAAAGGGAAGGAGCGCTGGTCATGGAAACGGCTCAACTTGTTGACGACGTCACAGCTTCTATATCGCATCCGCGGGAACGCAAAAACGCTCACGTTGATCAGCATCATCAGTGCGACAGCGATCACGGCAGGCGGGGCCATCTTCAGTGTCTACTATTATGCGGAAGAAAATGTGTCGTCGTATACACCATACACGTACGCCTGGAAAGGGGATGCGGTCGAGGTGGATGGAGCGACGTTCGAATCAAGCGTCGAACAGAAGACGATTCGGACGGAAGCGCAGTACGGAGAGCGTGAGCTCGGGGTCATCGATGAGTCGACATACCGGCATCTCCTTCAAGGTCTCGGAGAAGCAGAGCCGGCCCCGTTCAAACAGGGTGAGGTCGTATGGGTCGACCCGTTCTATGACGAACGTTATTCGGAAGATCTCGAATCGGCAGAACTGTCAGGACAAACGGTTGACGTGACAACGCGCCTTGAAGATTCGCCGCTCAACGTGATGACGTTCGGCGGGTCGTTCCTCGTCGTCGCAAACGACATGTTCAAGACGATGACGGAACCGAGCGAGACGTATCACGTCGCCCTCACGGAGTCGTTCAAGGATCAGCGTGACCAGTCCGAACGTCTAACGAAACTCGGTCTCGAATCGTTCTCGAGTGCACCGGACGTGTACGCCGAGACGATGGCGATGAACGGGGCGCTTCTCTTTGTCGGGACATTCCTTGGACTCGTCTTCCTTGTCGCGACAGGCAGCGTCATCTACTTCAAGACGATGACGGAGGCAGAGGATGATCGGTCGAAGTATGCGATTTTACAGAAAATCGGGATATCCGATCGGGATGTGCGCCGGACGGTGCGCCAACAGATCATCGTTGTCTTCCTCGCCCCGTTCGCTCTCGGGATTCTGCATGCGACCGTGGCGCTCATCGCGTTTTCTAACTTGTTGAGCATGAATTTCACGATACCGGTCCTCGTGTGGATGGGCGTCTATACTGCGATTTATGCAATCTACTATGGCATCACGGTTCGCCGCTTCATGACGGCGATTCGATAAGGAGAGAAAATTATGAAAAAATGGATTGGAATTGCAATTGTTTCGATTGTATTGATGGTCGGATTGACGAAGGTGGATTGGAATCGAATTGGGAAGGACACCCTTTTCGTTGAAATTAAAGGGGCGACAGACATTGAAGAGACGACGCTCGAAAATGGTGAGGTGATGAAGCGATACGTGTACACTCAGCCTGCCTTTTCGTCAGAGGGGAAGTCGAAGGAAGTCACCTTTACGGCTATGAAAGAGCTTCGGGAAGGGGCCTACTTACGTTTATACGTCAAGGACGGGGACACGGTCACGTCGTATGAGGAAGTGTCCCGTGCGGACGTACCGCAATCGATTACCGAAAAGTAAGTAAAAAGCCATTCGTCATGAGCATCATGGCGGATGGCTTTTGCCTGCTCATACGACAGGCGCCTCATAAGCATTTAGTTCGAGCTTTAATATGTACGTTAATTCATGATGCGCCAATTCAGAAAAATTTGTTTTCTTTACATGTGTCCGTGGGCGCAATCCGCACTCCAATGCGACGTCGACAATGGTACGAATCTGATTTTCCGTATAGAATCGTTTTCGGCCGAACGTGAACGGGGTAGGTGGCAAGACGCCATCTGTCTCCCATTTGATCAACTGCTGTTGGCTACGCGGGATGCCGGCCACACTGAAGGCCCGACTCAATTCTTTGAGCGGATAAACGATCAGATGTTGTTCTTTATACGAAATTGGTTTTCCTTGTTCCGGTCGGTATGTATCCCATTCGGTCGCTGAAAACGTCAGGTCGGATTGGTCGAAGTCGTGTTGAGCGGAAGGACTAGTGGTGGTGCTTGCGAGGTCTAAGCTGTTCATAGTATGCGTCTCCTTCTTCAAGACTGACTGGTCATTTCAAAAATGTCCTCCTACGTATCGTACCCCATTTACAAGATTTTAACTTACAGTTTTTTCAAAGTGGGGAAATGATTCGTGGGACTTTTGACGTATTTTTGAACGTTATCTGCCGAACATTAAGATACCCTAATTGGTATGAAAACTCAAGCAAAGCAGTCAAAATTTGAAAAATGAATAAAAATTCAGACGATTTAGGACTATGGTCATTCAATGCTATATAAAAATAGAATGAGCACTTTCATGATGAAAGCGGTTAATAAGGGCGAAGGAGGTGAGACAAATGGCAATATATCGAGAAGCGGCGAAAATGTTGTATTTGGACACCCGGCGACAAGTCGACGGCAAAGAGAAAAAGCAACTCGTTCGCTACGGACCGCTAGGCAGTCGAATGGATGAAGCACGGATAAAACAGTTTGGTGACCTGATTACGGCACTAATTGATGTCGAATCCGTCAACTATGTCGTGGCCCAGGAATTTTTAGTGTATTAACACGGAGGACTTATGAACAACCTCACACATCCCGTCGATGATCCTCGGCATGATGAGCAGGTGGTCACATGAGTTGGCCTGAACTCATCTCAAATCTCGGGTTCCCTATCGTCGTCTCGCTCTATTTGCTTCATCGGATTGAGACGAAGCTCGATCGCATGATCCAGCTGCTCGAGCGAATGGGTACCTCGAACGTATCAGAAACCTAATCCCCTATTGAAAGGAGCCATCCCCCCATGGCTGTCTTAACAGAGAAGAAAGCAACGTTCGTCTTGACGACGCATCATGACTTAGAAACAGCAAAACCGACGAAAAAAGCACAACGGTTCGGCCCGATTCGTGCCGACCTTACGGCAGATACGATTGACGCGTTTGGTCGTCTTTTAATCGACCTTGTCATTCAAGAGGACGCGGACCTCGGCATCGTCCGTGAATACGATTTAGTTTAACCCATACCCCAAGGAGGAGAATAACCCATGACTGACACAAAACTTGAAATCTCATTTTTAGATGCATTCCATAAAGTCGTACGTTTCCGCTTGAACAACGTAGAGCAACCGATCGACGCTCAAAAAGTAGAGGCACTCGCCGACTTCATGGTCGCTAACGATCCGCTCGCGAAAAATGTGATGGAATGGACCGAAATCAAGATGATTGAAGGCACGCAAACAGTGTTGAGCGTGAAATAATCAAGTGGAAGGTGACTCTTGCAGTTTTGAGTCACCTTTTTTAAGTTTGGTCAATTCCCTTCATTATTTTCTGAAAATTGTCGATAGTATAGAAAATACTGCATGATTGAGAGGGGAATACATAGATGGCATGGAAATCAACATGGTCTAAGGCACTCAGCCGGATCAAACGAAAACCGACATGGACGTGGAAACCGACACTCAAATGGAAGCGTAGAGAGAAGCGTGAACGCACGACATCTTTCGGACCGAATATTGGAAAGAATTTGACGATTCGTCAAAAGTTATGGGGACTCGTCCTCATCTCACTCGTCATGGTCATTGGCGTCGGCGGTTACGCGCTATTTTCAATGAGTGACGCGAACCGTCAAGCGGACGACATCGTCAACAACTGGAATAAAGGGCTCGATTACGCTCACGAACTTAATACGCTCGCCGCAAACTACAGAACGCTCGAGCTCGACCATATCGTCTCAGATGATGCGACGATGAAAGAAGAACTCATGACGCAGATGAAAGAGATTCGTGATGAAATCAATACGATTGCACCGAAGTATGAAGGACGTGCTGTAAACGCAGAGGACAAAGAGCTGTTTAATAACTTCTCGCGTCAATGGGAGATGTATCAGCGCGTCTCCGACAACATGTTGACATTCAGTTCGACAGGCAACACGGGGATGGCACGTTCATATTATGATGCTCAATCACAATCGACATATGATAACTTCACACAAAAATTAGCCAATCTCGTCGACTACAACTCAGAAGGGTCACAACGTGTCGGTCAAAACATGGAACGAGAATTCATGCAGTCCCTTATGGCGTTGATTGCCGTGACGGTCGGGGCCGTGGCGATTCTCTTATTCTTAGGGTTCAGTTTGTTACGTTCAATCATTCGACCGATGCAAACGTTGCAGACACGCTTTGATGAACTCGCGACACAAGGTGGGGATTTGACGATGACGATTCCCGTCACGTCAAACGACGAAATCGCACAAGTCAGTCGTTCGTTCAACACGTTCCTCGGTACACTTCGTGAAATCATGATCGATGTCGATGAGACGGCGAAAGTCGTTCTCTCGTCTTCTAAAGACGTATCCGCCGAAGTGACACAACTCAGTCACTATATGGAAGAGACGTCTGGAACGGTCGAAGAATTGACGGCAGGCATGGAAGAGACGGCGGCCTCTTCTCAAGAAATGAGTGCTTCGACGACAGAGATGGGCAGTTCGATTGACTCCATCGTCGACTTATCGAATGAGAGTGCCGATACGGCGAACCGTGTCGAGACACGGGCGCACGAGATGCGGGAACAAGCCGTCGTCTCGAAGACAGAGGCTGTGACCATCATTGAGAAGAAACAAGTCGAGCTCGCGGAAGCTATTAAAGGGGCCCAATCGGTCGAAGAGATTCGCGTCTTGACGACGGCCATTCTTACAATCGCCGACCAGACGAACTTACTCGCACTGAACGCGTCGATTGAAGCGGCACGGGCAGGAGATGCCG
Source organism: Exiguobacterium marinum DSM 16307 (assembly GCF_000620845.1). Lineage (GTDB taxonomy): Bacteria > Bacillota > Bacilli > Exiguobacteriales > Exiguobacteriaceae > Exiguobacterium > Exiguobacterium marinum. Next base: position 983,612 of record NZ_KK211189.1, read on the forward strand.
GACGCGGATTTGCGGTCGTCGCATCGGAAATTCGTAAACTTGCGGAGAACTCACGTCAGACGGTCAACGAGATTCGTGACGTATCGAACACCGTCATCGATTCGGTCGAACGACTCAATACGAGTTCGGAGGACATGTTGACCTTCTTGAACACGAAAGTCATGGCAGACTACGATCGTCTCGAAGATGCTGCGACGCAATATGAACAGGACGCGACGGTATTCGGTGAGACGGCGAAGACGTTTGAAGGCAATGCCCTTCAACTTCGTCACATGACGGACAACATTCTCGGTGTGATACAGGAAGTGGCAACGACCGTGACAGAAGGTGCGGACGGGACGCAGTCCATTTCGGAGAAAGTTCAACTATCGGTTGAGCGCTTCAATGATGTGCAAACGAAGATGAATGAAACTGAGAAACGCGCGACAGAACTATCGAATCGTGTGGCACAATTCAAGCTATAAGCAAGTCTCAGAACCAGGCAGATGTCTGGTTCTTTTTTTATGAATTTTTTGAAACATTTACAGTTCAGATTTTTTAATAAGGGGTCAATGTGTTAGATGATTTCAAATTGTTGGTACAAATTAGGCGGTCTCGTCCGATAAAAAAAGAGCAACACATCATCATAGAGAGAAAAAGAGGTGAAAGAGGACTTGTTCCTCGAAAGTAGTGAAAAAAATCGCAAAAAAATTGACGTTAACCCAAAAGTTGTTGGGCGCTGTTGGAATGGTTTTAGTTTTAGTGGCTTTCGGAATGTTATACAATTTGTCGTCACTTCACAATGCAACAAGCCGGTACGAAGAAATGATTGCAAAAGATGTTATGCGAATGAAAGCGGCTGACGCACTATCACTCGGAATGACACGTCAAGCTTACGGGTTGAGAGGGTACATGTTAAATCAGGATTCGTCTCATTTAGACAAAGAACGATTGGGCTCGACCGGAAAAGAAGCGGCATTACGTGAGTTGATTACATTGGCAAACTCGAAAAAAGAGAAAGAATCCTTTGAAAAACTTCTTGAGTTTGCTCTTAACTACGACGAACTATCAGAAGAACTCGTAGCGGCGATCGATGCCGGGAACGAAAGAGAGGTGGATCGTCTCGGACTTGAAGAAATGCCGGATGTTACTGTTTTCATCACTGAGCAAGGTGAAATGATTCAAGAAAGTACAGCAGCTGACATGCTGACGAAAAAGGACGAACTTGAACAGTATAGTGACAAAGCGCTGTATTATGCGGCAATCATAGCAATCGTTATATTTGTCATGACGACACTAGCCGGATATGGATTGTACGTCATGGTGACGCGACCGCTTCGTCAGTTAGCGAAACAAGTGGACATTGTGGCCCAGGGAGATTTGACAGGAAATGATTTAATGGTTTACACGCAAGACGAAGTCGGGCAATTGATGACCGGCTTCAATCGCATGAAAGGCAACTTGCGCGAACTCATTGAACGAGTCACACAAAACGCACAAGAAATCACAGCGCAGTCGGAAGAACTGTACGCGAGCACGGAAGAGATGGCCTCGCAGACAGAGGAGACGACACGTCTCATCGATCGTGTCGTGGAAGACACGGTCGCGCAAGCTAAAGAAGCGACAGGAACGTCTCAAGCTGTAGCTGCTGCAGATGAAGGGATTGGTCGGATTGCCGGTTCAATCGGCTCGATTGACGATGACGTATCACAGAGTTTGAAGCTAGCCGAAGAAGGGGGCGCGACGATGACCCAGGCGAAAGACGAAGTGCTCGCACTGGAACGGGAGACACGTCTGACAGGAGAATCGATTTCGGAACTGAAGCAACAGTCCGATGAGATCGCCCTTATTACCGAGGTCATCCAATCGATCACGGACCAGACGAACTTATTGGCATTGAATGCGGCCATCGAAGCGGCACGTGCCGGCGAACAAGGGAAAGGCTTCGCCGTCGTCGCAGAAGAAGTACGTAAACTTGCCGAGCAGTCGAAGCAGTCGGCGACACAAATCGCCGGGTTAATCGAGTCGATTCAAGCACAATCGAATGCCGTCCTCGACCAACACGTCGTCAGTGCGAAACGCGTCGAGACGAACACGTTGTTGCTCGAACGGGCGACACGTGCGTTCGAACAGATCGTAAGGCAGCTCGAGACATCGGTCGACAATACGTCACACATTCGTATCGCTTCGCATGAAATTGCGGAGACAACGAGACAAGTCGCAACATCTTCTCTTCAAATGTCACAAGACAGTGAAGGGATGGCTGACACGATGCGTACGGTCGGCGAGACGGCTGATTCCCAACTCGCCATGATCCAAGAGTTGAACGGGGTCGCCGAGTCGCTCGGCAATATGACGAGTGACCTGCAGACGTTGATTGGACGGTTCACGACTTAAATGGTTGCAACATGGAGGTAATGACTCAAATGTTCTAACATACTTATCATAATCAAAAAACCACCGTTTTTTGATAGTGAATAAACGGACGGCATACGCTGCGTTACAGTTATTTTTGACCCGAAACGGATATAAACTGAGATTAGATGAGACAGAAGCCATTCTGTTTTGTGTTCGTCCGGCGAAAACACCAATCGAAATTTCTCAGCTCGCATCTGAAATCGAAAGGTGCTGTATTAAAAAATAAGGTGTTTCACCAAAGTCCTGTCTCTTCGGAGTCAGGACTTTTATATTCACATCGAAACGATTCGCCATCCAGAAAGTAGGGAATGAACAACAAGGTAAACGACAAAAAGGAGTGGATCATATGAAGTATACGGTCATTACAGGAGCCAGTTCAGGAATCGGGTATGAAGCAGCGAAACTGCTCGCCGAAAAAGGAAAGTCGCTCGTGCTCGTCGCAAGACGAAAAGAAGAGCTCGAGTCGCTGCGTGATGAGATCAAATCCATCTCGCCTGATTGCGACGTCATCATCAAATCGACCGATCTGTCTTACAGCGAGAACGTCTACGGTCTCTATGAATCGCTCGCGGACCTCGATATCGAGACGTGGGTCAACAACGCTGGGTTTGGGGATGCCGGACAAATCAAAGATGTGGATTTAGGTAAGATTGAAAACATGATTCGTTTGAACATCGAGGCGCTCACCGTCTTGTCTAGCCTATATGTCCGGGACTATCACGACGTCGAAGGGGCGCAACTGTTGAACGTGTCGTCTGTCGGGGGATATCGCATCGTCCCGAACTCGGTCACATATTGTGCGACGAAGTTTTATGTGAGTGCATATACGGAAGGGCTCGCACAGGAATTGAAGCAGAATGGTGCCAAACTTCGAGCAAAAGTGCTCGCACCGGCTGCAACGGAGACGAGTTTCGCCGACCGGGCACGCGATACGGAAGGATTCGACTACAGCGAGAACGTCGCGAAGTATCACACGGCGCGCGAGATGGCAGAGTTCTTATATGACTTGCTTGAAGGGGACGAAGTCGTCGGGATTGTCGACCCCGAGGATTATTCGTTCAGCCTACGCGGACCGATTAAACCGTATGCCGGATAAACAAAAACATCACGCCGTGCTGGCGTGATGTTTTTTATGACGTCGGTACAGAGTAACCACCTGTGAAGCGGTGGGTCAAACGACGTGTCCAGTACCGAATCCGAAGGCGCCATACATAGAGTTGTGACGTATTCGGAAGGACGACGTTGTTGACGTATTCTGCGAACATATGACGGAACATATGTCCCTCACTTTTGTCATAGGTCGCACTCCACATCCCGTGGTTCTCGACTTCGAGTAGCATCCAAATCATCTCTTCAGTGAGCGGGTCTTCGTCTGCGAGCTCGGCTGAGAGGGCAGCAAAGCGCTGGCTGCAGATGGCGGCATATAAAGAATGGGCGTGTGGATTATGTGGGTTGGCGTTCAAATAGCCACTCGCCGTTTTCATGAGTTCATCGACCATGTCGAGGGGGATATCATCGTATACTTGGAAAAATTCGAGAAGCATGGGTACCGTATCAGGACCTAATCCGGCAAGTCGGACATAATGCATGACGTGCAGCCCGGCTTCTCCGTAGAATTTTCGGTCAAAGTAATGAATCGCGATAGCACGGTGCATGATCGGTACGTCCGGATAGAGCTCGACACCACGAATGAAATGTTGTTCTGCCTCGAACGTGAATCCCGTATCTTCACTGACGATGCCGTTCAGCATGTGAAGGATATAATGATCACCAAGTTCGCTTGCTGTATCGAGCCATTGTTTGGCTTTTGCGATGTTACCATCACGGATATGTGGATACGCGCGCATAGCAGGAAAGAATGGATCATTCGGAAAGGCGGTCTCGCCACGTGTCGCTAATGCATCGATTGCTGCAACGTTATACTCGTCAGTCAATTCTGCGAGGAGCATCATCTCAAGGAATGTGCGTTGGAACTCTGGGGTGTGTATATCGATGGTTTGTGTCATACGGTGTCCTCCTCACAAGTACTGGTGTCGCTCTATTATACTTGTTCTCGAAACGAGGGAGTAGCATCTTTTGCAAAAACGGGAAATGAAAAGTATAGCCGGGAAGGAGGGGATGACATGGCGACGTTCACAGGGTATATCGCAGAGGTGATGGATGGGAAAATCAGGGTCACTCCGACTCGAGAGGCAGATCCGTTTGATGGGATCGTGTTTCATCTGGAGGAACACTTTTCTGAAGAGAAGCCGTTTCTCGTCGGTCAATCTGTAAGAGTCGAGCATGATGAGCAAATGACGCGTTCCTTGCCACCGCAAGCGACGGCGCGTCGGGTCGATGTGTTATGATGGGGACGAGGTGAACGACATGGGACAACGGAATTTTTTGTGGCTCGGAGCCGTCATCGGCTTCAGTGCTCTCGTCGTCTGGTTGTTGCAAGATGCGCTCCCGTTTTGGGCACTGTCGATTCTGCTTCTCGGACTCGGTGCGGTGCTCGGCAATCTCCAACGACGTTTCACACGCGACGAATAACAAGCACTCCATCATTCAGATGGGGTGCTTGTGTCGTTTTCTTCTTCAATCGGATCTTCCGGAGTGTCTTCGATAATCGAATCTTCCTCACCACTTGGTTCGAGCGTCGTCGGTTCTTCCGGCTCCGCTGGCTCTTCCGGCTCGGTCGGTTCCTCTGGTTCCGTTACAGGAGGATCGTCTTCGATCGGATCTTCCGTTTCTGGTGGATCCGTCGGTTCCTCTGGTTCACTCGGTGGTTCCGCAGGTTCTTCCGGCGTCACTTCAGATGTCGTCGGTTCCATTTCTTCCACGACCTCTTCTTCGACTTCTTCCTCAACCGGGACTTCCGGTTCAGTGATAGGCGGTGATTCGGGTGAAGTCTCTGGAACGCTTGGCGTTTGTGGAATATAGACAGGTTCGTCGGTCAAGTCAGGCGTGACGGGCTCAACCGGTGCAAGTTCGACCGGTGGTGGAGCCGGCGCATCTTTTTCAATGAATGTTCGAACGTCCCGTTCAAATAATGCGGTCGGCAATGCGATTCCACGTAAATGGATGGCAACGATTCGCCCGGATGCCGAAAGGAGCGGACTACCATACCCATGACGTGGCAAATCAAAGTTCCGAATATAGCCGTTCTCAGCAAAAGTGACTGTGCCGTTGATTCGTTCTTTCATCGTCAGCGTCGTCAGCGTCTCGTCCTCCGCGGCGATGGCTTGCGTGAATAAGAATGGTGTATGTTCTGTCTCTTCGATGCGAACGACGGCAATCAGATTCGTGCGACCGACGACGGTGCCGGAGACGGCCACTCCGTCATGATACATGATGATGTTCGTCAAACCGGCCACGTTCGAGGCGGCCGTGACGACATCGCGTGAGCTCACCAAAAATCCCGTCCCGTAACTGACGGTGAAAAGGCTCTCTCGCAACGTATCGAAGTCGACGGGTGTCGCTTCATCAGCGGAAACGGTATCTTCGCCGATTCGTAAGTCGACTTGGTCTGCGAGCGAGTCAGTCGAACGTAACATATCTGTGAAATAGGCGTGTCCGATGTAGGTGACAAAAGCAATGAGTGCGATAGCGAATGGGGTGGCAAATAACCAAATCGTGCGACGTGAGCGACGGCCACACGTCGGACAGACCGTTTTCGATCGTGTCTTCTTTCCGCAGTGGGGACAAGTCACAGGGGCACCTTCTTTCTAAAAAGTTCGATGCTATGCTTATTCCTTCATTTGGAAAGAGGTAAACAAAAATTTTGGAGGGTTCCACGATCGAACGTTCATGATAGAATCATCAAAAGGTATAGGGGGAAATCCAATGAAATTTATCATCTTATTCGGTCCGCAAGCCGTCGGCAAGATGACGGTCGGTCAGGCGCTCGCCGATAAAACCGGACTGAAATTATTCCACAACCATATGACGATCGACCTCGTCGGACCGTTCTTCAATTACGGGACGCCTGAAGGGAAGCGACTCGTCCAACACTTTCGCCAAGAACTGTTCGAGGCGGTCGCCAAGAGTGATTTACCCGGCATGATTTTCACGTTCGTCTGGGCGTTCGACATGCAGGAGGACTGGGATTACGTGAAGAAGGTGACGGACTTGTTCGAGTCACACGGGGCGGACATTTACTACGTCGAGCTCGAGGCCGAGATAGAGGAACGCCTCGCGCGCAATACGACGGAGAACCGCCTCACGCATAAACCGTCGAAGCGCGATATTGCCTGGTCCGAAGCGGAACTGAAACAGACGGCGACGATGTATCGGTTGAACTCACGTCCAGGGGAATTAGACGTCGAGCATTATCTCCGGATCGATAACACGAACTTAAGTCCAGAAGAGACGGCGACACAGATTCAACAGGCATTTTACCTATGAAAAAGCGAGTCCCCCACATGGGAACTCGCTTTTGTCATGCCCACCAATCGGGGCGTTCATAGTCGACCAACACCTGTTTTTCGAGGAGGCGTGGTACGAGGTATGAGGTGGCGTTTGGAAGACGATCATCGAGGTCGGCCGGATGGACCATCACTTCGATGGATCCTCCTGGTTCGATGGCATCGAGCGTCGCATGGGAGACACCGTCCGCGTAGAACTGATCACTGAACCGTTCGGTCACCCACAAGTCCCGGCGCGTCCCGAGATTCGTTAAGGCCCGAAACGTCGTGTCGTATTCTTCGGCGAGGCGAATGATGACGTCATGGAGGACCGGCCAGCCGTGAATGTGATGGTGGCTGTCGAGATGGTCGAGCGGGAGTCCGGTCGCAAGGAACGCTTCGATTTGGGCTTTCCACTCCAAATAGACGAGTTCCGGGTCAGGCAAGTCTTCAGTCAAGAAGCGGCTCGTGTAGCGGAACGTGCCGTCTTCTTTCGTGAGAGGGGTACTCGTCTCGGCGAGCGGCTTGCCCCAGGACAAGACGAGATGGACCCCGACGCGGAGCGACGGATGTTGGTTCGCGAGTCTGACCGCTTCTCCGACGGCATACCCGTTCATGATCATCGTCGCCGAATTGACGATTCCATTCACATGACTGTCGAGCGTGCCGGCGTTCACACCCGTCGTCAATCCGAAATCATCGGCGTTGACGAGAACGAACGTTTTAGGCATTGACGAGACCGAGTGCCTGGTCGAGGACCAGGTCCCCTTTCATCATTCCATACGCCATGTTGTCGATGACCGCCACCGGGACGTCGACGGACGATTTGATTTTCCCTTCGAGGTAGCGGACTTGTGGTCCAATCAAGATGACGTCGACGTTCGTCTGTTCTTTCAAACGAGACTCTGGAATCGCGTCAATCGATGCATCGAGTCCGCGTGTAGCAGCTTCTTTCCGCATTTTTTCCACTAAGATTGATGTCGACATTCCTGCCGAGCAGACGAGTAAGATGTTCATGTCGTTTCCTCCAATCGATTCAAACGGGTGATCATATCAATCATTTCGACGGCGAGCTCTTTCACAGTCATCGCCGTCATAAGATGGTCTTGCGCGTGGACGAGGAGGACGCTCATGTCGCTCGTCGTCCCCCGTGCCTCTTCTTGTAACAGTTCAGTTTGAAGTTTATGAGCGTCTAAGAAGGCCGCATCGGCTTCTTTCAACTTTGCCGTCGCCTCGTCCGCCTCACCGCGTTTCGCAGCGGCGATGGCCTCGAAAGCAGATGAACGGGCATTCCCAGCATGCAAGATAATCATAAACGAGAGTTCTTGGATGGTTTCGGTTTTCACGAAATCTTTTCTCCTTCCTCAGTTGTAGCTTTATTTTTATTGATTTCGGCGGTCATTGCTTTCGCTCCTGCCATGACGAATGGAATATACATTGCTGTCGCAATCGACAAGTTGACGATTTGAAGCAAGATACCGCGGACGCTACCACCCGTGACCAAATATCCACTGATGATTGGTGGCGTTGTCCAAGGGACGATGGCGACCGTCTTCGGAACCATACCTGTTGAGAGCGCGACGTACGAGATAATCGTGAGCGTGACCGGTACTAGGATGAACGGTACGAGCATGATCGGGTTCAATACGATCGGAAGACCGAAGATGACCGGTTCGTTGATGTTAAAGAGACTGGCTGGTGTCGACAGTTTGGCGACTTGGTGATACGGGTGATTCCGTTGTTTGCGGACGACGATGAAGATGGCGAGTAAGAGTGCGAACGTCGTACCCGATCCACCCATGAAGACGAACGCATCCAAGAACGGTTTTGTGACCGTGTACGGTACATCAAATGCCGATGTTCCGGCTTGGAAGGCAGCCAAGTTTTGCTCGATGAGCGGGAGATAGACCGGTTCGATGACCGAGCCGATGATGTTCGTCCCGTGAAGCCCGAAGAACCAAAGGATGTGGTTCAAGAAGGCGATGAGCAAGGCAGCCGGGAGTGAGTCGCCGAATCCTTGGAGCGGTTGTTGGATTGCTTTAAAGATGACTTCAAATACACTGAGTTCGACGACGAGCGTCATGAAGAGCTGGAATCCTGCGACGACGGTCAAGATGATCATCGATGGGATGAGCGCTTGGAATGAACGAGTGACCCCACCTGGTACACCTTCTGGCATCTTGATCGTCAGTTTTGTATTGATGAGGTAGCGGAACATTTCTGTAACGACAATCGATACGATGATGGCAACGAAGAGCCCTTGGGCGCCGAGCCATGCGAAGTTGAGACCCCAGTCAGCCGTGACCGGTACGAGCATGATGTATGAGGCGAGCGACAAAATACCCGCTGCGAGCCCGTCAATCCCGTATGAACGGGCCAAGTTATACCCGATCGAGAAGGCGATCAGGAGCCCGAGTATCGCGAAGGATGCATTCCAAATGCTACCGCCGAGACCTTGCCAATTGCCTTCGCCGAACATACTGTTCATCGACCCGACGAAGTCGAGTGAGAAACCACCGATGTTGACGGCTGGGAAGTTGTTGATGAGGACCGCGAGCGACCCGACGATGATGAGTGGCATGACGGAAACGAATCCGTCACGGATGGCGACTAAGTGCCTTTGGGACCCGATACGTCCCGCGATTTCAATAAACTTGTTCATGAATAGACCTCCTTCTTGAATTGGGGTAGGTACGCCTCGTGCGCTGTGAACAGCTCCTTAAGAAGCGGGTCGATCCGTTTCTCGTCCTGGATGAGCGGGTTCATGAGGCAGGCAAGATAGGCGTCCTCGTACGTGCCGGATACAGCCGCTTGGATGGCGAGCTGTTCAAACGTTTTTAAGTTCGTGATGAGTCCACGGATCGGGAGCGGCAACGCGCCGATGGAGATTGGGCGAGGACCGGACTTCGTGATGACGGCGTTCACTTCGATGACCGCATCGTCTGGTAAATCCCGAATTGTGCCGTTATTGAGCGTGTTGACCGTCTGGATGTCACCGCGGTCGTTGTGAATCGAGTCCATCAAGTTGCAGGCAGCGTCTGAATAGTAGGCGCCTCCACGTTTTTCAAGCTCTTCCGGTTTGACGGCGAGATCGACGTCTTTGTATTTCTCGAACAACTGCGCCTCGACTTGTTGCACGACTTCGGCACGGGTGCCGTTTTGTTCGTACGCTTCGAGGTCTTTTTTCAACACATCTTTCGTCTGGAAGTAGTACTGATGATACGGGTTCGGTAACATGCCGAGTGACGATAGGAACGATTCGCTCCAACCGAGCCCGACGATGTTCGCCGGCGAGTAGTCGTTGCCTGCGTTGAGCGAGGCGAGGACGTCATTCGTCCGGTCCACCCCGTCGACCCATACGTGACGGCCGAAGACGAAGTGGTTCAATCCGATAAATTCAATCGCGACTCGTTCGACAGGTGTCTCGAGAATCTCGGCGACCGAGTTTCGCATGTTGAACGGGATGTTGCAGACACCGATGACCTTCTTATGAGATGAGTGCTTGAGTACGGCCTCGGTGACGATGCCCGCCGGATTGGTGAAGTTGACGAGCCAGGCATCCGGACAAATCTCGGCGACTTCGTTTGCCAAGTCGATCAAGACAGGGATGGTACGGAATGCTTTGAATAATCCACCTGCGCCGTTCGTCTCTTGCCCGATGAAGCCATGCTTTAGCGGGATGCGTTCATCGAGCGCGCGTGCCTTCAGTCCACCGACCCGAATCTGTGTGGATACAAAATCTGCGCCGACGAGTGCGGCTCTTCGGTCGAGCGTCCAACTGAGTGTGATTTCAGCGTTTGACTTCTCGATCATCCGCTCTGCGAGACGACCGACGATCTCTAGTTTCTCCCTCCCTTCTTCGATATCGACGAGCACGATTTCCCGAACGGGGAACGTTGCTTGTCGATCGATCAATCCTTCGATGATTTCCGGGGTGTAACTGGATCCACCGCCGATGATGACGACCTTGACTGCCATGGTGCCAACTCCTCCTTTTGAAAGCGATTTCTTTTTGTCGTAACAAATATAACAAATGATACAACTTACTGCAATATAAAAAGTACAAATGATACAAATTAGTTTTTGTATTTGCATTTGTATGATTGCTGTATCACAATAAAGGAACCAACCTAACGTAAAGGAGATGGAGATATGTCGCAATCGACGCTCCAAACCGCAATCAAGGATGAACTGTTGTCCCGCATCAAGAGTGGGCACTATAAAGAAGGGGAAAAATTTCCGACCGAGTACGCGCTTTGCGAGGAGTTCGATGTGAGCCGAACGACGGTACGGGGTGCCCTCAACCAGTTGACGACGGAAGGGTATCTGGTCCGTCAACAAGGTCGCGGGACGTTCGTCGCCGGGAAGAAAGTACAACAGACGTTGTCGTATACGCCGAACAACTATGCGGCACAGCTCGCCGTTCAAGGGAAACGTGGGCAAGTCGCCTTGATCGACATCTCGGTCATCTCGGCATCAGGTCAAATCGCTTCTGTGTTTGAAGCGGAAGACAACGCCCCGATTCAAAAGATTGAGCGAATCCGTCATGCGGACGGCGAACCGACCCAGTATGAGGTCTCGTTCATCCCGTGGCAGATCGCACCGGGGATCACGAAGGAACAGGCCGAGCATTCGCTCTTCCGCACACTCGCCGAGGTCCACGACGTGCATGTCGCGAAGACGACGGAAGCACTGGAGATTGCCTTAGCTGACGAGAAGGTGAGTACGCTCCTCGACTGTCCACTCGGGTCCCCTTGCTTCCATATCGAGACGGTGACAGAAGATGAGTCGGGACGAGCAATTGAATATTCACGCTCCTACTTCCGCGGAGACAAGACGAGCTTCGTCATCGAACGGGATTATAAGTAACAAAAGCGCCCGACTGTTTCGTATGGAAACGGTCGAGCGTTTTTTTTAGTTTAACCTGTAATAAAAAGAATCATGGTCATTTTGAGTGAAAATGACTATGTTTAAGCATAAATGAACATGTTTAAACACGATAAACATGTTCATTTTGTTCTGAGATGACTATGTTTATCAAGGAAATGAGTACGAATTTAACACGTTATACGGACAAGGGATTTCAAAATGTAACTCGAATGTTGAATCAGATGACACAATTCGAAAGGTGAAGAAATATGACCGTAACTACATTTGTTGGTGTGTTTATTTTTTGGTCTTTTACTCTCTTATAGAAATACGGATGAAGGCTCACGAATGGGGATTTTAGAGCATTTAGATAGGGATTATGCACATCTTGAGTACGGGAATTGGACGTTATTCAAAATGAAAAATTCTAGTTATCTGGAATGGTTTGCCCAAGAGTCTTTGGAACAATATGAGGGCATGGGTGAAGTGGAGCACTATGTTTTTCTTACATCAAATGATGTGATTGAAGTGCTATTCGTTGATCCTCCGACAATAACAAAGGTGGTATAGCGTAGATTTTATTTGTATAACATTTATTCTCCGTCCAATTCTTTCATCATCTCTTCGAATGAGATCGCTTTCGGTTCCTTTTGATAATGATGCATCGTTTCGTGATATCGATTTACGTCTCTTTCGTTTTGAATATGTTCAATCATCACATCGCGAATGAAGGTAGACAAGTGCAGCTGTTTCGCTTCTACATATTCCTTGATGACTCTCGCATCTTCTTCATTGGGATGGATATTTATAGTTTCCATCACAGACACCCCCTTAATCTGATTATAACCGATTACAGACTGCATTCTTGACCACCTCATCCGCTCTTTTCTGTACACTAGAACTAGGAGGCGAGAGAAGCATGTCAATCATTGAATTCAAAGATGTGAGTCATCAAGACATCCTGCACCATGTGTCCGGGACGTTTCGAGAAGGACGAATCACGACGTTCGTCGGACCGAGCGGCGCCGGCAAGACGACGTGTCTGAAGCATATCAACGGATTGCTATCACCAGACACAGGCACGATTTTATTCAAAGGGGAAGACATCGCGGAGATGGACATCCTCGAGCTACGAAAGAAAATCGGTATGGCGTTCCAAAGTGCGCCGATGATTCAAGGGACGGTGTACGACAACTTGAATCTCCCGAAGGCCATCTTCGACGAGACACTCGACCGCGACCGGGCTGCCGAATTGCTCCATCGCGTCGACTTGAGTGAGGCGTTCCTCGACCAACCCATCAAATCACTGTCGGGTGGGGAACGGAGTCGGGTCGCCATCGCGCGGACGCTCGTCAATAAACCAGACGTGCTCTTGCTCGATGAGATCACGGCGAGCCTTGATTACCGGACGGTGAAAGAGATCGAGCGACTCATCCGAAAACTGCAACAATCGTACGGTGTGACCGTCATCTGGATCACCCATGACCTTGATCAGGCGCGGCGGGTAAGTGACGACATGTGGTTTTTGAAAGATGGGGAATTGCTTGCGTATGGGGACGCATCGTTCATCGATGAGTCGGACGATCCCGTCATCCAACAATTCGTCAGGGGGGAAGATTGATGTCATATATTGAACTCGCGACGGCGCTCATCTTCGTCGTCATCCCACTCGCCTTGACGCTCGTCCTAAAACTCGGACTCGAGCGTGATATTATCATCGCGACCGTCCGCTCCATCATTCAACTGTTGATCATCGGCTATATCTTGACGTTCGTCTTTGAGAGCGACAGTCCCATCTTCATGCTGTTGATGATTTTACTCATGATTGTCGCCGCGACACAAAACATCCGACGAAAAGGGGACGGGATTCCGGGCATCATGTGGATCATCGTCTTGACACTCGTGACGATCGAAACGCTGACGATGGGACTCCTGCTCGGGCTCGGCATCATCCCATTCGAGCCGGAAAAGGTCATTCCGATCAGCGGGATGGTCATCGGGAACAGCATGGTGTTATCACTCCTGTTCTTGAACAAGTTCAAAGACGAGGTCGAGCGGAGTGACGACGTCATTGAACTCATTCTTTCACTCGGCGGCACACCAAAAGTGGCCATCGACAATAGCTTGAAGAATGCGATTCGCACGAGCATGATCCCGACCGTCGAGGCTCAAAAGACGATGGGGCTCGTCCAGCTACCGGGGATGATGAGCGGTCTCATCATTGGGGGAGCCGACCCGATGGAAGCGGTTTTGTATCAACTCTTGATCCTCTTCTTGATTTTGACGACCGCCTCGATCTCGGCGACGCTCGTCGGCTATCTGGCGTACCCGCGTTTGTTCAACGAGAAGATGCAGTATATCGGACTGACCTATCGGAAGGGGAAATGAGCATGATCACAGGGATTCATCATGTCCAGCTCACGATTCCAATTGGAGCGGAGCGAGAGGCGAAGGCGTTCTATTGTGAGTTTCTCGGTCTACGTGAAATCGAGAAGCCGGAGTCACTGAAAGGACGTGGCGGATTTTGGCTTCAGGTCGGCGACCGTTCCGTCCATGTCGGGGCAGAGGACGACGTGGAACGACAGAAGACGAAAGCGCATATCGCATACGCGATGACGGATTTAGGTCATTGGAAGGAAGCGCTTCGAGAGAACGAGATTTCTTACTCCGAAGGCATCCCGATTCCAGGATACGACCGATTCGAGTTCAGAGACCCGTTCGGCAATCGGGTCGAGATGATTCAACCGCTCTGACGAAAGGGAGCATCCATTGCGGATGCTCCCTTTGTCGTTCTTCAAGAAATACCGAACAGGCGAGTCACTTGCTCCCATTCGGACGGATAGGCGTTGCTGCCATGATGCTCGTGAATGAGTGTCCCGTTCGTGTATACGCTGAGATTCCACTGTGTACCGTCTAGCGTGCGAATCCCTTCGAGTTCTTCGAAAACGGTTGGCCACCAATTCGTTCCAAGCAGATGAAACGCGACACGCATCTGTTTCGCTTCCTCGCCCTCGTAGTATTCGAATTCAAAGGGCTCGGTGATTGACGTATCGGACCGATCAATGTGTCGAAGGACGGTGCCCCTCTCAAAAAAGGTGATTGTACTCACATCATACGTGCCGAACCCACCGACGCGGAAGATGACCTCGATCATCGATTCCTGAGGACGACCGATCGCCTGTAAGGCGCGCTTTTGGAGCGGATGTTCGACGAAAGAAGAGGGAATGTGATAAAGGGCGCGAAACGTTTTGTCTTTCATGAAACTTCAACCTTTCCCGGGTATAAGATGCCCCGAGTATAGCGGAATCTTCCGGACGAGGGAGATAAAATAAAGTGTAAGGTACGAAAAAAGCACCTCTTGAAGAGATGCTTCGTTGTTAGTAGACTTCGTACGTCTGTCCGGTCTGCGCGCCTTCGACGCTTTTCACATAGGCGAGGGCGACCCGTTCACCCGGTACCGCCGCGTAGCCTCGGAAATACGGGCCGTACGCATCGAGCGCTTCGACGAGGACGTTCGGGCTGACGTTGTTGATACGGATGCCCCGTGGCATCTCAATCGCCGCACCGGTCACGAATCCTTTGATGGCGCCGTTCGCGAGTGCCGCTGATGCGCCCTCCTTGATCGGGTCGTCCATCAAGATTCCGCTCGTCAATGTAAAGCTGCCGCCATCGTTCACATAATCGAGCCCGAGAAGGACGAGGTTGACCTGTCCTTTGATCTTGCTGTCGATACTCTTCTGATTATCTGCCGGCGTCATCTCGGAAAGCGGACCGAAATGCGTGCTGCCCGCCGTACTGATGACCGCGTCGACCCGTCCGACCGTCTCATACATCTGGCGGATGCTGTCTTCAGAAGTGAGGTCGACTTGCACGTCTGCCCCGTTACGCCCAGCCCGGATGATCGTATGTGTTTTCTCCAACTCTTTTGCGACGGTCTGACCGACCGTGCCGCTTGCCCCAACGAGTAAAATTTTCATAAAGAAACTGCCCCTTTCGTCACGCTTGGATTCCACTTCAGAGTAGCGGAAGATGAGGACGTTCGGCAATCAAGTTGCCTCTTTCGGGACGACCGTACCTTGATGAAATCGCATCTTCCAACGCCCGTCCACGAATACCCAAATCGAGCTGCGGCGTGTTTCGCGCTTCAATATCGGTTGAACGAGATGGTACGTCACCAAAACGTGACCTTCCGTCAACGGATGCAGCGTGAATTCGGATAACACCGCCTCAATCGGGTCGAGCTGGAGTGTCGTCTGATTCCAATCTTGATACAGGATCCGTCCCGAGCTACCGATTTCAAAGAAGTCTTCGGTCAACAGTTCACGCAATCGCTCCGTCGACTGCCTGACTTCCGTCGTGAGTAACGCTTCTTCTAGTGTTTGAAGATAATCTACCAACTCGTTCATGTCACGACTTCCTCTCTTTGTTGATTCATCACGATGACGCCGAGGACGATCAACAAGAGACCGATGGCGTTTAGTGTGGAGAGAACTTCCCCGTACACGAACACCCCGATGAGCCCCGTCGCCACCGTGCCGAGCCCGGCCCAGATGCTATAAGCGATACTGAGGGGAATCGTCTTCAACACGTTGCCCATGAGGGTGAACGAGGCGGCGAAACTGACCAAGAGGATGGCACTCGGTACGAGGTTCGTGAATCCATCCGACAGCTTCAACATCGACGTCCCGAGTACCTCAAATCCGATAGAAAAGAACAGTAAAAGATAGGCTTTCATTTCGATTCACCTCACACTTTCATGAAGACGAGCCCGA
This sequence comes from Exiguobacterium marinum DSM 16307, assembly GCF_000620845.1. Classification (GTDB taxonomy): domain Bacteria; phylum Bacillota; class Bacilli; order Exiguobacteriales; family Exiguobacteriaceae; genus Exiguobacterium; species Exiguobacterium marinum. The sequence continues at coordinate 1,000,035 of NZ_KK211189.1, forward strand.
TGATGACGAGCCCGATCCCCGCAATTTTTTGACGACTGATTTGTTCCCGGAAGACGACGAATCCGATCACCGCCGTGAGTGCCGTCCCGACCCCGCTCCAAAATGCATATGCGAAGCTGAGCGGAATGGTGAAGAGGGCAAGTGACAACAAATAAAATGCCGTCCCATAACCGAAGGCGACCCCGAGAATCGGAAGTCGGCTCGTCGAGGTGGCGTTCACTTTCAACATGCTCGACCCGAACAGTTCTGAGGCGATGGCCCCGATCAAATAGATGAATCCCATATTACGAACCTCCTTGAACCAACTCGTCACATGCCTCCCGAATGAGTGTCGCCGCACGGTCCTTGAACGATTCGCTATACCCATACAAGACAGCGAACCAAAAGCCGTCACAGAGGAGACGAAGTTTTAAAATCGCATCCTGGTCCGGTCCATCTGCAGCGAATCGCTCGTTCCAACCGGTCGACACGTCACTCCAGATCGACTCGCTCGTCGCATCTTCTTGTGAGGAGATAAAGACGGCGACGAGGTCCGTGTCCCCGTGATCAACATCCTCCAACGTCGCGAGGGCATAGGCACGGGTAAATGAATATGGACCGTCCGATAGATGGGCGGTGATTCGTTTCTCGAACGTCTCGATGGCGAATTCGTTCATCTGACGCAATAAGTTGGCCTTATTGTCGAAATGATAGAGGACCCCGGCTTTCGTGATTCCTGCTTTCGTCGCCAATCGTTCGAGCGACAACTGACTGATTCCGTCTTCTCGAATCATCTGGGCGGCAGTCTGTAGCAACAATTGTTTTTTACTCATCCGATCACACCTCTCTTTACTTTACTGACCGTTCAGTAAAGTTAGTTTATCAAAATTTGAAAGGGGTTGTCGAGATAGAACGTTGATGGAATAATCAGGGAAAAGGGGGGCGTGACATGGGTTCACATTTGATACATCTCTTCATTGCAAATGAGATGGTCAGACGGAAGCGGGAGATGCGCGTATGAACAAGCGATACGCACCGTTATATGCGACGCTCGAACTATTTATTTTGACAATCATCACTTTCTTCACGCTGAACGGCCGAGTGTTTCCGAACCTCGATTTGATGACGGTCATCTGGGTATATCTCGCGATTGACATCGCCTTGTTCGCCACGTTGATTTGGGGATTCTTCACGAAGGATCGAATCATTAAAATCTACACGCTGCTTGCGACAATCGGATTGATGATTCCATTGTCGATTTGGATTTTCCTGTTGCTGTTGGCGAACGGGATCTCGGAGGTATGAGTGGAATGGAACTGCCTAAACCAACTCCATTTTTGATGCGCCGCGTGCCGTTTTTCATCTTGTATGCCCTTTGCGGTCCGCTTGCGCTTCTCATCTTGATTATTTACTGGCGAGACACACCGACTAACGATCGAGGACCGTATTTATTTTTCTCGGTCGTGTTCTCGCTGTTCTTCATCACGAAAATCATACCGGACGGATTATTGAGGATCGTGATTTTCTCAGCGACGTATACGTTCGTCTTATTCGTCACATACATCATTCTCGATCGAAAACGAAATCGTAATGACAATGAGTAACTTTGAAAGTGGACCTCTCCGCTTTCTTTTTTTGTGCGTGCATCTATGGAAAGAAAAATTTTCCTATCCGAATCTTGTCAAATTGGCATTGCGTATCCTAATTTTGTTTGTTATGCTACTTGATGAAAACGACAATGATAATCATTATCACTGACAACGAGAGCGCGATACTAGACATACATAACCAACGCGACTCGTTCTAGATATGAGAATCATTGAACTTTACATACAGAGGAGATGGATGAAGTGGGGAAATTCAAGATTTCACTCATGTTGACGTTGCTCGTCTTCGTACTCGCCGCATGTGGCGGAACGAGTGAGACGAAGAAAGAAGAGAACGTCGGCAGCGCAACAAAGACAGAGACGGTCGAGATTACGGATGCACATGGCACGATCGAGGTACCGGTCAATCCGGAGAAGGTCGTCGCCCTCGATAACCGGACGTTCGAAACATTGGCAGCATGGGACATCGACTTGGTGGCGGCACCAATCGGACTCCTTCCAGCGGAGTCACCATATGCATCAGACAAAGACATCAGTGATGTCGGCATGCACTTCGAGCCGAACTTAGAGGCGATTGCGGGAGTTGACCCAGACGTCGTCATCGTCGGTCAACGCTTCGCGGATTACTACGAGGACATCAAAAAGTTGGTACCGGAAGCGGCGGTCATCGATTTGAACATCGAAATCCCAGAAGATTCAGGCACACCGGGTGAGATTTTAGTCAAAGGATTGACAGACACGACGCTCACACTCGGAAAAATCTTTGACAAAAACACAGAAGCCGAAACGATCGTCGCTGACCTCGACAAGTCGATTGAAGACGCGAAAGCGGCATACAACGGAAAAGATACAATCATGTCAGTCATCGTATCGGGCGGAGACATCGGGTTCTCAGCACCGGTAACGGGACGCGTGTTCGGACCGATGTACGACATCTTCGGATGGGTCCCAGCCCTTGAAGTCGAGAAGACGACAGGTGACCACGAAGGTGACGAAGTATCCGTCGAAGCCATCGCGGAAAGCAATCCGGACTGGTTGTTCGTCCTCGACCGTGACGCACCACTCGGTGACGCGGAAGGCGCAGTACCAGCCGAAGACGTGATCGACAACGCACCGGCGCTTCAAAAGACGACGGCTGTGACGAAAGAGCAAATCGTCTATGCCCCGAAAGACACGTACTTGAACGAATCGATTCAAACGTACGCGGAATTCTTCAACAGTGTCACGGAAGCGCTCGCGAAGTAAGGTTCCGTCATGCAAAAACCATTGACAGCCAGGGTTGAGACGATGTCTCAGCCCTCCTTTTCTAGATTGTGGACGAAGTCGTTCGTATTCACCGTGATCATCGTCCTCGGTTTGGCGGTGCTGTCGCTCTTTACCGGGGTGTACGATCTGTCACGGACAGACGGCTTCGATATGTTTTGGATCACCCGAGTCCCACGGACGGTCGCCCTCATGCTGACGGGTGCGGCGATGGCGATGGCGGGGCTCGTCATGCAGCTCATCACGCAAAACCGTCTCGTCGAGCCGACGACGACGGGGACGCTCGAATGGGCGGGTCTCGGACTGCTCACTGTTTACTTACTCGTACCGGCACCGAGCCTCATGATGCGGATGACCGGGGCAATCGTCTTCGCATTCATCGGGACGATGGTCTTCTTCTGGTTCTTACGTTCGGTCAAACTCCGATCATCGCTCATCGTGCCAATCATCGGGCTCATGTTAGGGGCGGTCATCTCCGCCATCTCGACGTTCCTCGGTCTTTTCTTCCGGGCAAGCCAGGCAATCGAGGGTTGGTTCGTCGGTTCGTTCGCCTCGGTGCAAATCGGGCGCTACGAGTATCTATGGGTCATCATCGTCGTGACGGTGCTCATCTTTTTACTGGCGAATCGCTTGACGCTCGCGGGCCTCGGGGAAGACATCGCGACGAGTCTCGGCGTGAACTATAACCAGCTCATGATGATGGCGACGGGGCTGATCGCCTTATCGGTCGGTGTCGTGGCGACGGTCATCGGGAATTTGCCGTTCCTTGGACTCATCGTTCCGAACCTCGTCTCGATGTTCCGCGGGGATGATTTGCGAAGCAACCTGCCATGGGTCTGTCTTGTCGGGATGGGTGCGATTCTCGTCAGTGACTTGATCTCACGGACGATCATCATGCCGTTCGAGCTCCCGGTCTCCCTCATTCTCGGGACGGTCGGGGCAGTCGTCTTCATCATGATCTTAATGCGACAACGGAAGAAGGGAGGGGTTCGATGAGTACGGTCATGGAACGAGACGGTGTCGACGTATCAATTGGGGAATTGACAGAAGAACGTCACGCCTTGGCGTTTCAATCGAAACGGGCGAGCAGGCGCTATTGGCTCTTCTTAAGTGCCTTCATTCTCGGCGGACTGTTGTGTGCGCTCGGACTTCTCCTTTATAACAATCCGGTCCCGATGGACTCCCCGTCATTCGTGCCGGTCGTGGAACGGCGGATCGTCGCCATCGTCACGATGCTGATTGCGGCCCTCTGTCAAAGTCTCGCGACGGTCGCGTTCCACTCCGTGACGAACAACCGTATCATCACCCCGTCGCTGCTCGGGTTCGACGCGCTCTACTCGACAATCCAGACGAGCATGGTGTTCTTCTTCGGGGCAGGGGCATTGATTGGATTTTCGGGAACGGGCGCCTTCTTGATCCAAGTCGGTCTCATGGTGACGATGAGTCTTCTCCTCTACGGATGGCTCTTGTCAGGCAAATACGCCAACTTGCAGCTCATGCTGCTCGTCGGGATCATCATCGGGACGGGACTGAACTCGGTGTCGTCGTTCATGCGCCGCATGCTCGCTCCGTCCGAGTTCGATATCCTGCAAGCGCGGCTGTTCGGTTCGGTGACGAATGCCGACGTGGCGTACTTCCCCATCGTCATTCCAATTGTCGTCATCGCCGGGACACTCTTGTTCCTGTTCTCGAATCGATTGAATATCGTCGCACTCGGCAAGGACGTCGCGACGACGTTCGGGGTGAACCATCGGAGGAGCGTCATCTACACGCTCGTCCTCATCTCACTCCTCATGTCGGTCTCGACAGCGCTCATCGGACCGCTCACGTTCTTCGGATTTTTAGTCGCGACGCTCAGCTATCAGGTCGCCTCGACGTATGATCATAAATACGTCTTTCCGATGGCGTTCGCCCTAGGGTTCTTCGTCCTGACGAGCGCGTATTTCTTTATGTATCACATATTCCAGACGCCAAGTGTCGTCTCCGTCATCATCGAACTGTTCGGCGGACTCATCTTCTTGGCCGTCATTCTAAGGAAGAGGTCGCTATGATTCAAATCGAACAAGTCAAAAAATCGTATACAGACGACGTCCACATCGGACCGCTCACGCTCGACATCCCGAAAGCCGGGTTCACCTCATTGATTGGACCGAACGGGGCGGGCAAGTCGACGACGCTCATGATGATCGGACGGTTGCTCAACTTAGACGAGGGACAGATCCAAGTCGCCGGCATGGACGTGTCGAGCACGAAGTCGAAAGACTTGGCGAAAATCATCACCATCCTGCGTCAAGAGAACCACTTCGTGACAAGGCTCACGGTCCGGCAACTCGCCGGGTTCGGGCGTTTCCCGTACTCGAAAGGACGCCTCACAAAAGAGGACGAGGCGATCATCTCGAAATATATCGACTTCCTCGACTTGACCGCGCTCGAGAACCGCTATCTCGACGAGCTCTCAGGGGGACAAAGGCAGCGTGCGTATGTGGCGATGGTGCTCTGTCAGGAGACGGAATACGTCCTCCTCGATGAGCCGCTCAACAACTTGGACATCGCCCGTTCGGTACAGATGATGGAGTATTTACGCCACGTCGCCGATGAGTTCGGACGGACAATCGTCACGGTGCTCCACGATATCAACTTTGCGGCGAAATATTCGGATCGCATCTGTGCGATGAAAGACGGACAGATTGCTGCGTTTGGAACGGTCGATGAAATCATGGACGCGAAGATTCTATCCGATATTTTTGAGACGAAACTGGAAATCATCGAAGGTCCGTATGGGCCAATTGCGGTGTATTAACGAAAGGGAGGATTCACATGAAAATTGACTGGACACCGATCACCAAAGTAGTGGCGGAGGCACCGGATACATACACGTTCCATCTCGCCTTGCCACCTGAATTTACGTGGCAGGAAGGGGCGCACACGCATCTCGCGCTCGAAGGGTTCAACGCCGGGGACAAGCCGGACCGGAGCCTCGTACGCCATATGTCGATCTCGACGTTGCCAAACGAAGGGGCAATCGGGATTACGACCCGCATCAAATCCGAATGCTCGACGTTTAAATCGATCCTTCGCGACATGGTACCGGGAGACAAGGTCGCCTTGTTCAAGACACATTCGAACGTCCCGCTCGAACGGAGCGGGAAGAATGTCTACTTGTTATCGGCTGGGGTCGGACTCGCGACATTCCGTCCGGTCGTCCTCGACTATTTGGCGAACGGGGAAGGCGTCCCGCATCTTCATTCGTTGAACGTCGATTCGTCGAAGGCGTATCTATTCGGTGACATCTTCGAATCGAACGAATGCTTCACATCAGAGTTCGTTCCGAGTCGGAAAGACTACTACGAACGCGTGGAGATGATGGCATCCGACAAGGACGCCTTGTTCTACATCGTCGGCAGTGACGAACTGTTGCGCGAGACGATCCACGTACTCCGGACGAACGGGGTGGCATGTGACAATATCAAGATCGACAAGCATGATTTTCAGCGGGAAGACTTTTTAGGCTGACACTCAAACCGGGGACACGTGCCCCGGTTTTTTCGTGCACAGTTGGACGAAGCGCTCGAAGATGCTACGTCCGTCCGGTGTACCGATCGACTCGGGGTGGAACTGGACACCGTACGTCGGATGGTTCGGGTGTTCGAGTGCCATGATGACACCGTCTGTCGTCTCGGCCGTGACTGTCAGTTCGGTCTCTTGTACGACGAGCGAGTGATAGCGCATGACGTCCATCGACAATCCTTCGAAGAGGACACCAGGAACCGTATTGATCCGTGAGACTTTACCATGCATCACCTCGTTCGCCCGTCCGACATTCCCCCCGAACGCCTTGGCGATGACCTGATGGCCGAGACAGACCCCGAGAATCGGGATGTAGCCGGACAATTGTCGAACGACCGCGAGTGAGACACCGGCATCTTGTGGACCGCCGGGACCGGGAGAAAGGATGATGCCACTCGGGTTCATGCGACGGATTTCTTCTATAGTATGTTCGTCGTTCCGAATGACACAGACGTCACTGAAGCGGGCGACGTCCTGATAGACGTTATACGTGAACGAATCGTAATTGTCGATGAGGAGAATCATGCGAACACCTCCAATAGGGATTTGGCTTTGTGCAACGTTTCTTCATATTCCGATACCGGGTCTGAGTCATAGACGATGCCGGCACCGGCTTGAACATGGGCCGTGTCACCTTGGACGACCATCGTCCGGATGGCGAGGGCGAAGTCGAATCCGCCGCGGACGTCGAGATAGCCGACCGCCCCGGCGTAAACTTCTCGTTTCACCGTCTCGAGCTCGTCAATCAACTGCATCGCCCGAATCTTTGGAGCCCCGGAGACAGTACCGGCCGGAAGACAGGCACGGAGCGCATCGATCGGGGTCACATCGTCACGTAAATCCCCTTCGACTTCCGAGACGAGATGCATCACGTTTTTGAATCGTTCGAGCTCGATGTGTTTCGGGATAGTGACCGTGCCGACTTTGGCGACCCGCCCGATATCGTTCCGTCCGAGGTCGAGGAGCATCCGGTGCTCGGCGAGTTCCTTCTCATCTTGAAGGAGTGACTCCGCGTGACGCATGTCTTCCTCGACGGTCTTCCCACGAGGGCGTGTCCCGGCAATCGGATTCGTCGTCACTTTGCCGTTCTCGACGCGGACGAGACTCTCCGGGGAGGCCCCGAGGACGATTGCTTCCCCGAGGTCGATATAGAACAAGTACGGACTCGGATTTTGTTTCCGTAGCGTCCGATAAAAGTGGAACGGGTCCCCGGTGAACGTCGCGTCGATTCGTTGCGACAAGACGAGTTGGAACACCTCGCCTGCGAGGATTGCCTCTTTCGCCTGGAGCACACGGTCGATGAATTCATCCTTCGGTGTCAAAATCTGCTCGCTCGTCCGGACGACCGGTTCGAGGGCGTGCGTCTCCGGTGTCTCGAGCTGTACACGGATGGACTCAAGTCGCATCGTAGCATCCGTCTCACTCGTATCAAGCAAGATGACCTGTTCTTCGAGGTGGTCGTATAAGACGACCGTCTCATAGCGCTGGAAGAGGGCGTCTGGCAAATCACGCGTCACGATCGGCGTGTTCGGGATTGGTTCATATACGCGAAGCAAGTCGTAGCCGATATAGCCGACGGCACCGCCGATGAACGGGTATGGGGCAGTGAAGTCGTCACGAGTAATGCGTTTTGACAGGGCATGGAGCGGGTCGTCCGCATAGACCGTCCCCGTTGCATCCGTCACGTCGTTCCCATCGACCCGGATCGTCTCGACCGGGTTCGCCGCGATGATGGAGTAGCGACCGTGCTTGCCTTCCGCGCGACTTTCGAGTAATACCTTTCGTTCACCTTGCAGTCGGTGGAAGATTGCCACCGGTGTGAGTTCGTCGCCATTGATCATAAGTTGTTGCATTGAAAGAACCTCCTTATAATTGTGAGTAGAAAGGGGATGCATATATGTCAGTCTTACGACCGGACCAATTTTCAGGTGAAGCGTTGACCGAGCATATCGAACTCGAGGACACGCTGTCACCTTACGTTGATATCAAATCTGATGAACTGAATTTTGAGTATTTTGAGGCTGTCGTTCGTCATGCCCAGCAATTGTTTGATGCGTTGTTCGAAGAGGGCGACCCCATCCGGATCGTTTGGCATGTATATGGACAACCCGTCAAACCGACCCGTCTGTTCTGTTATATCCGAGACAAATCGGTGCGCTTCAAGACGACCGCCACATCGTGCATGTTCGATGACGAACCGTTATGGATGTTCACCGTGCCGATAGCGGACAAGTCCGCAATCCGTGTGCGACCACTCCTCGAGGCGATTTGTTATCGAGATTTTTATAGAAAATCGAAACCTCGTTTGAACGGTCAATATACGACGTATCCGTTCGTTCAGTTCATCCACGAACGAGAGGGGCACGTCTTGTTCGTATACGATGACCGCGGTGCGTATATCCGTGGTACCTCACCAGCCCACCTCCAATCGCTCAAACAAAAAATCTCCCCGCCCCGCATGCCCGATCGGACATGAAGGACGAGGAGATTCCCCGTGTTGCCACCTTCGTTGAAAGACGCCTTGTCTTCCCACTCATCGCGAACCATCATTCGCTGTCCCCGATAACGGGAGGACCCGTCAGAGCCTACATGTCGGTCTGAACGCTCAAAAGCCCATTCGCGCAAGGTACGACACCGGTTCGCATCGACCACCGGCTTTCTGAAGACGTCCCTTCGCGCTACTCTTCTTTCTCATCGCGAGTTCGTATGAATGTTATCGTTACTTTAACGGGATAAAGATGCATTGTCAAGCATCATTTGACCGAAGGGTGCTCCACCTGACGTTTGCCGATGAACGTGAACGTGATCCCCAACGCCAGGAGGGGAAGGAACCACCACTTTGTAAAGAAGAAGAGGGTGCCCCGATACATGAACCACTCCATGCCCCAGTAGGCAATCAGCGTGATCAAGGGAGCGATAGACAAGCGCTTCAGGCGCAGTGCGATGGCGACCCCTAGTCCGATTGTCAACGTTGGGACGATCACGAGTTGCCATAGGAACGGGTCGATATAGTGAAACATGGAGTGTCCTCCTTTAATGATGAATCACGACACATCAGGCAGATTTCGATGTTTTGCGTGGGCCGACGAGCACGAACGAGACGAAGAGCGAGAAGAATGCGTTGATGATTGTGAATGAACTGAACGACTCTATACTCAAGAAGCTCTCGTTGTAATACACCATCGCCATCATTTTTTCGATGATTCCATTCAATAGGAAGGTCACAACCGGACCAATCCAGAACCGTTTCGTTCTCCAAGCAGTTAGGACACCGATCCCGATCGTCGAAATCGGGACAATGACGAGCTGCCAAACAAGCGGATCAATAAACTCAAACATGGAGATTCCTCCTTATAACGATTTGTACCCGAGGAAGTACGGACGCCACATCGGGTCGTGCACCGAGTTGATTTGAAGCATCTCGCCCCCGGCATGGATGAAGAACTCGTCATCGAGCATGATGCCGATATGGGACGGACCGGATTTGTACGTGCCGGCGAAGAAGATGATATCCCCGCGACGACCATTCGTGACGCCCGTCCGTTTGTTCTTGAAGTGTCCGCTATACCAATAGCCCGACACGTTCGTGCGACCGCCGACTTTACCGGCCTGGTTCGTCGCATAATGGATGAGACCGGAACAGTCGAACCCACCGTTCAGCGGTGACTGCGAGCCCCATGTGTATGGTGTCCCGAGATGTTTCACGGCTGCGTTGATCAGACGCTCTTTTTGCGAGGTGTCGCGTTTCTTCAACAAGGCATCCTGTTTGATGCGGACGTCTTTTGTCTTGACGTAGACGGGGCGCCAGTCGTACTGGATGAGATACGAGTCGCCACTCTTCCCACGTGGGTAGATGCGACGTCCGGCATCGAGATACCCGATCGGACGCGTGTCGTTCGGGTTGGCATAGAACGGTGTCTTTTTCGTCGTCCCGTAGTGGGCGGCCGTATAGACGCTCGCCGGCTGGATCGCCTTCGGTTTCGTCTCGGCGATATACGGGTTCAACACGTAGACGCGTTTCCCGGACGGAAGACGGACGTGCCAGAAATCGGCATCGATCGAGCGAAGTCCGACGAGTTTCGTCCCACGCGGCAATGTGCCGGCCGGACGACCATACGCGACGTCAGCCGAGAAGTACGGCGTCCCGTTGAATTGCGTATAGAAGACCGTGCCCGCCTTTGGTTTCGCGGTCGGTTTCGAGACGGCAAGGTAGCCGGTCGCGACGTAACGATACGTCCCGTTCAGACGGATGCGTGTGTAATACCCACTCGTCCCGAACGTTTCGACGACTTGCCCACGTTTCAAGGAACCGACTTGTTTCACGACAGACGTCGAGGCGTATACTTCGACCTCATCATAGCGACTGTATCGCTTCCCCGTCGACTCGAAGCGAGGCGGTTTTTTTGTACTCGTCACGCTCGTCGGGATGAAGTAGTAGTTGCCTTTCGTGAAGATGCGGGTATAGTTGCCCTTCGTCCCGTAAATGCTGACGAGTTGTCCGCGCTTCAGGCTGAGGGACGTCTTCGACGACAGGACCGTTCGGGCATAAATCGACGTATCTTTCGTGATATACCGTTGTCCCGTCTTCAGCGGTGCCGGTTTCGTCGTGCCGAGCGATTTCGTCTCGACGAACAGGAACTGACCGCGCGTAAAGATGCGTGTGAAGTCATCGTCCGTCCCGTAGACGCTGACGAGCTGACTTCGTTTCAGCGACCCGACGACTTGTTTCTTGTCCGTATCTTGATAGATGTTGATCGCGCTGAGCGCATAGCGGCTACCCGTCTTCGTGTAGCGTGGCATCTTGTCCGCGAGCATGTCGCGCTTCATATAGACGTAAGCCCCGTCCTTGAAGAGGCGGGCCATGTCTCCGACGGTGCCGTATACGCTCGTCTTGTCACCGCGGACGAGGGAGTCAATCGTCTTTCCGGTCGCATCGGTGTAAGGAGATGTCGTCAAGACGAACTGGGTGCCCGTCTTGATCGGACGTGTGCTCGTCGTATCAAAGGCGACATAGCCGTAGCCGTCCGCCGTCTCGATGCGAATCATCGAACCGACGACAAAACCGTCGAGCGTCTGCCCGGGTTCGAGCTCGGCGATTTTGTCCCCGTCTGGCGCAGACAAGACGACCGCACCCACTTTGGCGTAACGGGTCACCGTCTCTGGTGGCGTCTCGCCGAGTGCGTCACGGGCGACATACGTCCCGTCCGTCGTGAGAAGACGATCACCTTCGATGTCGAAGACGTCGACCGCTGTCCCGATGGCGAGTGTCGCGACCGGATTGCCGGCAGCATCGAGCGCATCAGTTTCTGTTTGGATGTAACGTGTGACGGCGTGCACCAAGGCGTCATTTCGGACGAATCCGTTTTGCGCGTCGACCGTGACTGACGTATGCGTCTCGGTCACGTTATGGATCTCGACTCGTTGCGGCTCATCCGTCACGAGCAGGACGATCGATTCCTCCGGGTCGGCATAGAGGGTCGTGCCGGCACGAAGCATGGCATCTGACCCGACCGCTTGAGCGGGGAGTGTCCAAGAGAATGTAAAGAGTAAGAGCAAACTGAAGATTCGTTTCAACATTTCCACCTCGATTCATGAAATTTACAGTTTTTAGTATATATGTAGTCGATGTGAAATAGGTTGCATATTTCGATAAGAGGGAAATGATTGAGTCATTCGATGTTCTGCATTCCACTCGTTCGCTGTTCGTTATCTGTGCTATGATGGACGGGGAAAGGAAGGGACAACTATGGAGACACTCAACATGAAACAACTTTCTGACGACCGGTCGGCCCATCAAGTGGCCGGCGATCTCGACGCGATGCGGGCGCTCATGCACGACTCGTTCCGATATGTCGATTCGAGCGGGCGTCAGTTCGATAAAGAGACGTTCTTGGACCAGTACGTCGACCCGACGGCGATTCAATGGATCGCACAGGAGACGGTGACGTTCGACGAGACGGTACGCGGCGACCTCGCCGTCGTCCAACTCTTGCTCGAGGAGAAGTTCATCCTCGGCACGAACGCCTACGAAGGTCGCTTCTGGATGCTTCATCTTTATACGAAAGAAGATGGCGTCTGGTTATGGCAAGGCGGACAAGCGACGATGATCAACGAAGGATAATAAGCGTTTAGACACTCCACATTAATGGGTGTCTTTTTTATAAAATGAAGGAAATGTGAATTTGAAAAATATATGCCTATTTTAGAAAAATTATGTACCCTTTTGAAAAAGGACAGATTATAATATTTTTGTAAACGATTGTCATTATTCCTGAGGAGGACCCAAATTCATTATGAAACAACCAAAATATGCAGCTCTTTTCTTAGCGACCACGCTCGCATTCGGAGGAATCGTTCCTTCAACAGCCGTCAACGCGGAGACGACTGAAGACGTCACAGCACCTGACGCCCCTGTGTTATCAGCACCACTCCACACGTCGAACTCACTCACAATCACGGGTGAGGTCGCAGCGAAAGCGGAGATCATGATCAACAGTAAGACGTACGTCCGTACGATCTTAGAAGGTGGCGAGGCCGTCTTCAAGATGTCTCCACAGTCGATCGGAAAAGTGATCGATGTCCGTCTCGTCGACGCGAGCGGCAACATCAGTGAGACGACGCGTGCGATCGTCGCAGAAGACCCGGAAGCACGTCCTGACGCACCGGTCATCAAACCGTTGACGGAGACATCGCGCGAAGTGCGTGTCCTCGGGGAGCCGGGACAATACGTCGAGCTCACGATCGGCGACAAGACGTATAAAGGGAAGTTCGATGCGAACGGTCTCTATCGTCGTGGGATTGTAGCTCAACCTGCTTACTCGTGGCTCTCGGCGAAGACGGTCACGACGAAAGGTGCGACGAGCGACATGTCAAAACGTAGCGTCTACAAAGACCGGTACGCACCGAAACCGGCAACGTTGACGAAATCGGTGACGGCATCGATGCGTGGCGTTTACGGGAAAGCTGAACCATATTCGACTGCCATCGTCACAATCGGCAGCAAAACGTACACGGCACCGGTCATGTCACACGGTGGGTTCATCGTCCCGATCCCTGCTCAAAAGATGGGACAGAAGATGTCACTCGTCATCCGCGACGGTGCAGGCAACGTCAGTAAACCAAAAGCGATCACGGTGCAACATGCACTCTATCACAACTTCCACCGTGTCTATATTGAAGGTATGAAGTTGACGCTTCATAAAGAAGCATTTCGTTCAAGTGGTGACACGCGCTACGCCGAGACGTTCGCACCGGCCTTTCTCGGTCATCCATCTAAATCAAACCTGAACTTCCTGCTCAACTACTTTGCGGAAGATGGGGAAGTCGCAGGGTTTGAGAAGATGACACTCCGCGTTGGGCGCGCGACATACTCACAAAACATCTCAGAAGATGATGTGACGTACGAAATGTATGATGACGGTTCGATTGAAGAGTCGTTCCTCTTCGACCCGAGCACGAAACTCATCAACTTCGTCGACAAGTACGTCCGTCCGGAAAACCGGATCGTCGTCACAATCGAAGGTAGCGAATACGATGTAGAGTTTAAGTTAGCAGGTGCTGAAAAACGCGCCTTCATCCAATCGCTTCAATACGCAGGATACTAATTGAGGGACCGGTGGAGACACCGGTCTTTTGTATGCGAAGATCTCTCTCCTTATAGGAAGAAAGACGATTCGACGAATAGATTGAAACATTGTCGAAACATTTTTGTTACGCTTTTGAAACATGAACCGATAATTATCGTAGAACGATGTGGGGTACATGCCTCAACACATATGAAAGAGGGGAAAACATGAAAGCACGATTCAAGCAGTTCGTGGCGATGGTGACGGTTCTCGTCCTCGTCCTTTCGTTCTTGCCGCCAGCACTCGCTGACAGTGGAAACGGGATGACCAATGCCACATTACTCACTCCGGGGGAAGCGGTCGAGTTCACGACCGATACGGAGCCGGTAAACACGTATTGGTTCAAGATGGAACGAGAGACGTCCGCGATGACACATATGGAAGTCACGTTCGAATCTTCGAAGCTCGCGAACATCAGCGTCTACCCGAGCGCCGACATGGCGGCGAAGGATGAGACGTTCGACCGTTACCGCGCGAGCGCGACGAAGGAAGAGAAAGAACAGACGGCCAAGATCGATTTCCCGTTCGCATGGGAAGGTCCATACTACATCAAGGTCGAGTATATGCCGATGGAACTCGGCGAAGAGATGATGGACATGCCGACAGAAGAGGTACCGGAAGGGGAAGAGCCACCGGCACCAGACCTCTCGATGTTCGCGTCAGACATCAAGCTCGTCGTCAACCCGGTCAAGCTCCCGGTCAAATACGAGCAGGTCGGCGGCGACATGTGTGCCGTCGAATCGATCGTCCAACCGGCACCGGAACGTGACTCGATGCTCAAGCTCATCCGTCGCGTCCAAAGTGAAGTACTCGGCACGTCACAGGAAGGTCGCGACTTGTCGGCCCTTTACTACCGTGCCTCACCGTATATCGTCAAGGCGATCACGTTTGACGGCGAGAAGCGCAAAGCTGCCCTCACCGACTTGAAGACGCTCCGTCCGTTGTTGACGGCACTCGTTGACAAGAAGGCGTATACGCTCAAAACCCAGGACGCCTCGGCGATCAACCGTCTCCACGCCTTGGTCGACGCAAGCGTACCGACCGCGTTGCAAGGCGAAATCGGCGAGATCGCGACAGCGCTCGAGATGGACTCGCTCGCCGGGACCCCGGTGACGGACCTCTTTGGTAAGATCGGAATGACGATTCAAACGGACGGCAGTGACGCACCGCGTTACATTGTCAAATACAAATCGTCACCAAACACATCAATTGGCAAGATGAACGCGATGAGCGACGTCTCGGCCGAGCGTATCGCCATCGGGAAACCGTCTGACTACTTCGCGCTCGTCGATGTGGAAGAAGCGTCGATGAAGATGCAGGCACAGGCGAAGTCGACGCTCGAGTCGGACCGTAACGTCGAGTATATCGAGCCGGTCCAGACGTATGAGTCGTTCGCGACCGACGTCAGCCTCGACTACCAGTGGGCGATCAACCAGAAGTCGATCCTCGAGCCGTTCGCGAATGCAGGGATCGGCCTCGATAAGTATGAGGCGTTGAACTTGCCGAAACGGTCGATCAAAGTGGCCGTCCTCGACACTGGGGTCGACCATCGTCTCCTTGACCTAAAAGGCAAGGTCGATGTCGCAAACGCGAAGAACTTCGTCGACCCGAACGGGGAAGGCGACGCGATCGATGACCACGGTCACGGGACACACGTCGCCGGCGTCATCGGCGCGACACGTGACAACGGCGTCTCGATGCGCGGAATCGTCCCGAACGTCTCGATTCTGCCGGTGAAAGTGCTCGATGCGGGCGGTTCTGGGGACACGGACCAAATCGCACTCGGAATCAAGTATGCGGTCGACGCAGGGGCGAAAGTCATCAACATGAGCCTCGGCGGCAACGAGAGCCGTACGCTCGGTTACATGTTGAAGTATGCGTATGACCGTGGCGTCGTCATCGTGGCGGCGACAGGGAACGATGCGCAGTCACGCGTATCGTATCCGGCATCATCGAAATATACGATCTCGGTCGGCGCGACGAACGCCTTCGGGATCGTCTCGGATTACTCGAACTACGGCGTCAACGTCGACGTCGTCGCACCGGGCTCGAAAGTGGCGAGTCTCGTACCGGACGGGAACGTCGTCTATATGGACGGGACGAGCATGGCGACGCCACACGTCGCTGCAGCCGTCGCGCTCCTCAAGTCGTATCACCCAGATCTTTCGGTCGAAGAGGTACGAACGCTCTTGCAGCGGACGGCGGACCCGATCGCCTTCTCGGGTGGGGACGCACCGTACGACCCACGCATGAGTGACGGGTTCGAGTATGTGTTAGAAGAATTGGGCATGACGCTCCCGGCGTATTACAATCCGGTGAGCGGATTCGGGAAGGCGAACGTCTATCGCGCCGAGTCGATGCTCAAATTGAATGCATCGGGTGCAATGGCACAGGACAACTCGTCGACGTTCAAGGCGAAAGTCGCGTCGGGGACAACGGTCCGTGTGTATAAAGGAGAGAAGTTGATCGGACGAGGCACGTCGAAACAGACCGTTGCCGCCTTCTCGATTCAATCGCAAAAAGCAGGGACGCTCCTTCGCGTCGTCTATACGAACGGGAAGTATGAGACGAGCGAACGTGTCGTCGTCAAAGCCGGCGTACGTCCGGGGCAACCGAAAGTGAACACGCTCCGTTCTTTCGCGAAGTCGGTCACAGGTCGCGGCGAAGCCGGGATGCGTGTCGTCGTCCGCAACAGCAAGTATCAGCTGTTGGGACGCGGAACGATCCTTTCGAACGGCACGTTCTCTGTGAAGACACGTGCGCTCAAAAAGAGTGAGACGATCAACGTCCATATCGAGGACTTGAAAGATCGCCCGGGCAAGATGACGAAGGTGACTGTACGATAAGACTATACGATAGAAGAGAGACGGGTATGCCGAGTGATCGGGATACCCGTCTTTTGTCGTTCATGAAGAAACAAACTATTGAGTCTCCCATTGCCTGATTACTGATAAACGAATCGTACTAGAACAAAAATCGATGCTAGGCACAAAGTCCTCACGAGCAGACGAATTTTGAGCAAGATGCCTATAAAAGAGGAATTGGAATGAAAGGTGCTATTTTGGATAACTTTGGTTTTGTGAAAGAGGTCAATGATTTTTAATTTGGAAATATGTATGGATTAGAAGGGACTTTAAAAATCAATAATGTAAATTAAATACTTAAGGTAATTAATGGTATAAAAATGGTTTTCAACGTGTATTTCAACTTAAATCGCATGAAATCAACAAAAAACGACTCGTTTCGACATTTCCAAAAAAGGTAAATACGAAAATGAATTAAACTAAAATCTCCAAAATTCAAAAACGTTACCAATTTTGCGAAAAAAAACGCTTGTGTCGCTTGGAAGTGTTATGTATATTATGGATGTAAGGTTTTCCAAGAACAGTCTTGGTAAATTGTTCAAGATGATTCTTGCAAAGACTTCTACCGGGGGAGAACGCCTGGTCTACAGAAGAGTCAGTTACATAAACATTAGCACTTTATTCATTGTTATGGATACATGACTCCGAACGAGATCGGTTGGGCAAGGACGGTAGAAAAACCTATCTACCTAAGGGAGGATTTACATCAGATGGCTAAGAAGAAACAATTCGTTACTGCAGCGGCAGCGTTCGCAGTAGCAGCATCAGCAGTAGCGCCTGCAATTACAGCAGACGCAGCAACAAAGACAGTGCGTCTTTCATCAGATTATGTACGCGTAGGGGACCTCGACGCGACACTCGACAAAGAATACAAGGGCAGCGAAATCTACTGGTACAAATCTTCAGTAGACTTGAACAAACTCGGTGTATTCCAAACTGCTAAAGGTTTTGTAAAAGGCCAAGGCATCCGTGTTGAGAAGCGCGTCCGCGTCTTGAACCACGCACAAGAAATCAAACCAGAATCTGAATTCGTATTCGAGCAAGGCGTACCTGTTTCAGGGATCCGCGTTCAACCAGTTCTCTTTGCAGACGGTAACGAATATGCGAAACCAGTCTCAGTAGCTGGATTCAACACAGATAAAGTTGGGGAGTTCGAAGGAACACTCACTTATGCTAACCGCGCTTACGGCGTTGTTACGAAAACAGTTAAATACAAAGTAGTTAATACTGCTGCTGAGATTAAAGAGTTCAAAGCTACTGCAGCTAACGCTCTTACAGTTGACTTCAACAAAGAAATCGACTTCTCTAAAGCTAAGTTTGAAATCAAGCGTGGATCAGTTGTTGTAAACGCGACAGTTGTTCCTTCTGAAGATAAAAAGTCTGCGAAGCTTGAATTAGCTAGCAAACTCTTTGAAGGCGACTACACTGTAAAAGTTTCTGGTCTTACAGACGAAGCTCTTACGAAAACTGCTTCAGTAATGAACGAAAAAGTTGCATCTATCGAACTTGGGTCAACTACAGCACCAACAAACGGAGCTAAGACTGAAGCTAAAGTAGCTTACAAAGTTATGAACCAATACGGTGAAGACGTAACATCTTCAGCACTTGCTACAGATATCTCTTGGACTGCTTCTAACGGTGTTACTGCATCTGACGATAACAAAGGTGTATTGACGCTTTCGGCAACTGAAATCAAAAAAGGTGACATGATTGCTGTTACAGGAATTAATGCTTCAACGAACACAGTCATTTCAAAAGTGATTACTATTGCTGATGTTGCAGTTGCTGACTCATTATCATTCGGATCTGTTTATCACAAAGATGGTAAGCCATTCTCTGGTGTGACTCCAGCATCAGAATTTGCTCTTCTTGTGAACGGCATGGATCAGTACGGTAAAGCACTTACTGCAACAGAAATCAATGATGGATTTATCTTCACTTCATCTAATCCATCTGTACTTGCAATCAACAACGTAGTTTCTGGTCTTGGCGCTGATAAAGATAAGCTGGGTCTTACGTTCACTGCAGGAGCTAACTACGCTAAAGGTGGAACGGTTATCGTTACATCTATCTCTAAGGCAACTGGTAAAGTTGCACAGTATGAAGTGAATGTTGCAGCAGCTCCTGCTCTTGCATCGTTTAACATGTCTGCTCCTGCTGAGATGGTTGCAGCAGGTGAAAAAGTTCAAATTCCATTTACTGCAGTAGACCAGTTTGGAAACGCATTAACTAAATTTGATGACCTTAACGGCAAAGTAAGTTTCTCATCTTCGAAACTTGAACTCGTTAAAGGTAAAGACGGTGTTGCTGTTCTTGAATACACTGCTGGTGCAAAAGGATTTGATGTCCAAGTTGCGACAGTTTCAGCAACAGGTAAAGTTTCGCAACTTAACTTTGACGTAAAAGCTGCGGCATATGCTGCAACAATCGAGTCATTGAAAGATGTAAACACCACTGTAGCTGTTGGTGGGGAAGCAACTCTTGATTATTCTAACTTCATCGTTAAAGATCAATATGGTCGTACGTATGACTTGAAGGATAAACTTGGAGCAGGTGCTAACGACTTGCAAGTTGTTGTAGCTGAGACTGAAAACGAAGGTGCAGTCGCTGTTTCAGATGATAACTTGACTACAAACACTTCTAAATTCACAGTTTCGGGGACTGCTAAAGGAACTGAAACCCTTACTTTCAGTTTGATGAAAGATGGACAACAAGTTTCAACAAGCCCGCTTAAAGTGTCATTCACAACTGTTGATAAGTCAGCTTATGCATCGTTCGAGATTGCTGAAGTTGGCACACTCTATGCAGATGGTCTTGCTACATCGCACACGCAAGACTTCAAAGTCTATGGTGTGAAAGCTGATGGATCTAAAGTCCTTCTCCCAGCTTCTTACTACACTGTGATTGAAGATGATGCAGTTCTTGACATCACTAACGGGAAATTAAACTCAGTTCTTGCTGATAACGATCCTGCTTTCGGTGATAAGAATGAAATCACTTCAAAAATCACTGTAGTAGTAGATGGAGAGAAATCACCAGTTACACTTATGAAAGATGTAACGATTTCAAAAGTTGCTCCAAAAGCTGACAAGGTTGAATTCGTAAAAGATGCTGTCGTTGATGGTGTAGCTAAGTTTGAGTCAACTGCTCTCTCTACGGCGGATGATTCAGCTGCGTTGAAAGGTATCCTTAAAGTGACTGACCAGTATGGTGTTGCAATCGAGACTGTCTCACCTGTTCTTACAGTGACTAACTTGGTCGATAATACAGATCCGAAGACTGACTTAGCGGTTAATCTCAATGGATCTAAAACAGTAGATATTCAAAATGCTGCTGCAACAGATACATTTGTTGTAACTTACCTCCTTGATGGTAAAACAATCACAGTTAAAGGTCTTGTTGTAACAACTCCTTAATCTGAGATATGCAGTCAATCTGATGTTCTCTTAACCATCACCTTTCTTAGAAGGGTGATGGTTTTTTTGTCCTGTGTATATTCTTCTGATTACTTGATAGATTTTTTTAAACTCTTAAAAAAATTCGTCAGCATTACAATAATAATTTTCAATAACTATTAAAAGCTGTTAATTGGTGATAAAAGGGTATTACTATTAGAAGTATTAATTTTTATGACCGATCTAGCACATCCGTTACCATAAAATCGAAAAAACAGAAATCGTTTTCATATCTGATGTGCTAAGGTTGAGGCGTAAGACTTCACTGATAATGGCAAAACTACGCGAAAGCGAGTGACGCAAAGCTATAGGGCCTGTAAAATGGCAGCCAGTTTCCAAAGGAGGTTCGTCTCGTGAAGAAATTCTTCGCAGGGATGTTGGTATTGTTGTTCGCACTGATTGTGGTGCGACCTGCCGTCGCGGATGCGGCGAGCGCGCGTGTCGATACACGAACGGGGAAAGTCGACGTGTACATCTCAAATAAGGACAAAGGATCGTTCAAGTTCGAGGTGCGACAAGGCAAGCAGGTCCGTACTTACGATGTCTATAGAGGGAAGAATCATTTCAACGTCAACTATGGGAATGGGGACTATTCATTCACGCTTTACCAGTCATCGGACGGCAAACGCTATAAACGCGTCTATCGCCTTCAGAAAACGGTCCGTCTCGTCCATTCGACGGCACCGTATCTTCATTCCACCCAAAATGTTTCCATTGATTCTGCGACGTCGCGTCTCGCCTCGTCGTTGTCACGTTCATCTTACTCCACTTCGACGCAAGCGCTCATGACGAGTCGTCACGTCAACCGACTCGTTGACTATGACGACAACAAGCTCATGAAGCTCTCATCGACTTATCTGCCGAATAACGCCGAGACCATTCGGACGAAACGGGGGATCTGCTATGACTTCGCGTCACTAAACGCAGCACTCCTTCGTGCCCAAGGCATCCCGACCCGTCTCGTGATGGGGACGGCGAAAGGCGTCGACGGCTATCATGCGTGGAACGAAGTGTTCGTAAGTGGGAAGTGGCGTGTCATCGATGTGACGCGTGACGTGACCGAGCGACGGACGACGACGTATCGTATCACCTCTGACTATCGTGCCACACTCTATGACTGAATGACGACCAAGGTCCCTTCCGAGAAGGCGGCCTTTTTTTGGTATGTTCTTTGAGGCGAATCTCCTTGTTCCACGTTTGTGATGTCTGCAAACAAAGACGCAGGAGGAAACGCACATGAAACGATGGTTATCCATGGTCTTGACCATATTGCTCGTCATGCAGCCGTTCGCTGTCTCACGAATGGCGTACGCGGAAGGGGACCCGGTCATCACGGACCCGCAGCCACCGGACACTCCGGTCATGACGATCACCGACAATATTCTAGATACGTATACGATTCGGACGACGACAACGGAAAACGTTGAGGTGAGTACGGTCACGACCGATTCGATCGTCGAGATCAACTACAACTGGTCGATCCCGAACGGGCACAGTTATACGGACGGGTCGACGTTCACGTTCCAGATGCCGAGTGAGTTGAAAGTGTATGACGCGGTCACGAACGCACCGCTCAACTTTAACGGTCAGTCGATGGGAACATACTCGCTCGCCCTTGACGGGACAGCGACGATGAGATTTAACGACAACGTCTACAAATACTCAAACATCGAAGGGACGATTCAAGCTCTGACGCAAGTGAAAGAGACGACCGAAATCTCAGAAGAGCGGACGGTCACGATCACCCCAATCGAAAACCAGCTCTCGCAAACGTTACCGGTCGGATTGAAAAGTCCAGGGAAAGACATCACGAAAGCCGGTGTCGCCGACCGACCGTACAACCCGAGCTCCATCGAATGGACGGTCGAGTTGAACAAAGGGCTGAAACAGATCGAGGATGCCCGCTGGACGGACGTGATCCCTGCAGGTTTGGCGTATCGCGCCGACAGCATGGAAGTGACCCGGCTCGTCATGGCGATGAACGGGAATGTCATCCGTGAAGAACCGGTGACGGGGCTCACGGTCGATACGACGGATGGTCTCGCCATCGACTTCGGGAAGATCCAAAACGCTTATCGCCTCACGTTCATCACGGACATCGTCGATGAAGAGGTGGCGACGTTCAACAACGTCACGAACCTCGAAGGGACGTCGTTCAAGACGGCGACGGCCTCGGCGACGGTCGCTGCCGGACGAGGGACGGAGCTCGAGAAACGGACGCCGAATTATGACGATGTCACCCAGACAATCACGTGGGAGTCAGACATCAACTTCCGGCAACGGAATATGGGCTCGCTCACGGTAAAAGACTTATTCACCGACACCCATCAATTGATCAATCTCACGTTATATGAGGTGACGCTTGATGCTAATGGGAACATTGCGAATCGGGTAGCCGTTCCCGTGACGACAAGCAAAATCACAGATACGGGGCTTGAAGGATTCACGTTCGACCTGCCGAAGAACGGGACGGCGTATCAGCTCGAGTATACGACCCGTGCGAAAAATCGCGTCGTCTCCCCGGGCAGTGTGACGAACACGATCGAAGTGAACGGATGGAAGAAGTCGGCGACCCAGTCGATCGGGCAAGTCGTCTTACGAAAGACGCACAAGGCACCAAACTATGCGGCAGAAACGATCGAGTGGACGCTCGAGTTGAACCGGGACAAGCGGGAGATGAACAACGCCGTCATCACCGACACGTTCCCGAACGAGGGCTTGACGTTCATCGAGGACTCGCTGACAATCAGCGGGTTGACGAAAGGGACGGACTACACGGTCATCCCTGACGCGAACGGCTTCACCATCCGTTTCAACATACAATTGACCGATACACATGACATCACGTATGAAACGACGTTCGATTACCGCGAGCGTCTGGACGCGAGCAATACGAGCTTCGTCAACGAGGCGACCGTCGACTGGGTCGATGAATCATCGAACGGACGCACGGTGACGACGACGGATTCCGTCGAGCCGGCATCGAACACGCGCAACAACGGATTCAAAGGCGGCACGTATAACGCCGTCACGAAAGACATCACTTGGAAAATTGGAATCAACTACCATGAGTATGCGACGACGAACCTGACCGTCACCGACACGTGGGAAGGGACGCAAGTACCGGACAAGGATTCCTTCACCGTCGCCAAGATGACGCGCGGAAGTGGGGCGAACGCCTACTCGGTCGATGCGACCCCGATCCCATCGTCCACGTACAACGTCGTGTGGAGTGAAACGGGCTTCGTGTTGACGTTCAACGACCCGACGAGCGACGCGTACGTCATCGTGTATGACACGAACATCGACGACACAAAAATCGCGCCGTCCTATAAAAACACGGCCGTGGTCACAGACGGAGCGACCGAGCTCGGCAACTTGCCGGCGACGGTGACGGTCCGCCACGGTGGCGAATATAACGAGAAGCGAGGCGTCCAGCAAGGAAAGCTCATCGCCTGGACGATCGATATCAACTTCGGACAATCGTCGTTACAAAATGTCGTCATTCGTGACGTCCCATCGAATAATCAGGACGTCCTGCTCGATTCGCTAAGCGTCTATGAGACGACGGTCGCCCCGAACGGTACGGTGACGAAGGCAGGGAAGTTGTCGACGGATGCGTACACGGTCCGAGCGATCCAAGAGATGGGGGAGTTCGAACTTACGTTCAACAATCCGATCGATCGCCCATACATCTTAGAATATGACTCGTATATCCTGGCTGCGGTCGGGACGGATATCACGAACGACGTCTATGTGACGGCAGACGAGGTATCCGAGAACACGACGACGAAACAATCGAAGGTCCGAGTCGCCCGTACGTCCGGAATGGGGACGGCGAGCGGAGAACTCGGCGAATTGACGATTACGAAGACGGACGAGTTGAGCGAGAAGAACTTGAGCGGGGCCTCGTTCGACTTAATCGACACCGGTAGCGGACGTACCGTCCGTCGCGGCACGACAGGAACCGATGGGACCTTGACGTTCGGTCGCCTCCTTTATGGGGACTATCGTCTAGTCGAGACGAAAGCGCCGGACGGTTACTTGATCGCGACGGCATCCCGAAATATCACCATCGCGAAAGTGAAAGAAGCGACGACCGTCAAAAACGACACGATCCGCCAAGACGTCGAATTGATGAAGACGTCGACTTCCGGCAAGGTACTCGAAGGAGCGGAGTTCAGTTTATATAATGCCGCCGATACGCTCGTCAGCGAAGGGCTCGTGACAAACAAGGACGGCAAGATCACCGTGAAAGGTCTCGAGCCGGGCATGTATTACTTCGTCGAGACGAAGGCGCCGACGGGTCACTTGTTCGATGCGACGAAACATGACTTCTCGATCACGAAGGATCAGCTGACGGCGACACCGGTCAGTGTGAAGAACCAACCGTTCAAGTCAATCGAAGTGACGAAAGTCGACTGGAAGACGGGCTTGGCGCTCCCAGGTGCCGTCTTTGACTTGAAAGACACGAACGGAAACACGCTCCGCACGGGACTCGCGGCCGATGCGTTCGGTGTGCTCTTGATTGAGGACCTCGACCTCGGCACGTACCAGCTCGTCGAGACGGAAGCGCCGGACGGATACGTGTTACCTGAAAAGGCGTATACGTTCACGGTGACGCTCGAGAGTGACGTCGTTCAAAAAGACAACGTCAAAAATGAGACGATGAAGCGTGTGAAGTTGACGAAAGTCGACAAAGACACGAACGCCACTCTTCAAGGCGCAGTCTTCACGTTATACAACAGTAAGAACGAAGTCGTCCGTGACAACGTGACGACGGGAGCAGACGGGACGGTCGTCGTCGACCGCCTAGACATCGGTACGTACACGTTCGTCGAGAAGACCGCACCGACCGGCTACATCTTAGACAAGACGCCTCATGCGTTCACGGTCGAGTACGGGCAAGACGTCGATGAACAGATCACCATCACAAACGAACAGCAAAAGTCGGTCCGTCTCATCAAGACGGACGTGATCAACGGTTCACGCCTCGCCAATGCGACGTTCTCGCTCTATCGACAGGACGGTGTCCTAGTCGAGGCGGGCTTGAAGACGGATGCGAACGGGGAGACTTTGGTCGACCGATTGAACCCGGGCGAGTACTACTTCCAAGAGACGGTCGCACCGCCTGGATACATGCTCGACATGACGGCACGTCCGTTCACGCTCGTACGCGGGACGAACGATATCACAGAAGTGATTGCGACGAACGATTCATACAAATCGGTCCGGATGACGAAAGTCGACTCGGAGACGGGCGACCGTCTGGCGGGGGCGACGTTCAATCTCGTCAATTCGTTCGGGACGACGATCCGCGCCGGACTCGTGACGGACGCGACAGGTGAGATTTATGTCGGCGGGCTCACACCGGGCAGCTATGCGTTCGTCGAGACGAAAGCGCCGGACGGGTACTTGCTCGATCCAAAAGAGCACACGTTCAGCGTGGCATCTCGTCAAGCAGCACCGACGACACTCACTGTCACGAACGAACAGAAAAAGTCAGTCCGACTCACGAAGACGGATGTCACGACAGGAAACGTACTTCCGAGCGCGACATTTGACTTGATCGATGCGTCGGGTGACGTTGTCCGTGCAGGACTTGTCACAGATGCGTCTGGAGAGATCTTCGTCCGTGACCTCGAACCGGGCGACTACGCGTTCGTCGAGACGAAGGCTCCAGAAGGTTATATCTTAGATACGACAAAACACGAGTTCACGCTCACACGCGGAACGAATGAAGTCCTCGCGGTCAATGTGACGAACGACCCGTACAAATCGGTGCGACTCGTCAAGACGGACAGCGAGACCGGTAATGTGTTGGCCGGTGCGACGTTCAAGCTGTTGAACGGTGATAGCGAAGTCGTGAAAGCGGACCTCGTCACGAATGAAGACGGAGAGATTGTCGTCGAGGGGCTCGTTCCAGGCGACTATCAGTTCGTCGAGACGAAGGCACCGAAGGGGTACTTCTTAGATGAGTCACCGTATGCGTTCACGTTCGAGCGCGGAGATGTCGAGAAGACGGTCAAGGTAGAAAACGACCGCATCAAGACGCTCCTCGTCAAGAAGGTCGACAGTGAGACGGGTGAACCGCTCGAAGGGGCTACGTTCACGTTGACCGATTCAACCGGTAAGGTGATCACTCTCACGACGGATGCGTCGGGTGAAGCGCGCGTGACCGACTTGAGACTCGGCACGTACACGCTCACGGAAACCGAGGCGCCGTTCGGCTATGAGTTGGACGAGACGCCACGGACGATCCGATTCGAGCGTGGTGGTGCGAACGAACAACAGATCACTGTAGAAAACACGGCAGAGTATTTCGAATTTGAAGAGACAGAAATCCCTGGCGGTGCCGGAGGAGGCGGTTACGATGACGCCGACTCTGAATCGACACTCGGTGCAGGCGACAGCAAGAAACCGACATTGACGGAGCGACTCCCATTCTTAGGTGGCGAATCGTCGAACGGTTGGTTGATCGGCTTGGTGCTTCTCGTCATCGGGATCGGATTCCTGTGGACGACAAGACGGAAGACGGCATAAGTAAAAAACAGGTCCTTTACGCGAACATGGCGTAAAGGACCTGTTTGTTTAGATCGGCACACTGATCTGTCTCGTCTCTTTATTCGAGAGGGTATACGTCACGATATAGTTCGAACCGGATACTTTCACACTCGCCGACCGGATCGTCGTCTTCGACTGGTCGAGTCGGATGAGTGTGAGGTAGCGCACGTCTTTCCCGGTGTTATACGAGATGACTTGCGGACGCGGCTTCCATTCATAATCCTCGACGGCGACGAAACTCGTGCTGTTGCGCATCGATGAATTTTTCAGGTTGAGCTGCATGAGTTGGATCGTCCGGCCGTTCGAGTCGCCATAGACAACGTTCTGGGTCGCCATCGAACTCTGGAGCAGTTTCAGACCTTCCGCAAGGTGGAATCGCTGCACGAATTTCTCTTGTGTCGGGGAGCTGATCCGGTCATAGACGACGAGCGTCTGCGCCTTATCATAGACGAGCGTCCGGCGATGCGTCGCCCCTTTGCCGATGAGTTTGCTTTCACCCATCGCGAGGAGTGACGGACCGAGGTTTTTGACGGTGACAATCTTGCTCTTCTCGCGCATCGAAGTGTTCAAGTCGAGGTTCGAAGCGTCACGATGGACCGTATTATGGGCATCGACTCCGAAGACGCGCTGACGTTCCGGACGGTTCGTATAGCCGTAGCGTCCCGTCTCGATGATGAAGTCGCGACCGAGCCCGTACAGGTCGATGCTCAAGTCGTCGGCGTGTTTATGGGCATTGCTGTGATAGCCCGCCGTCATCATCACTTGCGTCGCCTGATTGAAGGCACGCGGTGGGGCAGACCAATACTCGCGCATGAAGCTATACTGCGTGCTGATTTTCTTCGCTTTGAGCGGTGGGCGTGACCCTTCCTTCCCTCCCGAGACCGCGTAGGCGAGCTGTGGGAAGTCCTCGATATGCGGGATGATCGACGTCGTGCGTCGTGCCCCGGACGTGTCCCCGAAGATTGGGAGCGTCCCGTTTGGCTTGACCATATACGTCAGCTGTTTCGGCATATATTCGACGCGGTTCATGCTGGACGGGAGCGTGAAGCGGTTGTCGTCCGCCCAGATGACGAAGCGGTCGAGCACGTGATACATGTACGCCTGATAGCCCGGTGAATGCTCGAGATGGACGGCGTCCGACGTGATGCTGTGGCGGATCTGTTTGTCGAGCCGGCTGTCAGCGACGGTTTTCCATCTCGCGCTTTGGTCGAACTGCGGGAACGTCTGCGCGATCGCCGTGAGCGCCATGTCCTGGAACACGCCGTGGTTATGTTCATACTTATAAAAACTCGATGTCGCGAGCAACGTGCCGTGCTCATGGAGCGTCCGCAGCATGAGACCCGTGAATGCCGTGTCTTTGTAAAGGGACGACGACTTGTACACGTCCCAGAAGTTCAACAAATGGAACGTCCGGACCGATGTGCCGTGGTCATTATACGGCCAACGGTACTGTTTGTAGTTGGCGACCGGGTGGGCTTTCGTCCAACTTTTCACGACACGCATCCCGTATTTCAAATACGCGGTGTCGTTTGTCGCATTGTAGGCTTGTGTCAATTGGTTCAACACCGTCAAATAGTGGATTTGGAACGGATACGAGTTGCTTGAAGAGCTCGGGATGTCCCGATGCCAGTCGAACGTGTCGATGTTTGGGACCGACAGACGATGCGGTGTGGACGGGACGTACCAATCCCCACGAAGGGCCCGGTTCGCATAGTCGATCGCCCTCGCTTCGGTGAGACGCTCGTATTCGTACGGGGCGTGCGGTGCCATCTGTCGCATGTATTCATGCGACAGTCGTGCTGTCCCGCTCGACGTTAAGTTTGAACGGGTGATGGCGTCAGCGAGTAAGAGCTTCGCCTGACTCTTCTTTATGTAGACCTTCTTTCCACCGCTCAGGGCGACATAGTACCAGCCGGACGTACTGATCGCCGCATAGCGTTTCGTCGTCGAATAGGTCGCCACTTTCGTCAGCTTCCCGCTTTTCATCTCATAGACGATGGCGTTCGGGACGGAGCGGATGTGGAACGGGTTCGTCGCAGCCTGAACGGAGTCGATCGGGGTGACAAATCCCCACGCGCCGATCAAGACGAGGACGAGTAAGATTCGTTTCATAGATACACCTCAAAAATTGGATTTACTTCTTTTTCAAAGTATACCATGAGGTGAATTTATTTCCTTAATTTTCTATATCTTAAAATTCAAATAGGGAATGTATTTGACCTGTCAAAAAAATAGACTACCGAGACGGCGATTAGATCGAGGTGATAAAGTGACTCGGTGAGGACAGTCTAAAGCGTACAGATTGTGAAGGGGGAAATACATTGAAACATGTCAGCTTGTTCCTACTACTTTTCTTTATTACTGCGATGTTTATTTACGTTGTATCTTTGACAGCCCCGCAACTTCTCGTGCCAATCGTGTATCTTGCGATTGCCGCATTGATTGGAATCATCGGATATCTATTGAAGGTATTTGTGATGAAAAGATGATCAAAAATCCGGTCCCTCGTGGACCGGATTTTTTATGTTCCTGTATTCACTCCAACGTCAGTCTTTCCACCGCATCCCGCAGATGGTCCTCGCGCACGCGGATATAGCGCCGGGTCGTCTTCGGCTCGCTATGGCCGAGCAACTCGGACAAGGTCGTCTCCTTGACGCCCTTGTCATAGAGATGTGACGTGAAGGCGTGCCGGAGCGTATGCGACGTGACGGATGTACCGAGCACGTCCTCGGCGGCGCGTTTCAAGTGACGGTTGATCGTCGTCTTGCAGATGAGATCGCCACGGGTACTCGGGAAGACATATGGTGAATCGATGCATCGGCGCTCTTCCTCGAGGTACGTCGTCATCATCGCATGAGCCGCATCGTTCAGCGGGACTTTGCGTGGTTTCCCCGTCTTCGATTCGTGGATGTACAGGAGACGCGCATTCAAATCGATGGCGTCGAGTGTCAACTGTCTCACTTCGTTGATGCGCATCCCCGTATGCAGCTGGAGCGTCAGAAAGGTTCGGTACAGTGGGACGTCGATCGCATCGATGACTCGGTGTAAGTTGCTTGGTGTAGGGACGTCCGAGGGTGTCCGTTCCGTCACTTTCACGCGAAGTTGATGGAACGGATTGTGCGTGACGAGCTGCTCGGTGATGGCCCAGTCATACAAACCGCGGAGTGCGCTCAAGTAATTGTTGATCGTCACCGGTTGACATCCTTCGGAGCGGAGGGCGTCGATATACGGCATGACGTCCTGCCTCGTCTTGAAGTCGTCGAGAGTTCGGTTCTGTCCCATGATTCTCTCGAACCGGGCGAACTTATACATGGCCTGGCTGACCGTGTTGTCCGATTTTCCGGTCATGCGTAAGTAGTGGACGTGTTGATCGACGGCGTCTTTCATGTGTAGGGTCATCTTCATTCTCCTCTTACTCGTTGTCCTCACGGAGCATCCGCTGGAGTTCGGCCTTGTAGGCACGGAGGCGGCTCGGGGAGTATCCGAGCGAGGCTTCAGTTCCGTGAAGCATATGGCAGAGTAAGGTGAAATGACGATTTGGTAAAGTGGAACGCTTGTCGTCTAGCCAAAGGGACAGCGGCACCTCGCTCTTGTCGATTTGCTCGGGGAGCCGTTCACTCGTCACCTCGTGCTGGAGCGTCTTCGCCTGCTTGGCTCGCTCGTTTAAGATTGCCCCACGGATACGGATGAAACAGTAGGTTTTCCCTAGCGTCTTGCCGTCTTGGATGGCTCGCCATAGGGCGATTCGTGCCGTCTGGGCGGCATCGTCGACTTCGTTCGGATGGAGATGGAGTTGGCGGATGACGTAAAAGATCATCGGTTCCCACTCTTTGATTTGTTCGTTTGCGTCTGGCATGATGGGCTGCTTTCCCGCGCGCGTCTCAAGTTTCCTAGGTGGATACAGCATAATGGTTGTTATAGAGAATCCCTGCTTTTGATTCATAAGGCTTGGCGCAAATGGGATACAGCATTTTGAGACTATATCCGATTTGATTTGACGAAACGACACGGTTGGCGAGGTGCGAAAACCGCATAACAACCATTATAGGAGGATGTCCCTCATTGTTTGAAGGATGTATTCCTATACAACGTAATAAAGAGAGGGGAAATCAATGGTAAATAAGGCTACAAAATTAATTTGCAAATTTGTAGTCTTGATTGAAATGGGTTACCATAAAATAAAAGGAGGGTGTCATCGTGAACGCAAATAAAATCATTGTGAACAACATACAATCATGGCTAAGGGATAACGGAAAATCGCAACAATGGTTAGCTCAAGAAATCGGGGTCAGCAAGGCGTTGATTGGTCATATGTTGAATGAGAGTCGCGTCATTCAATCAAAACGAATCGTTGATCTTGCGAATGCACTGGGTTTGACGGTCAATGAATTGACATCGGATGCTTCGATGAAGGAAGAACGCATGACGGTCGAATTGCGAGGCACACTGTCAAATCGACGGTCGAAAATGGAACTCGAGCGTTTGAAATTTGCGATAGAAGATTATGTTGGTCTCAAGAGTGAACGACCATGAAGCCATCGGCACGGATTGCGGAAGACACGGCAGAAGCATTCGCGGCAGATTTTTTAGAGCAAGTCATTGACAGTCACGTTTTCATTGGCGCTTACATCGAGCAGGTGTTAGCCAAACGCGCGAACCTCATTTTTCAATATGTCGAGGACGATACCTATTATGGTGTCGCCATCAAACACATGTCTGGAGAAGCGTTCATCGCATTGAACTCTTACCAACCATTACGCATGCGTTACTTTACCGCAGCCCACGAGTTATGGCACTTGTCTGAAGCGAGCAAGTGGCAAATCGATGGATTCGATCACGAACGAGCGGCCGACCGTTTTGCCGCTGCAATCATGCTACCAAAAAGTATGACAAAAGAAATTTGGGAGAAGCTGAAAGACAATCATGATACGAAGACCGCTATCATCTATTTGGCCGATATGGCTCAAGTCCCTTACGTCGCAGTCGTAAGACGACTCCGGGAACTCCATTACCGATTCTCTGATCTGAGTGAACAGGAATCCGACTGGCGCGAAGAACGGAAGCATCTTGGGATTGCCCCGAGTCCATTGGATCAAGCCCAACGTTTCGAATCATTTTCAGCCTATGAACAAGTGGTCGTCAAAGCGGTAGAAGAAGAACGGTTGACACGTTTGAGTGCCGCCAATAAACTCTCTGTTTATCGTCCTGATTTGGCTCGGGCGTTACAGGAAGATGAAGTCAGTCGTCTACAAGAGGACGCTGCCGATGATTAAGGAGCCGGTGTTCATCGATGCGAACATCATCATTCACGCGGCAAGCTTTCAACAAGCCGACGTCTTTGATTGGATCAACAGTTTGTATGGACAAGTTCTGATTCATGTAGAGGTATTGAATGAACTGAAAATATCTTCTGTCAGACAAAGGGTCGATGCGTTTATACATGACGGTGAGTGGATGTTGTTCGATCCTGAATCGGAAACATCGATTGCGACGGATGAACTCTATGACCTCTATCTCGTTTATCTGACGGAAGTTCGCCATGCGTTTCAACAACTGGACGAAAAGAAAGTCAGGGAAGGCAGACCGCTCAAGCATACGAGCGATTTGGGAGAAATCCATAGTCTTGCGGCCGCACGATTGATCAGCGCTGGCTTGATCTGTAGCGATGACGCGGACATTCGAGAAGTCATCAAAGACGCCGAACTATATATCGTCAATCAGGATGGAGAGGAAACGCTGATTCATCAGCACACACTCATGGATTTTTGTATTCATTTGAGACGATATGAAGTCGTGAGAAGAAGTGAGATTCGAAAGTTTTTCAAATCGATTCGTCCTCGTGATATGAATTTGCTCGATCAATACCTTGATGAACGATAATCATTCAGCAGAATCCAACGCACGTCCGTTTACGACGTAGCTTGGATTCTTTTTTAGTAGACTTTTCTTCTTGCTAACATGCTATTCCGAACGGCATATACTAGAAGTTATGAAATTATTTGAACAAAAGGATATAAAGTCCAAATTTTAGTTGTTTAAACTTTATTTAATGGATATAATTTACAGGATAAAATCAAACAGAAACTGTGAGGAATATCATGAAACCTTTGTATACACGATTGTCGATCGGCGTGCTGAGCGGGATGCTCCTGTTCGCCCCGGTCACGGCCGAAGCGACGGCAAACTCGGACTTTAACGCCCGTGTCGCCCCGTCGACGACGCTCCATCAAATGAAAGACAAGAAGTTGGTCCCGCTCCAGACGACGAACGCGACGAAAGAATATCGCATCGTCCGACCGTCCGGCTGGTATTATCTGGCCATGTCTGGCGGCAAGCGCATTTACGTGAAGAAGAGTCAAGCCGAGGTCGTCCCGGCCCGCTCGTTGACGAAGTCACGTATCCAAACGATGACGAACCGTCCGCTCGTTCATACATATATGAAAGAGACCGATGCCCGCATCCCGTACGAGTATGATCGTTTGACGACCGAAGAAGCGAAAATGTATGCGGACCGAGCGCTCGCCGGCAACTGGTACATCCCGGCGGAGCCGAAACAATTGTCGGTGCCAAACATCGACACGTTCAACTGGCATAAGGACGTGCCGGCTGTCGACAACAACTCGTTCCCGTTCCAAATCCACTATATGACGGTGTTGAACCAATTGACGCAGGCGTATAACGACTCAGGCGACCTCGCCTATCTCCAATATGGCGAGCGTCTCGTCAAAAGCTGGACGAAAGCACACCCGGCCTATAACTACAAGCGACTCAAATGGGGATACAACGACCAGGGGACAGCGCTTCGCGTCTTCCATCTATTGAACTTCTGGGACGTGTACAAACAGACGTCGCTCAACAAAGACCCGGCGTTCACCGAGCTCATCTTGAAGACGCTGTATGAGCACGGCGAAATTTTGGCATCCGCTGACTTTTATAAAAAAGAGCATAACCACGGAATCTTCCAAGACATGGCGCTCACGGCGATCGCGCAGACGTTCCCAGAGTTCGACAAGAGCAAGACGTGGCAGTCCGTCGCGAGCTCGCGTCTACAGGCTCAACTCGCCTTCAGCATCTCGCCGGACGGGGTCCATCTCGAACATTCGCCGTACTATCATGTATACGTGTATCATACGTTGTCACGGTTTATCGAATGGGCTGACGCCAACGCCTTCGTCTTGCCGTCACGGTCTGGTTATATCGAGAAGATGCCGGACCAGCTCACCTATATGTTGAAGCCGAACCGGACGCTCCCGATTTTCGGCGACACGACCGGCTATTTAAAAGCGATGAACATCATTCCGAATACCGAGAACTATCCGGAACTCTCCTACGCCGTCAGTGGTGGGGCAGAGGGGACGGTGCCGCAACTGTTGACGAAACAACTCGGCGACCAGTACAGCTTCATGCGTGAATATTGGTCACGTCCACCGGAGTCGTTCTCGGGAGCGACCCAAGTGATGATGACGGCGGGGTACCATAGTACCGCCCACAAGCACGCCGATGACTTGAGCATCGACCTTTACGGGCTCGCCCGTGACTTCATCGTCGAGACGGGACGCTTTGGCTACTCGACGGACCCACGACGACGGGAAGTGCTCAAGGTCGAGGCGCACAACACCGTGCACCGCTACGGGGATGGTCTTGACTTGAGTGCGAGTATGGTCGGCAAGAGCCGGATCGTATCGGTCGAAGACAAGGGCGATACGAGTATCGCCATCGGGGAGAGTGCCCTCGTCGGGAAAGGCGCGACGCATCGCCGAACGCTCGTCTATGACAAGGCGAAGACGCTCGTCGTCTACGACAAGATCACTTCTCAGGCCCCGGATATGTTCGTGCAGCGATTCCATCTCGGTGACGGCTTGAAGCCTTACGCCGGCTCGACGGACGCTCAGAACGTGACGTTCCGGGACGACAAGCGCCGGACGATCCAGTTGATGCAGCTCGAGACGGACGAAGAGTCGTACATGTCGATTCA
The DNA here is from genome assembly GCF_000620845.1 of Exiguobacterium marinum DSM 16307. GTDB lineage: Bacteria > Bacillota > Bacilli > Exiguobacteriales > Exiguobacteriaceae > Exiguobacterium > Exiguobacterium marinum. Next base: position 1,034,934 of record NZ_KK211189.1, read on the forward strand.
GCCGAGTCACTTGTCCGTCCGCAACTTCGAATGGAAGCCGCGTGAACAAGTCGTCTCGATCGAGTATGGGGATGACGTCCGTTACCTCACGCTCATCCGGATTGACCGGACGAGCACGTCAATCGTCGACGCCTCGTTAGCCGAGCAACCGGAGCAATACGTCGTCACGTATACGCTCTCGAACGGCACGACGAATACGATCAACGTACCGAAATGAGCATGGCCCAGCGAAAGCTGGGCTTTTTTGTGTGAACGACTGGGTAACTCTTGAATCCCACCATTTGCTAAGGTAGAATTTTCAAGTATAACAAATGACAAGTGAGGGAACGAATGGAACATTCAATCGCAAGACTCGTCGCCCAATTTGGCGGCTCGCTCGCGGCACGGGGAAGCCACGTATGGGACGTCGTCATCTCGGCGGGGACGATGCTGTATCAATGGAAAGGAAGACGGGTCGTCCCGGATATGCGACTCGAGACGACCGGGACCGGACGACTTATCCGTCCGTATGGGGAGTATCATGTCGTGCGTTTGAACGGGAAACAGTCGCTCGTCATGTCGTCCGATGCGATGCTCGCCATGAGGCGCCCGCTCACGAAGGCGAGACTGTCCGACCGGATGGACCGCCTGCTCGTGCATCAGTACATACAGGACAAACGTCCGATCGCCTCGTATCGATATGAACGGCTGACGGACGATCAGGCCGTTCGTTTTGCGGACGGTGTCTTACAAGGACGTTGGTACATCCCGGCAGCACCCGATGCGTTACGTGTCGCGGACGTCGATGCGTTCGATTGGGATCAGATGGTACCGCGGGTGGACAACAACTCCTTCCGTCTCCAGCTCCATTATTTGACGACCGTCCATCAGCTGACTCGTGCCTTCGAGGTGACGGGAGAGACGGCTTATGTGGAACACGCCGCCCGCATCGTCGATAGCTGGCACGCGCGCCATCCAGTTTTTGCGGTCAACCGGAAGCGTGAGGCATACCATGAGCACGGCACGGCGATCCGCGTGTTCCATCTGCTCGGGTTCTTTGAGGCGTACCGCTGTGCACGGATCGAGCGCGACCCATCGATGACAGAGAAGCTGTTGAAGATGTTGTACGACCATGCCGTCCTGTTGGCGACGCCGACGTTTTATCGGCCGCGTCATAATCACGGGATGTTCCAGGATATGGCGCTCTTTGCCATCGCCTCCTGTTTCCCGGAGTTCGACCGGAGCCCGGAATGGGAACGGGTCGCCCGCGCGCGTCTCGATGCCCAGATTGACACGAGTCTCGCCGCAGACGGGACCCACCTCGAACATTCGCCGGGCTATCACGTATACGTCTATCATATGTTGAGCCGCTTCGTCGACTGGGCGAACGTGAACGGCTTCCCGTTGTCCGACCAGTTTGACGTCATCGACGCGATGCCGGAACGCCTCGTCCATCTGATCAAACCGAACCGGACGCTGCCGATGGTCGGGGATACGGGCGGACAGATTCGGGGACGGCATCTGATTCCGCGTGTCGACTCGTATCCGTCACTCGACTATGCGTTGAGCGGGGGACAGGAAGGGGTTTGTCCGTCTGAACGGATGGTGAACCTCGGCTCGAACTATGCCGTCATGCGTGAATATTGGACCCATTTAAAGCGTCCCTTCAGTGATGCGACACATCTCTTGATGACGGCGGGCTATCACGGCGCAGCCCACAAGCATGCGGACGATCTGAGTCTCGAGCTGTATGGGCTCGGTCGCGACTTCATCGTCGAGATGGGGCGATATGGGTACGCGGACTGCGAGGAACGGTCGGAGGCGATGCGCGTCACGTCACACAACACGGTGCATCGTCTCGGGGACGAGCTCGACTTGTCGGTCGAGCGGATCGGGGAGAGCGGTATCGTATCCGTCGAACCGATCGGGAAGCAAGTGGTGGCGACAGGGGTGAGCCGTCTCATCGGAAAAGGTGCCCTCCACACTCGGAAGGTCGTCTACGATCAGGCGCGGACGCTCATCGTCTTCGACCGCATCACGTCACCAGAACCGGACCTGTTCGTTCAGCGCTTCCATGTGGCACCGGGTCTCGACCTCGTCGAAGGATCAACGGAGTCCCAGAACGTCCGGTTCATGGACACGTCGAATCGTGCGATGCAGATCGTCCAACTCATGACGGGGGACGAATCGTACATGACCATCGAAGAAAGTCACGTGTCGGCTCGCGATTTCGAATGGGTGAGCCGTCCACAGGTCGTATCCATCGAATGTGGGACGGACGTCCGCTTCTTGACGCTCATCCGCCTCGACCGGACGAATTCACGCATCGTCCAGACGCAAGTGGAAGAAACAGGGGATAGGTACATCGTCTCATATTGGCTTGAGAGCGGGACAAAGCACGTCATCCGGATCCCGTATTGACTCGATTATAAAAAAATAAGACGAATTTGAGTTTTTCCTTGATGATTTTTACCAATGATATTACAATAATTGTATAAGAGACATGTATATCATTTACATATGCGATAATGTTTGGATGCATTTAGGGATAAAGTCACATCACCTTTTGAACTAATTCTAAGCAGGGCGCATGGAGGAGGACCAAATGAGTCGCAAGGAAAGACGGATCAAAAAAAGAATGATGAGTGGGCTTCAGGTAACGCTTGTCGCGATGTTGCTTTTGGCGGGGATGTTTTGGACGCGCGCGGCGGACGATGCGGAAGCGAATGACTTCATTCTCCCGTCGACGACCGGCGAACAGTTGACGTTCAGCGGGATGGCGCTACGCCTTGACCCGAAAAAAGGGCCTTACATCCATGGGAATGCTTCCCATTACCCACGTGGATTTAAAGAGGTGTACATCGATCAAAACCGCGGTTATTTGACGGTCAAACGCGACCGCTTTGACTCGGTCGTCTCGATTATCACTGACCCGGATGAGACGCTCACGGCCCGTGGGATCACGATCGGCTCGTCTGGCGGTGGCGTCATCACGAACCTATACTTCTATCAGAACGGGCGTCTGCTCAACTTGGCAGACCCGAACGATTACGCGCTCGTAGCGGGCGTATACTCGAACGTCTGGTTGACGATTATCAGTCAGCCGAACGGACAATGACATCCTCGAGACGAGGATGTCATTTTTTGTAGGCTTTATTTGTAAACGGCGTCTTTGTAGCCGAATGATTGGATCGTGAGGTTGTTCAATCGCTTCGTATCGTATAGTGGGAAGATGACGGTTTCAGACGACTTCCAGCCACCGAGGTTGATCTTGTCCGTCGAGACCGGTCCGCCCGTACGATGGTTCGCATTCACGTCGACGTTGAAGAAGTGGATGTTACGTAACCACTCCTTGTCACCCGAACGGACGGCGACATATGTCCGAGACCCAGATTCGACCACTTTCGCCTCATAGGCAGGCGGCTCTTGTTGATAGGCAGCGAGTGGCTTGTCATTGATGGAGACGAGTTCGATCCGAGATTGCGAGTCGTTCGGGCGCGCGACTGCTTTCGTCTCCATCACGAGGCTACGCGTCGTGTTGCCGTCGATGGTGACGATCCGAGTCAATCCGACAGGGAAATCGTAAATAAATGCCTGGCCTTTCTCTTGGCTGACATACCACTCTTTCTTCTCGATGAGTGGACGTTTGAAACGGATTGTCTGTAATGTGCCATCCGTGACCATGGCGGTGACGGCACGTGCATATTGACTGGAATACGATGCGTTGTCGACATGGTCATGGAACGTTTGGACCGTCAGTTGACGATCTGACGTATGAACGTAGGCCGGTGTCGTCTGTTTCGTCATCATGACCGCATCGACGAGACGGACGATGTCTTTCAGGTCGGTCGCCGAGTTGACGAGGCGTTTGTTCGGTCCAGCCGCCTCATTTTGGCGAAGTGCCGTCACATAGTCGCCGACACGCGCTTTCGTGTAGGAGATGTTTAGCGTGTCGAGTGTAGTCGTGACCGATGCTTCGTTCACGTTCGAGAACATCTTGTCGATGGCGAGTTCGGCTTTCCCCATCTTCTTCCCGCGAATCGTCTTCGATGGCTTGATTGAACCGATGACGCCGTTCTTTCCTCCGAGGACATGCGTCTTCGTCGGTGCCGCGACGGTACGGACGTTGAGCGTGCTCGTCCCGCGTACGACGACATCTGTGTTACGGATGTTCAAGAAGCCGACCTCTCCTGAATATCGAACGGGGATCTCATATGAATATTCCGTATCTTTTGAGATGTCCCACCGTTCAATCGTTCCTTTTCCGGCGATTTTGACTTCACCTGCCGTATGGAGTTGCTCGATCTGACCGTTCAAGGTGAGCGTTTGTTTATCATCATCAAGCGGTGGATAATGCGCATATGCGTTCGCGACGACTTGACGGAGCGGTCCTGCCGTCGTCAACGTGAAGTTCGTAGATGGGATATGAAAACTGTCGATTCGACTCGCTGCCGCTTTGTCGATAACGAGCGAGCTGGCACGTTGACCGAACGGGAAGAAACTGAGCTGTTTCCATCCGGTGAGGGTGCGTCCTGACGTTTTTGGAACAACGATCATACTTCTTAGCGCAGTACCGTTTTTCTGAAAGAATGGCTTGAGCGCTGGGTCAATCTTGTAGCTGACTCCGGAGATGCTGACAATGTCCGTGCCCTTATAACTCATGACTTCGTTCATATCGTATGAAGCAATCGGTGTCTCGAGCGGCATGACGGACCGCATGGAGAGATACCCCTTCGTTTTACCGATTTGGACGTGGGCCCACGAGTTCGTCTTGCTGAGGAGATCGACTTTCGTATTCGCCTTCACCGTCATCAAGGTCTTGGCACCTTTTTGCGTCGATGCCTTTAGTTGAGTGGATTGGACCGTCTTATACGTCGGTGATGCTGCCTCGACGGATTGCATTCCGAATAGGACGACCAATAAAATAGTAAAACCTAGAATTTTTTTATACATATGTGTACCTCCTTTAATCTAAAAGTCATTATATACCAAATGATTTCGGCATCTCGAGCTACTTTGTCATAAAGAGGGAATCGTTTTTTGTGGAAATTGTAAAAACCTTTAAAATCTTCAATTTGTGATTGTTTATTGGACGCTTTTCCGTTACGTTAGAACTAGAGCGAATTGTACATATGGGGGAAAAACGGACGACTTTGGGGCAATGGGATTACACATAAGTCGAACGATGTAAGCGCTTTCCTTCCTGTGTCCTGTTCGCAAATCCGAAAGGGGAACTGAACATGGCAAAGAAATCATCACGTAAATTGTATACAGCGCTTGCCGTAGCAGCTGTATCGACGGCGTCACTCACACCGGCTGCTGTCACAGAAGCTGCACCGAAAGTACCGGTCGCGAAAGCGAAATCGGCGTACGTATACAAAGGGGATTTAGATGCGGCACTCGACGCTACATACAAAGGGGCACGAGTTCACTGGTACAAATCAAGTGTCGACCTTGAAAAACTTGGAACGTTCCAAACCGCACGTGGGATTGTCCTCGGTAAAGGGATGTATATCGAGAAGCGTGTTCGCGTCCTCGACCATCCGATTGAAATTCTCCCACCGTCTGAGCCGCTCGTGTTCAAACAAGGGAAACCAGCGCTCGGTATCTTGAAACAAGACGTACGATTCGCGAGCGGTACTTACGAAAAACCGGTTCGTTGGAGCGGCATCAGCACAGATGAAGTCGGCGAATTCGTCGCGACGGCTACATACAAAAACCGTGGAAAAACAATCACACTCGAAGTCCCGTATACAGTAGAAGGATACAAGCTCTCGATCATGCACACGAACGATACGCACGCGGCGCTCAAATACGCACCGAACCGTGCGACGGCGATCAAGCAAGTTCGTGCCGAGAAGCCGGATAGCCTCTTGATCGACGCAGGGGACGTCTTCTCAGGATCGCTCTACTTCAACGAGTTCAAAGGTCAAGCCGACCTCAAGCTCATGAACTACATGAAATACGACTTGATGGTACCAGGTAACCATGAATTCGACCTCGGTACGGAAGACGGACATAAAGAACTTGCTGACTTCGTCCGCTATGCGAACTTCCCGTTCGTCAGCTCGAACGTGGACTATTCAAAAGACCAGTACATGAAGAACCTCTACCGCGACGAAACGACACACAAAGCGTACAATGGTCGCTTATATGAAGGTGTCATCAAAGTCGTCGACGGGGAGAAGGTCGGATTCTTCGGTTTGACGACGGAAGAAACGGCGTCAATCGCAAGTCCGGGACCGATCGAGTTCCAAAGTTACATCGCTGAAGCGCAAAAAGCGGTCGACGCATTCGAAGAGATGGGTGTCGACCAAATCATCGCCGTATCACACCTTGGGTATAATGATAACCCAGCGTTTGACAACGACTTGTTGCTTGCTGAAAACGTGGACGGCATCGACGTCATCGTCGGTGGTCACACGCATACTCGTTTGAAAGAGCCGGTCCTCATCACAGAAGGTAAGGCTGAGCCGACAGTCATCGTCCAAGCGGATCAATATAGCCAGTTCCTTGGTACAGTGGACATCGAGTTCGATAAAGACGGAAAAGTCATCAAGCATGCAGGAAGCTTGATTGACGTTCGTGACCTTCAACCAGATCCATATGCGGTCTCACTTCTCGCACCATTCAAAGAAGTCGTGGATGCAATCAGTGAAGACCCGATCGGTGTGTCACTCACAGCACCACTCGAAAACCCGCGTGATGAAGGTACTGTGACTGCTCCAAGTGTACGCAAAAACGAAACGGCACTTGGTAACTTGATCACAGACGGCATGTTCACAAAAGCGAAAGAGTATGATGCAGACGTGATTGGTGCCGTTCAAAACGGTGGTGGAATTCGTGCGGCAATCGATGCGGGTCCTGTCACGACAGGTGAAGTGTTGACGACACTTCCATTCGGAAACACGCTTGCCATCATGGACTTGAAAGGTAGCGAGTTGAAAGCGGCGTTTGAGCGCAGTGTTGGCATTTATCCAATCGAGAACGGTGGATTCCTTCACGTGTCTGGATTCAAAGTATTGTTCGACAGCTCAAAACCGGCTGGCGAGCGCATCGTTAGCTTGCAGTACAACAACGGCACAGATTTCGTCGATGTCGAAGATGCGACGAGCTACAAAGTGGCGACAAACTTCTTCACAGCGCAAGGTGGAGACAACTATGTTGAGTTTGAAACGGCATTCAAAGACGGCCGTGTCAACGACCTCGGTCTCATCGACTGGGAGAACTTCCGCGATCACTTGATCAGCCTCGGTGAAGAAGTCACACCGGCTGTTGAAGGACGAATCGTTGACGTCAACGCAGCAGAGTAAGTGAATAACTGTTTTGGGGACGGATCCACTTGTGGGTCCGTCTTTTTTGATGTAGGACGCCGATTTGTACAGTTGTCATCAAATTGCGACCGACATGTAACTCTGTTAAGATACGATAAGATGAAGAAATACTGATTACTTAAAAAAGGTGGAGCGGACGTATGGATGTAAAAGCGACGCTACGCGACGTGCAAGCGCATATCGCGTGGTTAAAAGAAGAAAAAGAACGAGTCAACCGAAAAGAGGCGTTAGACGGGGATGACTTGATTACCTTAGATGAACTTCCTTCTTTGTCGAGACAGGCGCAACGCCCGCGTCTAGATGACAAACTGTTCGAGGAACAACAATCCGCATTGCAGGAAGAATTAGAAGCCGCCCGGAAGCGCCTCCCTGAACTGGATGTGACACGCATCCAGTCGAACGGGAGCAGTTTTTATGAGAAGGCGAACGTGCATGTCGCGTTCGTCGGACCGGTCAAGCGGGCCCGTGAGCTCGAACGTCTTTGTCACACCCATTACTTTGAGAACGTGACAGGCTTTTTAGAGTTGCTTGAAGCAGAAGACATTGACTTCCTGCTCATCTCGGCGGCGCTCGCTGAAGACGAGACGACCGCATTCCATCACATGGGGACACCACGCTCGCACTCCCGTCACTGGCTCGGCAACCTCATTCGCAAGGCGAAGCAAAAGGACATCCGTGTCGTCTTCGAGACGACGCTCGATACGAATCATTTCGACCGCTTCTCTTCACTTGCCGCACAATGTGACTATATCTTCACGGCGAACGAGGAGCGGGTGACAGATTATATAGAAGAAGTCGGACATGAACGGGTCTTTGTCATTCGTCCTGGCGTCGATCCGCTGCATTTCAACCCGATCGGGATGACGCGTGGCAAGACGGACCGCGTCGTCGTGACGAATCATTTCCCTGTATATCGTTTCGCCAAAGATTTGGAGACGCTCGCGCAAGGCGTCCGCGATGCGAATAAAGAGCTCTATGTGATACGTGAGGCGAATGAATCGAAAGCGTCACTCGCACCGAAATCGCTTCAAGATGTCCTCGTCCATGGGGACCCTGAGGATATGGAGAAGCTGAAAGAGGCGTCGAACTGGGTTCTTCACGTCAACGAAGTGAAGCATAGTCCGACGATGAGTGCACAAGCCATCTATAACGCGCAGGCTCGCGGACAACTCGTCGTGACGAATTACAACGTCGCCGTCAACAACGACTTCCCGAACGTGTTCATCGCGACGAGTGCCTTGGACGCGCAAGGAATCTTAGAAATGTTCAAGACGGACGAAGAGCGTCTAGAGCATCAGCTGTCCGGTGTCCGTACGATTTTCTCGAACCATACGATGTATGACCGCTTCAGCGAGATGATGTTCATTCTCGGCATCCACCACGAAATCCGTCGCGACGTCCTCGTCATCGGTCGCGGTGATGTGACGGCGACGCGCGAACAGTTCGAACGTCAATCGTATCCGCACAAGCGCTTCGTCGCCGAGGCGGATCTACAAGAAGTCGATTTGCGTACAGCCGACTTTGTGACAGTGTTTGACGACCGTCATCACTATCTCGACTACTATGTAGAAGACATGGTCAACGCCTTCAAATACACGGACGTCTCGTTCGTGACGAAAGGGCAGGACACAATCCATGAGTTCGTGGAAGACTATGCTGACGTGGGCTTGACGATGTTCGTAGCAGGTGATGTGTCGCTTGAGACGATTCAAGAAGGCCGCCGTATCGAAGGACAAGGTTATGCCATCGATCGTTTCGAATTGCTCGCGGCAGACGATGTGCTCGTCCCGAACGAAGCGGGCGACTATCAACTGTCAATGATCGTACCGATTTACAATAACGGTCGCTATCTATACAACAAATGTTTCTCAAGCCTTCGTCGCAGCTCGATGTTTGAAGACATGGAGATCTGGCTCGTCGACGACGGGTCGACGGACCGAGAGACGATCGGCTATATCGAGCGCCTCGTCCGGAAATATCCGAACGTTTACACGTACTCGTTCAACGATGGCGGCAGCGGCAGCGCCTCACGTCCACGAAACAAAGGGGTGGAGCTCGCGACGACGCCATACATCGCCTTCCTTGACCCGGACAATGAAGCGGTCAACGACGGCTATGCGGCACTGTTCCGTGTCATGAAAGAGGATGATGCGCTCGACCTCTCTGTCGGCAGCATGTTGAAGCTTGCGAACCGGGAAGCGATGATCGAACTAGAGGACCTCGAAAAAGATGGCGTTCGTGTCATCGAAGACCCGAGAGCGTACTTGCTCGAGCACAACTTCAAGGTGCAGAGTATCCAGACGATGGTCATCAAAAAAGACTTCATCGAGAAGCACGATTTGAAACAGGTCATCGGCGCCGTCGGCCAAGACTCGCTCTTCTTCCAAGAGATGTTCTTAAGCGCGGGACGGGTCGCCCTGCTCGACTTGACGATTCATGACTATTACGCGGCCGTCGCCGGTTCGACGGTCAATACGATCACGAAGAAATACTTTATGAAGTGTGTCATCCGGGAGACGGCACGGGCGAAAGCGTTCGCTCGCGAAGGCGTACTCGACCAATACCGTTCGACTCGATTCGAGCGTTTCTTCTCGATGTGGTATCTGGTCTTCTTACGTCGCAGCAAGCCGGAAGAGTTTTTCGACAACGCCGGGATGCTTTATGAAATCATCGAACAGTATCGTCCGATGGAACTAGAGACGCCGATCGTGAAACAGTTCGTCGACTTATATGAATCAGGACAAAAAGAAGAATTGAAGCGTCTCTATTTTGACGCATACTTGTGAGGTGAGACCATGAGCAATGAACTTGAAAAAGAAATCGGATTGTTGAAGCAGCGAATCAAACTTCAAGAAGAAGAGATTCGTCATTTGAAACATGATGAACGGTTGTTACGACAAAAACATCGTCGCCTCGTTCAAAAGTATGGCGACCTTCTCTATACGTTTGAATGGACTGTGAAGACGTTTGAGAAGAAAGAACAAGCGCTAACAGACGTGAAACGTAAATATGATGTGTTGAACAAGAAGTATCGTCGCCTTGTGCAATCAAAAGCTGGTAAAGCGATTTTGAAAGCGCAGGCTGTCGCACGACGCATTCGCAAATAAAGAATCGAATTCGAGAGAATCGATGATTTGGAGGATATGAGGATGGATTGGCAGAAAAAAGCACGTCGCGCCGCTTACCTTGGGGTACAACGGTCGAAGCGACTCGGTCGTAAAGTGTTGAAGCGACCGAACAAATCGCATCAACTACGAGAAGTCGTACCGAACTGGTATACACGTTCACCTTACGTACATGTCGAAGGGACGGACCTTGTCTTTACCGGTGACGAACCGGTCATCTTGACGTTCCGACCGAATGCAAGTTCAGACATCATCTCGGCGAACGATTTGGTCGAATCAGGTCAAAAGACGTTCACGGCCCTAATGCGCGTCAAATCACGTGAAGGATTGATGCCGACGCTACAGTTGGAAATCGTTCGAAAAGGTGGCAGAAAGCGTTTTGTGACCGTACAGGACGGCGACCAAGTCGATGTGACACTCGGAATGGGTGAACAGATCGTCCGGGCGCACTTGAATGTGGAAGGGAAAGGGGCGTTCAGCCTCGTCGAGCTCACGCTCGGGACCCTATCGCTCTGGACGGTGGAAGGGACGGCCGCGAACATTTCGGTCGACGCCTTTGATTTCCGTTATCCGCTTACGTCGACGTCACTCCGCTCCCTCAAACCACAAAGTGAGATTGCTCACTTCGACGCTGACACGCTCGTCGTACGCGCCGAAGGGAACCAATACACACATTACGGTGTCGACGAGGTCGCATTGCCACACGTCGATACGGAACGTGGCATCGATTTTGAGACAGGTGACATGGATGACGACTTGTATCGGTTCTACTTAAAAGGGGACCGCACGGGGACAGCGGACGCGTCGCTATTCATTGCGACGTATACAGTGTCCGGGCAGGACCGTTTGATCGAAGTGCCACTCGGACTGAGCGGTATCGTCCGCATCGCACCGTCACACCGTTCCATCCGTTATTTCGTTCGCGTGAACGGGGCGGGGACGCTCGAGAACTTGAACATCGGGATGATTCGCGAGAAGAGTGTCCGTCGTGAGGACATCTTGTCGCTCAAGCCGGACATGTGGACGATCCCGGCACCGGACCTCATCAAATTGAAGAGCCGTGATGACCAGCTCGTCGTCAACTTGAAAGGTGAGGACGATCAGCGCCGCTACATCTCGTACGCCGAGATGAACAACAGCTTCAAGTTGCTCCCGACAGAGTTCCCGTATGAAGTGAAGGCAAACAGTCGCTATCGTGTCACGCTCGACGGTGTCGCCGATGAAGATGCGAACGTCGTCCTCTACATCATCGCCTACTCGGCGACAGAGCGTCAGATTATGCAACAAGTTCAAATCGGAAGCGAGAAAGTCTTCTATTTCGACCGGGGCATCCGTTTCCTTCGTTTCGCCCTCCGTGTCGACGGTGTCGGAGAGGCGCGTGTCGACCGCATCCGTGTGGCCGAGGAACTCGTCAGCGACGGTACGGAAAACCCGACGTGGATGGACGTGCGCGAGGCACGCTTCTTCGCACCGGTCCCGCGTGAACTTCACGAACTGAAGGTCGCGGCCATCTTCGATGAGTTCACGATGGCATCATATAAGCCAGAATGTCAGCTCATCACGTTCACACCAGACAACTGGAAGACGGTACTCCTCGATGAGCAACCGGACGTCCTTGTCGTCGAATCGGCGTGGAAAGGGAACGCCGGCGCTTGGGAGAAGAAAATCGTCAAATACGGTACGAACACATGGGAAGAGCTCGACGCGCTTCTCGCTTGGTGCCGTTATCACAATATCCCGACCGTCTTCTGGAATAAAGAAGACCCGATTCACTATGACCGTTTCATCGAGACGGCGAAGCGATTCGACTATGTGTATACGACAGACATGAACCGCGTCCCGAACTATAAAGAAGATTGTGGTCATGACCGGGTCGATGCGTTACCGTTCGCGGCCCAGCCGAAAGAACATAACCCGATCCGCTTACCGGGGACTCGCGAGCCTTACGCGTGTTTCGCCGGTTCGTATTATGCGAACCGTCACGAATCGCGTAAAGCCGACATGGACCGCCTATTCGCGGCGGCAGACAAGTACGGTCTTGCGATTTACGACCGCAACTATGCGATCAATCAACGCGGGGAGAGCGACCAGCTCCAATTCCCAGAACAGTTCCGCCACTCGATTCGCGGCAGTTTGAAATATAACCAGATTGCCAAAGCGTATAAAGGGTATAAAGTCATGTTGAACGTCAACTCGGTCAACGATTCACCGACGATGTTCTCGCGTCGTGTCTTCGAAGGACTCGCCTGTGCGACACCGGTCGTCAGCACCCGTTCGGTCGGGGTCGACGCCATGCTTGGGGATTACGTCTTCCTCGACGACGGCGAATCGGACCTAGACGAGACGTTCCGCCGTTTGATGACGGATGACTCGTTCTACGAGGACATCGCGATGCGCGGTATGCGTCACGTGTTGACGTATCACACGTACACGCAGCGTCTGGCGAAAATCGTCCAAGACGTCGGCATCCCGTACCGTGTCGACCACGAGAAGATTGCCGTCGTCGCCTTCATCAAGTCGCGCGAAGAGGCAGAGCGTGTCGTCAGTCAGTTCGAGGCACAGAACTACGAGCATAAACACCTCATGATGTTCCTTGATAAGTTCGAGGACCACATCGACGTATACAATACGTACAATACACCGTCGGTTTCGACGTATATGCGTAGCTACTTGACGCACTACACGTCGTTCACGGAGATGGTCGAGTCGTACGCTTGGGTCGCTCACTTGAAGTCGGATGATTATTACGGCCCGAACTACTTGAGCGATTATCTGCTCGCGGCACGCTATGCGGAAGCGGACATTCTCACGAAAGAGGATTACTATACGTATGACGGCAAGCTCGTCAAACAAGATCACGATGAGTCGTATCGCTACGTGTTTGACGCGACCCCGTCCCGCTCGCTCGTGCAGCCGTCGGCCCTCCGTTTCTATACGGTCGAGGAGGCCCTCCACATCTTTGAAGCGGACGAGAGCTTGAACGAACTTGCCCGTTCCGGCAAGCGCATCTTCAGTGTCGACCCATATCAATATGTGAAAGCCGGTGCCGCCATGGATGAAGCGGACCGCCAGGAGGTGACGTTATGACGAAGCAACCGCTACGGATCCTCGTATACGGGGACGTCAATTTGAACTTGATCGACGGATCGGCCATCTGGCTCACGTCGGTCGTGCATATGTTGAACCAAGACCCGAACATCGAGGTCGACGTGCTCTTGAAGCGTTCGATCGTGAAGCCGGAAGTGACGGCGTCGATCAAACAGCTTGACCGTGTCAACTTCATCGACGTCTTCACGGAAGACTCGACGAAGAAAGACGAGCCGTATTATGAGAAGAAGGTGCTCCAGCCGGAAGAGGCGGCCCAACTCATCCACGAGCTCGTCGAGACGAAGCAGTACGACATGACGTTCATCCGCGGATTCCAGCTCGCCTATGCGCTCTCGGATTATGAACATACAATGAAAAAGACGTGGACGTATCTCACAGACTTCACGCATGACTCGTCGGCCGCGTCACAAGAAGAATTGACGCGTCTGAAGAAGATTGCGGACCGCTCGGCACGCATGCTTTGTCAGACAGCAGAGATGAAGGCGTACTTCGAGACGTTTTTACAGACGCCGAAGCCGTTCCTCATCTTGAACCCGATGATCCCGAACATGCGCGAGGCAACGCCTGCGTTCAAGCGTCAGGCGAAACGTCTCGTCTATACGGGTAAATTCGCGCCGCTCTGGTACTCGGCCGAGATTCTCGACGCACTCGAGAAAGTACGGGTCCGGATGCCGGACGTCGAATTGAAAGTAGCGGGGGACAAGTTCAACCAAGACCCGAACAACCCGAATTTCCGTAAAGAAGTGACACATCGCCTCCAAACGGATGCGGGCGTTCACTGGTTGAAAGGCATCCCGCGTGCGGACGTCGAGACGCTCATCGAAGAGAGCGACATCGGCATCTCGTGGCGCCACCCGGACCTCGACGACAGTCTCGAATTGTCGACGAAGCTATTAGAATATGGGGCGCTCGGGAAGCCGGTCCTCCTCAACCGCAACAAGATGCACGAGATGTTACTCGGGTCGAGCTATCCGCTCTTCGTCAACTCGGAAGACGAGTTCGTCGAAAAAGTCGAGCTCGCCTTCACGCATCCGGCCATCTATAAGGATGCGGCGGAACGTCTTTACAACATGGCGAAGCACTATACGTTCGCGAGCACGTTCGAGCGTCTCCGCGACTCGATTTGGGAGATGCAAAAGACGACGATCCTCTTCGCCGGTCATGATTTGAAATTCATTCGCATGTTCATGGAACGTTTCGAGGCTGACCCGAACTATCGGATCCTTGTCGACGAGTGGGACGGACACAAGATTCATGATGTGAATCACAGTAAGGCATGTCTCGCGCAGGCAGATGTCATTTTCTGTGAGTGGGGACTCGGCAACGCCGTCTGGTACTCGCAACATAAACTGCCGCACCAGCGTCTCATCGTCCGGATTCACCGTCAGGAGAAAGAGACACCGTTTCCTCGTGAATATGCGCTCGATAATATCAATCGGATCATCCTCGTCTCGCCGTATATGTTAGAAGAGATGCACCGTCTCTTCGGGATCCCGCGTCACCAGATGACGGTCATCTACAACGCCGTCGATGCGGACAAATTCGACAAGCCGAAACAAGCGGACGATTTGACGTTCCGTCTCGGCATGATCGGCATGAACCCGAAACTGAAGCGTCCGGACCTCGCACTCGACGTCCTCGAAGAACTGTTGAAGACGGACAAACGGTATCAGCTCCACTTCAAAGGGCACCATCCGAAAGACGTCTATTGGATTGGCAAACGGGAAGAAGAGAGTGCGTACTACGAAGCGTTATTGAAACGGATCGAGGAGTCGGAACTGCGTGACCACGTCCACTTCGATGGACATGGCAATGACGTCGACACATGGCTCCAATCGATCGGTTTCGTCTTCTCGACGAGTGATTTGGAGAGCTTCCATCTCGCACCGGCCGAAGCGATGGCATCGGGGGCGTACCCGCTCATCCGTCACTGGACGGGTGCGGAGACGATTTATCCGGACGAACTGCTCGTCACGGATACGTCGAAATTTGTCGATACGATCCTCTCTTATAAAGAAGATACCGAGAAGCTGATGACGGACGCGAAAGTCTATCAAGTATACGCCCGTAAACATTTTGCGCTCGATCGTCTCTATCGAGAGATGGAACAAATCATTCTAGGCAAAACACACGAACAATTTGCGACGACATTGTCATGAAAATGTAATTGCACCAAAGAATTGTTCAAGAGTATAATGAGTATTGTTTTATTATCGAATGTGAAATAAAATGATGGACAATGCGCTATTTAAAAAGCGCGTCAAAACATTTGGAGGTTACCACACAATGAAAGTATGTACAGTAGGTCTTGGATATATCGGATTACCGACATCGGCTGTCTTTGCGAACTATGGCGTCGACGTCGTCGGAGTCGATATCTCACAACATGTTGTTGATAAATTGAACCGTGGAGAAATCCACATTGAAGAGCCAGGTCTCGGCGAAATGGTCGCAGACGTCGTGGCAAAAGGGAAATTCCGCGCATCACTCTCACCAGAGAAAGCTGATGCCTTCATCATCGCCGTACCAACACCAAACAACGACGACGAGCACAAATCATGTGACTTGACGTACGTCTTGGATGCGACACGTAAAGTGTTGCCATTCGTTGAAAAAGGCAACGTCATCATCGTCGAATCGACAATCGCGCCACGTACGATGGACGATTTCGTCAAACCACTCGTCGAAGAAGCTGGATTCACTGTCGGTGAGGACATCTTCCTCGTACACTGCCCAGAGCGCGTATTGCCTGGACAAATCCTTGATGAGCTCGTGCACAACAACCGGATCGTCGGTGGGATCACGACTGAATGTGCAGAAGCAGGCGCACGCGTCTACGGTACATTCGTTGAAGGTGAAATCGTGAAAACGGATGCGAAGACGGCAGAAATGTCAAAACTCATGGAAAACACGTTCCGTGACGTCAACATCGCACTCGCGAACGAACTCGCGAAAGTATGTAACGACCTAGACATCAACGTTCTTGACGTCATCGAGATGGCGAACAAGCACCCACGTGTCAACTTGCACAGCCCAGGTCCTGGTGTCGGTGGACACTGCCTCGCGGTCGACCCGTACTTCATCGTCGCGAAATCACCGGATCTTGCGAAAATCATCAACTTGTCACGTGAGACGAACGTCTCGATGCCACACTACGTCGCAGACAACGTTCAGAAGTTGACAGCTGGAATCGAAGACGCGAAAGTCGCAGTCTTTGGTGTGACATACAAAGGAAACGTCGACGACATGCGTGAGAGCCCAGCGGTTGAAATCGCTGAAATCTTGCTTGACCGTGGCGTAAACATTTCGGTTCACGATTCACACGTTGAAAAATCAACGTCAAGCCGTTTTGAGCTCGTTTCAAAAGAAGAAGCACTCAAAGACGCGGACCTCGTCCTCGTCCTCGTTGACCACAATGAGTTCAAAGTCCTCGACTTTGCAGAACTCAACGCATCAATGCGTCGTCCGATGATCTTCGACACACGTAACATCGTGAAACCAAACGGTGAAGACGTAGCGGTCGTCAACTACGGCAACCTCTACAAATATACAAAGGAAACGAATCTCGTTCTTTGATTCAGGTGAATGAACATGTTTAAATCCGCGAAAGCTATTCTTTCAGAGCTAAAATCGAGCTTGTATTTGATTTTCCGTCTCGCGACATATGAGACGCGAAGCAACAACTCGATGCAGTACCTCGGATTTTTATGGGAGTTCGTGACACCGTTATTGCAGATTGGAGTTTACTGGTTCGTATTTGGATTTGGTATTCGAAGCGGCAGGCCGATTGATGGCGTGCCGTTTCTGCCATGGTTGGTCGCGGGGATTGTCGTCTGGTTCTTTATCGCCTCGGCCATCACCTCGACGGCCCGGTCCGTCTATTCAAAAATCGGCATGGTCTCCAAAATGAGCTTCCCAATCTCGACGATTCCGGCATACGTCTTGCTCGCACTCTTCTATCGCCACGTGGCGTTAGTCGGTGTATCGTTTATCTTAATGTGGGCATTCGGATTCCCGATGGGGCTGCATTCTTTATGGTTTATCTACTTGGCGTTCAGTGCACTCGCGCTTCTTTATTCACTCGCCTTGATTACGTCCGCGCTCACGACGATCGTGCGCGATCTTCAAAACCTTCTTCAATCGATGATGCGGATGTTGATGTATTTGACGCCGATTTTTTGGGTACCGCCGGCGAATCTCGCGAGTATCCTACAAATCAATCCGCTCTATTATTTAGTCGAAGGGTATCGGTCGATGTTCCTCGGAAGCGACTGGTTGGCGACTAACTGGGCGTACGGTCTCTATTACTGGGCCATCGTCCTCGTTCTCTTCTTCGCCGGGTCGATGATTCATTTACGTTTCCGTCGACACTTCATCGATTACATTTGAGGAGGACCTTATGTACCAGGTTAAATTTGAAAACGTATCGAAACGATATACGCTCTATAACAAGCCATCTGATAAGCTGAAGGAGATTTTCTTCAGTAAAGCAAGTGGCAAACAGTTTTACGCACTTCGCAATGTCACGTTTGAAGTCCCTCCTGGAGAAGTGGTCGGGATCATCGGCATTAACGGGTCAGGCAAGTCGACGATGTCGAACTTGCTAGCTGATGTGATGCCACCGACCCACGGGAAAATCGAACTTCATGGAAAGACAGCGCTGATTGCCATTTCTTCAGGATTGAACGGCAACTTGACGGGGCTCGAGAACATCGAGCTCAAAGGGTTGATGCTCGGGATGACGAAACAAGAGATTATCGATTTGACACCGGCCATCATTGAATTCGCCGATATCGGTGACTTTATCAGTCAACCGGTCAAAACGTATTCGAGTGGGATGAAGTCCCGCCTTGGATTCGCCATCTCAATCAATGTCGACCCGGACATTCTCGTCATCGATGAGGCGCTCTCAGTCGGGGACCAAACGTTCACCGACAAGTGCCTCGCCAAGATGAATGAGTTTAAAGATCAAGGGAAGACCATCTTCTTCATCAGTCACTCGGTCTCACAAGTCCGCCAATTCTGTACGCTCGGCCTCTGGCTCGAGTTCGGAGAAGTGCGCGAGTATGGACCGGTCAATGAAGTCGTTGGGGAATACAACAAGTTTTTGAAATGGTTCCGCAACTTGTCAAAAGAACAGCAGGATTCGTTCAAAGCCGACAAGCTCAAACGTCGTACGACGGTCGTCGATGCGACGGAGCTCGGGGAGACGTATATCTTGCCACCTTTGACAGAAGAACAACTACAAACACGTCATTCGTCGGTCGCTGTATCGAGCGAAGCGTGAGCAATTGGGAGGAGGAAGCACGGTGAAGTCAGACCGTGCGAAACGACCTATGAAAAAAGTCATGACCGTCTTTGGGACGCGACCAGAAGCCATCAAAATGGCACCACTCGTACTTGAGTTGAAAAAACGTGAAGGGGTAGAACCGATTGTCGTCGTGACAGCACAGCACCGTCAAATGCTTGACCAAGTGCTCGAGCTGTTCGAAATCAAACCGGACTACGACCTTGACATCATGAAAGACAAGCAGACGCTTTACGATGTCACGTCACGTGTATTGAAAGGGATGGGCGAAGTCATCGCTGAAACGAAGCCAGACATCGTCTTAGTCCATGGGGACACGACGACGACATTCGCGGCGTCACTTGCAGCCTTCTACAACCAAGTCGCAGTCGGTCACGTTGAGGCTGGCCTGCGCACACACAACAAATATTCACCATTCCCGGAAGAGATGAACCGCCAATTGACGGGTGTCATGGCTGACCTTCATTTCGCACCGACGGATACGTCGCGTGACAACCTCCTTCGTGAAGGCAAAAATGAAGAGATGATCTTCGTCACAGGTAATACGGCGATCGATGCACTCAAGACGACAGTACGCGATGACTATGCGAGCGAACTGCTCGACAGCATCCGTTCGCAAGGTCGTCGTCTCGTCATGCTGACGGCACACCGTCGTGAAAACTTGGGCGAGCCGATGCGCAACATGTTCCGCGCGGTACGTCGTTTAATCGAAAAATATGACGATATCGAAGTCGTGTATCCCGTGCATATGAACCCGGTCGTCCGTGAACTCGCCAACGAGATCCTTCACGATGTCGAACGTGTCCACTTGATCGAACCACTCGACGTCTTCGACTTCCATAACTACGCGGCGACGTCGCACTTGATCTTGACAGATTCAGGTGGTGTACAAGAAGAAGCACCATCTCTCGGTGTCCCTGTCCTCGTTCTTCGTGACACGACAGAACGCCCAGAAGGTGTGGCGGCAGGAACGCTCAAACTCGCAGGGATTGAAGAAGAGAATATCTTCTCACTTGCGGACGAGCTCTTGTCGGACGAAGCGGCATACAAAGCGATGTCACAAGCATCAAACCCTTACGGTGATGGTGAGGCGTCACGTCGAATCGTCGATGCTATCCTTGCCAACTAAATGAAAGCGAATAGAGTTGTTTTGTGCCCAGCACAGCAACTCTTTTCTATATCATCATTCTAATGATTCGGAGGTGCTTGTATGTCAACGAAACGAATTCGTCCGGCGATTTATCATTACTATCCACGCGGGACGCAAAAAAATCATTTAACGATGCGTGAAGAAGAGTACAAGACAGAAGTCACATTTTTACCACAAGCGTTATCGGACTCCATTTACGTCCAATTGTTTGATTTAAAGTTTGAGATTCCACCGTCTAAAATCTTTTTAGCAGACGCTAAAATGGATGAAGGCGAAGAAATGGAAGTGCAGACATCGGTTTATGTCGAAGGCGATCGCACCGTTCGATTTGAACTATATGTGATGCAGTATTCAGACGAAGAGCGTCTTTCAAACAAACGCTTTTCACTCACATTGAATCCGGGGAATAATCCGATTGAAGAAGTCGTAAAACAGATGGAAGGGTCCAAGTATTTCAAGATGTCGTACAAATACATCGTCGAGACGCTCGAACCGACCACAGTACGCTTCGATGACCTCTATGTAACGTTCCGCTGAACGTAGCAAGTCTTAAGGGAGAAAGGGACCATTCGGTATGTTATTTAGTTCCACGGTATTTCTATTTTATTTCTTGCCGGTCGTACTATTGCTTTACTTCGTATCACCACGCTGGCTGAAGAATACAATCTTACTCATTTCGAGTTTATTCTTCTATGCATGGGGAGAACCACGATTCGTCCTCATCATGCTCGCATCGATCGTCATGAACTATGCGTTCGGCTTCATGGTCGACAAGTATCGTGAAGATGCGAAGAAGATCAAATGGACGATGACGCTCATGCTTCTCGGTAACCTCGGGATGCTCGGTGTCTTCAAATATGCGAGCTTCTTCGTCGAGAACGTCAACTCGGTATTCGGCTTCTCGCTGAATGACCCGGACATTCCACTTCCGCTTGGAATCTCGTTCTTCACGTTCCAAGCGATGAGTTACGTCATCGACGTATATCGGAACGATGGACGCTTACAGAAGAACTTGTTTGATTTGGCGCTCTATGTATCGTTCTTCCCGCAGTTGATTGCCGGACCGATCGTTCGTTATCAAACGGTCGCCGATGAGATCGTGGATCGCCGTGAGACGGTCGATGACTTCGTCTCTGGGATCCAACGTTTCGTCATCGGTTTAGGGAAGAAGATGATTTTGGCGAACAGTTGTGGGTATGTGGCGGACCAAGTGTTCAGTCAATCGGCCGGGGACCTGTCGACGACACTCGCCTGGATCGGAATCATCGCCTACTCGCTCCAAATTTATTTTGATTTCTCAGGTTATTCGGATATGGCCATCGGTCTCGGACGGATGTTTGGGTTCCATTTCCTTGAGAACTTCAATTATCCGTACATTTCAAAATCGGTGTCTGAATTTTGGCGTCGTTGGCACATCTCGCTCGGAAGCTGGTTCCGAGACTACGTGTATATTCCACTCGGCGGGAATCGCCAAGGACCATGGAAGACGTATCGCAACTTGACGATCGTCTGGTTATTGACCGGCGTATGGCACGGGGCGAGTTGGACATTCATCGCTTGGGGTCTCTACTATGGGGTCTTCATCATGTTCGAACGGGCATTTCTTGGGAAATGGATCGCAGCATGGCCGGCGTGGCTCGCTCATGCGTTCACGTTGTTCGTCGTCGTCATCGGTTGGGTATTCTTCCGCGCCGATAACTTCACGTACGCAATTGATTATCTTCAAGTTATGTTCGGCTTACATGGCGGTGAAGTGTTCGATCAAACGGCATACTTCTATCTCGTTCAATACGGAACGGCCCTTCTGTTGGCGACGGTCGCAGCGACACCGCTTCCGAAAATGCTCGTCGCTCATTTCTTGCGCCACGAGGTAGATTCGGAACGTCCGGTTCTTGCCGCGAGCGCAGGTCTTGCTCGAGCAGCTTATATCTTGCTCATTTTCGGCATTTCGATTTCATATGTCGTCTCGAGTACATTCAATCCGTTTATTTATTTCCGGTTCTAAGGAGGGCTGACAATGGAACAACAAACCAAAAGCGATCAAGTCCGTTCGAAAGGGCGGCGCCTCTCTTGGGTGGTCAACAGTATCCTCTTGCTCGGCTTCCTTGGCACCATCTTTTATGGACTGGTCGTCTATGCCTTCGGTAACGAGCAGGAACGCTCGGCCACCGAGGGACGCATGTTGGCCCAACGCCCGGAAGCTTCTGTCGACACCGTCTTAGATGGGTCGTACATGGAAGAGTTCGAGGCAGCGGCGAACGACCAGGTGTTTGAGCGAAACCTGTGGATCGAGACACAGGCGTGGGTTCAACTGAACGTGTTGCAACAACAGATGAATAACGGCGTCATCAGTATCGATGGATTCTTATACGGTCCGGATGCGAACGAAAGTCAGTATTCTTCGCTCGGTGTATTCTTCAAAGAATTCAAAAAAGAGATGGACGATGCCGGCATCCCATCTTACTTCGCCTCGGCACCAAGTAAGCCGGTCTATGCGACACGACAAAACATCTTCCCGGCTTATATCGAGTCGGCGGATGCGGAAAATCGTGACGAGTTACACGAACGGATCGAAGAGAACGGCATCCCGCTAATCGATTTAGAGGATACACTCGGTGACAAACCGGGTGAGGATATCTATTTCAAAACCGATCACCATTGGCGAGCAGAAGGAGCATTCCTCGCATACGGCCAAATCATGGACCGTCTAGGCGAACAGTTCCCGGGCGCACCGGTGTTGACAGCAGAAGATATGGACGTGAAGACGGTTGACGGGACGTTCTACGGCTCACATGCCCGGGAAATCTCGATGCCGTACGTCGAATCGGCGGACACGTTCACGTATCTCGAACCGAAAGACGGATTCACGACGACGGTCTGTCGAAACGGTGACGACTGTGGACACGGTGTCCTCGACAAGGACGTCTTAAAAAACACAGACGACTTCACGAACTACTACAACTTGTTCATGGGTGACAACTATGCCCTTGCAAAAATCACGCAGGACAATCCGAAAAATGACGATCATCTCCTCGTACTGAAAGACTCTTATGCGAACCCGATGCTCGGCTATCTCGGCGAGTCGTTCGGAACGGTATCGGCACTCGATGTCCGCTATTTTGATGACTACGATGTCAGCATTGCGGAATATGCGGAAGAGAACGATGTCGACGCGGTTCTGTTCTTACACAACGACCGAATCACAGGGCTCGGTTCGATGTATCAAGAAGGTCTATGATTGAACCGACCTTTAGAAAAGGCAGGTGCTCGTAGTGAACATATTACTTCCAGTCTTCTTTCACTCCGCGATGGGTGGGCTTCATCGGCACATCTTATCATCTGTGAAAGTGCTCATCCGAGAGGGGCATGAGGTGACCGTCGTCTGTAAGCCAGGTCCTTTTGCCGAAGAGATAGAGGCGCTCGGCGGTCAGGTCATCCGAACAGACTATTCCAACGAGGACATCAAACGTGTGATTGATGAGGTGCGGACACAACCGTTCGATGTCGTGTATGCGCATCCTTTCGATTCGCGTCAACTCGGTATCGCGGTGGCAGAGGCGAACGCCATCCCGTTCGTTCTCGTCATTCATGGCATGTATGTGGATGAGATCGAGCAGTACCATTCTAGCGTCACACGCGTGGTCGCTGTCTCGGAACAAATCGCGACCCATCTTACCGACCATTGTCCCGCAGTCGAATCGAAACTCATCGTCATTCCGAACGGGGTCGATGCCGCGTTCATTTCGATGGAGGCGCGACCTTCGTCAGAGCGTGTCACGGGCTTATTCACCTCGCGGCTAGATGCCGACAAATTGTTTATCCTTGATGTGTTTCTTGACGCGTTGGAAGACGAGCGAGTTCAGCGTTTACCAATCGACTGGCTCATCGTCGGAGACGGGACGCAACGAGAAAAGTATGCATCTCGCTATGAGGAAGCGCTTGAAGGGACTGACCAGACAATCAAATGGCTCGGTTGGTTAGACCAAAGCGACCTCCCTGATGCGATGCATCGCGCCGATTTCGTTATCGGCCCAGGGCGTTCTGCGCTCGAAGGGATGGCGGTCGGCAAACCGACCATTGCCGTCGGGAGCAAAAGCTATCAAGGTCTGGTCACGCCTTCGACGTGGACAGATATCGCGAGCACGAACTTTGGCGGTATCGGGACGAAGTACGACGGATACACCTCGGGACAAATCGGGGATTCGATTCTCGAATTGATGGATGAGGCAACGAGACGGGACCTTGCTCGGTTCTCGTCCGCGCTCGTCGATGAACATTTCCGGGATGAACAGTCGCAACAACGTCTTCTCGATGTGCTCGAGCAAGTGGTGAAAGAGGGCACGTCAGAGATGGATCTAATCGAGCGCTATCCATTCATTCGTTACGATCAACTTCATGCTCGTCGCTCGAATCGGATCTGTACATGGAAGTTGACAGATCGGGAGCAACGACTTGAAGCGATGCGTGATGAATTGGAGGCGACCAAGCAAAAGCTTGAACAACTTCGGTCGACGAACGAGGAACAGTCTTCTGAAATCAACAGGCTACGAATAAAACTTCAACGATGGTCAGATGAGAGTAAATAAAAAATAGCGGAGCCAGCAAGTGGCTCCGCTATTTTAGTTAATGGGTCGTGAAGCGAGCCGGTCCAATCGAAGAGACAAGACGTGTCGCGGCACGTAAGCAATCAAGCTGTCTCGTATAGACACTGCTCACGTCGGCAAATGCAGAGGGGAGATGACCTGAATCGAGGGGACCTTGTCGCATGTAAGGCGATTCTCCAGCGCCAAGCGGCATCGGATGAATCACGAACTTATAGTGAGACGGGTCGAGCTCGATGACTTCAATCTCTGCAAACAGTCGTGCGTCGCGTGTATACGAGAAGCGGGTGGATAACCATTTATCTGAATCTGTCATGGGTCACCAGTCCTCCCTCAAGAAGTCTTACCTCTCTCATCATAAAACAATTTTTGGTTATTTGGAATGGCGATTTCATATTAATGACAAAATAATTACTTTAATTTGTAAAAGGGCGGATTCGTGCATTCGAGTCTGTCTTTGAGTATGGTTAGAAGAGAATGCTTAAGTAAGAGGTGACAACATGAGAAAGAACGCGATAGGGACATATCGGTTCGTCATCATTCTAGGTGCGAAAGTGAATGGGACAAGACCGTCCCGAGCCCTCCAACATCGGATTGACGTGGCCGCTGCGTATGCGAAGGCACATCCCCACGTGGAATTGATAGCGACAGGTGGACAAGGACCGGACGAAGGGATGGCAGAGGCGCTCGTAATCGAACGGGAACTGATAGCAAAAGGGGTTGACCCGGCTAGGATCTGTATCGAAACCACATCCACTTCGACAGTTGAGAACTTTGAGCACACTCGTCCATTTTGGGAGGGAGAAGCGGGCGTGACGATCGTGACGAATGATTTTCATGTCCCACGTGCTCGTCTCATTGCCAAGCTCTATTTCCAGCTCGAGAGCGATGCCCTTTATGCACCGACTCCGCCACTGGCAAAAGGGAGATATATAATCCGTGAAGGACTGGCGTATGTGAAGTTACTTGGTCGTTATGTATTCAATCGAACATGAACGAGGAAAGGGTGGATGATTCCACTCTTTTTTCATTTACTTTTATTGTAAATAAGAACCGAAATATTTATATAAAATATGGTAAAATAATTCTTATTATGCTATAGAGAGGTGAGTTATGGACTGTCCTAATTGTTCAAAAGAATTGAGTGCCACACAACAGTTCTGCCCAAATTGCGGCACGAAAGTGGAACCAGTTGCTTCAATGGAAGCAACGAAACCGACATCACCCGTTGAATCGAAGGCACCACCTTCCAAAAAACGAGTCGGAAAAGGGTTAATGGTAACGGCATTATCTTTGCTATTGATCGCAGGTGCGACGTATTTTGGATTTTATCAATTCATGTATACCCCAGAAAAACAAATCGAACAGATTCGCACCGCTGTCACGAGTGAAGATGCAAAAGCCCTCGCCCCATTATTGCGATTGAAAGAAGGAAAAGTGACGGAGGCACAGGCGGCGGTCTTATTGACAGGGTTGAGCCAAGCCGAATTGACAGAAGCGACAGTGGGTTATCTAGATCGTGCCAGTCGTTCCATCGGAGCATCGAATGAGGGTCTTCCGCTTCGTTTACGGGAGATTGGCAAAACGTATGGAGTGTTCAAGCGATATGGTCTTGAGTTGATTCCTCAGACGATGTATGTATCGAGTAACTTTGATGCCATCACGGTCTCTTTACCAGACCCGTATGGGAAAGAAAAACTGGAGTCTGAAGGAGACCAAGTCGTTATTCGTGATGCTTTTCCTGGAATGGTCGAAGTATCTGTGAAATACGATGGGCAATATGGTGAGGATCAAGCAGTTAAAACATTCAACAGTCTTGAATCATCGAACCAAGACGAGCCGTTCATGGTCGCGTTCGAAGGACTTAGTGTCGAATTGGACCAAACGTACAATGATGCACCGTTGTTTGTGAATGGAGAAGACTCAGGTAAGACGGTCGGAGAATGGAAGACGTACGGACCGGTGCCGAAACAAGGGGTTTCTTTGAGCACGTACATTGAGATGCCATGGGGGATGGTCGAGTCTAAACAAGTACTTGCCAAACCTGGTGGCAAACCGGTCAAATTTGAACCGAAAGTCGATGCAGACACGATTGCCTTCACCGAGAATATCATTACTCGCCACGCCGAGGAGTGGGTGAATTTCATGTATTACGAGGACTTGAGTGCATTGACGGTTGTGACGGATGAAACATACTTGGCCAAACAAAGAAAAACATACGACATCATGCAGGCGGAAAACCAAGAATGGTACGGCTCATTCGATGGAGTCGAAGTCATCAACCAAAAAACGAAGCTCACAAAGTGGAATAAGAAAATGGCGATTGAAACGGAAGCGGTCGTTGGCATCAACAGTCAATTCATGACGGATGGTGAAGAGGATGCGCCGCAACGCTTGGTCAAATCGAGATTTCGCTATGTCATTACCGAGCCGTTTGACGACGGGACATATCATATCGTGGAAGCGACATACTTAGAATAGGAGAGATGAACATGACGATGTGGCAACAACAGTCAGCACTATTAGATGCTGCGGAGAGTATTAAGGACTTACAGGCGCGCATGGAAAAATCAAAGAAGGCTCGGGGGCAATTGCTTCTTGAGCTCGGGCAACAGCAGTATCGTCAGTTGATGCAGCAAGGACGTGCGGAAGAAGTAGCTCAGATTATGGAACAGGACGTGCTCATCTACGAGGCAAGTCGTCGCATCCGAGACATGCAGGAAGCACTAAAACCACACCGATGCACATCGTGTGATGCTCCGCTTGAAAAGGACGCGAAATTCTGTGGATCGTGTGGCACGCCGGTCCCTCAACCGGATGTCCGTCCGAAACAAGCATGTAATGCCTGCGGTTCCCCACAACCACTTGATGCCTCGTACTGTGCATGCTGTGGAGGGAAGATGGAGGTGACCGCATGAGGTACTGTCACCAATGTGGTCATGCGAATGAAGACCACAATCAATATTGTGAGCGGGATGGTGTCCAACTGGAAGTAACAGATACGACCTATCGTTTCGATGTATCAACCGGTCAATTTTGCACGAGTTGCGGCACTGCCCGAGCATCACATGAACTGTATTGTCATGCCTGCGGGCAAACGGCATTAGAACCAGCGACGAGTGTCAATCGTGTGGAGGAGTCACTTCGCACAGTCGCCGCGACCGGAACACAAGTGATGTCGCAGTTGAGAAGAGTGGCCGGAAAACGAGACGGCGCAACGAAACTTTCATTTTCAACCGAATCGTTCCGCTCGTTACGTATGAATCAGACGGATGTTGTCCGTGGGTCACTCTTTGGTATTGGATTTTTACTCATTCTCCTGTTGATTGCAGGAAGTTTGGTCGCGATGCTACCGGCAGAGACCATTCCATCGCTTGCGGATGAACTCGAGATTAACATCTCTTCATTTAATGCGACGATGTTCCTCGCTTTTCTCATCGGGGCGAAAGTGTATTGGTCTGTCACGACAGAACAAGTGAATCAATTTATCGCAAGTCTCGGTGCAGGCATCGGAGATTTCTTGAGAATCGAAGGATCTGTGGATGCCCAGTTCGGGAACTATTTTATGATGTATGGCGGAATATTCCTCATGATTACCATTGTGTTTTTCTTGATTCGACATACATCGACCATGAGTGATGTGCTCAGTCGGATGGCAGGATTCATTGTGACGGTGCTCGTTGGATATGGGTTGGTTTATGCATTTGCTTTTCATCCGCCGCTATTCGAGGTGGCGTGGTTTAAAACGATTAGTTCAACATTTTTGATGCTTCTCTTCACACTTGGATTGGCCTATTTGATTACGATGCCGTTTCAGGGAGAGTGGAAGATTGCACAACAAGGCGTTCGTGCTTTGTTAACGGTCACGCTCGTATCCACATTTGTCGGAATCGGTTACTTTGGATTCCAGCTCAGTAAAATTGACGAAGGTGAGCGTCTTGAGTTTGTCGATAGTGAAGAAATGTTGTATTTGACCGGACAAGCCGCAAGCATGAACTGGCAAACGATTGGGCATGGGGGAGAACAGTCTTTAATGCTCCAGTCCCCATTAGGTTCCTATGAAATTGGGATGTCTCTGTTTGGGGATACGGCCCCACAAAAAATCACGAATTCGATTGAGACGGTAAGCGAAGGATTTGGTGGGGTAGAAGACGTCTTGTGGCAATCGTTTTCAAACGATGAGGGACCGGTGAATTCAATTGGTAAATCTGCTGATATGTTGACTGTCTCACCAATGATTTTTGGCACGTTGACAGAGATGTATGAGGCAGAACTCGCAAATGATGACGCACGCTATGATGCATTGTATCAAGAAGGTGTCTTTTCGTGGTTACTGATTTTGTTAGTCTTGAACATTGTGATTTATGCCATGTTTGCGAAGGGACATATCCATTCTTGGAAATCAGGGATTTGGTTCATCGCTCCGGCTATAATTGGTTTTATTGTCTGGCAGTGGTTCTTGAAGAACGGCATGTTCGTTGAATTGAGCGACATCCCGATTCTTGGTGTTGCCACGGACGGATTGAGTATCGCGGGAACGTTCATCGCGCTCGTCTTAATCACGATTGGAGCACTCCTCGGTTGGGGAATGAAAAAACTGAACATTCATTAAAAAAACAAGCACGGACAGTTTCATGTCCGTGCTTCAGCTTGTTGACGAACCAGGTCGCATCTTGCGACCTGGTTCGTCCTTTTTTGTGGTTCCCGGTTTCTTGAGGCGTTCTGCCCCAAAAAATTGAATAAATGCTATGTAGACTGTCCTTTCTGGCCAACAGGTTGGCCAGTTTCTTCATGTTTTGTGCGGTGGCTGCCACCAGATTGGCGCGCTGGACCTTCTTGATTCCCCTGTAAAACGTGAAGCGGAGCCCGTGGAGCTCCTTCCCGTCGGCGAACGAGCGCTCGACCGTCTGTGGACGGAGCCGATAGAGGTATTGTCCGGAAACCGAGAGGCGATTCGCGTTCAACGCTTCGCGGTAGGGTTCATCGATGTGTCGGGTGATGTCGCGACGGTGTGACTTGCTGGATGTACATTTCGAAAGGAGCGGGCAGTTCCGGCAGACGGCGGGGTCTGAGACGTAGTGATGGTAGCCGTGTCGGTCCGTCGTCTGGTAGGTGAGGCGCTGACGCGCCGGACAGATGTACACATCCTCTTCCGGGACGTAGGTGTACCGTGACTTGCGGAACATCCCCTTCTTCCCGCCGAAGCGCCGGCGGGCGATGACGGCGAATATGCCGCGTTCGGTCAGCGCCTTCGCGATCTCGGTCGTGTAATACCCGGCATCTAGCGCGACCGCCTCGAGCGGGAAGTCGAAGCGATCGAGGATATGGGTGATTCGGTCGAGGTAGACCGTGCTGTCGGAGACGTTACCGGGCGTGACGTGGACGTCGACGATGAAGTTGTGCTTGGCATCGACCGTCCGATGCGAAAGCCAGAAAAAGCCTTCCGGCTTCTGGTCACGATACATGTATCCCGATTCCGGGTCGGTCCGGCTCACTTTGACAAGCCGACGCTCTTTCCCGGCCCCTTTGGGCTTCAGTGCTTTTTTCCGCGCTCGGCACGCTCCTCGTTCACCCTCGGAAGGAGCTCCTCCTCGATTTCGCCGACGACCCGCTCGACCTCGACCTTGTCGAACTTCCTCTTGTTCGCGTTCGCCCGGATGTGCGTCGAGTCCGTGATCAGGATCCGACCGGAGATGAAGCCGAGCGCATCAGCCTGCCGCACGATATCCTCGAAGATTTCCTGGAACACGTCGTTGTCGTGAAAACGACGCCGGTAGGCCTGGCTGATCGTCGAATGGTCGGGCACCTTCTCGTCGATGCCGAGACCGAGGAACCAACGATAGGCGAGGTTCGTCTGAACCTCCTTCACGGTCTGACGCACGGAACGGATGTTGAACAGCGGCCCGAGGAGAATGATCTTGATGATGATTTCGGGATCGATGCCGGGCGTCCCGGTGTTCGAATAGAGCGGGGCGCAGAGGCGGTGGACGATCGAGAAGTCGATGTGGCGGTCAAGTTTTCGGACGAGATGATCCTGCGGGACCAGCTGGTCCAACGTGGTCTTCGTCTGGATCGCTTCATGTCGTTTCTCGGGATGGGCGCGGTACATATCGGATTCCTCCTTTTGATGACGGGTGGGCTCGGCGTTTACCGTCCCTTTCCCCTTTTGGACCGATTCGAAGTATGTACCGGGCTTTTTCTTCGGCCGTCGAGGCCTCAGAAAAAGACAAACGGCCGCCAGATGACGACCGTTTGCGTTGCTCGCCCGACGGCGCCCCGACTCCTGCAGGAAAGCAATCCAACGGAGACCCAGCAGCGACCCAAGTCGCGATGCGGCTCCGGGATTGCCTGCGGAAAGCGTGGGCGCCGGAAAGGCGAGCGATATTATTCATGTTAGTCAACAGCCTGAAGCACGGACAGTTTCATGTCCGTG
This sequence comes from Exiguobacterium marinum DSM 16307, assembly GCF_000620845.1. Classification (GTDB taxonomy): domain Bacteria; phylum Bacillota; class Bacilli; order Exiguobacteriales; family Exiguobacteriaceae; genus Exiguobacterium; species Exiguobacterium marinum. The sequence goes on from NZ_KK211189.1 coordinate 1,065,972, forward strand.
CTTGTTTTTAGTACTCTTCTTCACGGGATAACTCTTTGGAACCTAGGTTTTTCACAATCTTCATTTTCCCGTCCTCATATCGGACCGCATACGTCGTTTCAAACGTCGCTCTCACACTAGAGTCATCTTTGATGATGCGATACTCTTCATTGGTGGTGACCGTCGCAGTTTCATCATCTTCGATGGAGTCGCGGTTCTCTCCGTTTACTTTGATCGAGATGACCTCCGTATTTAGTTGGTCCTCCTCGATTCCTTTGGCGAAGAGCGTGTTGTTCAAGTAATCGAGTGTTTGTGCTTGGAACGTCGACCCCTCAGCAAGAAATGATTCTACTTCGGATGTGTCTTTTGAATAGGTCGCACTTGTGAATGCATCAATAAAAGAATACATGAATAGGTCGACATCTCCATAAGAAATAGGGTCATAAAACACGCCGGTTTCTGTATCCGTATCCGGTAAGGAGGCTTCTTCCTCGACTTCAGGTGCCGCTTCGGACTCTTCTTCCTCCGTCGAAGCGGAAAATGATTGTTGTACGTCTTTAGCCGTTGTTGCTTCCTTCGACGTGAGAGGCTCATTCCACTCCGACCATATCCACACACCGACTCCAATCAATACGACTAGTGCGATTGGTATTCCCCATTTCCAAAGAGAAGGGCGGCCGGATGTTGCGGCCTCTATTTTTGTTCCGCATTGCGAACAGTGAGATTGTCCCCGTTTTAGCGTCGCACCGCATGCTGTACATTTATTCATTCAAATCACTCTTTCCATTTTTTAGTATTATTTTACCTCTTTTACGATGGTTCTGAAACGAGAGATTATGTATTTGAGTCAATCAAAAACTAGGCCCTTGCACCCGCAAGAGCCTAGTTGGATTGACAGCCGATTTTTTCGTTCAGCACGTGACCGAACGCCTCGGCCCCTTTAATATTCAAGTGGACCCCGTCACTTTCGAAATAAGCTTCTTTTCCGATTGACTTCTGATGCCAATCGATGAGGGCAACATTATCATGAAGTTCACTTGCCCGGGCAAGTTTTTCGTTGACCTCGCTCTCCCATGGACGAGGGACGCGTGTGTTGATCAAATAGATTTCATCTGCTCGCTCGAACTGCTTGAGCAGTGTGTCGAGCTGCTCCATTTTGAACGCGCCGTTCGTCCCGAGGTGAAGGAACACAACATGACCAGGGGCGTTATACGATTGATACTCGGACGCGAGCGGAATCGCATCTCGAACTTGTCGTCCGATTTCAGCGTCGATTTTCATGTTCGGGAAGGCATCTGCCAAATATTCGTTCAACCCGAGCATGACCGAGTCGCCAATCGCGAGGGCCGGTGGACATGTCCGTTCGTCTGGTGCTTCAGGTGACGGCTTGTTCTCTTCTGTTGGTTCATCTTCTGACGGTACTTCTTTCGCGTCTTCGGATTCCGGTTCTTTTGGAACGTCCGGGGTCTCGTCTTTTGGCATCGGCACTTTCACGACCGGAATCTCATCTTGAGCCGGTTTTGATTCAGAGAACGCCAAAATAGTCAGATTTCCGACGAGGACAAGCGAGAGCGCGGTCGCACAGGCTGTGGCAGCGAAACGAGCACTCGGATGCGTCGGTGTCGATACGAGTTGACGGAACGAAGCGATGAATCCATTCCGGCGAATCGGTGTTTCGATGAAGCGGTACGATAATTCGGCAATCAAGAGTGTGAGTGCGATTTGCCCAGCCGCGAGTAGTGGCGAAAACGTTCCGAGTCGCTCCAGTGGTGTGGACAAGATGATGACCGGATAGTGCCATAAGTAAATTCCATACGTCCGCGTACCGATGATACGAAGCCAAGCGCTTCCAAATAACCGTGACCAGATCGTCGCCGGATGAGCGACAGCGGCAATCAAAAGGGCGGATAAGAACGCGACAAGTAAGAATCCACCATAATAGAGGAACGTGTCGTAGGCGTTTACGTTGACGATGATCCCGATAATTGCGATCAATGAGATTGCACCGACTACGTTTAAAATGTGCCGTCCGATGTTCGGAATCACTTCTTTAAATGTATCCGGTCTCCAACCGAATGCGAGAATGGCTCCCATGAGAAGACCGAATAACCGTGTGTCTGTCCCGTAGTAGACGCGGCTCGGGTCTGCGTCCGGTACATAGCGGAACGCCATCCAGGCAGCGGAGACGAATAGAAGCGCGGCAAGCAGTTGAAGCAACCGTTTTCGGAATGTGAGGCCGACGAGTAATAGTAACGGCCAGACCGCATAAAACTGTTCTTCTATTGAAAGAGACCATAAATTTTGGAGCGGTGACGGCTTACCGAAGCTCTCGAAGTAAGAGACTTCATGGAAGATATACCACCAGTTATTCACATAAGCGAGCGCGGCCAGTGAATCTTGTCGCACGGTATCGAGTAAGGAACGGTCAAAGAGCGTGACATACGTCATCACGAGCGACAGCATCAAAATGAGTGCCGGCAACAGACGGCGGAAACGTGCGATGTAAAACTTTTTTAAGTCAATCGTGCCGGTCTTCGTCCATTCACGAATCAAGATACCGGTGATCAAATAACCGGATAGGACGAAGAAGACATCGACACCGAGGAATCCTCCGGATATGTAAGGTACATTTAAATGATATAAAATCACAGCCAGAACGGCGAACGTGCGCAAGCCGTCGAGACCAGGCATATACGTTGTATGTTTGAGTGGTTTCATGCCCCCACTTCCTTTCTAGTTTAAAGCGGACATTTCCCTTTTTTTAGAATCCATTCTTCAGTATAACGAGTGGGGGAGAGGGAATGGTTTCAAAAGATTAACAATCAAGTAACGTCATATCCATTGAAAAAAGGGACACAAGGTCCCTTTGTCACTACATCATGTTAATCAACGTTCCACCAAGCACCCCGGCAATCACGAGAGCCCACGGTGGTAACTTCCAATAGGCAATCATCACGAACAGGAAGGCGGCAAAGACGAAGTCAATCGTATCGTTGACGGTACTCGTGAAGATCGGGCTGTAAAACGCCGCAATCAAGATTCCGACTACTGCCGCATTGACCCCGATGAGGGCGCCGGCGACTTTCGGGTTGTGACGAAGCGCGTCCCAGAACGGGAGTGCCCCAAGGATGAGCAAGAATGCCGGCAGGAAAATGGCGAACGTCGCGAGGATTCCACCCGGTACGCCGTTAATTACCGTTCCTAGATAAGAAGCGAACGTGAAGAGAGGTCCAGGGACGGCTTGAGCTGCACCGTATCCCGCTAGAAAGGCTTCTTCACTGAGGAAGCCAGCTGGGACAAGTTCACGTTCGAGTAATGGCAAGACGACGTGACCGCCACCGAAGACGAGAGCTCCGGCCCGGTAAAAACTATCAAACAAGGCGATGGTCTGATTCTCGAACGTCTCCCGTAAAATCGGCAAGATGACGAGAAGTGCTCCGAATACCGACAATAAAATGGCCCCGAGTCGTTTCGAAATCGGGAACGTACTCGATTTTGCGTCGAGACGGTCCGGCTTGAATAAAAGGAATCCTGCAAGTGCCGCGAGAAGAATGAACAGCACCTGACTGAATGTCGTCTGCCAAAGCAAAACACCGGCTAGGGCAAAAAAGGCGATTGTCCGTGTCTTCGTATCTGGTGTCAATTTGCTCGCCATTCCTAAGATGGCGTGGGCGACAATCGCGACGGCGACGATTTTTAAGCCGTATAGCCATCCTGCATCGGAGACGTCTAGTCCCGACAACAGTAAGGCGAACAGCATGAGGACGACGACCGACGGGGTCGTGAATCCGATGAACGAGGTGATTCCACCTAAAATACCCCCACGGACGATCCCAATTCCAATTCCGACTTGTGAACTCGCCGGTCCCGGTAAAAATTGACACAAAGCGACGAGATCGGCATATGCTTTCTCGTCCATCCATTTCCGTCTTCTTACGTACTCCTCATGGAAATAACCGAGGTGGGCGACCGGGCCACCGAACGAGGTCAGGCCGAGCCGAGTCGAAACGAATAAAATTTCTAGTAACGTTTTGAACGTCACACGTTGTGTCGTCATATCTTCACTCCTTGATTTCTTTGAATAACTTGTATGCTTTATGACGGGCTTCTTGTAATACGGAGAGCCCTTTTTCTGTCGTCATGTAATTTTTGCGGACGTGTCCATCGACCGTCTCATTTTCACGAATCAAGAGTCCCTCTTTCTCCATCCCGTGTAAAATCGGATAGAGCGTACCGGCACTAATCTCATATCCATGTTCGCGTAGTTCATCGACCATCCATGCCCCGTATACGGGATGTTCCGCGGCGTGGTGCAAAATATGGATATGGATGAATCCGAGAAACAACTTCCGTAGGACGCGGTCTTCCATACGTATCAACTCCTTGTTATCGAAATTCGATATCGGTTTTCGAAATCAGTTTATCAAACGTGTTAGAGAGAGGCAAGGGAACGACGTGCAGTTTACAAAAAATTAAAAATGGATAGTTGGGAATGACTTCGTGAAAAATAGGGAAAGTATCACAAATGAGATAAACTAAGGGAGAGATTTTAATTGCTGAGGAGGAAGTGACGTGACAAAACCTATTCATTCTTCATACGATACATTGTTGCGCCATATGCCCCAAGGCTATGTCGAGTTTAAAGTGATTTACGACAATGCTTCGGAGCCGACTGACTATGAGTTCTTTGAAGTGAATCCTGCCTTTGAAAAGATTATGAAAGCAAAACGGAAACACTTTATCGGGAAAAAAGTGTCTAGCGCCCTAAAAGACTTTGAATATAGCGAGCGTGAATGGATGATTCAAGTGGCACGTGTCGTTAGCGAAGGTGGAACGGTGACGTTTGAGCATTTCTCCCGACGAAATAAATCATGGTTCGAAATGTCCGTATTTAGTGAACGTGAAGGCTTTGTGTCCGTCATGTTTCATGATATCACGCCTCACGTCCAGGAAAACAATGCGCTCAAGCAACTTGTGAACGTGTCCCATCGGTTCGTCTCGACTGGTAGTGATTTATTGATGAATCAACAATTTCTCGATCAGATTCGCGATTTCACAGGTGCGAAAGCGGTCGCGCTCAATTTGATTGAGAAAGATGGAGTGTCGTACACAACGGTCGCCTTATCGGGTATGGATGAAATGTTAGAGAGAAGTCTCGATGTACTCGGTTTCCACCCGGTCGGGAAGAAGTGGCCGATGACCGAGAAACGGCGAGAACTGTTCAATCGTCCAAATCCGCTTGTATTCGATGGAATCGATCCGTTGATTGACGGCGCGCTTCCAAAACGCCTCGTCAAAAACTTACTTCGGATTTTCTCGCTCGGAGAGGTCGTTCTATTCAAAATTGAAAAAGATGGAGTTCTATACGGTGACTTGACGATTGTGATGCAAGAAGGAAAAGTGGCGAACCGCCTAGGACTTGTCGAATTGTATCTCGTCCATGTCCTAGAACAGTTAGTAAAAGCGGATCATCAAGTGGGTGAGACGAAAAAGTCGATGTTCGATGGGTTCGCCACTCTCGACTTGGAATGCATCATGGCATTCAATACGCGGCAAGCACTCCATTTAAATGACACATGGGAGCGAGTTTTAGGATATTCGCTTGATGAGTTGGAGAACATCGAATTTCTTAGTCTGATTCATCCGGACGATGACGTCATCACGGATGCTGCGTTTGCAGAACTGGAGGAACGGGGAGAGTTGTTCCGTTTTGTCAATCGCTTCCGGACGATTGATGACACGTATCGTTCCATTGAGTGGCACTGCAAACTTCAAGGGAATTATATTTATGCGGTCGCTAAAGATGTGACGGATCGGGTTCAGTTAGAAGAAAAATTAGCCGAACGAGATCGTCTGTTGACGAAGCTATCCAATCAAGTCCCGGGTGCCATCTATCAGTTCGAGTTGTTGCCTGATGGTAGTTTCAACTTCCCGTTTTTCAGCAAAGGATTTGAAGATATGATAGGGATTTCGGCAGAGGCGGTACGGGCAGATGCGAGTCTAGTGTTTCGACGGATGCATCCGGATGATTATCCGAATGTCATGCAATCAATCGATGAATCTTACCGTAATTTGACAATTTGGGATGCGGAGTTTCGTGTGTTGACCGAGGACGGTCGGTCGATTTGGATTTTAGGGTCATCCCGGCCGGAGAAAATTGCAGACGGGCATGTGTTGTGGCACGGCTATATCGGGGATGTCACGGAGAAGAAAACATACGAGAAAGAGATTGAATACCTCAGTTATCACGATCAGTTGACGGGTATCAAAAACCGACGTTACTTTGAAGAGGCGTTGGAGCGTTATGATGATGAGCAGTACTATCCACTCTCCCTCATCGTCATCGATATTAACGGGTTGAAGCTCACGAATGATGCGTTTGGGCACTTAGTCGGCGACCAGTTACTTGTCGAAGCAGCGAACATTTTACGTAATGAACTGCGATCAAAAGATGAAGTGGCACGTGTAGGTGGTGACGAGTTTGTCGTCATCTCTCCAAACACGACGCTCGATGAGGCGAAACAACTGTCGGACCGCCTCGGTCGTCTCTTCCACGACAAGACGGTGGAAGGGTTACCAATCTCAGCCTCGTTCGGTGAAGCGGTCAAGCACGACTCCAATATCGATTTGTCGGAAGTGTTTAATTTAGCGGAAGATCGGATGTACCACCATAAGGTTTCTGAAAAGCAGAGTCGACGCCACCATTCCATTCAGATTATCATGCGAACACTATACGAGAAGATTCCACGTGAGGAGGCACATTCTCAACGTGTCGCCAATTTAGCGGGACAACTCGCCGAGGCGATGGGGTTCACGAGTGCCGAGGTGAATGAGATTCGAACGGCCGCCATTTTGCATGACATCGGGAAAGTGGCGATCAGCAACGATATTTTGGACAAATCAGGTGCGTTGACCGAATCTGAGTGGCATGAAATCAAACGTCACCCCGAGATTAGTTACAACATTTTAAGTACAGTACCTGAATACATTGCCTTGTCTGAAATCGTTTTGGCGCACCATGAACGATGGGACGGGAAGGGGTACCCGAAAGGATTGAGTGAATATGAAATCCCGCTCGCTTCCCGCATCATCTCCATCGCTGATACATTCGATGTGATGGTGACAGGCCGACCTTATCGGCAAGCGAAGACGATTGATGAGGCGCTCGCTGTCATCCTTGAAGAGGCGGGCAAGCAGTTTGACCCTTCACTCGTCGATGTCTTCTTTGAAAAAGTCGTTCCGACGCTCCAACAATAAAGCAAAGCGAGGTCTCCAAATGAATAGGAGACCTCGCTTTTTTAGATGGTGAGTGGTCGTTTTTTCAACACAAGGATGGTGAACAGGAAAACAAGTCCGGTCATACCAATCATGACGAGGATGGAGAGGAAGGGGAACTGCCCCTCGTACATCGTGATGACGCCGTTGTTCAACCAATACGTCGGTAAGAAACGACCGACCAGCTTCAATGAATCCGGTAGCCACAAAAGGCTAATAAATGCCCCGCCGGTGATGGCGGATGCCATCGTGACGGAGATTTGAAAGATATTCGCCTTCTCCCGATTCGTCGCAAATACAGCGATGAGACCACCGAACGCCAGACAGACGAGCAGATAGGATGCGAACAATGCGAATATGGTCGGGAGATGCGTCCATACGTCCTGGCCATATAGGGCGAGACTCACACCAATCAACAGCATCACATAGACGAAGCCGACGAGATAAAAGGCGAGGAGAAGGGATGCGAAATAGCCCCGAGGTGTCACAGGTGTAGCGAACAAACGCGCATAAATCTTCTCGTCCCGGTCGTCTGCGACAAACATCGGGATGAATTGGAGAAATGTTGACATCATGATGAATGACAACAGACCGAAAAAGGCTTGGGTACGGGCGGTCGTGGCGACACTGTCTTGGAATGGTTCATTCGAGAGTGTGTAGCCGTTCATCGTTTCTTGTGACGCAAGTTGTTCGAACGTGGTTTCATCATACCTACTCGCTTCAAGCAGTTGACGTTCGCGCGACAAGTGACCGTTGAGCGCCTGGTCAATCAAAGATGCGTCACTCCCGGCAATCGCGGAGAAGGAAAGTCGGGGCATATCGCCAGCGAAGGCACGTTCTGTAAAGTTCTCAGGGATGAGGAGGACGATGTCTTCTCCTTCTAACAGAACGTCCTCTTCATTCGTTTCAAGCAAGGTGACCCGACCGAACCGTTCGGCTTCCTCGATCAGACGCTCGGCAAGGATTCCGCCGTCTTGGTCGACGACACCGATGGATGCGTTCAGGCTTGACGTTCCCCCGACAAAGGACAAGATGAGTGCGAAACCGAACATTGACACGAATGTGAATACCCATAGTCCTTTCTTCCTTAGCATTCGTTTGGCCACGTGTCTAATGAGCACCATGACGTTTCACCCCTTTCGAGAGAATATAGCTGACCGCAATCAAGACGAGTAAATGAATTCCGAGCAGTCCGAGGCTCTGCCAGTACATACTCATGTCACCTTCGCGAAGTAGTACGGACAGCATCCCGTCCCGCATAAAGATCGGCATGAACACATAAGCGGCCCACGGTGCATAGTTCAGCGTCACCTGATCAAAGCCGGGGACGTAGCCGCCTGATAAGATCATGATGATGGCGACGAAGCCGTTGACGATCGCATCTTTCGTCGTCGTGCTCAACTTCGGAAGGTTGACGATGACAAATCCAACGGTGACCCCGTATGCGGTCAACGCAAACCAGGAGAGGATCAAATATCCGAATTGAACGTTTTCTAAATCAAAGGTCCGATAGACGAAATGGCTGAACCAAAACAGGAGGATGAGTTGTAGCAAAATGATGACATAGCGGCTGAACGTCCGCGCGAGCCGATATTGAACTGTGCGGACAGGTGCCGCCTGAATGCGTAAATAACTTCCGGTGTTTGGCTGTTCTTCTCGTGCCATCGCCGTGATATAGAACGATCCGAATAGAGCCGTCATGATGGAGATGGTGACGGTGAAATATTCAAGCGAGGTCGGGGTGCGTCCAGCTAAGTCGACACTCTCCGTATCAAGCCACGTTTCATTCTCGTACGGAGCCGATACACCTGCTTCTGCAAGCGTGATCTGTTGATTGGCAATCGCCGTATATTGCCCGAGGATGGCATCTAAGACGTCGAACTCAACAGTCGTCGGTTCTTCATAAAAGAGCGTGATGTCCCTCCCGTCGAGCTGTAAGATGACATCTGCATCCCCGTCGTTCACGCCACGTTCGGCAGACTTGATGTCTTCGTATGGGACGAGACGGATGAACGCCTGAATGTCCTCTTCGTTTAAAAAGTTCTCGAGCGGCTCGCGGTACTGATCGGTCGACGATTCGACGTAGGCGACATTCGTGACCGGCAATTTGAACGTGTCACTGAAGACGGCCGAGAGCATCGTCCCGAGGCCGAAGATGAGAATGAGTGGGAAGATGAGCATCCAAAAGATCGTGGTGCGGTCCCTTAGTCGCTGTTTCACATCGTATTTGATGAAAGTCCACATGAGAAGCCCTCCTATTCTCGAAGCGTCTTCCCGGTCAATGCCAAAAAGACGGTATTGAGGGAAGGACGGTCGACCGTGATGGACGTGAAGTGTACATGTTCATGATGTAGCGTCTCAAGGAGCGGTGCGAGCGGGGTATCTTTATCTAATGAAACTTCGATGTACGGTTCTGTATACTCCACTTTTTGAACATGTTCGAGTGCGTCAAGTCGCTCGAGCAAGTGTGGAGTGAGCGCATCGACTTTGATTCGGGCCGTTTCGAGTGTCATCACACGGTCTTTCAACTCGTCTTGCGTCCCTTCGGCAATGATTTTCCCTTCATCGACTATGGCGATTCGGTCGCAAAGGAGCTCGACCTCTTCCATATAGTGTGAGGTGTAGATGATGGTGGCCCCGCGACGATTCAGTTCACGGATATTCTCTAAAATCGTGTTACGCGACTGCGGGTCGATGGCGACGGTCGGTTCATCCATGAAGATGAGCTCAGGTTCATGAACGATTCCACAGGCGATATTGAGGCGGCGGAGTAGACCACCGGATAATTCAGGCGGACGTTTCTTTTGGTGAGCATCGAGTTCGACGAAGGCAATGGCGGACTCGGTCTTTTGTTTTGCTTCTTTTGGACTGAATCCATACAGTTCGGCGAAGAATTGGATGTTTTCATAGACAGTCAGCTGATCATAGACAGAGACGTGTTGTGGCACAATGCCGACACGGCGTTTAATGGCCAGTTCGTCTTTTGGCATCGATTGTCCGAATATATGAATCGACCCGGAATCTGCCTCGTACAGATTTAACATGACAGAGATGGCGGTCGTCTTACCGGCACCGTTCGGACCGAGCAGGCCGAATAGTTCACCTTCTTCGACTTGAAGACTGAGGTCATTTAATGCTGTCGTGTCCCCGAATTGTTTTGTGACATGGTCGAGCGAGATGATTGGCATGTGTGTACTCCTCTCTTATATAAAATAATTCTCATTATGCTACTCAATGGTTTTCGTTGATTGTCATGAATTTACCTGTCCGGATTCATCGAAATATGTAATAATCTAAGTATTCAGATAATTATTGTGTTGAAATGAGGGATTGGGATGAAAGGATGGCAATTCAATAAACAAGAGGGGGCATTGTTCCCAGACGAAGTTGTGCTTTCCGCGTTTTGTACAGTCGAACCGAAACGTATGGATTCGACGTTACCGTTTTACTATGACGAGTCGATTTTTCGATTCACGAATAAAGAAGAGACGTTCTACTTTAAAATATCCCCGAGCTATCACGAGTTTGAGATCAGTGTCAAGAATCAGGATGGGGAATTAGTCTATTATCAACTGCTTCGAACGGTAAGCAAAGTCGAGATTTTAGAAGACCGGCGGGACCATGCGGAGTTGTTGATCGTACTCGCGGAAGATCGGAAGCGGACCGTGACGTCAATCGAGTTGACCGTCCGACCGCGTTTTCGTGTGCTTGTGAAGGAGCATGAGGTGTGAGAATCGTATCGTTCGGAGCGGATGAGAATCCGCTCTTTTTGTTTGGCTAAAAAAAGACAGCCACGAGGTGACTGTCCCTTCATCGGTTATTTCGTCAAAAAGATTTGGACATGGATGGTCGACCCTTGGGCATCGGTCGCTTTGCCGATTCCTAGATGGGTGTAATTCGCCTTCAAGATGTTCGCGCGATGTCCGCTACTGTTCATCCAAGCATCGACCGCACGGGCCGGATCGCTTGACCCTTTATAGATGTTCTCGCCCCAGCCACGGTACGAGACGCCGTAAGCGTCTAACGTATCGCCTGGTGTGCCGTTCTCGTTGAGCGTGTGTGAGAATTGATCGGTACGTGCCATCTCCTCTGCCCGGACTTGGGCGACACGATTCGCCTTGCTCGAAGCAGCGAGAAGAGAGAGGCCGGCAGCCTTCCGCTCTTTATTCGTCTCGGTCAATATGTTGACGGGCGATGTGAAACGGACGTGTTTGGCGAGGATATACCCCGTGTACGTTCCGTAACGTACCTTATACCATCGTGTCGTACCGGTATAACGGTAAGAGACGGTCTCGAGTTCGGTGCCTTGACGAACGAATTTGACGTTCGAGGATGTCGTCAACGGACGTGACTTTAAGTAGACGCTCGATGGTTTGACATACGTCGGTTTCGTGAACTTCACCTCGGCAGTGGACAACCGGACATACTTTGCCGGCAAATAGGCGTAGCCGCTGCCCCATTGAATCTTATACCAACGTACGCCGTCCAATTGAAACGAAGTACGGACACGCATCGATCCGTCCCGTGGGATGAGTGCAAGACGCTTCGCGCTCAATGAAGGGGATTGTCGGACATTGAGTTGACTGATTTTTGTCACGTAACCCGTCGTGTTGATCGACGTCTCGTAATAAGCGTGCACCCGATTCGTACCGAGCGGTGATCCGATGATACCGAGGGTCAGAATCATCGTGAGTAGTAGAGGTATGTGTTTTTTCAACTGATCGACTCCTTTTGTGGGACTCCTTATATTCTATATTGTATGGCTGATTTTTAGTTTTACCATTTCATTACAAAAAGGACGGACTCTTCGTGAGCCCATCCTTTCGTGACTACCTGACTGCTAGCGCCTTCCAGCCCGTCGCGCCCATGACGGCGCTCACTTTTGATTTCGGGATGACTAAGCGACCGCGATACGGGTCGTTAATGTATAAGTTTGACTTGTCATAGCCGGTCGCCAACATGACGTGATAGTTGACGTAGCCGGTGAACTTCTTGTTCGAGGCGGTGTACCAGTTGAAGTAGCCGTACGGCTTGTTGAAGTCAACGCTCGCCCAGACGATGACCGGGTTGCCCATCGACAATTCCCGTTCAATCGAACCGAGTCCTTGGTTGGACAAGTCTTTCACAGGACGATATTTGCTGGCAAATCCGATCATACCTTTTGGATAAATCCCATAGTTTTTATATTTGCCGAGCGTCCGTTTCGGGTCACCGGTGAACATGACGTTCGGGTCGACCCAACGGTATAGTCTGTTCTCGTAGCGAGCGTTCCACATACTCTTTGGCATCTCGTTGTATAAGGTGGATGCGCCGACGGCACGGCCTTTCTCTTCAAGTGCCATCTTGAGGGAGAAGAACTCACAGCCAGACGGGTACCCCATCGGGAACTGACGATAGAGTGGGACGCTCATTTTATAGATGGACAGCGCTTGAGAATAGACGCCCCGCGCATCGAATGAGGCGTTACCGACGCGGCGGTTTTGATACATTTTTCCGAACGTGTCGAAGTAATGCCATTTCCCGTTAATGGCTTGCCAGTCCGTCTTTTTCGTTAAGGCAGGTGCGAAATATTCGTACTGGGTCGTGTATTTCCAGCCTTTTTCGGGGACGCCGGTCGAGTGGAAATGATATGTTTTTCCATCCAATCGGAATTTCCCTTGCAGCCGATAACCGTATGTCGGATGGAACCCGACCTTCTTCCCATCAACCGTCTGGAATCCATATTCGCGTCGACCATAGTAGTCGAACGAATAATAACGTGAGTTTAATTTATGGATTCCTTCAAGACGATAGCCGTAGGTCGGGTGAAAACCGTACATGACACCGTCAATGCGTTGGAGACCGTACTTACGGTCACCGTATTTTCCGAACAGATAGTGCCGGTTGTTAATACGATGAAGTCCCTCGAGACGATATCCATAATACGGATGGAAGCCATACATTTTCTCGCCGATGCGGGCGAGTCCTTGACGACGTTTGCCGTCATTCCCGAAGTAGTAGCGACGCGTGCCGATCGTTTTCCAACCAGTCGCCATTTCGCCATGTTCCATCAGATAGTACTTTTTTCCGTCTATTGTGTACATGCCCGTATGGATTGTGCCGTCCGGGAAGAAGTAATGTTTGGCGTCACCAAGCTGTTGCCATCCCGAGAGACGGACCCCTTCCTCGGTGAAGTAGTACCGCTTGCCTGAGATTGTCTGGAAACCGGTAACCGGTTGACCGGTTTTATCGTAATAATAGACGAGACCATCCCGTTCCTGCCATCCGATGAGCAGCTTCCCGTTCTCGTCAAATGTATATGTCGTGCCGTCGACAGTGTAAGGACCAGTGATGAGTCGTCCGTCTGCCTCAAAATAATATGTAGCGTCTTCGATTTCTTGCCAACCTGTAAGGAGCGTTCCGTCATCGTTCAGATAGTACGTATGGCCCTCAATTTCTTGCCAACCCGTCAACACCGTCCCGTCACTCGAGGTGTAGACGATGCCGTCGTCCGTCTGTTGGAATGACCCTTCAGCATGAGTCGATAGAGGAGAGGTGAAGAGGGTTCCAGCAATTAAACTGAACATTGTAGTCGTCTTCCAGTTCATATTGTTAAGCCTCCCGATTTTCAAAAAATCCTATATAAAATAATATAACCATTTTTATCCAAGGGAAGATAGTGGCAAATGAATCATTTACAAGGTCAGACGTTTACGTCGAATGACTCATGAAGCGAAGGCGTTTCGACGCCACATAAAGCGAGAGGACGACAACGAGGATTCCGGTCAGGAGCGGCCAAACGAGATCCACCTCTGTCAGTAACACCTCGCTCGATAGCGGTCCGAGCATCCATGGCATCCAATCAAGGTCGACCCAACCAATTAAGAGGGACATGACGAAGTGGAGTCCGAGCGTCAAGACGACCGCAACCACGCCGCTCTCTAGAAGTGCTGCGATGAAAAAGAAGATAGATAGTTGCACGATGAAATGACAGACGAGAAGTGCCGTCGACACGAGAAAATCGACCGAGTCAAATGCATCAAATAGAATCACTGTATAGTATGCTGCTGCCGTTTGTGCGAGCAAAATACCGCCGAACGTCAATAAGGCATAATGGGCCCATTTGCTGATGACAATACGTGATGTCGGGATTTGTAATGACTTGAGCCATGCGAGTGTCCCATTCGTCCGTTCATGGCTGAACGTATGCATCGCCGACAATAAGACGATGAGGAGTCCGATTTGACGAAGCTGTTCACTCACTGAGATTAAGACTTCCTCCGGAGTTGGGATCGGGATCTCGATGATGGTTCCGTCAGGGAAATTTCCACCGGAAGCGAGGATATCCGGTAAGAAGTAGAGTGTGATCGGCTGCATCGAGGCGAGGAGCATAAGGGCGACGGGAATCCAAATGAGTCGTTTGTTTGACCATGCTTCGCGCCATTCTTGTTTGAAGATTGCTGTACGCATCAGGCGTTCACCTCCAAAAATAAGGACTCAAGAGACGGATGCCCGACGTGCAGCGATTGGATGACGACGTTCAGTTCCAAGACGCGTCGCAAAATCGCTCGCTCGGCGAGCTTTCGGTCCGATGATTCGAATACCCACGTTGAACCGTGTTGGATTGTCTGAGTCACACCTTCTAGTTGGTTCCAGTCCGCTCCACTCGTTTCGTCGTCGAAGAGTCGTAATTCGATGGTCGATTTCGAACCGAGCAGGTCGGTCACGGTGCCTTCCATGAGCAATTTTCCTTGTCGAAGCAAGAGCACCCAGTCGCTCGCTTCTTCGGCATCCGGGAGAACGTGCGTAGAGTAGAGAATCATTCGCTCCCGTTTCAAATCGCTCAATAAATCGAGCACTTCCCGACGACCGCGAGGGTCGAGTGCGGAGACTGGTTCATCGAGCAGCAATAATTCCGGGTCATGCACGAGCGCCTGTGCGATGCCGAGTCGTTGGCGCATCCCTCCGGATAGGTTTGCAGCCGGTCGGTCGACCGGTTCGAGACCGACACGTTTTAACAGTTTGACGGGGTCGACGTGCTTTGTACCTGTCAACTCGACGGCATATCGAATCGTCTCGACGGGAGTCAAAGACGGGTAGAGGGCCGGACGTTGCGGCAAATAACCGATGCGTGTTTGTACGTGACCGCTCACGTCACCACTTGTAGGGTTCGTGACACGGGCGAGCAAGTTTAAAAGCGTCGTCTTACCCGCTCCGTTCTCACCGAGTAAGGACGTGCACCCAGGGCGCAACTCAAAACTGACATCATCGAGTGCTTTGAACGATCCGAAGTGTTTCGAAATGTGTGTGACCTTCATCGTTTTGCCCGTCCCCATAAGAAGTAAACAATCGGTCCAAGAATGTTAATGAAGACGATGACGAGGAGCCATACCCATTTCGGTCCGTTCGTCACGTCGCGTTTGAATAGGTCGATCAAAGCGACAACGAGCAGGATGAGTTGCAAAATCAAGACAGGGAGTAGGATGAGTAAAAGTGTATTCGGGTCGTTTGTGATATCCATAGCGAGAACCTCCTTTTGAAGTAAACGATCTTTAACTCATTCTACACGAACGAAAGGTCCCCTGTATGTGACACAAAAAATCCCCATCTCACATGGAGATGGGGAAAACGGATCATTTGACGATGATGACAGGAGCGAGCGCGCGTTTGGCGAGTTTATGACTCACGCTACCGAGCACGAACTCTTGGAACGTATTTAAGCCACGCGAGCCGACAACGACATATTCATAAGGCTCGTGATTCGCATATTTGACGAGCTCAACGTCCGGTTCGCCTCGGAGCTCAATATATTCGTAATGGATTCCTTCCGCTTCCGCCAAGTCAAACAATGGCTTGAGCATCTGTTTACGCTTCGTCTCCAAATCGATTTTACCTGTCGAATTGAGAGCCGCTTCCTTCGATTCTTTCGCACTGATGACGTGAACGATATCGATTGACGCATTCGACGCCTTTGCAAGTTGAATCGCTTTTTCAAGCGCACGTTTCGAGTGGGCAGAACCATCTGCCGCTAAAAATACCTTTCCCATGAAAACTCCTCCTCTTTCGCACGTTCTACTTTTAGTATAGGTGATTTGCCGAACAGGGGAAATGACGAATCAGTGACCGGCGTTCGTATCTTGTTGCTTCAAGTGAAGCGCGAGAGTGTTGAGCAGTTTTTCCGAGTCTTTGTTCAAGTTAAGAAGTTCCGGTTCGATTCCGACTTCTCGGTATTTAAAGACGACCTTATCGATGGCACCGATGGCCGAATCATCCCAAAGATGCGTGTTCGCAAAGTCGATTGTGACTGTGTTGATTCCTGCGTCGATATCTTCTGTAATATCGAACTGGTTGACAAATTCAGACGTCGAAGCGAAGAACAGCTGTCCGTTGACTGTATAATCTACGCGGTTTGAAGTAACTTGGCGACCGAGGTCGATCTTTGAAATTTTGGCGGCGAATAAAATCGCAGCCGTCAAGATTCCACCGAGTACCCCGAGGGACAGGTCATGTGTGAAGACAGTGACGAGGACCGTGACGAGCATGACGACCGTATCCGACTTTTGAGCGGTGCGCATCGCTTTGAGCGAGCCCCAGTCAAATGTTGCATACGATACGAAGAACATGACTCCGACGAGCGCACCGACCGGGATGAGCATGAGTACATCACTCATCGTCATGATCATGATGAAGAGTGCAAGTCCGGCTGTGAACGTTGACAGACGACCACGCGCACCTGACGAAACGTTGATGACAGATTGACCGATCATCGCACATCCTGGCATCCCACCGAAGAATCCGGCGATGATGTTCGAAATTCCTTGTCCGCGTGATTCGCGGTTTTTGTTGGAATCTGTACCTGTCATGTCATCGACGATTTGCGCCGTCAAGAGCGATTCAATCAATCCGACAAAGGCGAGCGAAATCGAGTACGGCAAGATAATCATAAGTGTCTCGAGCGTGAACGGCACATCCGGGAACAAGAAGTCCGGAAGCGTAGCTGAAATCGTCCCCATATCTCCAATGTTTTTCGTATCAAGCCCGAATGTAATCGCGAGAATGGTCATGACGACAATCGCGACGAGCGGAGCCGGGATCGCTTTCGTGACACGTGGGAACAAGAAGATGATGGCGAGTGATGCGGCGACAATCGCCCAGATGATCCAGCTTTCGCCTTCAAAGTTTGACAATTGTGCCTGGAAAATCAAAATGGCGAGCGCATTGACGAAACCGACCATGACGGCGCGCGGAATGAATTTCATCAACCGGGCGATGCCGAAGTAGCCGAGAACGATTTGAATGATCCCGGTCAAAATACCGGCGGCGAGCAAGTACTGGAGACCATGGTCGGCGACGAGTGAAACGATGACGAGCGCCATCGCACCAGTTGCAGCCGAAATCATCGCAGGACGGCCTCCGGCGATTGAGATGACCATAGCGATAATGAATGAGGCATACAGTCCGACCATCGGGTTGACTCCCGCGATGAGGGAGAAGGCGATGGCTTCCGGGATGAGCGCTAGGGCGACGACAATCCCGGCTAAAATGTCGGCTCGGACATTTCCGAGCCATTCGTGTTTCAACGTATTCAATCTTTCCAAAAGAACACACCTTTCTCTTTATAATATGATGATTTGATTTTCGAGTCTCACGAAAATCAAAATAATGGATTCTGACATTTTCAACGTGTTTCATCATACCGAATTCAACCCGAAATGACAATTGCTTCGTGTTAAAAACTATGTTATTTTCATAACGTACAGGTTATATAACGGAAGGGTTATATGAGAGGTGGGGAACAAATATGTACGCTGTAGATGAACTGAGTAAAGTACTCAAGGTGCTCGGTGACCCGACCCGGTTGACGATGTTGAAACAGATGGAAGCAGGCGAACAGTGTGCCTGTAGCTTCGTCGATCGTTTCGACATCTCGCAACCGGCGATCAGCCGTCACTTGAAAATGTTGCGTCAGGCGGGACTTTTATTAGAGCGCCGGGACAAACAGTGGATTCACTATCGATTGAACGAGACGAGCCCGTTTTATCCGCTCGTCGTCGACCTATTGAAACAAGTGGAACTGACTGAAGTGGCGTGTACGTGTGATGTCTCATGTGACACTTGATGAATTGAAAAGTTGGAGGGAAATGTTTTGGAATGGATTGCTAGTCTTATATTTGTGGTGACGCTTTTCCTCATCATCAAACAACCGAAAGGCCTCGGCATCGGTTACTCGGCGATGGGGATGGCCGTCATTGCCCTCATTTTGGGCGTCGTCAATTTTGATGATGTCGGAACAGTATGGGGTATCATTTGGAACGCGACGTTCACATTCATCGCGATTATCATCATTTCGCTCATTTTAGACGAGATTGGATTTTTCGAATGGGCCGCATTACATATGGCCCGAATCGCAAAAGGTGGTGGAGTGAAGTTATTCGTCTACATCACGCTACTCGGTGCGCTCGTTGCGGCACTATTTGCAAACGACGGGGCGGCGCTCATCTTGACGCCGATCGTCTTAGCGATGGTCCGGGCTCTCAAACTGCCGGATGCGGTCGTCTTGGCGTACGTCATGGCCTCTGGATTTATCGCCGATACAGCGAGTTTGCCGTTCATCGTGTCGAACCTGGTCAATATCGTCTCGGCCGACTTCTTCGGAATCGGGTTCGCCGAGTATGCGGCACGGATGGTGTTCGTCAACGTCTTTGCGGTTGCGGGTAGTCTACTCGTATTGTATTTGTACTTCAGAAAAGACATCCCGAAACAGTATGATGCATCTCAATTGGCTAAACCTGCGTCAGTCATCAAAGACCATACGATGTTCCGCTTATCGTGGGTCGTGCTCGCGTTACTCGTCATCGGTTACTTTACGAGTGATTTGATTGGCATCCCGGTCTCATTCGTCGCCGCTGTCATCGCCCTATTTTTCTTGGTGATGGCGAACCGTTCAGCTGCGGTAGAGACGGCACAAGTCGTCAAAGGAGCACCGTGGGCCATCGTCTTCTTCTCGCTCGGCATGTACGTCGTTGTTTATGGATTACAGAACGCCGGACTCACACAAGTGCTTGCGAACTTTATCGACTGGTTTGCGGTGAATGCCTTCAGTGCGACGTTCGGAATGGGATTTTTGGCTGCCGTCTTGTCCTCAGTCATGAATAACATGCCGACCGTCATGATTGATGCGCTCGCCATCGACTTGACGAATACGACCGGCCAGATTCGGGAAGCACTCATTTATGCGAATGTCATCGGCTCAGACTTAGGTCCGAAGATTACGCCGATCGGGTCGCTCGCGACATTATTATGGCTCCACGTACTTCGGACAAAAGGGTTGAGAATTGGATGGGGTGAATACTTTAAAGTCGGGATCATCCTGACGATTCCAACACTCGCCATCACACTATTTGGTTTGTATATCAGCTTACTACTTTATTAAGGAGTTGTTTTTATGAAATTAGTGATTATCGGTTCGGTCGCAGCGGGGACATCCGTTGCAGCAAAGGCACGTCGTAACAACGAAGATGCACAGATTACGATTTACGACCGGGATTACGATATCTCGTATTCGGGATGTGGGATTCCTTACTATGTCGGTGGAGAAGTCGAATCACGTGATGACTTGACGCCGCGTGACGCCGCCTTCTTTAAGAAGCGGTATAACATCGACGTCATGACACGACATAACGTGACAGCGGTCGACAAGGATGCGAAAACGGTGACGGTTGAAAACTTAGATACCGGTGAGACGTTCACGGACTCGTATGATGTCCTCGTCCTCGCGACAGGGGCGACAAGCATCGTCCCACCGATTCCTGGAGTGAAATCGGACAACGTCTTCCCGATTCGAAACATCCAACACGCGGAAGCTACACGTTCGTTCGTGGATTCGACAGACCCAAAACATGCGACGATTATCGGGGCCGGCTTCATCGGTCTTGAGATGGCCGAACAGTTGAAACTTCGCGGTGTGGAGGTCACTATCATCGAGCGCGTGCCGCAAGTCATGCCCCCACTCGACAAGGACATGGCATGCCGCGTCGAGGAGCATCTCGAACAGAACGGGATTGAGCTCATGCTCGGTGAGACGGTGACGGAACTCATTGGTGACGGTCATGTGGAGCGTGTCGTCACCGAGAGTGGGAAGACGATTGAGACAGATTTCGTCATCCTATCGGTCGGGGTCCGTCCGAACGTCGAACTCGCTATGCAAATGGGTGTCAAATTGGGTGAAACGGGTGCGATTGCCGTCAATGAGCGGATGGAGACGAACGTCTCAGACGTGTATGCCGCCGGTGACGTCGCGGAGAGCTTCTCCATCGTGACAGGTAAACCAATCTGGCGCCCGCTCGGTTCGACAGCGAATAAGATGGGGCGGACCGCTGGGGACATCATCACGGGAGGACATCTCGAACATCGCGGCATCCTCGGTACGGGCATCTTCAAAGTGTTCGGACTTGCCGTGGCGCAGACGGGTCTCGCCGAAAAAGAAGCGCGTGAACTCGGGTACGATATTGAGGTGCTTCATAACACGAAACCGGATAAACCAGCCTATATGGGTGGAAAAGATATGACGATTAAAGCAGTCGCGGACCGTGCGACACGTCAACTGCTCGGCGTCCAAATCGTCGGATTCGAAGGGGTCGACAAGCGAATCGACGTCTTCGTCACGGCGATCACGCTCAAGGCAAAAGTAGATGATTTGTTCCACCTCGACCTTGCCTACGCACCACCGTTCTCGACGACGAAAGATCCAGTCATGTATACGGGGATGGTCCTTTCGAACAGCATCGACAAGGCGGCACGACTCATCACACCGGCCGAGCTTCAGACACGAATCGATGCCGGAGAAGACATGCAAATCATCGATACGCGTAAAGCAGCACAGTTCGAGAAGGCATGTGTCGATTGTGCGGTCAACGTCCCGCTCGGTAATCTCCGGGAAGCGGCGAATGACATGGACAAAAACAAACCGACCGTCGTCTACTGTAACGGCGGAGTGACGGGGAACGCGGCACAGAACGTGCTCCGTAACCTCGGATTCACCGACGTGTACAACTTGTCGGGCGGTAACAAAAACTATCAGTTATTCAAAAAGTACGGGAACTAAACAAGACGACGTCCGAGTCATACGGACGTCGTTTTTTGTGAACAGAACTCTCTTTAGTCCATATTCCTTAGGTGACATGCCCGTCAACTGATGACAATTGACCCTTTTCTAAAATAACATTGATTCGTTAAAGGAAACCGTTTACAATTTTTGTGTAAGCGTTTTCTTAAAATAGTGCTACAAGGAGGGACCCTCATGGTCAAAAAACAATGGAAACCCGTATGGGCAGTTGTGCTAACGTTTGCACTAATTCTGTCAATGTTTCCGATGCCGACGTCCGCTTTAGATAAAGGGGAGTCGACTTTAGTCGTCGTCCATTATCAAGAGGCGCCGGATAATGAAAAGGATTGGAACTTATGGCTTTGGGCAAATGGCCCAGATTACTTCCCAAATAAAGGCTTCACGTTTAATGGGGAAGATTCATTTGGAAAGGTGGCGGCTTATGAATTCCCGGTCGACTCACCTGAAAAGATCGGTCTCATCGTCCGAACGGACAATTGGGACAAAGATAAAGGGTCGGAGAATGACCGCTTCATCACGAACGATATGATCCAAGACGGTGTCGCGGAAGTTTGGATCAAGTCAGGCGACCCGACGATTTATACGTCAAACCCGGACGGGGAGACGGTCTCAACGGAAATCGACATGAAAGTTCACTATTTCCGTTACGACAATACATACACGGACTGGGGTCTGTGGGCTTGGCCGGACGGAGGGGACGGACAGAACATCACGTTCGATGAGACCGATGCATTCGGCGCCATCGCGAACGTGAAACTCGCCAACCCGGAATCGAAAAAATTGATGGGTTTAATCACGAAAAAAGGAGAATGGACGGAAAAGGACGGCGCAGACCGTTTTGTTCTCGGTACAGCGAAAGAGATTTGGCTCGTTGAAGGAGATTCGACAATCTATTATTCAGAGCCACAAATCGACCGTTCCCCTAAACTCGTCGCGTTCTCGGCGGATACGTTCCGACAAGCGACACTCACGACGAACCGTGCCATTACGGACGCGTTCATCGATGAATTGAGCGTAGACGGTGCAACGGTTGAGTCGATTGAAAAGACCGGAGACAAGTCGGTCACGATTCAATTTACAGAAGACATCGATTTAGCGAAGATTATTCAAGCGTCGCATCCGGAATACGGCGAACAGACACTTCAAGCCGGCAAGGTGCTTCGCTCGAAAGAATTCGACGCGAAATATGCGTACGATGGTAAACTCGGCATCACGTACCAAAAATCAAAAACGAAGTTTGTTCTTTGGGCACCGACGGCTCAACAAGTCGAGCTCGAGCTTTGGAATATGCCGACAGACCGACCAACGAACGATAAAGATATGAAAAAAGCCATCCAAATGAAACGCAGTGAGCGTGGCACGTGGGTGACGGAAGTACGCGGTGACCTTGACGGCATCGGCTATACGTACCAAGTGACACATGCGACAGGTAAGGTTCGTGCGGTCGATCCGTATGCGACGGCTGTCGGTGTGAACGGTGATCAGGGCGTCGTCGTCGATTTGAAAGAAACGGACCCGAAACGATGGAACTCGATGAAGCCGAAGTTGAAGCAGTCAACGGATGCGATTATCTATGAGACACACGTCCGTGACCTTTCAATCTTTGATGTGAAGACGGATAAGTATGACTCAGGCATCAAAAACAAAGGGAAATACCTCGGTGTCATCGAACCAGGAACACGTCTCCTCATCGACGGTAAAAAGACGGCGACGAAAACAGGACTCGACCACGTCAAAGACCTTGGCGTGACTCATGTCCAGTTCATTCCTGTCTATGACTTCAACACGGCATCGGTCGATGAGACGAATCCGATGGCGACATATAACTGGGGATACGACCCGAAAAACTATAATGCGCCAGAAGGGTCGTATTCAACGGACCCTTACGATGCAAAAGTACGCATCACGGAAATGAAACAGATGATTCAAGGTTTACATGACAACAACCTACGTGGTGTCATGGACGTGGTATATAACCATATGTTTGATGCGCAGGCGTCAAACTTGCATAAAATTGTACCTGGCTACTATTACCGTTACACGGCTGGTGGTGATTTCGCCAATGGCACAGGTGTCGGGAACGATACCGCGTCCGAACGAGCGATGATGCAAAAACTCATCGTCGACTCGGTCGTCTATTGGGCGAAAGAATACCATTGGGACGGATTCCGTTTCGACTTGATGGGCATCCATGACGTCGAGACGATGAACAAAGTCCGAGCAGAGTTGAATCGAGTCGACAAGTCGATTCTCGTCTTCGGAGAAGGGTGGGACCTCGGCACACCACTCGATGCCGAATTAAAAGCAAATCAAAAGAACGCCTACGACATGCCGGGAGTCGCGCACTTCAATGACAATATCCGTGATGGATTGAAGGGGAGCGTCTTCTACGATGAGGACAAAGGCTTCATCAATGGAAAAGAAGGCATGGAAAATCGCGTGAAGACGGGAATCGTCGGAGAAATCGCTTATAGCGACACGATTAAAGGATTCACAAAAGAACCGACGCAAGCCATCACATACGTCGAAGCCCACGATAATCACACCCTTTGGGATAAGCTGGAGTTGACGAACCCGATCGCATCTGAATTCAATAAAACGAAGATGCATCGGCTCGCATCAAGTATCCTACTAACGAGTCAAGGGACGACATTCCTTCACGCTGGGCAAGAATTCATGCGCACGAAGGAAGGCGACCATAACTCGTACAAATCACCGGACTCGATCAACCAGCTCGATTGGAAACGGGCAGCAGACCGCAAGGCGGACGTCCAGTACATGAAAGGGTTGATTGAGATGCGTAAGGCAAACCCTGGTCTCCGGATGACGAAAGCGAGCGACGTGAAACAATTCTTGACGTTCCATAAAGCGGAAGCGAACGTCATCACGTACACGATTGATGAAGATGCACCTGGTCAAAAGAATGACTTGTTCATCACGCATAACGCCAACCCGACAAATGTCCGAATCACTCTTCCGAAAGGGAAGTGGAACGTGATTGTCGATGGTAACCGTGCCGGAACGAAGACAATCAAGCACGTATCAGGTAAGATTCGTGTCCCAGCCTATAAAACGTTTGTTTTAGAACGCAAGTAAACGTTGGCCCCACTTCGTGACGAAGTGGGGTTTTTTAGATATGCAAGTTCACTAGGGGACCGACACAAGAGGAAGGATGTTTTTACATTGCGCTCGAAAAAAGACGGTCATACAGATCGAGACTGTCACGCGAAAGAATAGATAGTTGAAACAAGGGTCTTCTTTTCTCTAAGATGGAGAAAGAGAGAATGAGTGAGGAGACTTATGAGATGAACCTATACGACCAAGCGAGCGACTGGATGCGACAATGGCATGACGACCCTTCTGAACGCCTAAGACAAATACAAAATGAAATCGAGCGAACAGGTACTTACACGTTGACGACCGAAGAGTTGTCTGAAGGGGCCAAGATGGCGTGGCGAAACTCGAATCGTTGCATCGGACGTTTGTTTTGGCAGACGCTCCATGTGATTGACGCCCGGGATGCCGATACGTTTGACGATGTCTACGCTCGACTGGTCGATCACCTTCATTTCGCCACGAACGAGGGAAAAATCCGTTCGACGATGACGGTCCTTCCGAACGAGTTCCAATTGTTAAATGCACAACTGATTCGGTACGCGGGATATGAGACGCCAGACGGGATCATCGGCGACCCGATGTCTGTCACGATGACGAAACGGGCCGAACAACTTGGATGGGTCGGTTCCGGGACTCCGTTTGATGTTCTTCCGCTCATGATCACAGATGGTCAGGATGTTCGTCTCTACGAATTGCCAAGTGAGGCAGTGCTCGAGGTGGACATCGTGCATGAAGACGTTGACTTGTTTGACGGTCGCGCGATCAAATGGCATGCTCTTCCGGCGATCACCGATATGGAGCTTGAAATCGGTGGGCTTCGGTTTACGTCGATCCCATTCAACGGTTGGTATATGGAGACGGAAATCGGGGCGCGCAATTTAGCAGACACGGACCGCTATGACTTGTTGCCACTTGTCGGACGGTCGCTCGGGCTTGAGACGACAAAAGAACGCTCACTTTGGCGTGACCGCGCTCTCGTTGAATTGAATATCGCCGTCCTGCAATCGTTTGAACGAGCGGGTGTTACGATTGTCGATCATCATACCGCCGCAAAACAGTTCAAACGGTTCGAAAAAAATGAGCTAGAAGCGGGGCGTGACGTCACCGGACAATGGAGTTGGCTCATCCCGCCTTTATCGCCTGCGACGACACACGTCTTCCACGAGCATTATGATGACGTTATCAAAACACCGAACTTGTTTGCGAGAAGCGGATGTCCCTTCTCAGGGTTTCGTCAGCCGATAAAAGAGGAATTGAAAGGCTAGAACCGAGAGAAAGGATGATTACTGTGGCAGTCCCGCTTTGGAAACGAGCCGTTGCCGGTCAAATCGACCAAGTCGTCTTTCAGACACCGGCCAAGCTGATTGAAAAGGCCATCCGTAAAAAAGTATGGCCGGACAAAGAAGTAAAACGGTACTACTTCCCGACCGTTGTGACGATGGCCGGAGAAGTCTACTGTATGCTGTATCGAAATGGTCAGACACTAGGTGACCGTATCGTTGGAATCAAGGTCGTGAGTGCAGATGGACGTCCGCTTTCCTTTGAGCAAGTCATCAAACGGACGCTGTATAAAGATGTCGTCTATCCGGCGACGCTCGGGATTCCCTTAATTCGGGCACTCCAACAGATGAAGTCAAACAAGGACCTCGAGTTGCCGCATGACGAATTCGCCCATACGAAATTGATTTCGACGAAGTGAAGAGAGGCAGGGCGACCGCGTGTCGCTCTGTTTTTTCGTCTCATTCAGACGGCTAGCAGTCGGCTAGGAATAGGGGCAAAAAATAAGGTATAATGAGATTGGACAAAAATGAACGACCATTGGAGGATCTTTAGTTATGACAAAAATCGCATGGATTACCGACAGCATGGCCAACTTCTCCCAAGAAGAAGCAGCACGACTCGGTGTAGATATCGTTCCGATTCAGTTGATTGTGGACGGTAACGGCTATAGTGAAACAAATCTCTCGCTTGAAGACTTACATCGGTATATGATTGACCAAAAGAAAGAAGCGAAGACGTCACAACCGATTTTCGGAGATTTCATTGGGCGCTATGAGCGCTTAAAAGAGGAAGGGTACGATTGTGCCATCGCCGTCCATTGTTCGAACGGATTGAGCAGCACAGCGAAAAACTCAAAAGCAGCGGCAGAAGCGGCTGACTTCAAAGTATATACGATCGACTCGCATGCTGCGCTCGAAGCGCAACAAGAACTCGTCCGAATCGGTAAGGCCGCCGAACAAGAAGGCAAGTCGGTCGAAGAGATCGTCGCACTGCTCGAGGCATGGCGCGACAAGAAGAACTTCTTCATGATTATCGGCAACATGGAAACGATGCGCCGGGGCGGTCGAGTTTCTTCCGGAGAGATGTTCCTTGCGAACATCTTGAACATCAAACCGATTATCACGCTCGATGAGACAGGAAAAGTCATTCCGTTTAAAAAGGCACGTTCGTTGAAGAAGGCGTATGCGGAGATGGTCGGCGAACTCGAACGTCGTCATGCGGAGAACGGTGTGAAGGATAACCGTGTATTCGTCCAGACGGCACTCTCACCAAAGATGCAAGACGACTTTGTCGCGCTCATCGAGTCGAAATTACCGGGTCTCGAAGTGGTGCGGACACGATTCTGTCCATCCATCGCGGTACATGCCGGCTTTGAAACTGTCGGTGTCTTGTGGCTCGACGCTTAACAAATAGGAGGAATGCAAGATGGAAGCAATGACAACCTTGACTGGATTGAATGAACGGATTGCGGGCGTGGAACAACTGCTCGTCTATGTCTCTCATCCAGGGTGCAGTGTCTGTCATGCGCTGAAACCTCAAATCGAAGAGATGCTCCAACAGTTCCCTGAAATCGAATCAGTCGCGGTGGATTCGGACGAAGTCCCTGAAATAGCAGGAACTTTCTCCATTTTCACCGTACCGGTCGTCCTCTTTTTCATCAATGGGAAAGAGATGCTGCGCCGGGCACGATTCGTCCCAATCGGTGAACTGACGCATCAACTCGAACGTATGCAAGAAATGAGACAAGCATGAACATGAACCTTCATCCATTCATCGGATGAAGGTTTTTTAGTGAGGTGAAAATATTGAAAATAAAAAACGGAGCACCGTTAACGGCACTCCGACAGGTTATTCTGCTGCTTGCGGCACGAGGTAAATCAAGCCGAACGGGTTATGCAACAAGTTGTCAATCGTCGTCCGCTCGTCTTCGCCCATTTCGACCGTGAAGGCACGACCGTCTTCGAAAGCGAATCGGTCACCATCACCGAACATCGTTCCTCCTGAGATGAGATGGAAGTTGAACGAGTGAATCACGTGGATGGCATCTTCAATATCGAGTGTCATCGGCACGGCCACATCTGCATGACCGAACGCTTTCATTCCCCATGACATATAGGCGTTCTCTTCTTCCGTGATTGCGGTGAGGAGTGAATAGTCGAGCGCGAGATCTTCTTCTTTTGACTCCTGCCATTCTTCTTTTGAGTAGGCGACGCCGGCCGATTCGACCATGACACCGAGCCCGCCTGCGTTTAACACGGCGTTCGCGGCTCGACGTGCCGCAGCGACGTCTGTCAAATCGTTGACGTCGACAATCAAGTAGACGACGTGCGTGTGACGTGCGAGTCCTTTCGCGATTTTCGGTGTGAACCCGCCGGAGCTGGCGTGAATCATTGCCTCGGCTAGAGCAGGGTCACGTTCTACGGCTTCTACGGTGAACGCTTTTCCTGTTTCGTCTTCAAGCAACAGCAGACCGGCCATTGTGTAGCCTTCACTATGTAAACTGATTTGTTCGCTTACGCCTTCTACGGAAGACCAGTTTCCGGGAATGGCGAGCATAACTTGTGTACGATTCATGTCAATCATCCTTTTCTGCAAAAAGTCAGACCCCTCCTCAAGAGAGGTCTGGTCTATCCTCTATTATGCCCTATTTTGGCATAAATTATTCTTGATATGACTTTAATACTTCCTGAAGTGGGATTTGATCGATCTTCCGTCGGCTGACGAACGTGCTCATGAAGAAGAGGAGAGCGACCGCGCCAAGCGTGTAGACGATATAAATCCATTCGAATTCAAGCGGAAGAACGAGCCCGTAATCTTCTGCGAAAACGACGATGATGACTCGGAGTGTCAACAGGGCAATCGGAATACTCAAGAGAGCAGAGACGAGTGCGTAGATGAAGTAGCTGTTCAAAATCATCGAGCGGACTTCTCGTTTCTGATACCCCATCACTTTTAAAAGCGAGATCACGTAGTAGTTCTTCTCGACCGTGAGCGCCGTCAGAACGAACAGGATACTGAAGGCGATGAGGGATGCTCCGCCGATTAAGACGTTCATCATGAAGTTCATATATTGATTGATCGACTCGGACTGCTCAATCAATCCTTGGCGGGACAAAATGGTCGGATAATCCGACTCATTCGGACGCTCCGTCGCATAAATCCCGTTGAACAGGCTATCTGTCACTCCGTCACTTAACAGTTCACTCAATTCTGTTCGGGGCAGGTAGGCGAAGTCTCCGGAAAATTCATCGGCGATGCCAATGATCGGGTACGTCAGCGTGTCTCCGTCGAGGTCAACGTCAATTTCTTGTCCGGTCTCAAGACCAAGTTTCAGGGCAAGCGAGGAAGAGACGATCAACCCACCGGATTCTGGTACCAACTTGTCCCCGTCCTCATTCTGAAGCGGAAACAATGTGTTGTCGTCACTCAACCCTTTCAAAGTGATGAGTTTGTCTTCGACAAAGGCGAACGGGTAGGTGAGGAACGGCTCTTGCCCCTCTTCTACAGTCGGTGTCGAATCCGTATAGGCTTCATATTCATAGACGGCATCGTTCAATCCTCCCACGGTCATTCGGTCGACGGCACCGTTCATCATGAGGGCGAAGATGATGAGGATTGTTGAGAACAAGATGCCGAGGAAGAAAATCAAGAAGCTCCCCGTGCTCTTAACCGCATACAAATATTTAAATTTCGTCTTGCCGCTCGCCTGTTTCAACAGTCGACTGACGAGACGGCTGAGTCGATTGAGCGAGACATTGTCTCGCGGTGACAGGAGGGCGAGGGCGCTCTCTCCCATGATTTTATAGATGACCCCGCCCGCGACAAGCGCGAAGAAGAACAGTGGGGCAAATACAGCCGTCAAAAAGACAAGCGGACTTTGGGCAATCGTGATGGACGGCAAGAGATAAAAGTCGAGATACAGTTCTTTTAATGGATTTGCGAAATAGAGTCCGAGGAAATAACCGATGATGAGCATGAAGAAAGCGAAAATTAAGATAAGCACTAGATAAGGCGCGGCGATTTGACGGCGACTATATCCGATTGCTTTTAACAGTCCAATTTGACCACGTTCGGCCTCGAGCATATTCGAGATTAGAATGGCGACGATGATGACAGCGATTGAAACGATAAACAAACTGAGTCCGAGGGCCATCGCCTTCCCGGATGAAATTTCACTATAGATGGCGCCGCTTCGAATAATGTTCTCGGTTTCCATGACCGAGACGACAAAAGGTAGTTCGAGGTCGGTCTCAACCGTTTGATTGGTCACACCTGATAATCGGAATGACTCTTGTCCGACAATTGACTCGAACGATTCATCCGTCATGAGAAGAAGCGTTTGCGAACCCGGGTCAAGATTGAATAAATTATCATCGAAGAGTGGAAGCGTGTAGTCGGGGAAGAGGACAAACCCGCTCACTGTGAACGGTCGACCGAGATCGATCATGTCCCCGACTTCAATCCCATTCTCTTCTGCGTATTTTTTATTGAGGGCGACCTCGTCGTTCGTGTTCGGTCTGTCACCTGCTTCAAGGTAGGAGCGATTGATCGTGTCCGATTCTTTAATTAACAGTCCGCGATGTTCGGCACCATCGAGTGTGTACGTGATGGCTTTCAAATCGCGCAGTTCAATCGTCGCATCCGGCATTTCTTTTTCGACCGCATCAATTCGTGAGGTGATGAGACGGTTGAAGACGCCCTCATCGGCTCGTTTGATGTCGGATAAGGTGAAAGTACCTGTACTTGCTAGGGCGGCGACATCGGGGTCACGCAGCTCTTCTTCCGTTACCCGGTTGAGCATCTCAATGGCGAAATCTTCTTGGTTCGATTGCTCTAGATATTCTTCGGTCGGGACCTCGATTCCGCTGATGCCGTAAAACATCATCGTGTATGTGAGCGAACTCATGACGATGATGATAGCAATGGCAAGGAGTTGCATCCATTTTTTACTTAATGTCTTCCACACATTTTTATAAAGCATATCACCACCTCCTTATCCCCAATGGATGTCCCGTGCCGCGACCCGGATGTCATGGTGGGTCACTTCAGTGATTCGACCGGAGTTCATCTTGATGACATCGTCTGCCATCTCACTGATGCCATTGTTGTGCGTGATGACGACAATTGTTTTTTTGTATGTCTCGTTCAAACGCTCTAACAGCTCAAGCACCTTTTTCGAATTTTCTTCGTCGAGCGACCCCGTCGGTTCATCACAAAAGACGAGGGCCGGATTTTTAGCAAGGCTACGGGCGACCGAGACGCGTTGCTGTTCGCCACCGGACAATTGATACGGGTATTTATCACGTGCTGCCGCGAGTCCGACCTGTTCGAGCAGGTCATCGATCGAGAGTGGGTCTTTCGATAGATCGGATCCGAGTTGCACGTTCTCATAGACGGTCAAGTTTTGAAGGAGGTTGTATTGTTGAAAGATAAAGCCGAGGTGATCGCGTCGAAATGACGTCATCTGCTCAGTAGACAAATCAGTCAGGATGGTGTCCCCGAACGTGATTTTGCCGGATGTGACGGTGTCGAGCCCACTGATGACATTGAGTAGTGTACTTTTCCCACTTCCGCTCGGACCAAGAATCACGACGAACGCGCCATCACGGATGGTGAGGTCGATGTCTTTCAAGGCGGCTGTTTCCACATCGCCTGTCTTATAGATTTTATTGACGTTCTGTAGTTGAATCATATTAAACACACCTCCTTCATTCGTTATACATACTGTACCCTTTTCGAGAAAAGATTGGTCATCAAGCACATAGGATGTTTTGAAAAAATAGTGAAACCGCTTCACCTGTGATAAAATAATATAACCAGGTACTATTAAACTTTTTAAAGGGAGAACTTTTCATGAAGATTGCCTATATTACAGACAGCACAATTGTCCTTCCGGATGCTTTAACGAAACATCCTGACATCCATATCGTTCCACTTTACGTCGTCAAAGGGGATCAACCGTATAAAGACGGAATCGAAGTCGATGCGACAACCGTATACGAGTGGATCGATGCGGGGGAGCGCGTGTCGACGAGTCAGCCTGCAATCGGAGACTTTGTCACGCTCTATGAAAAATTGAAAGAAGAGTATGACATGGGAATCGCGATTCACTTGTCATCGGACTTAAGCGGGACGTATTCGGCATCTGTACAAGGGGCCGAGATTGCGAACTTTAAATTACTCGCCATCGATTCACGGGCAGGCATCTACACGATGGGACTCATGCTTGAGGAGTTGATTGAACGGGTCGAACGAGGCGATGCGCTCGAAGACGTAGAAGCCTACATGAAGGTGCGCGTCGAGGACGTCCGCATCGAATTGACGATTCAAAATTTGACGCAAATGCAAAAAGGCGGACGAATCTCCAAATCGAAGGCGCTCATCGGGAACATGCTTCAATTGAAACCGGTACTTCGATTTGAGGATGGGTTGATCGTTCCGTATCAAACGGTTCGCACATACAAGAAAGCACAGGCTCACTTGTTCGAAGTGTTGCGTGCGGCGATCGAGTCCGGCGAGTGTCAAGACGTTTCGATTTTTCACGGGAACGTCCCTGAACTTGCTGAGGAGTGGAAACAACGACTCGGTGACACGATTCCGATCCGAGTCGATACGCTCGCACCACTTCTCGGGGCGCATACGGGCTCCGGGTCAATCGGAATTTCTTATGTTAAAGCGAAGTAATGGTTAAGGGCGGTCCTTCTGTGAGGGCCGCCCTTTCTACGTATTCTTCTGTTTCCGTAAATAGAGAAATGTGATGGTAAGCGAATAGATGAACAAAAACGTAATCAGGAATAGAGAAAAGTCCATGGTTAGCCCCCTTTTATAAAGGCTGTTGCCGACATCAATATTAGCGAAACATTGAATTGGGAATCTTTTCAATATTTCATTGTCTCAACTTTCAAACAATTGCTGGAATGTTTTTGCATTACGGGTCATACTAGAAAAAATGAACGAGGAGAGGGGGGAGACGATGCAATTTCGGAAGTATCTGGTTCGGAGCTGGCTCGCGTGGATGCTCGTCTTCACGGGTGTGACTTATTTGACCATCCAACACCTTGATTCGTTCGATTGGCCGTTGTTTTGGTTTATTTATACGCTTGGTGCGTTGTTTGTCATGAACCCGCTCAAACGTAGACATTTGCATTTCACGTTTCATGAGATGTTCGTCTTCATCACTTTTTTCCTGTATGGACTTGCTCCAGCTCTCCTGATGGGGCAGTTACTCCTCCTTACATTTCAGGCACGGGCCTTCAATCACAAGGTCGGACGCAGACGATTCTTGCATTTTTATCCGCTCAACACGGTGATTGAAAGTCTCCTCGTCTTGTTACCGGGACTCACCTATATTGGACTTGGAGGACGAATCGGAGAATCTGTTCACTTGATTCAACAAGGCGTAGCGATGCTCGCATTTTTAGGAATGCTCTTCCTCATGCTCACGATGAGTTTTGCCCTGTCTTACTTTATGGTCGGGGAACGAATCCCGCTACCGATCATGTTCCGTCTGATTCGTTTCGACTGGCTTGTCGTATCGCTCGAATTGTTATTTACGATGATTGCGATTGAGGCATATTTATTGTTCGATTATGTCGGCTTTATCGTCACGTTCTTCGTCTTGTCCATTTTAAAAATGACAATGTCAAAAGCGACGGAGACGGAAGAGACGAAATCCAAAGTCGACCAGGTCGAACGTTTGAAGGAACAGTTATATCGAGTAAATAGCGAGCAGCTGTTGATTGAGAAATTTTGGAACGGACTACGTGACATTGTTGAAGTAGAGCGTGGTTGGCTTCAAGTCAACAGAAAAGGGGAGCGGACGTTTTATGACATGATGGGTCGCATCATCCCGAGTGTGCCGGACGCATTTATAATCGAGCGCTATCAAGATGTAGATGAGTCGTGTTTCGTCTACGACTCGTTACATGAATGGCATCCTGAGCTGCAACGACAACAACAGGAATTGCATCACTCGGCGCTTGTCATTCCACCGGTTTGGGGAGCAGAAACGGCTGTCAGCTGCATGGTATCGACGACAGCCAACGGGGCATACGAGACACCGATTGCCGTCGAAGTGAACAGGCTCCTTAAAACGTTATCGTGGTCAATCGAGCGAATCGACGAACGCAA
Source organism: Exiguobacterium marinum DSM 16307 (assembly GCF_000620845.1). Taxonomy (GTDB): domain Bacteria; phylum Bacillota; class Bacilli; order Exiguobacteriales; family Exiguobacteriaceae; genus Exiguobacterium; species Exiguobacterium marinum. The sequence continues at coordinate 1,099,858 of NZ_KK211189.1, forward strand.
TCGTTTGCAACAGGAGAGTTTGACGGACCCACTGACTGGATTACATAATCAGCGGGCATTACGGAGTTGGACAAAAGAACGATTAAACGATGTCGCCTCTTATCCACTCTCGCTCTTCCTCATCGATTTAGATCACTTCAAGTCAATCAACGATACGTATGGACATGCGTTCGGAGATGAGGTGTTGATTGAAGCAAGTCAACTCTTCACACGAAATGTCCGGGCGACGGATTTGGTGACACGATACGGAGGAGAAGAATTCGTGTTCGTCTTCCCGAGAATGGATGAGGCGGCAGCCCATCTAGTCGGTGAGAAGATACGGGAAACCTTGAAACAGCATGATTTTGGGACAGAAGGAATGCGAATCACCGTGACGGCGAGTATTGGGATCGAAACGATTCATGAGTATGAAGACCTCGATACGGTATTGAGGCATGCGGACAGGGCTATGTATGTCGGGGCAAAATTCAATGGACGTGACCGGGTCGCCCACTATCACGACCTATCGACAGAAGTCAGATAAAAGGAGGACCTCCGCACGGGGATCCTCCTTTTGTATGAAATGATTATGAGTTCGTATTATAAAGTTCAGATTCAACCGCATGAACAGCGGCTGACCAGGAGCCATAGCGATGTAAAATGGCTTTTGTTGAAGGTTTGTTATTCCGCTTCGCCCATTCACGATACGCTTCGAATGAAAGCGAAAATCCCATTTCTTGAATGGCTTCACGAAGAGCATCGGATAGTTCTGTTTTCGAATAGGTCACACTCGCCTCAAGGCCCGCTTCGGCACAGGCATCATGCCACGAACCGAACGTTTTGACGATATGATAATGGCTCGGTGCCTTCGGATGGAGCTTTCGCCATTGCTGATACTTCTTCAAGGTGATAATCGAGCCCATGTCTCGCGAATAAAGTGCGAGCGTCTCGACGATGTCCTCACGTGTATACTTCGGCATTTTGTCTGGCAATTCGACAGTAGATTCTCCATGCCATTCATAGCCTGCGATGGCAAGTGCCTCAGCCCATGACCCGAACTGACGAATGATGGATTCAGGGGATGGCCATTTCTGTTCCATCGCGAAGCGACGGTAGACAGACCGGCGTGGACGTTCCTTCAGCAAGTCCCCGAGAAGGCGGATGCAATGGATCATCCTTTGCTGTTCGGTGGACAAGTGATGGGATTTAGTGGATAGCGTTTGACTCAATGATGGTTCCTCCTTCCGTGGACTCAAATCTGAACCGACAAAGATGAAAAAAATGCTCCTACAATCATACTATCGGATTGTTTTTCGGATTTATTAACGTGAATTTGAAATTTTTTAAACAATTCCTAAGAATTAGGTAGGACTAAAGACTCAGTTGATAATTTCAAAAAATGGTAACAGCTCTATTACAAATTAAATCGAATATCGTGAGAAATGTAAACATAAAGTTTTAATCATCCAAAATTGTCATATTTTATAAAAAAGTACCCATCTGGAGAAATGGGGTCATCGCCTTCGCTCCAGATGAGTACCCTTCTATAATAAATTTAATTTTCAGACTAATCAATCGAATAATGAAATTAGTTCAAAAAAAATTAAACGACTGGTCAATGAAAGTCCGATTCTGCTAAAATAGCCGCATTGAGTGAAAAACAGAAAAGAGGATCATCACTATGACAGTTTGGTTATTTTATACGTTGCTTGGATTGATTCAAGGTTTCACTGAGCCGATTCCGATTTCATCGAGTGGACATCTCGTTATCTTCCAAGAACTATTTAACATCGACTTGCCGGGATTGTCATTTGAAGTTTTCGTAAACTTCGCTTCGCTTCTCGCTGTCTTAACGATTTATCGAAAGGATGTTGTTCGCCTCATCGTGAGTTTGTGGACCTTCTTATTCAAAAAAGACCGAACGGACGAGACGATGGTCGATGTGAAGTTCATCGGATTACTACTCGTTGCAACGGTGCCAGCCGGTGTCCTTGGTGTCCTTTTCGGGGACTGGATCGGAGAAGTGCTCGGTGGCGTGGCGACAGTCGGGTATACGCTCATCATCACGGGACTCGCCCTTTGGTTCATCCGAGACATGCGAGGGAACAAAGGAGACGGTGGCATCACGCTTCGTGACGCCGTATTGATCGGGCTCGCGCAAGCCGTGGCACTCATTCCCGGAATCAGTCGGTCCGGGGCGACGATCGTCATGGCGATGTTACTCGGCATCAAGCAAGAATCGGCACTTCGTTTCTCGTTCTTCCTGTTCATCCCAATCAGTCTCGGGACGATGATTTTGGATGGTCCGACGCTCTTTACGAATCCGGAGACGCGTGACTTGTTCGGTCCGCTCATCCTGGCATTCATCGCATCTTACGTGTTGACGGCCATTTCGTTGAAGTGGTTCCAGCACATCATGGCGAAAGGCGAATTGAAATATTTCTCATATTATTGCTGGATTGTTGGACTTCTCGTCGTCCTCTTTCTCGCATAATCGGGACGCTACTCTCACGAGTGGCGTTTTTTGTTTTGCGTAATAAAAATAATTGCGATACAGTAAATCTGTACAAACAAATATTCCTTCGGGGTCGGGTGAAATTCCCAACCGGCGGTGATGGGCCCATGCCCTAAGTCCGTGACCCGGGCGCACGTGTGCGAACGGTGGATCTAGTGAGACTCTAGAGCCGACAGTATAGTCTGGATGGGAGAAGGAACAAAAAACAGGTCCGCGTGACCTGTGCTTCGTCGTACGCTTTTCTGTATAGAAAACGTTTATTTGGCTTGCCCAAAAGCGACGGAACCCTCCCACCAAGACCCTAAGGACCTTTCCTTAGGGTCTTTTGTTTGTACGGAAAAAGGAGGGAGAAAGATGAAACAGTACATGGAACAGGCCATTCAATTGGCCAAATCAGCCGATGGTCAAACCGGTGTCAATCCGCTCGTCGGTGCCGTGCTCGTCAAAGACGGACGCATCGTCGGAATGGGTGCCCATCTCAAGGCGGGCGAACCACATGCAGAGGTCCATGCCATCCGGATGGCTGGTCCCGCTGCATACGGGGCGACATTATATGTCACGCTCGAACCGTGCTCGCATCAAGGCAAGACGCCGCCGTGCGCAAATCTGATCGTGGAATCGGGCATCAAACGTGTCATCGTCGCCATGAAGGATCCGAACCCGCTCGTTGCGGGCAATGGGATTATTCGTCTTCAAACGGCCGGTATCGAGGTCGAAGTCGGTCTGCTTGAGGAGGAGGCGCGGGCATTGAATCCCGCGTTCTTGCGGTCGCTTGAGACGAAACGACCGTATGTCATCTTGAAGACGGCGACGAGCCTCGATGGGAAAGTCGCCTTGGAGACGGGAGAGAGTCAATGGGTGACAAGCCCGGAAGCCCGTCGTGATGTGCATGAACTACGTGCCACGGTCGATGCGATTTTGACTGGGATTGGCACGGTGCTTGCGGATGATCCGTCGCTCACGGTTCGATTGGGTCATGAGACGCGTCAACCGAAACGGGTCGTGCTCGACCGTGACCTACGATTACCGTTCGCCAGTACGCTGGCCCGGACCGCAGAAGACGTCCCGGTGCTCCTCTTCACTTCGTCTGATGAAGCAGAGCGACGTGAACGAGCTCAAGCTGTCGGCGTCGAATTATTCGATTATACGTCGCTCGGTATGGTCCTCGAGACACTATACGCGAATGGAATCGGGCGTGTATTGATCGAGGCCGGTCCGACGCTCGTCACATCACTCCTTGACGGAGGCTACGTGGATGAATGGGTCGCCTATCAATCACCACGGGTGTTCGGCGGTAAACATGGCGTCTATCGCTCACAACAGGTTGGTTCGATTGAGGACATCTCCCGTTTTATGATTCATCAGGTCGAAACGGTCGGACCCGACTTGAAAGTCGTCCTTCGAAAGGGGGCGTTCTGATGTTCACGGGAATCGTAGAAGAAATCGGGTCGGTCAAAGCGGTCAAGCGCAACGGGCCATCTTTACGACTCGTCTTGTCAGCTGCGAAGGTGCTCGATGATGTGAAGCTCGGGGACAGTATTGCCGTGAATGGGATCTGTCTCACGGTGACGACGTTCGATGACGCGACGTTCTCTGTCGATGTCATGCCGGAAACGTTGAAGGCGTCGAGTTTAGAAGGGGTCAAACCGGGAACACGTGTCAATCTCGAGCGGGCGATGCCGGCGAACGGACGATTCGGCGGACATTTCGTATCCGGCCATGTCGACGGGGTCGGACGAATCACGAAGAAACGACAGCTCGCGAATGCGGTGTATGTCGATATCCGATGTGAACGTGCGCTTCTCTCCTACATCGTACCGAAAGGCTCGATTTCTGTAGACGGAACGAGCTTGACCGTGTTTGACGTGTCGGAGCGAGGATTCACACTATCGTTAATTCCACATACGTATAGTGAGACCGTTCTAGGAACGAAACAGACGGGTGATTTGGTCAATTTAGAATGTGATCTGTTAGCAAAATATATGGAAAAAGTAATCGGGCAGTCGAAGATGACACTCGAGTCGTTGGCGGAACAAGGATATGGAAAGGCGGGATGGTAATGTTTGATTCGATTGAACGGGCGCTTGAGGAATTGAGACGAGGACGTCCCATCATCGTCGTGGATGACGAGGACCGCGAGAATGAAGGAGATTTTGTCGTACTAGGAGACAAGATGACACCTGAGACGATGAACTTTTTGATCACGGAAGGGAAAGGGCTCGTTTGTAGCGCTGTCGCGGAAGAAGTGGCGGCACGTCTTGACCTTTCGCCGATGGTGACGAACAGTACGGACCCGCACGGTACAGCGTTTACGGTCAGTGTCGACCATATCGATTCGACGACCGGGATCTCGGCGAGGGAACGGTCTCACACTGTTCGTGAACTGGCGAACCCGTCTTCCCGTCCTTCCGACTTCCAGCGACCGGGGCATCTATTCCCACTGATTGCGAAAAAAGGCGGCGTCTCGGTTCGCCGAGGTCACACCGAAGCTTCAGTTGATTTGGCGCGTCTCGCGGGAAGTGAGCCGGTAGCAGTCATTTGTGAAATCATTCGAGAGGACGGGGAGATGGCGCGCGTACCCGATTTGGTCCAAGTCGCTGAACGTCATGGGTTGGCGTTCATCACAATCGAAGCGCTAGTCCGGTATATGGAGACAAACCTCGTCACGCGAGAAGCAGACGTAGCGCTACCCTCATCGAAAGGGACGTTTCGAGTGATTGGCTACGAGAATCGGTTTGACGGGCAGGAGCACGTAGCCCTCGTCACCGAGACGCTCACGGACATCCCGCTCGTACGCATTCATTCGGAATGTTTGACGGGTGACGTCTTCGGGTCGTTCCGGTGTGATTGTGGTCCGCAACTCGATGCCGCGATGGCACGAATCGAGCAGGAGTCAGGCATCGTGCTTTATATGCGTCAGGAAGGGCGGGGCATCGGGCTGTTGAACAAACTGAAGGCGTATGCACTTCAAGAGAAAGGATTGGATACGGTCGAGGCGAACGTGGTACTCGGGTTTCATCCGGACATTCGGGACTACCGGGTGAGCGCGGCGATGCTCCGTGACCTCGGAGTGAAGCGTGTCCGGCTCATGACAAACAACCCTGAGAAAGTCGATGCCTTGGAATCGTGTGGCATCATGGTCGTCGAACGCGTTCCGATTCATGTCGGAGCGCACGAGGCGAACGAATCGTATCGAATGACGAAACAACTCAAAATGAATCATATTGGAGGATGAAGGACATGACCTATACATTTGAAGGAAACTTAGTTGGAGAAGGGTTAAAGATTGGAATCGTCGTAGGCCGGTTCAACGACTTGATTACGATGCGTCTGCTTGACGGGGCGAAGGATGCTTTGAAGCGTCATGGGGTGAAAGAAGAGGATGTATCGCTCGCGTTCGTCCCGGGTGCGTTCGAACTTCCCCTCGTCGCGAAAAAGATGGCGATGAGTCAAAACTATGATGCGGTCATCACGCTCGGTGCCGTCATCCGTGGTGCGACCCCACATTTTGATTACGTCTGTAACGAAGCGGCAAAAGGGATCGCACAGGCGAGCTATCAATCCGAAGTCCCGGTCATCTTCGGCGTGTTGACGACGGAGACGATTGAACAGGCGATTGAGCGTGCGGGAACAAAAGCAGGCAACAAAGGATGGGAAGCGGCGACTTCCGCCATCGAGATGGCCAATTTATTGAAACAAGTATAATCAAAAGCCGGGTGGTCACCACCTGGCTTTTCAAATGGATAAACTAGGATAAAAAGACTGAAAATTGGGTAAAAGAAGTGCATGGAACGATTGATTTCATTTCAGTTGATAGGGGAGGTTTGGCACGTGGCAACTTCGCATGAATCATTGACGTTACAGTTACAACAACAAGAGCGACTTCATCACCTGCTTTCGTCACTCCTCAATCGCTTTTTGACGACAGAGATTGCGGATTTCAAAAAGCGGGTTGACCAGTCGCTAGCCGAACTCGGACATTACTTTGCGGTCGACCGCGTCTATGTGTTTGATTACGATTTCACGAATCAAGTCTGTCATAACACGTTCGAATGGTGCGCCGAAGGGATCACAGCCGAGATCGCCAATCTTCAAGACGTGCCAATCGACGTATTGCCGGAGTGGGTCAACACGCACGTGGCGGGCGAGACAATGTATATTCCTCTTGTAGTTGACTTGCCAGAAGACAATGCAGTCCGCGCAATCCTCGAACCACAGTCGATTCAAAGTCTGCTCGCGGTCCCGATGATGCAAGGGGAGATGTGTCAGGGATTTGTCGGATTCGATTCCGTTGTAACAGAGCGAACGTACACGGAATATGAACAACAAGCGTTACAAGACTTTAGTAACGCCCTTCTTGGAGCGGTCGAACGCCATCGGATCGAGGCGAGCCGGGAAGAAGCACAGCGTGTTCTCGCGCAGCGTGAGAAAGAATTGATCGATTATCAAGAAGGGCTCGTTCGGACGCTTTTACGCCTATCGGCTCTCCGTAACAATGAGACGGGGAACCATATCGAACGGGTGCAGGATTTATCGACGTTATTTGCGTCGATTTTATATGAACACCATCATCCAGATGTCTCACTGCTATTCATCGAAGGGATTCGACTAGCGGCACCGCTCCATGACATCGGCAAAATTTCGGTCCCGGACTCAATCCTACTGAAGGCGAATACATTATCCGATGAGGAATGGGTCCTTATGCGTGACCACGTGTATGTCGGAGGCGAAGTATTAAAAGATTTGCAGGCTCAGTTCCCTCAAAATTACTTCATCCAAATGGCCTATCATATCGCGCTCTATCATCATGAACGCTGGGATGGGACTGGGTATATTAAAGGGTTGAAAGGTGAAGAGATTCCACTTGAAGCGCGGATTGTCACGATTATCGACGTGTATGATGCACTCAGGACCGTCCGGCCTTATAAATCTGCCTTTTCACACGAAGACGCGATTGCGACAATGCGAGACATGCACGGGACGTTCGATCCGAACTTGTTCGAACTGTTCCTCCTTCATCAAGAAGAGATTGCGATTATGTTTGATCAGACATTTAAAGCACACTGAATCAAAAGAGACGACCCTAAGGGACCGTCTCTTTATCAATTAGAACGTTTCAGATGTTGTCTTCGCTTGCATGTGGAGATGGATATAATCCGGGCCACCTGCTTTTGAATCCGTTCCGGACATGTTGAATCCACCGAACGGTTGATAGCCGACGATTGCGCCTGTACAACCACGGTTGAAGTACAAGTTACCGACATGGAAGTTTTGGCGAGCAAATTCTTGATTTACACGGTCGCGCGTGAGCACCGCACCCGTCAAACCGTACTCGGTGTTGTTCGCAATCTCGATTGCTTCTTTGAAGTCTGTTGCTTTTGTGAACGCAACGACTGGTCCGAAGATCTCTTCTTGCATGAGGCGCGCTTTCGGGTCAACGTCTGCGACAACGGTCGGCTCGACAAAGTATCCTGTCGAGTCATCAGCGTTTCCACCTGCGACGATGCGTCCTTCTTCTTTTGCGACATCGAAGTACGATGTGATTTTCTTGAAGGCTGCTGCGTCGATGACTGGTCCCATAAAGTGTTCGTTCTTCTCTGTGTTCCCGACAGAGAGTTCGTTCGTAAGTTCGACGACACGATCGAGCACTGTGTCATATACACTGTCGACGATGACGGCACGTGAGCAAGCAGAGCATTTCTGACCTGAGAAACCGAAAGCCGACTTGACGATTGATTGTGCAGCGAGTTCGAGGTCGGCTGATTCGTCGACGACGATCGTGTCTTTTCCGCCCATCTCTGCGATGACGCGTTTGAGCCAGATTTGCCCTTCGCTCAATTTAGAAGCACGTTCGTTGATGCGAAGGCCCACATCACGTGATCCTGTGAAACTGATGAAGCGCGTCTTCGGATGGTCGACGAGGTAGTCACCGACTTCTGCGCCCGGTCCAGGGATGAAGTTGAGCACGCCTTTTGGAAGACCTGCCTCTTCCATCACTTCGACGAATTTCGCAGCGATGATCGGTGTCGTTGAAGCTGGCTTCAAGAGAATCGTGTTACCGGCCACGATCGCCGCGACTGCTGTACCGGCCATAATCGCGAACGGGAAGTTCCATGGGCTGATGACGATCCCGACCCCGAGTGGGATGTAGTCATAACGGTTGTATTCGCCTGGACGACTCTCGACTTTCTTACCTGGTTTGAGTTCGAGCATTTGACGTGCATAGTATTCCATAAAGTCAATCGCTTCCGCCGTATCCGCATCTGCTTCGTTCCATGGTTTACCTGCTTCTTTGACGAGGTAAGCCGAGAACTCATGTTTACGTTTGCGGACGATGTTCGCTGCTTTGAACAAGACGTCTGCACGGACGGACGGGTCGACATGGCGCCATGAGTCAAACGCTGTGAGTGCTTCTTGCATCGCGCGTTCTGCGAGCTCTTGGTTCGCCTTTGAGACGCGACCGATCACTTCTTCTTTGTTAGCCGGGTTGTAAGACGTGATTTTACCTTCCGTCGTAACCTTTTCCCCACCGATTACGAGCGGATAGTCTTTCCCGAGCTCACCGTTCACTTTCTCGATTGCCGCTTGGATAGCATCGGCATTCTCTTTTTGTGTAAAGTCTGTGAATGGTTCATGTTTGTATGGAATCATTCTCGTTCCCCCTTAAAGTGATGTTGAGCGATAAAGCGCTTACGTCTGTATTGTATCGAAATTATGACCGAAATCCTAGTGAAACAATTTTCCAGAAACACATGACATTGGAGCGTTAAATCGAGACATGATAGGATGGGGGAGAAGGCAGCTTTAGAAAGGACGAACAACATGAAAAAATGGTTCATTCCGCTACTCCTTGTCTTTGCACTCGGGGCATGTGGCAACGATGAAGAATCGACGGTAGAAGAAACGGAACGGCCATTGCCGGATGCCGTGACGGAAGTGTATGCGAACTATCAAGCGGCGCTCGAGTCGGGCGATGCTGAAACGCTCGCGAGCATCGATTATGCCGGACGGTTAACCGATCTTCCGGCAACCGGTGCCGTCACCCTCCAAATTGCCCCAGGTGACATCTATGAGAGTTGGGTCAACGAGGACGAAGATGTGGCATTTCTTGTCCACGAAATGGTCGACCAAGACGGCAATCCGCTTCCGAACCGACTCAGCAAGGTCGCTGTGAAGGAAGGGGAGGACTGGTCACTCGTCATCACACCGGCTGCATTGCCAAAGGATGTGATCGCCGATGTCAGCGAGCTCCTCATCGGGGTGGAGGCGAATGAATACGGGGTCAATGCCGAGGCGAACGCCCGTCTTGCTGAGATTCCGGAGGATGAGGCTGGTCCCATTTATGATCAAGTCAATGCCCAGACCGACTATATGGCGCTCGAGGCAGACAATAACGTCTTCCTGCTCATGGCAGAGACGTTGACAGTCGAGGAGAACCAAACGATCATGACCGATTATTTTAAAGCGTATGAGAAATGGTATACGGACAACGAGGAGACACTTCGAGAAGCGGCTGCGACGGAAAATCCGATTCAGTATATCGAAGTGCTGGATCCGCTAAAAACTAAACTAGAAGAAGCAGTCGATGGTTACGACGAACAACTCGTCGACCCGTCGTTTGGCTAAGGAGGAAAACAGATGCTCGCACCAACATTTTCATTACCGAACCAAAACGGAGAGATGGTTTCATTGAAGGACTATCTAGGCAAGAAAGTCGTCTTGTACTTTTATCCCCGCGACTCGACGCCGGGTTGCACGACAGAGGCGTGCGACTTCCGTGATGCGATGCCGAAAATGGAAGGGGCGGTCGTCCTCGGGGTTTCGGCGGACAGTCAAAAGAAACATCAGAACTTCATTACAAAGAATGACCTGCCGTTTGATTTGCTCGTTGACGCGGACCATGAGGTGTCGGAACTTTATGGCGTGTGGCAGCTGAAGAAAAATTACGGCAAAGAGTACTATGGCATCGTCCGTTCAACCTTTCTCATCAATGAGGACGGCTATATTGAAGAAGAGTGGCGCAACGTTAAAGTGAAAGGGCACGTGGAAGATGTCGTGGCTGCCATTCGCTCATGAAGAGAAACAAGCATCGATTTCATTTTTGAAATCGATGCTTGTTTAATTAGAGTTATATTACAATCATATTTCGAAAATATTTTCAGAAAGCTTATAACAACAGGGTCGAAAGGGAAATGTAACAATTATATAACGTGTTGAAACCGCTTACTTACAATACCTTGCCTTGACTCGATTGCGAATGTTCTGAAAAATATAGGGAGAGCGCTCAAATCAAGAACGTAGGAGGAGAGCAACACGGTGAATCAAATTGAAAGTTGGCTGGCGAGTTTGTCAAATCTCGTATGGGGGCCACATTTATTAATCTTACTCGTCGGGACGGGAGTCTTCCTGACAATTCGTCTTGGCTTTATTCAGGTGACGAGGCTAGGTGTCGGCTTGAAAGAGGCATTTATTCCGAAGAATGAGAAACCGAAGAAGAAACAACGAGGGGACATCTCGCATTTCCAGGCACTCATGACGGCATTGGCGGCAACGGTCGGTACCGGAAACATGGTCGGTGTCGCGACGGCGATCGTCCTCGGGGGACCGGGTGCCGTCGTGTGGATGTGGTTATCTGGTTTCGTCGGAATGGCGACGAAATATGCGGAGGCGATCCTTGCTGTCAAATATCGTGTCGTCGATGAACGCGGTGAGATTGCCGGTGGACCGATGTATTACTTAGAACACGGATTGAAGAAAAAATGGCTAGGCATGTTATTTGCCTTATTCGCATCGGTCGCAGCCTTTGGAATTGGAAATGGCGTCCAGACGAACTCGATCAGTCTCGCCTTGAACAATTCGTTTGACGTCCCAATGGTCGTGACAGGAGTCGTCATGATGGCCGTCACAGCGTTTGTCATCTTAGGTGGCGTCAAATCGATTGGGAAAGTTGTCGGCATCTTCGTTCCGTTCATGATCTTAGCGTATGTCGGGAGTGGGCTCGTGATCCTCATCATGAACCTTGAATTGGTACCGGGTGCCTTATCCACGATGTTCTCGAGCACATTCAGTGCCGAAGCCATCGGTGGGGGTGCGTTAGGTGCCGCGATTCGCTACGGGGTCGCGCGCGGTGTGTTCTCTAACGAGGCAGGACTTGGATCTGCACCGATCGCGGCCGCGGCAGCGAAGACCGACTTCCCGGGACGACAAGCACTCGTTTCGATGACACAAGTGTTGATCGACACCCTCATCGTCTGTTCAATCACGGGGCTCACGATTGTCATGGGTGGTCAATATACTGAAGGGCTTGAAGGGATTGCTCTGACACAAGCGTCATTCGCGTATTTCTTAGGACCGATTGGTGAAATCATCGTGACGGTCTCACTCGTCTTCTTCGCCTATTCGACCGTCCTTGGCTGGTGCTATTATGGGGAGCGTTCGGCGTATTATCTACTTGGGGAGAAAGTGATTGTCCCGTATCGTGTCCTCTATATTTTAGTCGCAGGACTCGGTGCGATGACGACGAACTTGAATTTGATTTGGTCCATCTCGGATGTGTTCAACGGTCTCATGGCGATTCCGAACTTGATTGGACTACTGTTCCTCTCAGGCGTGGTTGTCGCCGAGACAAAACGATTCGAACTCGAACGTAAAAAAGAAACGGCGCAATCTGTCGCCTGATAAGAAAACCCGCCTGACATATGTCGGCGGGTTCTTTTCATACCTTGAATTGGCGAATCAGTGAGTCGAGTTCTTCCATCTTTTGTTGCGATTGTTCAGTCGCGTGGTTCAGTTCGGTGAAACGTTCGACGGACATCGTCACTTTTTCAGCAATTTCCTGCGTGCCGAGTGCCCCGTTGTTGACGGTCGTCGCTACATCTTGAATGACGCCGATCATGTTCGAAGTCAACTGCTCGAGTTCTCCAGCAGCAGTGGCGAACTCGGTCGCGGTCGTCTCGAAACGACCTGCGTCCGAGCTATATTGTCCGGCCGCCACTTCCAGTTGATCATAGTCTTTCAAGACGTTCGTGTCGAGGAAGTTGAGCATCTGTCCGGAGCTCTCGTTCAAATGATCGACCGAATGAAGGACGGTTGTTGAGATGGCTTGAATGCGTTCGACGGTCGCCCGGCTCGTCTCGGCGAGTTTTCGGATCTCGTCGGCGACGACAGCGAATCCGCGTCCGGCTTCTCCGGCTCGTGCCGCTTCAATCGATGCATTGAGCGACAATAGGTTCGTCTGAGCGGCGATGTCGAGGATGTCATTTGTGAGCGTTGCGATTTCACGGACGGCTTTCGCATCTTGCATCGCTTTCTCCAAGTTTGCACGTGTCGACTGAAGGACGCTGATCGCGTTCTCTTTCGCCTCCACTGCGTGCGACTTGAGGGAGAGGGCGCGTTCATCGATTTGTCTCGCTTCGGTTTTTCGTTCATCGGCCATCGTCACGATGTGGTGAATCGTCCGCTCCATATCTGAGGCGGAAGCGTTCATCTCTTGTGCGCTCGCCGCCGTTTGTTGCATTCCGGCGGTCAAGTCTTCTGTCGTCGCGGCGGTCGTCGTCATATACGTGTCGAGTTCTTTCAACTCTTCGTACATATGTGTCGATTGTTTCGTCACCCCTGTCGTCACGTCGTTCACTTGAAGAATTAACTGACGCAGGTTGGCGATGAACTGATTAAAGTCACGTGCGAGTCCGGCGAACTCGTCGCGGCGCTTCACAGGAATCGACGTCGTCAAATCCCCATCACTCGTGGCGAGCTCATGCATCTTCGTTTTGAACTCTTTTAGTGGTTCAAAGATTGATCGGAAGATGAAGAGCATCATGAGGATGGTCATGACAGCGGCGATTCCAAGGACGATGAATAGTGTGAGTTGAACTTGGTCGAATAGCTCAGCGGCGGCTGTGTCTGTCTGGATTTCCTCGCGATTCAAGTTGACGAGGAGGCCAAGGGAGTTCGAGAGTGTATCTGCGCTTGCATCGGCTGTATCACGGATATATGTTTCAGCGGCAGCTGTACCTTCTTCGTTTGAGATACGAAGAAGTTCACTCATCACGTTCTGATAGTCGGTCCAATTCGCACTTGTTTGATCGAAAAGTTGTTGATCCTCGTCCGCGATAATCGTATCGTCGTAGCTATCCATCCGCTGTTCCAAAATCGCGACGGACGCTTGAATGTCCCGCTCAATGTTTTGTTTCGTCACCGCGTCATCGACGAGGGCGTGACGAACCAAGTGACGACGTATTTCGAGCAGCTGTTTATCAACTTGATGAATTTGGTCCATCCCAGGTACCCAGGAGACGGTCATGTCTTCTTGTGCTGCTTTTGATACGTTCAGGGCATACCACGAGTAACCGCTTACACCGATAAGCAACACAAACATGATGCTAAAAGCAGTGATCAGTTTATTCCGAATCGACATACGATTCCTCCTTACGAATCTGTTCTACCTTTAGCATAATCAGAATCTGTCATCGACCGTATAGCTAATTTCGAAAGCGGGTCAATATTCAGACGAGATTCCCCTACTTTATTAAAAATGACACAATTTGAAACGAGATAGATTTTCTTTTTTGTCTTATGAAAAAGTGGTATGATAATGAACGATGTATTGAAAACTGTTGGAGGTGGGAATTTTGGCTCGCATTACAGAAGCTGAAGTTCGGCACGTCGCCGGACTTGCCCGACTTGCGATCACGGATGAAGAAGTGACGCACTTCACGGAGCAATTGACAAAAATTCTCGAGTTCGCCGAGCAACTCGATGAGCTGGATACAACGGGCGTCGAACCGACGACCCATGCCCTAGATTTGAAAAACGTACTACGCAAAGACGAGGTTCGTCCATCGCTTCCACGTGAGGAAGTCGAACGGATGGCACCCGACTGGGAGAACGGTCAAGTCCGTGTCCCTGCGGTCTTTGAGTAAGGAGGCCTTTCATGAGTTTATTTGACCACGGTGTAGCGAAACTACACACGCTATTAAAAGAAGGCGAAGTCACGGTCACGGACCTCGTCAAAGAGTCGTTCGACCGAATCGAAGCGACAGATGATCAAATCGGTTCATTTTTGACACTGAACGAAGAGGCGTTCGAACAGGCGAAACGTATGGATGAGCTGGCGAAAACGTCAGACAATCCACTCTTCGGCATGCCGATCGGTGTGAAAGACAACATCGTCACGAAAGGGATGCGCACGACATGTGCCTCGACGTTCCTTGAGAACTTCGTCCCGGCACACGATGCGACAGTCGTCGAGCGTCTTCATGACGCCGGTACCGTCACAATCGGGAAGTTGAACATGGACGAGTTCGCGATGGGTTCTTCAAACGAGAATTCCGCGTTCAAACCAGTAAAAAACCCTTGGGACCCGACACGTGTACCAGGAGGTTCTTCAGGCGGTTCAGCGGCATCGGTCGCAGCTGGGCAAGTCCTCTTTAGCCTCGGTTCGGATACGGGTGGTTCGATTCGTCAACCGGCCGCGTATTGTGGTGTCGTCGGGATGAAGCCGACATACGGCCTCGTCTCACGTTTCGGCCTCGTGGCCTTCGCGTCGTCACTCGACCAAATCGGTCCACTCACGCGTACCGTCGAAGACAATGCTTACTTATTGAATACGATCGCGGGACATTGCGATATGGACTCCACGTCAGCAGAGGTCGAGGTGCCGGACTATACGGCAGCGCTCAACCAAGATTTGACGGGCATGAAGTTCGCACTTCCGGAAGAATTCATGGCAGAGGGTGTCGCACCTGGCGTCCGTGAACAGATTGAAAAAGCGATCGAGACGCTCAAGTCTCTCGGTGCGACGATCGAGACGGTCTCGATTCCGTCTGTGAAGTATGCCCTCTCGGCTTACTACTTGCTCGCCTCGTCAGAAGCCTCTTCAAACTTGGCTCGTTTCGACGGCATCCGTTACGGACGCCGCGCCGAAGCGGACACGCTCGACGAAGTGTTCACGTATTCGCGTGAACAAGGTTTCGGTGACGAGGTCAAACGCCGAATCATGCTCGGGACATATGCGCTCAGCTCTGGTTATTACGATGCGTTTTATAAGAAAGCACAACAAGTTCGTACCCTCATGAAGCAGGACTTCGCGAAAGTGTTCGAAGAGTATGATGCAATCGTTGGACCAACGGCACCGACGACAGCGTTCAAACTCGGCGAACAACTCGACGATCCGCTCACGATGTATGCGAACGATATCATGACGATTCCGGTCAACTTGGTCGGTATCCCGGCCATCTCGGTCCCGGCAGGTCTTTCAGAAGGACTTCCGGTCGGTCTTCAAATTATCGGGAACTACTTTGATGAATCAACACTTTACCGCGTGGCCCATGCTTTTGAACAAGCAAACGGCGGTTTCAAGATGCCACAGCTCTAAGGAGGACTTACGATGAACTTTGAAACGATCATCGGGATCGAGGTGCACGCCGAGCTGAGCACGAAGTCGAAGATTTGGTGTGGCTGCTCACGCACTTACGGTGCCGAAACGAATACACAGACGTGCCCGATTTGTCTCGGACACCCGGGCGTCTTGCCTAAATTGAACGAAGAAGCGGTCAACCTCGCCATCAAGGCGGCAATGGCACTCAACTGTGAGATTGCGACAGATACGAAGTTCGACCGGAAGAACTACTTCTATCCGGACACGCCGAAAGCGTATCAAATCTCGCAGTTTGATAAGCCGATCGGCTCGAACGGTCACGTCGACGTCGAAGTCGACGGAGAGATGAAACGATTCCGCATCGAGCGCGTGCACTTAGAAGAAGATGCCGGGAAGATGAACCATACGGGTGAGAAGCATTCGGTCGTCGACTTCAACCGGACCGGTTCACCACTCATCGAGATTGTCAGTGAAGCGGATATGCGCTCACCGAAAGACGCGGTCGCGTACCTCGAACGTTTGAAAGAAGTCCTCTCGTTCGCTGGCGTCTCGGACGTCAAGATGGAAGAGGGGTCGCTTCGCTGTGACTGTAACATCTCGGTCCGTCCATACGGGCAGGAGAAGTTCGGGACGAAGACGGAGCTCAAAAACTTGAACTCGTTCTCAAACGTCTTGAAGGCGCTCGACTATGAAGAGACGCGTCATCGCAAATTGCTTCTCTCAGGTGGCGTCATGCGTCAAGAGACACTCCGTTACGACGAAGCTGCGAAAAAGACGATTCTCATGCGTGTCAAAGAAGGGGCAGCGGACTACCGCTACTTCCCGGAGCCGGACCTCGTCCGTCTTGAAATCGATGAGGCATGGAAAGAGCGCATCCGCGCGACGATTCCAGAGTTGCCGGCAGCACGTCGTGAACGCTACATGAGCCAATACGGTCTCTCGGCATACGACGCGAAAGCCCTCACGTCGACGCGTGAGTTCTCGGACTTCTTCGAAGCGACGACAGCGGCTGGAGCGGAACCGAAAGCAGCAGCGAACTGGCTCATGGGTGAAGTGCTCGGTCACTTGAACAAGTCAAATGAAACGGTTGAGACGATGAAGTTGACGCCGGAATCACTCGCAGAGCTCATCCGCTTGATCGCGGAAGGGACGATTTCATCGAAAATCGCGAAGCGTGTCTTCACGGCGATGATGGAAGAAGCGGCTGAGCCGAAAGCGTATGTGGAAGCGAACGGACTCGCCCAAATCTCGGACGAGAACTTGCTCCGCGGTTACATCCTCGAATTGTTCGAGGCGCATCCGCAAATGATCGAAGACTTCAAGAACGGGAAAGACCGTGCGAAAGGCTTCATCATCGGCCAAATCATGAAACAGACGAAAGGGATGGCGAACCCGGCACTCCTCGATGGCTTGTTCCACGAAGAGATCGCGAAACGCTAAGCAGGCGGCGAGACACTTGTGTCTCGCTTTTCGCTCGAGTTGAGCATAGGGGAGAGAATCAATATGCAACGGAAACGTGCGCGGGTCATTTATAACCCGACATCTGGTAAAGAAGTGATCAAACGGGAACTCCCGTACATTTTGAACCGCCTCGAGGATGCGGGTTATGAGACGTCGACGTATGCGACGAAAGCGATTGGTGATGCCACGCTCGAAGCAAAACGGGCCTCGGCGGCCGAGTTCGACCTCATCATCGCCGCAGGTGGAGACGGGACATTGAACGAAGTCATCTCAGGGCTCGCGCCGCTTGAGAATCGTCCGACGATCGGTCTCATTCCGGTCGGGACGACGAACGACTTCGCTCGGGCAATGCGGATTCCACTGAGCGTCGTCGGCGCACTCGACGTCATCTGTGACGGCTTCGAGATGCCGGTCGACCTCGGGGAAATCGAAGGAGAGACAGGTGACATCCACTATTTCATCAATATCGCTGGCGGTGGGATCATGACCGAGCTCTCGTATGAGGTGCCATCGAAGTTGAAGACGGCGCTCGGTCAGCTCGCGTATTATGTGAAAGGGATGGAGAAGCTACCACTCATCAAACCGACGTACATCGAGCTCGAACACGACGAAGGAACGTTCCAAGGGGAAGTCATGATCTTTCTCACATCGAACTCGAACTCGGTCGGTGGATTTGAAAAAATCTCACCGCACGCATCGTTGAATGACGGGTTATTCGACTTGTTCATTTTGCGGAAATGTAACTTGTTCGAATTCATCCATGTCGTCCGCTTACTCCTCCGTGGAGAGCATTTATCGAGCTCACTCGTCGAACATGTGAAGACGAGTCGCGTCAAGATGAAGACGACAGAGCCGATGAGTTTGAACATCGACGGCGAGTACGGCGGGGAGTGTACAGGGGAGATGCGGAACTTATTCCGTCATTTGACGGTGCTCGCGCCGAACGCCCGGATCCGCGAGATGGAAGAGTTGAATGCACAATATGAACGCGAACAGATGATCAAGCAATTGTTCAATGTTTCGCTCGATAAAGCAGAGTGAAAAGATAGGAATGACGACATCAGTCATTCCTATTTGCAATGGAAGGAGCATTCGTATGCTACCAGTGAAAAAGAATGACCGTCTCGATGTGCACGTCCACGACCTGACCCATGAAGGGGCGGGTGTGGCGCGTGTCGACGGCTATACGCTGTTCGTCCCGAACACGTTGCCGGGAGAGACGGTCGAAATCGTCGTGACGAAGACGAACAAGCAGTACGGGTTCGCCCGATTGTTGAACGTGAAAGAAGCGAGTGCCGACCGGGTCGAGCCGCCGTGCCCGATCTTTTATCAGTGTGGCGGCTGCCAGCTGCAACACTTCAGTTATGAAGGTCAACTTCGCCAAAAACGGGAACGCGTCGTCGATGCGCTCAAGCGTCTCGGTCAGTTCGACGTACCGGTCCATGACACGATTGGGATGCCGGAACCTTGGCGCTACCGCAACAAGGCACAAGTCCCGTTCAAACAAGAAGGGGACCGTCTCGTCTCGGGCTTCTATCGTCCTCGTTCGCATGACATCGTCGAGATGAGCGAATGTTTGATTCAAGATGAGCGCAATGACAAGGCGATCCAAGTCGTCCGTGACGTATTGGATGCTCGCGGTGTGCCGGCGTATGACGAGAAGACAGGACGCGGTGTCATCCGTCACGTCATGGCCCGTTACGGGTACCATTCGGGTGAACTGATGATCGTCCTCATCACGAAGACGATGAAGTTAAAAGGCGTGAATGAGATTGTCGCCGACATCGTCGAGCGTCTCCCGAACGTGACGTCGATCATGCAAAACGTCAACCCGGACAAGACGAACGTCATCCTCGGGCCGACGAACAAATTGCTTTACGGCCATGAGACGATTGAGGATAAAATCGCAGGACTCACGTTCACGATTTCTCCGCACTCGTTCTTTCAGGTCAATCCGGTCCAAACGGAGAAGTTATACGGGAAAGCACTCGAGTACGCACGACTGTCAGGTACGGAGCAAGTCGTCGACGCCTATTGCGGTATCGGGACGATCAGTCTCTTCCTCGCGCGTAAAGCGGCACACGTCTACGGCGTCGAAGTCGTCCCGGAAGCGATTGAGGACGCGAAACAAAATGCACTCGTCAATGAGATTGACAACGTGACGTACGCATGTGGTGCGGCGGAAGATGTGCTCCCACAGTGGAAGAAAGATGGCGTGAATCCGGACGTGATTGTCGTCGATCCACCACGAAAAGGATGTGCCGAGTCGTTTCTTGAGACGATGGTCGAGATGGCACCGAAACGGATTGTGTACGTCTCATGTAACGTCGCGACACAAGCGCGTGATATGCGTTACCTCGCCGACCGTGGCTATCGCTTGATGGAAGTGACACCGGTCGACATGTTCCCGCATACGGCGCATGTGGAGACGGTGGCGTGGTTGGAGAAAGTAGAATAAGAGATTCGAGGGGGCCTTGTCACGTTGCTTATTGCGAAATGACAGGCCCTCTTTTTCAGAAGATACATTTTGATTTGATATGCACCTATATAGTTAGTATACTTATAATAAGTAAGCTAACTATATGATATGAGAAGTGTCGCTTTTTTGGGAACGGGTCCAAAGAATGTCGAGAACGAAATGAAGAAGGTGATTATTTGGAAAATTTGTCTTATCTGTTGATTAAGTCCTCACGATTTTTAAAAGGAGTGTTAGACAAACGATTGCAAGAGTATGATTTAACAGCTACGCAGTTCTCGGTACTGAATCAAATCACGGCTCACAATGGGAACATCACGTCAGCAGAAGTCGCGCAGCGATTAGAGTCCGACCGACCGACCATCTCTGCAATCATCAATAGGCTCGAAAGGGACGGCTTCGTTGAAAAAGTGCAGAATCCACATGACAAGCGATCTGCGTACCTCAAGCTGAACGAAGAGACCTTGAAACTTGTAGACGAGCTGAGACGTGTTTCAGACGAAGTGAATGAAACGATATTTGAAGCGTTCACTGAAGAGGAAGTGTCTAACATGAAAGCGTATTTAGTCAAACTGATGAAACACTTTGACGACATGTGATTCGATGCAAAGAGAAATACGTTCAGACATATCACAATGATGGCAAATATTTTGTGGTCGGCTCATCAGCGATGACAAAAACAATCGCAACACGTCTGAAAGATAAAGGCATACGAAAGAAAAATATCATCAAGGACACGTTCATCGGATACTAAGCCTAAAAATATGGATGACAAGGAGTGAAGGATTGATGGGTTCAATTCTCGTAACTGGAGCGACGGGTAATGTAGGGAAATATGTCGTCAACTATTTGAACGGTCGAGATTCGGACGTTGTGGTGGCAGGGCATCGCATACAAGAACTAGAAAAGAGCTATCCGGGGATGAAAGCGGTCAGACTGGATTTCGAGGATCCGAGCACGTTTGAAGAGGCATTACATGGCGTCGACCGCGTGTTTTTGATGCGACCGCCTCAGATTGGGGATGCCGAAGTGTTTCGACCGTTCGTTGAAGCGATGAAGGCACAATCCGTGCGTCTCGTCTCATTTTTATCGTTGATGGGGGTTGAACGAAACCCATTCCCGCCTCACCATAAAATCGAAAAAATGATTGAGGAGGCGTCGATTCCTTACGCGCACATTCGTCCAGGTTTCTTTATGCAGAACTTAACCGGTGTCCATGCCGAAGAGATTAGGAAGGATCGTGAGATATTCATTCCTGCCGGTAACAGTAAGGTGAGTTTTATCGATGCTGAAGATATCGGCAAAGCGATCGCTCATGTTCTCCTAAATCCTGACGCTCATCAACATGTAGCTTATACGTTGACGGGTCCTGAAGCACTCGATTACGTGGACATCGCCAATCAATTGACCTTATTGACTGGGGAAAAAATCACCTATGCCAAGCCGAGTATGCTTCACTACCGCTCACGCTATATCAACGAACGGGGACTTAGCCCGGAATACGTAAACGTGACGATGGCGCTTTATTTGATGACGCGCCTTGGCACGGCAAAGGCGATCACACATACGTTCAAAGAGTTGACAGGGGACGAACCACGGACGTTTTTCGAGTTCGCCAAAGCTCACCTTCATGAGTTCGAGCGAAAAGACGATGGAGATTCAACAAATGATCCATTTGACCTGAAGGAGGCGAACGTATGAATCGAGAGGAACAGATTCGTTTTGCGGCGTATCAAGTGATGGAGCTCGGAAAGATGGAAGTCGTCCCCGAAGTGTTCGCTACAGAATATGTCGCGCATGCAGGGGAACGGACGTATAAAGGCCATGCATTCATTCGACGTTTCTCAAAACAGATGAAGACGGCGATTCCTGACGTCAAGGTGAAGAAGGTCGAGGTACTCGTTCAGACAGAAGACACTGTCACGTGGCAGCGCACACTTAGTGGGACACATCAACGAAACATGATGGGCATCCCTGCGAGCGGGAAACAGGTCGAATGGGTGGACATGGTCGTCTCCCGTTTTCAGAATGGATTGATTGTTGAGGAGTGGGTCGTCTCTGAACTGATGGGTGAGTTATTGGTGAAACGACCTAAAACAAAGTGATGGTTTAATGGGAAAGTACTTATGATCAAATATAAGTGCTTTTTTTGTTCGTCACCAAAGAAACAAAAAGTATGTCTGATATGATGAATGTATGATCGAAAAACATATAGTCGGGGGAATGACATGAATATTCAACAGATGATGGAGTTCGAAATCGGGGAGGCACTCGACAAACAGTTGACCGAGTTGCTCATGAAGTCTTTTGAGCCACTTTATCATGAACGAAGCTACTTCAAGCAGTTGCCGCATCTTCGATTGATTGCATGTGATGAGCAACAACACGTCATCGGGCAAGTCGGTTTAGACTTTCGCGTGATGAATTTGAACGGGGACCCGATTCGAGTGCTCGGGATTATCGACTTATGCGTTCAAGAAGAATGGCAAGGACGCGGGATCGGAGGAGCGCTGATGGAACGGGTGATTGCTCTCGGTGACGAGCATCGGATCGACTTTCTCCTGTTATTCGCTGACCGACCTGACCTTTATGAGCAGATCGGGTTTCACAAGGTATCGAACACATGCACGTGGCTTCAAATCGATGACCAAAACCAGACGACTCGAGGGATTGGGGAGGCACCATTTGACGAATTGATGGTGAAGACGGTAGGAGACAAGCAATGGACGGAAGGGACACTCGACTTGCTCGGATACTTATACTAGGAGGATACCGATGAACTATGAACAAGTGACAGAAACATATGAGGCGTATGCACAAAAGATCGGGGACCGGAAGCGCATGTATGAAACGATTGCGAACATATTTGACGTGAAGCGGGCGCTCTATCCCGGAAGTCACGTCGATATCGCCCCGTCCTTCGTCATCCCGCACGTCATCTATGTCGACAGTTTCAAAGGGGCGATTCGCTTTTTCAAGAAACTCGAAACGGTACAGGAACTGATTGATCAAAGAAAGGAATATGATGAGCCGTGTACCATTGAATTCTTTGGTCAGGACTATACGCAGCCGCTCGACATCGAACCGGTCGATTTGGTTATCTCGCAATATGCGGGATTTGTCGGGCAGGCGACGAAACAGTATTTGAAGCCGGGTGGCATCTTGCTTTGTAACGATAGTCATGGAGACGCGACGTTGGCGCGGTTCGATAAGACGTTCGAATTGATTGGGGTCATGGGAAGTACGAATGAACTCGTTCAGACGGGGCTCGACGAGTATTTCCATTTACCGAAAGGGAAAGACGTCGATATCGCAGAAGTGAAGAAGACGATGAAAGGTCCTAAGTATACGAAACAAGAGGAGAATTATGTGTTTCGTAAACGATTAGAAAGGGAGTGAACTTAAGACGATTCACCCCCTTCTTTGAATTTTCTATTCACAGGCCCAACCGTCATTGTCGCGATCCATTTTTGGTTGATAAGCTGGATGATCGGAAGAAACACCACCAGGATAGGTTCCCTTTAAGTCAGTGCAGTTTTGGAAATTCTCAGAAGGTTGTGAGGTTGGCGGGTTCGATTCGGTCGCTTCAGATGTGTTTGACTGTTGTTCGAATTGTCGCTCAGCTTCAGCGATAGCGACCGCAACTTTTTCTTGCTCTTCTTTTCGAACCGAAGTGATTTCCTCTTCGAGTTGCTTTTGTGCCTCGTCTTTCACCCGTTGTAACTCACCTTCAAACTCCTTACGCAATGTTGATTCTGCCTCCGCCAACCTTTCGTCTACCGATGCTTTGGCATCCGTAAGTTTTCGCCGTAAATCTTCGTTTTCAGATAGATAGGCATCTAGTTGATCTTGCAACTTTTCTTTCTCAGAGTTGGCGGAACTCAATTTCTCCTCTACAAGCAATAAGTCTTGTTCGTACTCTTCAACTGGAATCGACTCTTCGAAACTACAAGAAGCTAATAGAAGGACTGAGCAAAGGACTGCGAAAATGATGAGGAATCGAGAAGAGAATCGCGGCTGTTGAAGAAACTCTTTCAAAAGGAAAGGTGTCACAATAAGTAAAACGAGTAGAGGCAAGCCTATCAATAAAACATGATTCATACTATATCCTCCTTTCTCATAGCGATATCCAATGCGACCCACTTATTTATATTTATTTTCCCAATTTTTTATTTCATAAACGGAATGAAATAAATAGATTTTCAATAGATTATTGTTTTTTCAATTCAATACTGACCATGGGGTATCCATGTAGAAGGTAAAAAGTGAATTGTCGCGAAAAAAAAGTAGATAGCTGAAGGAGGGATTAAATGAAGCAATACACGATTCGAAACAGAAGCGTCCCGCTTTCCTTACATGATGCGGTCATCACAGAAGCGGCAGTGACCGGTTCGATGATACGTCTCGTATTTGCGGATGGAATCCGTGATTTGTTCAAGAAAGAACCTGTGTGGACAGGCCGCGCTACCGTGACGATTTCGAACGTGAACCGGGATTCTTCGTCACTTACACGCTTTTGTGAAACGACCTATTTGATGTGTCCAATCGAGCAACTCAGTCAGTTCGTCAAAACGGGACGCTTCGAAATCGTAGATGAGTTGTATGGTTATCGCCAGCTGTTATTCCGTTGCATGTGGTTGACCGATACGACGTGTGAGACGGTGGAGCTGAGTCTCTCCCATTCAAGTGAGCTCGTCATCCGATGGGAAGACGAGCCGATCGAAGAAATGTATGGATCTGAATCATTTTGAAGAAATCGTAAGTCCTACATGTTGGGCGACTGCTCTCGCGACGTCTTGTTTTGATCGATAATCCGTTATCATTTCTTCTGCTTAAAACACCCCATAGCAAGTGGAATTTAGTTTCCACTGCTATGGGGTGTTGTCATGCTGTCTTTGGATTAGGTGATTCTGTTTCTCGTAACGCATCGACTTGTTTATATTCTTCGGTATCGGTCCACATCTCATCTTTCAACGGATTGAGACGTCGTTTGACGATGCGTGACACCTGCATGACGGCGAGGACGACGTTTAGAGCGAGACTGATGATTGCGAGCGTCCAGTTCGCTGCCGGGTTATAGGAGACGCTGACGTTAAACGTACTACCGACCGCAAAGAAGTAAGGGAACGTCATGACCCACATCATCCAAATTGTGAGTGTCTGGGCTCTGTTTTGCATCCACGTCCCTTTCGCCCAAAGAAGGGCCGGAATCGTTGCGGCGATATTCAACGCGAATCCGGAATAGAACGCGTTGCCGGGTGCGCAAGAGTAAACATAGGAGATGTTCCAAATCCCGTATGCGATGATCCACAACTTCGTCTGGTCCGGCCAAATCATGTCCACTTTCTTACCGGACGTCGCAAAGATGCCGAACCATCCACAGATCAGGAGGACGTTCAAAATACCGGCGACGGCGTTCACGTAGTTCCAACCACCGGAGATATAGTACATGCCATCGACGACCCCTTCAAATCCCATGAATCCGACTTGAAATTCCCGGATGACCGCCTCGATGATATTGATAGCGAGAATGGCTGGAACGAGTACTAAATACCAAGGGTGCTTCTTATGGTAGTTCGTGAAGCGGATGACCATATAAATTAGTGCGCCGGTCAATGCGGAATACACTTTCACCCAATGGAACCAAGACGTTATTTCTGATTCGACGACGAACAGCCAAATCGGAGTCAAGGCGATTGGAAGCGCGATGAATAGGAGTTGACTCGCTCGTTTACCGGAACGGACGAACTCATTCAACCCAATCAAAAGCCCAAGTACGACGAACCACATGACGACGTTATGCCAAGGAATCGACTCAAAGAAAAACATAAAACGACACTCCTTTCGAAAATGAGATGATATGAAATAAATGCAATGGATAAACATACCGAACGTTCGTTATGTTTATGTGAAAAGTGTAACAATATATTGTAAGCGCTGTCAATAGAAGTCGCGGGCTCACACGGAAGTGTCGAAAGTTCGCCACATCATTATGATATAATGAGCGATGAGAATAGAGGAAGGTGTTGGATGATGATGAACGAAGGGAAGTTGAAAATCTTACAAGCTGCGCGTGAAATCATTGTCGAACAGGGCATCAAAGGCACGACGCTTCGAGGAATTGCGGAGCGGGCCGGATTCAGTACGGGTGCGATCTATCATTACTACACGTCAAAAGAGGCAATCCTTTATGACGTGATGGACGAGGGCCTCGGTGAGGTCAAACGAATCGAGACCGTTTCTCAGGATGATCAGAAGGAAGCGGCGGTAATCATCCAAGAAATTTATGAAGGCATGCAGGAACGGTTTCAAAAGGATGCGGAGAGCCGACTCCAGTTTTATCTCGCTCATGAAGCGATGATTGGAAATGAAGATATTCAACAGAAGTTCAAAGTGAAGTATGAAGATTGGATCACGCGGATTGAGGCCATTTTTGTACGGGCTTACGGTGTCAAACAAGGACCGATGACCCGGGCGGTCGCCACGTGGACGATGGCCGGGATCGATGGGATGGTCCTCCAGACCCTACTTCGGACGGGAACAATTGAACCGGAATATACGAATCGTGTGCTTCATTATTTATTGACCGAAGGGTTCCCGCACTTTTTTCAACTCATTCGTTCGAAAGAAACGGATTATGAGTAATGTCAGTTGATACAATCCGACGGACATAATAGAATAGATGAGTGATTTTGTTGGACTGTATGGATGAAAGGAACTGATTTTACGATGAAAGAAAACTTTTGGCGCGACCTTCCGCGTCCGTTCTTTATACTTGCCCCGATGGAAGATGTGACCGATGTCGTCTTCCGTCATGTCGTCGCCCATGCGGGACGCCCGGACGTCTTCTTTACGGAATTCGCGAACTCGGACAGCTATTGCCATCCGGAAGGGAAAGGCAGCCTCCGTGGCCGTTTGACGTTCACCGAGGACGAGCAGCCGATGGTCGCCCACATCTGGGGAGACAATCCGGAATACTTCCGTCAAATGAGTATCGGGATGGCTGAGATGGGCTATAAAGGACTCGATATCAACATGGGTTGCCCGGTACCGAACGTCGCGAAACGCGGAAAAGGGAGCGGCCTCATTCTCCGTCCGGAAGTGGCAGCCGAACTCATTCAAGCAGCGAAAGCCGGTGGACTCCCGGTCAGCGTCAAGACGCGACTCGGCTACTCGAAGCTCGATGAGTGGCGTGACTGGTTGACGCATATCTTGAAACAAGACATCGCCAACTTGTCCATTCACTTACGGACACGCTCGGAGATGAGTAAAGTCGACGCGCACTGGGAAATGATCCCGGACATCGTGAAGCTACGAGACGAGATCGCACCGGATACGCTCATCACAATCAATGGAGACATCCTCGACCGTCAAATGGGACTCGAGCTCGTTAAGAAATACGGGGTCGATGGCGTCATGATCGGTCGCGGGATTTTCAAGAACCCGTTCGCATTCGAGAAAGAGCCACGCGAGCACTCGATGGAAGAACATCTCGATCTGTTGCGTCTGCAACTGGACCTTCAAGATAAATTCCAAGAAGACGTGCCGCGTTCGATTTCGAACTTGCACCGTTTCTTCAAAATTTATGTCAAAGGGTTCCCCGGGGCGAGCGAACTTCGCCATCACTTGATGGAAACGAAATCGACGGATGAGGTACGGTCGCTACTTGATGCCTTTGTCGAGAAATATCATGAAGAAGAGGCAGCGCTCGCTGCCGAATAATAAGACAAAGAATGCCTAGTGTGAATCACTTGGCATTTTTTCTTGCCTTATAACCAAAAATAGGATATTTTTGATATATCGGATGACGATATAACGAATAACGATACAAAGGAGCAGGATACGTGACGCAACAGTCAAGTACAGGCGCATTAACCGAGGCAGTCTATTATATATTACTCTCCCTGCAAGTCCCGAGGCACGGGTACGGCATAATGCAATTTGTCCAGGAACTGAGTCATGGGCGAGTTCAGCTTGCACCCGGTACATTATATGGGGCTCTTAGTAGTTTAGTCGAAAGAGGCTGGATTGAGGCACTCGAAGGAACAGGGCGGAAGAAAGAGTATGAGATCACGGAAACTGGTCGAGAGGCACTTCGGTCAGAATTAAGACGGCTAGAAGAACTAGTGCAACACGGACATGAATGGACGAAGGAGTTGGATACATGAAGACGAAAACGGTCTATCGCATATTTGTTGATTATGAGAAGGAAGAGAAGTGGCTCAATGAGATGGCTCAAACCGGATGGGCGCTCGAATCCTTTCGTTTGATGCGATATGTGTTCAAACAAGTTGAACCTGGGACGTTCACCTACCGAATCGAATTGTTGTCCAACTTACCTTCGCACCCCGAGTCGAAGGCGTATATGGCATTCTTAGATGAAGTTGGAGTCGAAGTGGTCGATACGTCGTATCGGTGGATCTTTTTACGAAAACGAACGAGTGACGGACCGTTCCAATTGTATTCGGATTTTGATTCGATGATTCAGCGAGAAAAACGAATCATCCAACTGTATGGCGCAGTGGGACTCGCCAACTTTGTTGCCGTGGTAGCAAACCTCTCAAATCCATTTGCACAGTGGCTTATTCTATTGAACGTAGTCGTCGTCGCGATGTTGGCCTATGCGGTCCAACATCATACTCGGAAAGTCAGGACACTAAAAGGTCTCAAAGCGATTGGAGAGATGAAGTCGTCAGATTGAGCGCATGGGTTAGGAGGAGCAAGATGGATTCACCAGAATGGAAAGACTGTATCATTTGTTTTGGATTGATTGCGGGGACGACACTCGGTGTAATCCTCTCGTTCTTCTTCGGTGTTCAGTTGACGTACGGGATCGCGAGCGGAGCGATGCTAGGATATGTCGGAGGGCTTGTTGCATCGATTTGGAAAAAATGACTATTTTGTAAAAAGGGAAATCTGAAGTGTGTACCGAATTTCTGTATAACAAACGACAGAGGAGCGGATCAATATGGAACGGAAGATTACCGTTAAAGGGACAGGGAACGTCTCATCTCGACCGGATTTGATTGTGATTCACATGGACCTCGTCTCGAAAGCGCCACGATACGAAGATACGATGACCGAGGCAGCAAGTGCGGTGTCCCATCTTCAAAAAACCATCACGCGCGCGGGTTTTGACAAGACGGAACTCAAAACGAGTGACTTTTCTATCGATACGGAATATGAGAGCTATCGCGATCGAGATGAGAATTATCGGTCGCGGTTTGTCGGATACGTCTGTAAGCAGAAAACAAAGCTCGAATTTTCACTCGACACGTCCAAATTATCGAACGTCATCGAACAAATCAGTCAATCTCGCGCAAATCCGACACTCTCTATTCGTTTCACGATGAAAGATCCGAATGCGATCGAAGATCAGCTATTGGTGAGTGCTGCAGAGAATGTATTGAAACGAGCAGAACTTCTTGCGAAAGGAGCAGGCGCCGAACTCGGGGACTTGCTTCAAATTGACTATACGTGGGGGGAGATTCATCTGTTCTCGCCTACGAACGTCCTTTATAGCCAGGACATCGTCTATTCGGAATCACGGATGCCTGAACTTGAGCCAGATGACATTGATGTCAGTGATTCGGCGACATTCGTCTGGAGTTTGAAATGAGGCGACTGATTTTCTTGATTCTCCTTTCACTCTCGATTGCGGTGCCCGTATCTGCCCTTTCCTGGGCCTACACGTTTGTCGTGTTCGACCGAAACGCATATGAAGTGCTCGACACAACAATCGATGAGGGTTCGCTCGGTGACGTGATCGGTGAAGTGGGAACAACGGTCAACGACGAGACGGGACGATACTACGGGAATGCCTCGAACGGATATCCGATCGGGACAGCGTATCGTGAAGTCGACGGGGAGTCCGTGGAGAACGTCATCGCGGTCGAAGACGGCTCAGAATGGAAACGAGCGGAGTATCGATTCGAAGCACCGTACCATTCACGTGACTTTATCAAATTCTTCGGTTACAGCCTACTTGGAATGGGCATCATCATGATAAGTGCGACGCTCTTCAAGCGAAGTTCACTGTACAAAAAAGAAGAATGAACGAACGTGGAAATGGGAAGGGTGATAAAGAGAAGTTCGGTAAAGGGGGATTCACCATGAACATTTTGATTATTTTTGACTCACTATATGGTCATACAGAGAAGATTGCCCATGCGATGCAGGAAGAACTGTCAAAGGGACATGAAGCACGTATGGAACACGTATTGAATATCGGATTGGGAGATCTCGCGCACATTGATCTCGTTGTGATCGGTTCACCGACGCATGGAGGGTATGAAACCGAGGACATTAAAGTGTTTTTAGACGGAATCTCAGACAATGCCCTACGAGGGAAGCAGACGGCTGCGTTTGATACGAGTGTCGTCAAAGAAAAACAAAATCCGATTCTCGGTAAAATCATCGACTGGTTCGGTCATGCGGTAAACCGCGTCGAAGGGGAAATGATTGAAAAAGGCGCAACGAACGTTCAAAAAGAATCGTTCTTGGTTGATGGGGAGACGGAGATGTTGAAAGAAGGCGAACTCGAACGCGCGAAAGCGTGGGCGCGAGAGTTGGTGAATTAATTAGTGATACGCATTCCATTATCGGGATGCGTTTTTTTGATGGAATCGGACAAAAGATTTTGGAAAGCGGGTAAATATTAAGTATCTAAACCTACCGAAAAGGAGTTGGTTGTGATGAGAAAAATGGAACGTGATGTATTCGTCGGTTGGATTGTCGTCTTGTTAGTCATTTTGGTGCATTTCCTCATCACCATCTCTCTCGGAAATTCGTACTTTGCCGAGAGTTCGTTGAATCGAATGATGTGGCTCTCCAGTTTTCCGGCATTTTTGATTACCTTCGTTGCAGCTTTTTTTCAAAAAACGAACACGATGATGTTGGCGGTTCGTCGGGGATTGCTATGGACCATTGAGTTGATTGTCGCTATTACCGTTCTCGCTTGGGTGTTCCGTTCATTTGAAGGATTGTATGCGTATGCCGGTCTGTATTGGTTGTTCGGTGCCGTCCTGATTGCGCCTATTTTCTATCTGATGGCATTCCGCCGCCAACATTCGAAACGGATCCGGACACCTTGACAGTAGCGCTTCCTTCTGAAGGAAGCGTTTTTAGATTGCCGTAGGATGGGAATGGGTGTAGAGAGTATAGATTGGAGGAGAGTGTGATGAGCCAATATTTTTCATCATCCTATGAAGAATCACGAGAGAAATTTATGAATTTACTGTCTGAGGTGAAACGATTTTATCCGAAGGCAGAGCTGTTGACGCATTCGATTGGGGACGAAAGTATCGACGTCATTTTAGGGGAGCCGAAACGGGATCGTAAAACAATGCTCCTCATGACGATTGGAGAACATGGGATTGAAGGATATGCGGGTGCTGCGGTGACTCACCAATTCGTTCGGACGCAACTCTCACATGTACGACATGAGACGACCGGCATTTGTCTCATCCATGCCGTCAATCCGTGGGGAATGAAACACTTCCGGCGGGTCAATGAGCACAATGTTGACTTGAATCGAAATTACGTCATCGACCGTGAATCGATTCCGTACAACGTCAATCGTGAATATGAACTGATGCGCCATTTATTCGTTCCGGATGGGGTGATTGACGACTACCATGAAGCAAGGGAACAGATTTATTCATTCCTCGGTTCTGGAATCAAACTCGACGGATTCAAAGCGATGAGTGGGGCGAAAGGAATGGGGCAGTACCAATTCCCGAAAGGTGTCTATTATGGAGGAGATAAAGACGAGTCGTCAGCCACCTTCTTGAAAGGAATTCAACATGATTTGCTTGAACGCTACGGGAAAGTGGTGCATATGGACTGGCATACGGCACTCGGACCAACGAATGAGGTCACGATGGTCATCAGTAGGCGAGACGGACGAACTGAAGAAGAACTGAAACAGGCGTACGGTATCGACAACGTCAACGTGTATGATCCGGATAAGGTACTCGGAGACTCGACCAATCATTTTTACTATGTACGCGACACGGAATATCCGGACAAACAGCTCGTCTCGGCACTGTTTGAATTCGGTACGTTCGGGACTTCAACGAAAGCCTCCATTCGTGAATTTCTCACGATTATCTTAGAAAACCGGCTGTACTTTGAAGGGACGAAAGACCCTGAAGCACGTAACGGGATTCAAAATGAGTTCATGGCAATGTTTTATCCGGATGATCCGATCTGGCGGGAAGCCGTGTTGCGGGAAGGTGCGACAGCTATCGAAGGCTGTTTAAAAGGAGAGTCACTTTGGCGTGACGCATAGTAGGGTTTTTTGGAGTCGGAAACGGGAACAAGAAAGTTGTGAGTGTTTACGCTTAACATTGAAATAGTGGAGGGTTGATGATGGGATACATTACAGCACACGATGGCACGAATTTATATGTCGAAGACGTCGGTTCTGGGGAACCGATTGTTTTCTTACACGGTTGGCCAGCGAACAACAACATGTTCGAGTATCAGAAAAATGCACTCGTGGAGGCAGGATATCGCTATATCGGGATTGACTTCAGAGGATACGGGAAGTCCGATGCCCCGGCAACGGGATATGATTATGAAACGATGGCGTCGGACGTGCACATGGTTGTTTACGGACTTGGCCTGAAAGATTTCACGCTCGTCGGGTTCTCGATGGGCGGGGCGATTGCGGTCCGATATGCGGCAGATTATAAAGAGGACGGTCTCAAAAAGTTAGTATTAGCTGGAGCCGCGGCGCCAATTTTCACACAACGTTCAGACTATCCATATGGAATGACGACCGATGAAGTCGATGCCTTGATTGAGGATACTCGAGCGGACCGACCGAAGATGCTTGGAGGATTCGGGGAAATCTTCTTCGAGAAAGAACATTCGAAACCGATGCAAAACTGGTTCCACCACCTTGCGCTCGTCGCATCGAGCCATGGTACGATCGCCTCAGCACAGGCGTTACGTGACGAAGATCTACGCGATGCCCTGCCGAAGATTGATGTCGAAACGTTGATTATCCATGGGGTACATGACAAAATCTGTCCGTTCGCGTTCGCTGAACAGATGGAACAAGGCATTCCGAACGCACGAATCGAACGTTTCGAAGAGAGCGGACATGGTACCGTGCTCGACGAACGAGAGAAATTTAACGATACGCTACTACAGTTTGTTCAATAATTTTTGGCCTCCTAATGGGGGCCTTTTGTATGTTTCGTTGGATAAGAAGCAACTAAAAAGGGTATAAATCAATTGGAGTTCCTTTCCAATTCTTTTGAATCACCGAGATATCGCTGTGACAAGAATCACGATGTTTTTTTGCGTCGTTATGGAGAAAGGGGGATAAAAATACGACGGGATTGTTCGATTAGTTCAACCTGTCCTACCATTCATGGTACAATAACGGGGTGGATTAACAGATTGAGGAGAGATTTAAATGAACATCGCTTTCTTTTTATATCCGAAAGAAGACGTCAAATATTTGGACCCCGAATCAACGGTACGACAAGCGCTTGAAAAGATGAAACATCATCGATTCACGTCTGTCCCACTCGTTTCGGAGAACGGTTTTTATGCCGGGACGATGACAGAGGGGGATTTACTTTGGGCACTTGCAGAACAACTTCGCGGGGAAGAAGACTATGAAAAAGTGCTCCGGACACGTCTAAAAGATATCAAACAACGCGTTCGTTATAAGCCGGTCTCGATTACGGCGCAAATTGAAGAACTCGTCGATGCGATCACGGACCAAAACTTCGTGCCTGTCGTCGATGACGGAAAATATTTCATCGGCATCATCCGACGCCGTGACATCATCGAGTATTACTCGACAAAGTTGAAACAACTCGAGAATGAAGTCCGATAATAAACAAGCCAGAACCGACTCGCGGTTCTGGCTTGTTTTACGTTTCTTCCCGCTTTGTTTTTAAGAACGGGAGTGGGACGATGATTGAAATGTAGTAAATAAACGTGATGACGAGCAACAAGATGATTGCCGGTAAATAAGGGCCAATCAGTGGAATGACGAGCAGGACCGCAAGAAACGCGAGTCGCTTCCAAGATAGATTGAAAAATAGTCGATTGAAGTAAATGACACCATATCCAAACAGGACGATGGCGACATACAGCGTGATACGATGTGCCGAATCGAGTGTCTGCATCGGATCGTGTATGATTGCAATCTTCACGACGGCGAGTAAAATGATGCCGAGAAACATCGAGAGGTGTGACCAATAGAATCCGGCCTTAGCTGTCTGATCTCGTTTATCCGTGTGCATGTCATAGAATCGATTTTCTCGTTTTTCATCGTCTTTCACATAGGAGTACCAGAGTAGAACGGTTAGGGTGAGTGCTAGAATCATCGTCAAGACGACATCGGACGTTAAATCCTCATCAATCGCGGCTCGACCGGTCGAAGCAATCGTTTCACCAAGGGCAATGACCAAGATGAGATAATGACGCTCAAGGAAGTGCCAGGATGACACTTCGAATTGACCTCTGTTTTTTTGTACGAGGGGTCCCAATACCGCCACAATCGCGACAATTCCCCATACAATCAGGCGCACATTGCCCTCGAACAGCGAAGCGACAAGGATGATGATGCTAAACGAGATATTATATGGAACGATGGCGAGCATAGCCTTTTTCGTATCGTCATTACTGTGAAGCAAGAACAATGTTGAATGTACTGCGACGATCACTAAAAAACCAAGTCCAAAAATAAATCCATCTTGATTGTATGCATTTGGGATCGCAACGGAAATCAACATGAAGCCAATCATTCCGAGCGTCATGAAGATTTGATGATTTCTTCTTGTCAGTTTGGTTGTATTCGTCAACCAAATATACCCTTCAAAGATATACCAAATGAGAGCCATGAGAACGAGAACCTCTAAAAACGTATGAATAGTGAGATGACGTTCAAGTTTTAAGGTGAGTTGTATGAACGTAAAAACAAATACTAAATCAAAAAACAGTTCGATTTTTTCTACCTTTTCATGATGAGGGGGCATAGGAGAACTCCTTTTTCATAGATTCATTGTTATTTACCCGTCTGCTTCCCGAAAACACCCTTCGTTTTTAAAATGAAGGTGGAAATCAATCCAATAATGAGAATTCACATATTGATTAGAATGGTAGGGACTAAAAGTGTCCATGAAAAAACAAAGGGACTTAAAAACAATCCGGTTGAAGTGATGCTAGATCATTGGTTGTAGGTAGCAAGTCTCATCATGTGCACTTGAATAGCAATCACGGTCATCCACTACAGGTAACCGTTTTTTGTATGGAGAAGTCGGGTAAATGGACAGAGACAAGGAGGGAGTTAGGATGGACTTAGTGACCTTTATGTTTACAGATGACGGTTCCATTCCGAATCATCCGGATTATCCGGCGCTCTTGTATCGCGGTGTCTTTGATGACCCGAGCGGCATGCGAGAGACGTTCGCCCATAACGAATGGACGAACAGTTGGGTGAACGGGGTGTTCGACTATCATCACTATCACAGCAACACGCACGAAGTGTTGGGCGTCATACAAGGTGAAGCGACCCTTCAACTCGGAGGAACGAACGGGGACCTCGTCCGCGTCAGTACGGGTGATGTCCTCATCTTGCCAGCAGGGACGGGACACCGCCGAATCGAGGCGAGCACAGACTTCCAAGTCGTCGGGGCATATCCGGACGGTCGCGACTATGACACGCTGACCGGGAAGACGGAAGAACGACCGGACAGCTTGAAGCGAATCGAACGAGTTGAGAAACCGACATTTGACCCTGTCTTCGGGACGACGGGTCCGTTACATGAAGCGTGGACAAAGGAGGAAATATCATGAATCAACGACTTCCACACTCTTTATTACTTGCAGCATTAAAGCAAAACGTCGTCGAATTGAAAGACGGACGGGAGATGCGTACACTTGGACAAGGCACGTGGCGTATGGGGGAAGAGGCATCGAAGCACGACGCTGAGGTCGAAGCGCTCCGAACGGGGCTCGACTGTGGGCTCCATGTCATCGACACGGCAGAGATGTACGGAGAAGGTGAATCCGAGCAGTTAGTCGGTGAAGCCATTCAAGACCGACGCGAGGACGTTTTCCTCGTCTCGAAGGTGTATCCGTACAATGCGTATGGCGACAAACTCGTCAAAGCATGCGATGCGTCACTCAAACGACTCGGGACGGATTATCTCGATCTTTACTTACTTCACTGGCGAGGCGACGCCCCGCTTGAGGAAACGATTGCCGGGATGGAGCAACTCAAGGCAGACGGCAAGATTCGGGCATGGGGTGTCTCGAACTTTGACGTCGAGGATATGAAAGAGCTTCTCGCATTACCGAACGGTGACCATTGTGCGGTCAACCAAGTACTCTATCATCTCGGTAGCAGAGGGATTGAATATGACTTGCTTCCTTACATGAAGGAACAAGGCATCCCGGTCATGGCGTACGCCCCGCTCGCTGAAGGAAGTGACGTGAAAAAAGACGTCTTCGAAAATGAGACGGTCAATCGAATCGCGGAGGTGTATAGTGCCTCGGTCGCGCAAATTTTACTTGCCTGGACGATTCGGAGCGGACATGTGATTGCGATCCCGAAAGCGGGACAGACCGAGCACGTCGAAGAGAATGCCGCAGCGCTCTTGCTCGATTTGAGTGAGGAAGATTTCGCGGCGCTCGATGAAGCTTTCCCACCACCGACGACAAAACAACCGTTAGATGTCATTTAATGATGTGAACTGGACCGATCAATGGTCCAGTTTTTCTTTTGTCGAAATCGATTGTCACGCACATGTTGCGGGTAAATAAATGAAGGACTTGCTTGTGTAGAGGAGACTGATACGACAAGGGAGCTGAAAACAGAATGGAACAGACGTTTACCGCGGAAGAGTTCAAAGAGAAGATGTACTCGAATTTGAAAGTGCGGCCGAGTGATTCGGTTATTTTGATGTGCTCGATTTTTATCGCGTCTATCGGATTAAACATGAACTCGATCCCCATCATTATCGGGGCGATGTTGATTTCACCTCTCATGACGCCGATTTTAAGTATCGGTCTTGCCCTCTCACTTTATGATATGAAACTGCTACGGGCAGGGATACGTCTGCTTCTCGTTCAAGTCGCGGTCAGTCTGACGGTCGCTACAATCTATTTCGCGATTTCTCCCATCACGTATGCGAGTAATGAAATCATCGCACGGACCGAACCGACGATTTGGGATGTCATCATCGCATTTGCCGGAGGGACTGCAGGGATTATCGGGGCGCAAAAGAAAATGAGCAACAATATCGTCCCGGGTGTCGCTATTGCGACAGCGCTTATGCCCCCGCTTTGTACGGTCGGGTATTCGATTGCGACACGTAACCTTGATTATTTAATTGGTTCGAGCTATCTCTTTATCATCAACTGTTCGTTTATCGCGATCGCCACGTTCATCGGGGTCAAGTTCATGGGCATTTCACAGGAATTGACCAAGCAGGATGTGAACCATAAAAAGGTTAATCGTCTTTTGATCGGACTGTCTGTTCTAATCGTCCTGCCGAGTATTGCTTCCGCGACCACACTCGTACAAGACAGCATCATCCGGACCGGGATCAACAATTTCATCGAAGAAGAGTTTTCAGACGCCATTATCATCAGTCAGGACTACCAGGAAGATGATGATTTGCTTCTCGTGACGACGACCGGAAAACGGTTGACCGAAGAGGAGCTTGCCGAAATCGAATCGCGCCTGCCGGACTACGGGCTTCGCACTATTGAACTCTCGGTGACGCAAGTGCCAGATTTGAACGGGTTGTCCGGAGAGAAGGTGGCCGAGCTGCTTCAAAAATATTTAGAAAGCCGCCTGCAACAGTTCAACTTGTTCGACAGCCGTCAAATCGATTTGGAGGACTTGCCGTTCGAACTGCAGAACGAAGTCAACCCAAACTAAAAGACCATCGATTGTTTTCGATGGTCTTACTCGTTAGTTCGCGAGCGGATGTTTCAAGAGATAGTCTTCGATTTGATCGATCGTTTCTTTTAACACACCGTCTGCGAATGGAGACTTGAGACCAGCCAGTTCGACGAGTTCGAGGAACGAACGGCTGCCGCCTGCCTGACAAAGTGTGAGGTAATCGCTCCAAGCCGCTTCGCGGTCTTCATGCATGCGTACCCAGAATCGGAACGCACACACTTGCGCGAGCGTGTAGTCGATATAATAGAACGGGCTCTGGAAGATGTGACCTTGTTGGTGCCACCATGCGCCCGACTCGAGATAGTCGTTCGTCTCATAATCGCGGTGCGGGAGATAGACCTTCTCTAAATCGCGCCATGCTTGACGACGCTCGGCTGCTGTCATCTCCGGGTTGCGGTAAACGACGTGTTGGAACTCATCGACGAGCACGCCGTATGGAAGGAACGTCATGCTGCCGGCCAAGTGGTTAAACTTGTACTTATCCACTTGGTCGCCGAAGAAGAGCTCCATCCATGGCCAACAGAAGAACTCCATCGACATCGAATGGATCTCACACGCCTCGTACGTCGGAAAGGCGTATTCCGGAGTCGTCAAATGACGGCTCTCATACACTTGGAAGGCGTGACCGACTTCATGCGTGAGGACGTCGATATCCCCGGCAGTTCCATTGAAGTTTGAGAAGATGAACGGAAGTCCTTCAGACGGTAAGTATGTGCAATAGCCACCGCCAGATTTACCTGGTTTCGCCGTCAAATCGAGGGCGCCGCGTTCCTGCATGTATTGGAAGAACTCGTCTGTCTCATTTGAGAGCTCACGGTACATCTTGTTCCCACCTTCGATGATGAACGACTCGTCCCCTTGCGGCGTCGCGTTACCGTCCGGGAAGACGAACGACTCATCGTAGTAATAGAGGTGGTCGACACCGATTCGTTTCGCCTGTTTTTCTTTCAAAGCGGAAGCGAGCGGGACGATGACGTCACGAACTTGCTTGCGGAAGTTGTCGACCATCGACTCGTCATATCCGACACGTTGCATACGCGCATAGCCGAGCTCGACGAACGACGGGAAGCCAAGCGCGTGAGCGATTTCTGTACGCACACGTACAAGTTCGCCGTAAATGCGGTCGAGCTCGTCGCCGTTGTCTGAGAGGTATGTATAACGGGCGACGGATGCTCCTTTTCGGACATCGCGGTCTGGTGACTGAAGATACGGACCGAACTGTGACAGGTTGAGCGTCTTGCCGTCAAATTCGATCTGTGCCGCCGACATGACTTTTTGATAGGTCGTCGCGAGACGGTTCTCTTCTTGCAGTTTCGGGATGTGCGACTCCTCGAACGTCTCGAGCGCACGCTCGGCGAGAGAAAATAATTGACTGCCCCATTCGGCTTCGAGTTCAGTGCGAAGCTCGTGGTTCGTCAAGACACGGTAGTACACTTGGATTTCTTTCTCGTAGACGGGAAGTGCATCGTCAAAGAAAGATTGTTCTTCCTCATAAAAAGTATCGCGTGTATCGACCGAGTGTCGGATCGCGACGAGTTGACTTTGTGTTTCAAAGTCGTTACGTTCCTTGTTGATTTGGCAAATGAGTTCGTTCGCTTCTTCGAGTGTACTCGCTTGCTGTAATTCGGCAGAATAGTCCGACAATCTGCTGTTCAGAGCGTCCAAGTCGGGTCGTTCATATGACAATTTTGTGAAAGTCGTCATTGTAAGCGCCTCCATCGTGTGAAATTTTTACAAAGTGTAAAAAGGGCTTGCAAAAGCGATTGCACACTCGTATTCTTACGATGTGTAAAACGATTTCGCACTACCTTATTACCACTATACCGTTTATAAGGTAGGGATTGAAGTTTTAGCTTTTCGGGTATAAAAGGTAAGACTTCGATTCAATAGAACATGTTGGAGGGATTAAGCTATGGGATTCTTTAAAAAACTATTTGGTGGTAAAGAAGAACAACTCAACGCGGTTTCACCGCTTACAGGAAAGGTCATCGACATCACGAACGTACCGGACCAAGTATTCTCGCAAAAAATGATGGGTGACGGAATCGCAATCGAGCCGACAGAAGGTAAAGTCGTCTCACCGGTTAGCGGAACAATCGCAACAGTATTTCCGACGAAACACGCAATCGGTATCAATGCGGACAACGGTGCGGAGTACTTGATTCACATCGGTCTTGATACGGTAAACCTTAAAGGCGAAGGCTTCGAGACGCACGTCACAGAAGGACAATCTGTCAAAGCAGGTGACCCGCTCGTCACGTTCGACCTCGACTTCATCAAAGCGAACGCTCCATCAACAATTACGCCGGTCATCATCACGAACCATGACAGCTTCGGCGTGAACAAACTTGTCGCAGAAGGCGATACAGTGACAGCTGGATCTTCAGAAGTCGTAGAATTGACTAAGAAATAAGAAAGCGATTGATCATCACTCGGGAGCTCATGCTTCCGAGTATTTTTTTGTGAATACGGGAATTATAATAAAAGAGAGGAAAGGGGGAAATGAGATGGATGGAAAAAATGCACCGTACCGAGGGTATGGGGACCGGATTCGAATATTGCGAGAGCGGGCCGGGTTGTCGATTGAAACGCTTGCGGAACGAATCGGCGTGGCACCTTACTTTATTCGTCGCACTGAACTGAGTGAAGTGTATCCGACCATGCCTTACATAGAGGCGCTCGCAGAAACTTTACAGATTGATTCGAATTATTTGGCTCGTCACATTTGGACGGGCGAGTCGCTCAAAGTGTTAATGCGGGGAAAAGTGCCGGAACTTGAACAGATGAAGCTCGCCTATGAAGAGGCGATGCACGGCAAGTCCGTCGAAGAGATGCAACGGCAGCTCGAGGAGCGGATGCGCATCTTTGACTTGATGCATGAAGAAGAGTTGCAGCGCCTCTTCGAAGAAGACGAAGAGCCGACGTCTCACCATGCGCTTGAGGCACTAGTTGATGCGGTACTCGACCTTGGACGTTCTCATGATTCGATGCGCCACATCGTCCCATTCGCCAGATATGTAGAGCGACTCGTTCCCGAACAATTCTCGGACAACTCGTTCCAATACGCAGAGTACGGTGTCGTGGACAAATCCTATAAATTGCAATGATCGGTAGGACATCTACAATTTTTGTGGCAACTAAAAAAGTGACCAGGACATTCCTGGTCACTTTTATGCATCAGCGCATCGGACGCGCTTCGTAGCGTACTTTCGGACGTGTGCCGGCTAGTAAGAAACCGAGCACGATATTCAAGATTGTGAGCACCCATCCGACGTAACCGAATGTGTAGGCAAGACTCGCCAGCATCGTCTGCCAGTCGAGCAATGCTGCTGCGTCCCCGCGGAATGTGAAGCGGATGACGGTGAAGCCAATGAGTGTCGTTGCAGTAATCATGATGCCGATCCATGCGCCACCGAAGCGGGACGTCTGTGAACGTCTGCTGACCGGATACCAAAACGCGAGCGTACCGATGAACGTACTGCCTGCATACGCAAGCAGAATTTGCCATAACGCATCCGCGTCTAAGAAAACGGTGTAACAGATGAACGTCGTGAGCGTCGTCATAAACGTAAAGATTAAGGCTGCGAGTAATCGTGATCGCATAGTTCGTTTTCCTCCTCATTTTGCACATTCTTTAGAGTAAACGAAAACGAATTTGCTGTAAACGTTATTGACGATTTTGTAATATTTGTCTCCATTGTTTAATGGCGTTCGTACCGTAGAACAAGACACCGCCACGATAGAATTTCGAGCCGATCCACAATGTGACGCCGATTGTTCCAACCAGTAATCCGATGGAAAGCGCCACTTCCCAAACCGCCACATCGACGAGCATGACCCGAAGGAACATGAGCATCGGTGTGAAGAATGGGACGAACGAGAGGATTGTCACGATCGTCGCATCCGGATTGTTCAAACCGAACATTGCGACGAGGAATGCCGCGACGAGGAGCATGATGACCGGCATGACCATCTGTTGTGACTCTTCGACTCGACTGACGAGTGAACCGAGGACGGCGAAAAGCGATGCGTATAACAAGTACCCGAGCAAGAAAAATACGAGTAAATAGATGACGGCCCGTGCGTTCCCGGCGTTCTCGATGACGGTTGATGCCAGCTCACTGCCACTCGCACTCACATAACCGAATCCGAGGAAGATCCCGATTTGGATGAGGGCGAGCGTCCCGATGGCCGTCACTTTCGCAAGCATATGCGTGACCGGATGGGTCGTCGAGATGATGAGCTCCATAACACGTGACGACTTCTCTGTCGTCACCTCTGTCGCAATCATCGACCCATACGTGATGATGGAAATATAAAGGAGCATCAACATGACGTAGACGAGTGCAGAGGACGAGAGGAGCTCATCCGAGTTTTCTCCACCGCGTCCGAGGTACGACTCGTCGAGTTGGATCGGTTCGTTGAGAGAAGCTATGACCGCGGGATCGACATCGGATGACTCAATTAGCTCCGCATTTCGCAACTGTTGCAACGACGTTTGCAAGAGGGCGGTGAATTCCTGCTCCGGACGTTCAGAGATGACGCGGGCATCATATCCGTCAACAAAGGCGACGACACCGTATTCTCCGTCATTAATACCGGCACGAGCCTCTTCCTCGGTGATGTCACTCGTGGCAACATCTTCATAGCCGAGGGACTGCATCGTATCGACGAGTTCCGTGTTCTCCGAAACGACGAGAGCGCTCGCCTGCTCGGAGTCCTCAAACGTAGACATGATGCGGTCGATGTTCGTGAACGCGAAAATGAACAGGATCGTCAACGCCGTCGAGATGAGGAATGCCTTCGAACGGACTCTAGATTTGAGTGTGAACGCATAGAGCGGTCCAAAATTATGAAACATGCTGTCCGACCTCCTTAATAAAGATGTCATTGAGCGATACCGGCTGACGCATGAATGTCTTCACATTCGCCTGATGGCGGACGAGTGTCGACAGGACGGCGTCGCTGTCTTCGAATGAATGCAGACGAACTAAGTGACCGGACTTGTATGGTTCGATCGCTTCGACGACAGGAAGCGATTCAAGTACTTGAATCTGGTCTGTTTCGATGAAAAGGGCCGGCTCAGCGTAGCGTGACTTGATGGTCGGAACGTCGCCGCTCACGACGGCACGTCCGCCTTTTAAGATGCCGACATGTTGACACAGTTCTTCGACATGCTCCATTCGATGGCTCGAGAAGACGATGGTCGTCCCGGCGTCACGCAATGCGAGCACCTCACGTTTCAGTATCTCGACGTTGACCGGGTCAAGTCCGCTGAACGGTTCGTCTAAGATGACGAGTTCAGGGTTATGGAGCAGGGCGGCCACGAGCTGAATCTTCTGCTGATTCCCTTTTGAGAGTTGTTCAACGCGCATCGTCTCATACTGGGGAATCTCGAGGCGTTCAAGCCACGACTTGACCGCACGTTTAGCCTCACTTCCACGCATGCCTTTTAAGCTAGCGAGAAAGACGAGCTGTTCGCGCACTTGTGACTTCGGATATAATCCTCGTTCTTCGGGCAAATAGCCGACGATGCGGTGGTCGACCGCTTTGCCGTTCCACGTGATATTTCCATCGGTCGGCTTCAAGATGTCGAGAATCATGCGGAACGTCGTCGTCTTGCCGGCACCGTTCGCACCAAGCAATCCAAACATTTCACCTTGTGGGACACGAAAGGTGAGATCGTCGACTGCTGTATAGTCACCGAACTCTTTCGTGACTCGTTCGATATGTAATGCCATGTTCATCTACCTCCTTAAGATGTCTCTTCTCTTATCGTACGCCACTATGAGCAAAAAGTTTCACTTTTTCTGGTCAATGATTTATCTTGAAATCAAGATAATAAAAGGAGGATGACAATGAACACGCAGTCTACAGGGATCCATCACATCTCATCGATGGTACAAGACCCGCAACGCACGCTTGATTTTTATGGAGAAGTCCTCGGTCTCCGCTTCGTGAAACAGACCGTCAACTTTGATGATCCAGGCACGTATCATCTCTATTTTGGGGATGAGGTCGGCACGCCTGGTACGG
Source organism: Exiguobacterium marinum DSM 16307 (assembly GCF_000620845.1). Taxonomy (GTDB): domain Bacteria; phylum Bacillota; class Bacilli; order Exiguobacteriales; family Exiguobacteriaceae; genus Exiguobacterium; species Exiguobacterium marinum. Next base: position 1,143,644 of record NZ_KK211189.1, read on the forward strand.
TCATCACGTTCTTCCCAATCTCAGGGTTAGGGAAAGGGCAGGTCGGGAGCGGACAGGTCGGTGTGACGGCCTATCTCGTGCCGGCAGGAAGTTTACCGTTCTGGGAAGAAAGATTACAACAACACGGGATTGCGACCGTCGCCACAGAACGGTTTGATGAGGCGTCTCTGTTGTTCGAGGACCCGGATGGACTCGTCGTCGAACTCGTCGCAAGACCAAGCTCGAAACAGACACGTTGGGTCGTCGAAGGAATCACAAAGGATGAGGCGATCGTCGGATTCGCCGGCGCGACGTTATTGTCAAAGGATCCGGATGAGACCGTTCGTCTGTTGATCGAACTGTTAGGTTTTGAACGGGTCGCAGAAGATGAGGAATGGGTCCGTCTGATCGGGTCAGCCGATTACGCGAACGTCATCGATGTGAAGAAGACGATTTTATCGAACGGGGTCCCAGGGACGGGAACGGTTCACCACATCGCTTGGCGCGTTGCGGACGGTGAACAGTATCCGACATGGCAAGATGCGATCTTTGACCTTGGGCTAAGACCGACCGAGGTGAAGGAACGTAACTATTTCCGCTCCGTCTATTTCCATGATGCCGGACGCATCCTGCACGAACTTGCAACGGACGTACCTGGATTCACTGTGGACGAGTCGATCGATTCACTCGGTGAGACGCTTCGTTTGCCATCATGGCTAGAAGAAAAACGGGACCACATCTCTCGTACATTGCCAACCATTAAACTACCGAAAGGAGAACGAATATGATTCATCAATTCATTCAAGGAACGAAAGAGACGACGCTCGTCTTGTTGCACGGAACAGGAGGAAGCGAGCAAGATTTGATCCCACTCGCGAAAGAATTGTCGACCGAGGCGAACATCTTGACGCTTCGAGGAGATGTCATTGAAAACGGGATGTCCCGTTTCTTCCGTCGTCACGCAGAAGGGGTGCTCGACTTAGAAGATTTAAAGAAGCAAACAGAGCGCTTCTTAAGCTTTTTGGACGAGGCAGCGACAAAATATGGGATTGACCGGGACAAGATGATTCCAATCGGCTATTCAAATGGAGCGAACTTGATTGGCTCGGCACTTTACCGAGCCCCGGCGTTTACCGCATCTCTTTTGTTCCATCCGATGGTATCGGACCGCTCGTTGACGCTCCCCGACTTGACAGGGAGGAACGTATTCATCTCAGCGGGAGAGCGTGACCCGATTTGTCCGAAGGCAGAAACAGAAGAGCTGACAACGACGCTCCGTAGCGCGGGAGCAGACGTCGAGCTCTTCTATCACTCGGGTGGACATGAACTTCGCATGGAAGAAGTCGAGGCGGCACGGACGTGGATTGCCACTTACCTCGACTAAGTCGTTCAAGCCATTTTTTTCGGTTTGTTCGGACGAGAGTAGACGACGAGGACACCTCGGTCAATCAAATAGGCGGCGAATAAACGTTTCGCTTCCTCAGCACGTACGGTTCGGTCGATTTGGATATACAATCGGCCGAGCTTTTTTTGTGAAGTGCGCGTGAGTAGCCAAATCGAGTCGAGCGTATACTGCCAAGTTTGGAGTGTGTCACCGCCGATGTATAAGTAGCGGTTTTGAGTGCGCTCAAGCAAATAATTGAGCCACCAGACGTCACGGACCAATTTGGCACAGACGCCGAGCACGAACGTGATCCCGAGGAAAGCCATGCTAGACAATACAGGATGAATGGCAGAGAACCCATTACGGACCGATTCAAAGGCGACAATGAGTAAGCCGACGGAAAAGATGCTGACGAACCACCAGAACCCGAAATTAGAGAATGAACGTTTCGGATCGTGTACCATATGATGTCGATTCCGGATGATCGAAGCCATTCTCTCCACCTCCTTTATTAGAATATTCTGAATATTTAGTAACACCACTATACTATACTGTACCCAATCCCGTCTATTTGAATACGCATAGAACATGTTGAATCTTGAGGTTTTTTTGACGTTTCGGCTTGCATTCAGCGAATTGTGGGAATGATGACAGTGAAGACATGAAAATTTTGTTGAAACGTAATTTCACTCTGCGTGGGAATCGATTATGATAGGTAAGGGAAATTTTGATGAGGTGATATGAAGTGAAGAAGATGAAGGTCGGAGAACTGAGAAATGAGTTGAAATCATTTACTCAAGAGGAACTGATTGAACTCGTCGTCAGTCTTTATAAACAACACGCCGAGGTGAAGACGACGTTGAATGGTTATTTCATCGAAGAATTTGAAGGGGATGTCATGAATCAGCTCAGACGTGACATCGTAAGTTTAGGAGAACGTGCCTCATACGGTTCAAACAATTTGACACTCCTAAAGAAAGGGGCTGCCATCGTCAAACAGGCAGAATATTTCAAGGAACCAGCCTTCACGGAAGGCGTACGGATTTTTTATTTGATTTATTTTAGCCCTTACGTTGAACAGATGGGTGAGTTGCTAAAGGTGAGTGCCCCGAAAGAGCTCGAAGTCTATTTCAAAGAGTTTGATAAGCTACTTAAGCGAATGAAGGAAGATCCTTATACGCTCTATTTAATAAAAGATCAAGTTGATGAGTTGCTCAATGAGATCCCGATTCATGAACGTGAACAAATCCTTGCATTTTGGGAGCGTCAAAAAGCATGGGCAAAAGAAAATATCGATTAGAGAACTAGAGGGAATGTTATGAGAAATTATTGGTATGACAATATTAAAGGTGTGCTCGTCCTGCTCGTCGTGTTCGGCCACTTATTGACCGATGTTCGCGGTGTTTACGATGACATCCTTCCAAAGTGGGTATATCTGTTCTTATATACGTTCCACATGCCGCTATTCATCATGCTCAGCGGTTACTTTTATCGAGAGAACCGTTATTTGCGTGTGATCCAGTTGTTCGTCGTCTATGTTATTTGGCAAGTCATTCTAGGGTCATGGTTCGCCTTCACAGAAGGGATTTCCATATTCTCGCTCGAGAATCCAGGACTGAATCTCTTGAAACCGTACTGGGCGCTCTGGTATTTGATGGCAATTATCTTCTGGTACATTATTACTCCGTACGTGACACAATTGAAAGGATACGTGTTGTACGCACTCTTGTTTGCGCTTCTTTTCGGATTTCAAGCCGAGGCGACGGGCTACTTCGCATTAAGGAAAGTCATCATGTTCTATCCGTTCTTTTTAATCGGCAACTGGATGTCCGAACGAAATACGCTCAACTTCTTTGAATTGCCGAAACGGGCAGAGCAACGGAACCGTTACCGGATTGGTGGGGCAATCGTATTTTTCACGCTTACGGTCGGGCTCTTGATCTCAATGCGTGTCCAACAATCCGATACGTTCTATCATATCGGGAATTTGTTCAAGTTCCGTTTCGCTTATGACACGGCCGTGCCTGAAGCGATGTGGGGTGGACCGTTCGCCTTTTTGATCGTCTACACGGTATCGTTACTCATGTCAATCAGTTTCGCACTCATCATTCCTGGTCGAAGACTCCCGATTTTCTCGCGTGCCGGACGATATAGCTTGTACGTGTATCTCGTTCACGTGTTCTTTGTTGTCGCTTGGAAAGCGTTCGTACCGGCAGGATTCATGCCGACATCTTGGCAACAATTACTCGTCTTGTTTGGAGTCGCTTTCGTGATGGTCCTTGTAATTATCAGTCCGCCGATGGTCCGTCTCTTGCGTCCCCTCGTCGAAATCGACGTGAAGCGGATACAGAATACGAAAGGTTTAAAAGGGTAAAGTCTTTTCTAAATGCTTCATTTCCGCTACACTTTATAGAGAAGAAACGAAATTAGAGTTAAGGAAGTGACCCTTATGCCGTATGAAAATGGAATGCACAGCACAGAAGGCGACGTGAACGTATCGCGTCACGTCGTTGAAATGATTGCCGCAGTCGCAGTTAAAGAAACGAAACACGTATCTTTCACACAAGAAGATACGAAGTTGTCAGAGCGTTCGCTCATGAAGCATGTGAAAGTGGACGAGTCAGAAGAAGGTATCACCATCAACTTGTCGCTTTATATCGCCTACGGGCAATCGATCATTAAGACGGTGACATCGGTTCAAGAGCGCATCACACAGGACATGGACACGATGCTTGCGATGACACCACGTTCCGTCAACGTGAAAGTCGTCGGGATTCAGCTGTAATCAGGAGAGGGGAGCCTTGAAGCTCTCCTCTTTTTTGATTTTTGCGAAATCGGTTGCATCAAGAGAACGTTTTCATTTATAATAGAAATCGAACAAGTGCAACCGTTTGCATCATTGACCAAACGTGCAACGGGTACTTGTCAAGTTCCCTAAATGTAGTCTGACGACACAAGCATTTGAAGGAAAGGCGGAAAGCAAGTATGTCAACGATTGAAGCAGTGATTTTCGATTTAGATGGTGTCATTACTGACACGGCAGAGTACCATTACCTCGCTTGGAAGCAACTCGGAGAAGAGCTCGGAATTCCTTTTGACCGCGAATTCAACGAAACACTCAAAGGAGTGAGTCGGACCGAGTCGCTTGAGCGGATCCTTACGCTCGGCGGGAAACAGGACGATTTTACACCGGAAGAGAAGGACGGACTCGCACAAAAGAAAAACGAGCATTACGTTGAACTCATTCAACATATCTCATCAGACGATCTTCTTCCTGGCATTGTTTCATTCCTCGATGAAATTAAAGAGGCGGGACTTAAAATCGGAATGGCTTCAGCTTCAAAGAACGCATTTGCGGTCGTTGACGCACTAGGTGTCCGTCATTACTTCGATCATATTGTCGATGCAGCAACTGTCGCCCAGTCGAAACCACACCCCGAAGTGTTTTTGAAGGCCGCTTCTGCCCTTGGCGTGAAACCCGAACTCGCCATTGGCGTTGAAGATGCGGCTGCCGGCGTAACTGCAATCAAAGCGGCAAATATGTTTGCTGTCGCCGTTGGAGAAGAATCGATGCTTGGTCATGCAGACCTCATCGTTACCTCTACTGACGAACTTTCACTCGAACGCATTCTCGAACGTGTTCACGTGTAAATGACTACAATCATCTTCCGTGAGACGGCGACTGCCCCGAACAGTCGCCGTCTTTTTTGAGTCAAAAGTCCTAAATAGACAATTTTGCCCAAAAAGTGATGACAAACACATTACAAATCCGTTACACTTTTATAGAAGATATAGAGGGATTATTAGGAATTCTTGATTTAAAATAGGGAATTTCTCATTATAATTGGATGTAGAAGGGGATTTGTGTATGGAATCTACGAATGTCAACGAGCATATTTATCGAGAATTGATGGAAATCGAAGAATCATATCGTCAGTTACAGCGACGTGCTGAATATTTGATTGCAGAATTGAGTCGAGAACGAGAAGAAAAAGACTCAACGTCTGATGCGTCTAAACGCCTACGACCACGACGTGTCAATCAACGATATCCTCTTGAAGTATATGTTCATCAAGTAACCGACCTTTTAAAGGAACGTCAAACGATGAGCGTGCGTGATATTCAGATGGAGCTTGAACTTCGCTACCGTCATCACATCAGCAATATTTACCAATTGATGGTGAAAATTGAAGGCGTGAATCCAGAGATCAAAAAGATCGGGCGCGGTCTTTATACATACGAACCAAAAGAAGAAGTTGCCGCGACACTTTCATAATGTACAGCCGATGGGGCACGCCCCATCGGCTTTTGTTGTAAACGGACTGATATCAAACCATCGATTCAAAATATGATATAATTCGCCAGAGTCTTATTTTTTTGAGAGAGGAACTGTCGGCCCATGTTATGGATTGCCATGTTGGTCAGTTTTGTGATGGCCATCTTGATTACACCGCTCGTTCGCCGATTCGCATTTTTTATAGGTGCGGTCGATCATCCGAACGCACGAAAAGTACATTTACGGACGATGCCACGTATCGGTGGTCTCGCGATTTTTATCGCATTCTTCATCGGCTATGCCTTGTTACTTCCGACAAGCCGCTATAACGACGCCATCTTGATCGGGGCCGTTGTCATTCTCCTTACAGGACTGATTGATGACCGGTTCCAGTTGTCGGCTCGCGTGAAGCTGATGGGGCAAATGATTGCGACGGTCATCGTCTTGAACTCGGGGATGCGCATCGAACTCGTCAATCTTCCGTTTGATCAGCAACTATATCTCGGGTCATGGAGTATTCCGGTCACGGTCCTTTGGTTGATTGGGATCACCAATGCGATCAACTTGATCGATGGGCTCGATGGGCTCGCCGCAGGTGTGTCGAGCATCGCCCTCGGAACGATTGCTGTATTGGCAATCATTCAAGGGAACGTCTACTTGACGATGATGGCATTGCTGCTACTTGCAAGTACGCTCGGTTTTCTCGTCCACAACTTTTATCCGGCAAAGATTTTTATGGGAGATACGGGAGCCTTATTTCTCGGATATATGCTTGCTGTCTTCTCGCTCATCGGTTTTAAGAACGTAACCTTGTTCTCACTCGTCGTCCCGGTCTTGTTACTTGGGTTACCCATCTCGGATACGATTTTTGCGATTGTACGTCGACTCGTCCAAGGTCGACCGCCGATGTCACCGGATAAATCACATATGCACCACCAGTTGATCGACATGGGCTTCACGACACGTCAAGCTGTCTTGCTCATGTACGGAATGACCTTATTCTTTGGGATCTCGTCAATCTTGTTTGCCAAGACAACGATGCTTGGCGCCGTCATCACATTTATCGTAGTCTTGATTGTCATCGAATTGATTGTTGAATCGACAGAATTAATTCATCCCAATTATAAACCGATTATCCGCACGTCACGGCGACTACTTGGTCGCTCGAGAACATAAAACAACCATGAGTGGTCGCTTAGCGATACTCATGGTTGTTTTTAGTACGTCGTTGTCTCAGTCATGGAGTCGTCTGTTTCATCTGTTTCCGGTTCGTCTGCGGTGACAGGCATCCCCAGTTCGGTTTGGAGGAGGGCTTGTGCATCACGAAGGTCGGTGGGGTCGAGTTCATAATAATAGACACCGTTCAACGTCAAGTCGGTCCCTTCAAGCGTTTCACGATTGAAAGACTTGAGAGATTTTACATAAGGTTGGAGTTGCGAGGCTTCCGATAATGACATATTCGTTCGGATGTTCTCGCCGACTGCGTTCATGATCCGGTTCAACTTCGTGAAAGAGTTGATTGTCGTCGCCTCGTTGATGATGGCCTCAATCACTTGTTGCTGTCGACCTGCTCGGCCGATGTCACCGGCAGGATCTTGTTTTCGCATACGAGCGTATGCGAGTGCCTCTTTTCCGTTTAGGACTTGGACGCCCGGTTCTAACTCGACGTTTCCGGTCGCTTGTCCTGAAATCGGTATGAGTACGTCGATTTCAACACCGCCGACCGCATCGACCAAATCTTCGATGCCATCGAAGTTGATGGTCGCATAGTAGTCGATTGGGATGTCGAGCAAGTTCTCGACGGTCGAAATCGTCGCGTCGATACCACCGTAAGCGTAAGCGTGGTTAATCTTGTCTTTAAAAGGGTCGTTGTCGTCGATGATGATATCGACGTACGAGTCGCGAGGGATACTGACGAGCGTCACTTGGCGCGACTCTTTGTTGAACGTCGCCACCATCAAGGAGTCACTTCGTCCTTCCTCGAGCGAGGCGCCGCCATCGACCCCTGCTAGTAGGACGGAGAAGTGGTCTTTCGTCAAGTCGATGGTTTCTTCACGACGCTCTGACTTGTCGCCGCGCTCCAACTCCTTGTTCGTATTTTCGGCGGTTTCATTCGCTTTGAAGACAAAATACCCGAAAGCGGAACCACCGATTAGCAATACGACACCCAACACGATGAGGACGACTTTCCAAGGTGATTTTTTCTTGCGTGGGGGTGTGTCCATGTTGTTTCCTCATTTCAGTTGTTTCTTTTAGTATAGGTGTTTCAACGTTTGAAATCACGTTCGATGATGCGTTTATCGTTGGTTTGTAGCTTACCTTGACCATTTGTTATATCCGTCATCCAAGCGAGCGCCTTATCTGTCTCTTCCACGGGTACTGAGACATGAAACGTGACCAGGTCGGCGTAGACGATGTCATCGAGCAAGTATGTGGACTGTCTCAACTCATGTTCGACTTTGCCGATCCATGTATAGTCGACAGTGAGTGTCAATTGTTGCATCTGCAAGCGCTCGACGATTCCGATCACGTCTAACCCTTCGCTAACGGTCCCACCATACGCCCGAATGAGACCGCCACCGCCTAACTTTATTCCGCCAAAGTATCGCGTGACGACGACGACTGTGTCTTTTAGATGTCGTTTACGCAATACTTCGAGCATCGGCAAGCCCGCTGTACCGCTCGGTTCACCATCGTCATTTGCTTTTTGATGCTCGTTCCTTTCACCGATGATGTAAGCTGAACAATTGTGGTTCGCATTCCAATGCTCTTTTTTGATGCTTTGAATGAACGCTTGGGCCTCTTCTTCGGATTCGACACGTTTGAAGTGAGCGATAAATTTTGATTTTTGAATAAGGACTTCGTATGTTCCACTTTGTTTTATAGTATAATTTGACTCAGTAGACATTTCTGAAAATTCTCCTTTCTATTTTTAAATATTTTTTTTAGAATTCAAGTAGGCACATACGCTTTACATAGCGAATGGGTTTATAGAAGATCTATCATTACCGCTGTAAACCTGATTTCAAACGACGATATATAAGGATAGATGAGGATTAACTACCGAACTATTAGGGGATGGCATCGTGAATCATATTACCGATCGGACAGCTTTAGAACATATCATAACAAATATGATTGAAACGGTGACGGAAAGTAAAGAGGAAATCGTCCGTATAACCGAAAGTTCAGCAACTGAATATTCAGCAATTCAAAATGAGTTGAAAGAATTGACGGATAAAATCGAGTTCTACATCGAGGAGTCCGATCGACTCGACAGACTCGTAAAAGCTGCAAAGTCAAAGCTCGTTCAAGTCAGCAAGAAGTTTCATATACATAGTGAGCAAGAAATACGCGATGCGTACGAACGAGCGAATCAAATGCAACTTGAACGGTTTCTCGTTCAAAAAGAAGAAATGGCGGCCCAGCAGCGTCGTAACGATTTAGAGCGCCGTTTACTCATCTTAGAGGACACGATTGAACGTGCCGAAAAATTGATTGGTCGTGTTAGCGTCGTCTTGAACTTTTTACGAGACGACCTGCAGCAAGAGTATTCGGACATGATGAAAAAACAAGAGATGGCCCTCGGTGTATTCGAAGCAGCCGAGCGCGAACGACGCCATCTTGCCCGCGAGATGCACGACGGTCCAGCGCAATCGCTTGCCCATATTTTGATTCGTGCCGATTTGATCGAAAAGACGTTTGACAAACGAGGGAAAGACGAGGCATTTGCCGAATTACATGAACTGAAAAAGTTGATTCGTGGCGCACTCGTCGATGTCCGTCGCTTGATTTATGATTTACGTCCGATGTCACTTGATGATTTAGGTTTTTTGCCGACGCTCGAGCGCTATCTCCATCAAACAGAGGAGTATACGGCCATTAAGACGCGTCTTAACTATCGTGGGTCACGCGCACGTTTGCCTGAGAAGCTAGAAATCAACGTATTCCGTCTCGTGCAAGAAGCGGTACAAAATGCGATTAAGCATGCTAAGACGTCAGAGATTATCGTCAATGTCGAACAGGGGAGCGATGTGATCCATCTTCATGTCCGTGACTATGGTATCGGGTTTGAACCAAGCACGATTGGCGAAGAATCATTTGGGATTGTCGGGATGCGCGAACGAATTGAATTGGTGAACGGGAGTATCACCATCGACTCGGAAGTCGGCAAGGGGACAGTTGTCCGCATGTCGATTCCGATTCCGTGAGAGAACAAGGGGGAAGACAAACATGGATTTGACACAGACACGCATAGCAATCGTGGATGATCACGAACTGTTCCGCGAGGGATTGAAGCGGATTTTTGATTTAGAGGATGAATTTGAGGTTGTCGCAGAAGGGCGGACGGGTCGCGAAGCAGTTCGCATTGCAGGTGAGCAGAAACCGGAGATTCTGATTATGGATATCAACATGCCGGACATGAATGGGATTGAGGCGACGAAGCAACTCTCACTCCTTTCGCCGGAGACACGTGTCCTCATCCTCTCGATTCACGATGATGAGTCGTATATCACGCATGCGCTCGAAGCGGGCGCCTCTGGGTTCTTGCTAAAAGAAGTGGCATCGACAGAGCTGATTTCAGCGGTTCGTGCCGTCGCTCGGGATGGGGCTTATCTTCATCCGAAAGTGACGACGAACGTTTTAAAAGAGTACCGTCGTCTCTTACAATTCAAAGGAGAACAAGCGGGTCGTGGGGTCGAGAGTCGAACAGATGACCCTGTGTATCAACTGTTGTCACGTCGTGAGGTCGAGGTATTACACCTTCTCGCTGATGGCCGATCGAACCGGGATATCAGTGACATGCTCTTTATTAGTGAGAAGACGGTCAAAAACCACGTCTCCTCCGTCCTTCGTAAAATGGACGTGAACGACCGTACACAAGCCGTCGTGGATGCGATTCGTCGGGGTTGGGTCGAGATTTGAGCGTCACCGATGCTTTACTTCGTTTTTGTGTTACAATATGGAATGGAATCCTAACATAATTGGAAAAATGAAACGACGTAAAGTGAGGATATAGTATGGGAAACATTGCGATTTTAACCGACAGTACCGCCTACTTGTCGGATGATTTTTTGGCGCGACATGACGTCCATGTCGCACCACTCAGTGTCATCTTCGATGGCGCGTCGTACCGTGAGTCGATTGATATGTCGACCGAGGCGTTTTATGAGCGTATCGAGGCGGGCAATTTACCGACGACGTCGCAGCCGGTCATCGGTGAGACGGTCGAGTTGATCGAGAACTTGTCGGATGATGTGACGGACGTGATCGCCATCACACTCTCGAGTGGCATTAGCGGAACGTACCAGGCGATGATTGCGATAAATAATATGGTAGATGTAACCGTTCATGCTTTTGATTCGGAGATCTCATGTATGCCGCAAGCGTTTCTTGTCGAAGAGGCATTGCACCTCCGTGACAATGGTGCGACACCGGAAGAAATCATCGCGCGACTCGAGACGGTTCGTGATTCGATTCGCGCATACTTTGTCGTAGATGACCTCGATCATTTACAGCGTGGTGGACGGTTGAGCGCGGCGCAAGCACTCGTCGGTTCGTTCTTACAAATCAAACCGGTTCTTCACTTTCAAGATAAATCAATCGTCCCGTTTGAAAAGATTCGGACGTATAAGAAAGCAGTACGACGAATCGAAGAAATGATGGATGAGTCGATTGTCGGAGATGGCGAAGGATATTGCATCGGAATCATCCATGCCAATTGTCCGGAACGTCAGGCGGACGAAATCGCTTCGATGAAGCAGAAGTTCCCAAAAGCACACATCTCGGGAAGCCATTTCGGTCCTGTCATCGGGACGCACCTTGGACCTGGTGCAATCGGCATCACTTGGTATCGTCGCGAATGGTAATAGAGACGACCGTCTAAGGTCGTCTTTTTCAATGGAGGAGGGAATGTGATGGCGAAATATCGCCAAATATTTGAGCGTCTGGCAGAAGAAATGCGTAACGGCACGAGACCGGCAGACTCAAAACTCCCATCTGAGACAGAGTTGATGTATCAATTCGAAGCCAGTCGGGGGACAGTCCGTAAGGCACTCGATCTGTTGCAGGAGAACGGGTACGTAAGGAAGCATCACGGGAAAGGCGTATTCGTGTTGAAGCGGGATCAAATCGAGTTTCAATTCAACGGCATCGTCAGTTTCTCGGAAATATATGCAAGTATGTTAGGTCGTTCCATCCAAACCCACGTCGCCTCGTTCGAAGAGATGGAGGCCCCGCCCTGGCTCGCCGAACGAATGAACCTGACACCGGGGACTCACGTGTTTCGCATTGAACGGGTCCGAAACTTTGATGGGGAGAACGTGATTTTAGACATCAATTATTTTGTCAAAGACCTCGTTCCGGGATTGACAGAAGAGATTGCAGCCCGTTCCATTTATGGATACATCGAACGGGAACTCGATCAACAAATCAGTTATGCCAAACGGAAGATTGCGGCCGAGGACGTGACGGAACTTGATCGAGAGCGACTCGACTTGCATGACTATGAATACGTCATCGTCATCACGAACGATACGTTCTTATATGAAGGGCAACAATTTGAATATACGGAGTCGCGCCACCGATTGGACAAGTTCCAGTTCAGTGACGTCGCCCGTCGGTAAACCTCTTTCGAATAGAAGGAGGTTTTTTGTTTGAACGAGTGCGAGCAAGGGAATTTTTTACATGAATATTTGTCGAATGACGTTCATCAAAACTTATATAGATAAGTTGTTGACTTAACTTATATAGATAAGTTATACTTTGTTTGTAATCATAAGTAACCGTTTTCATAAGCAGTTTTCAAACAAAGGAGGACTATGAACATGAAGGCAGACTATCGTCAAATTGCCGCAGACATTTTAGAAGCAATCGGTGGCAAAGATAATGTAGACAAGGCAGCTCACTGTGTGACACGTCTTCGTCTCTCCCTCAAAGACCAGTCGAAAGTCGATGAGGCACGTGTGAAAGAAATCGATCTCGTCAAAGGGGCGTTCGAGAACTCTGGCGTGTATCAAATCGTCATCGGAGCCGGTGATGTCGATCGCGTCTATGCTGAATTTATCAAGCTCGCCGGTCTTGAGGCGGCAACGGTCGCCGAGGTCAAATCTGCAGGTGGCAAAAAAATGAATCCGCTTCAAAAACTCGTCAAAGTCTTCTCTGACGTCTTTATGCCAATCATTCCAGCCATCATCGTAGCCGGTCTCCTCATGGGGATCAACAACCTACTCGCTTCAGAAGGTCTCTTCATCGAAGGGCAGACGCTCATCGAGGCATATCCGAACTTACAAGGACTTTGGGATCTCATCAACATGATGGCGAATACGTCATTCGTCTTCTTACCGGCACTCGTCGGATGGTCGGCGACGAAACGATTCGGTGGTAGCGAAGTACTCGGGATCGTCATGGGTCTCTTGCTCGTTCACCCGGACCTCTTGAACGCATGGGGCTACGGGACAGCAGCACTTGAAGGCGAAGTACCAACGTTTGATATCCTAGGACTTTTCGAAATTGAGAAAGTCGGCTACCAAGGTCAAATCTTGCCGGTCCTCGCCGCTGCATATATTTTGAGTCAAATCGAGATGTTCTTGAAAAAACGTGTGCCGAACGCGATTCAGCTCTTGGTCGTTCCGATCACGACAATCGTCGTCACTGGATTCCTCGCACTCGCAATCGTTGGACCGATCACTCGTGGAATCGGTAACTTGATCGCAACAGGACTTGTCAACACGTTTGAAGCCGTACCGGTCGTCGGGGCACTCCTCTTCGGGTTGTTCTACGCACCGCTCGTTGTCACAGGGATGCACCACTTATTCATCGCCATCGACCTTCAGTTGATCGCGGATACAGGCGGTACATTCATCTGGCCGATGATCGCCCTCTCAAACATCGCGCAAGGTTCTGCCGCACTCGCTATGTTCTTCGTTTACAAGCACAATGCGAAACAAAAGAGTATGGCATCGACTTCAGCGATCTCTGCATACTTCGGTATCACAGAGCCGGCCATGTTCGGGGTCAACTTGCCGAATAAATTCCCGTTCTACTCAGCGATGATCGGGTCGGCAATCGCGGCAATCTTCATCACATTGAATGACGTTCAAGCGATCGCCATCGGTGTTGGGGGACTCCCAGGATTCCTCTCGATCTTCACAGATAAAATCCTTCTCTTCATCGTCGGCATGTTCATCGCGATCATCGTACCGTTCGCGCTCACGTTCGTCTTGTCGAAACGCTACATGAAGAAGGGTGAAATCGAAGAAAACAAAGTCGCATAAGAAATGATTCGGGAGGGAGGGACGGCAGTTCTTCCCTCTTTCTTATTGAAATGAAAACTCTTACAAAAGGAGATGTCGTCTATGACACAGAAAAATTGGCGCAAATCAGTCGTCTATCAAATTTACCCGAAAAGCTTTTACAGTCCGGAAGGGAATGCGACCGGATCGATTAAAGGGGTGACGGCGAAGCTAGATTACTTGGCAGAGCTCGGCATCGAATACATTTGGATGACGCCTGTCTATCAGTCACCTCAACACGATAACGGCTATGACGTAAGTGATTACTATGCCGTTGACCCGTCGTACGGCACGATGGAAGACCTCGACGAACTGATCCGTGAGGCGGAGGCGCGGGGCATCGGCCTCATGATGGACATCGTCGTCAATCACTCGTCGACCGAACATGTTTGGTTCCAAAAATCATTGTCGGGAGACGAACGGTACCGAGACTATTATATTTGGCGCGATGAACCGACGAACTGGGAGTCGAAGTTCGGTGGGAACGCGTGGGAATATGATGAAAAGAGCGGACAATACTATCTCCACTTGTTCGATGTGACACAAGCCGACTTAAATTGGGAGAACGAACAGATGCGCGAGGACGTCTATGAAATGATGCGTTTTTGGCGCGGAAAAGGAATCAAAGGATTCCGTCTCGACGTCATCAACCTGATTTCAAAAGAGCAGGACTTCCCGGAAGACGAGTCGGATGGGCGGAAGTTCTATACGGACGGTCCACGCATCCATGAATATTTGAAAGAGATGAACCGTGAAGTGTTTGACGGTCATGACGTCATCACGGTCGGGGAGATGTCGTCGACGACGCTCGATCACTGCGTACGGTATTCAAACCCGGACGAGAACGAGCTCAGTATGACGTTCAGCTTCCACCACTTGAAAGTCGATTATCCGAACGGTGAGAAGTTCGTCGCCTCCCCGTTTGACTTCATTCAGTTGAAAGACATCATGTCGACGTGGCAACGCGGGATGCACGGAAAAGGGTGGAACGCCATCTTCTGGTGTAACCACGACCAGCCACGCGTCGTCAGCCGTTTCGGGAACGACACGAATCACCGTATCGAGAGTGCCAAAATGCTCGCTACGGTACTTCACGGACTCCAAGGGACGCCATACATCTATCAAGGAGAAGAAATCGGGATGACGAATCCTGGCTTTGACTCGCTTGACGAGTATCGAGACATCGAGACGCTCAATAACTATAAATTGAAGCGTGAGGAAGGCGTGTCACATGAAGACATGATGGCAGCCATCAAACAGAAGTCACGCGACAACTCGCGGACGCCGATGCAGTGGGATGCGACGACGCATGCCGGCTTCACGAATGGTACCCCGTGGATCAACGTGGCGCCGAACTATAAAGACGTGAACGTCGAAGCGGCATTACATGATAAAAACTCGGTATTCTACCACTACAAGAATTTGATTGCGTTACGAAAAGAACTTGACGTCTTGACGGACGGGGACTACACGCTCCTCACCCCTGATTCGCTAGACGTTTGGGCATATACACGGAAGACCGACCGCGAGGAGCTCCTCGTTGTCGCAAACTTCTATGGAACCGAAACGACGTACACGATTCCGGAAGGGTTCGAGCGGGTGAACGTCGTCAGTCACAACTACGACGTGCCTGAGCTCGACGGGACGACATTGTCCCTCCGCCCGTACGAGGCGATCATGTTCTACAAACAGAAATAACAGATAGGACCTGACTTTTTTGTCGGGTCCTATTTGTGTGAAGGAGATAAGTTGTGCTATATAAGTCGAGTCGCATTCACGTATCCATTTTGGTAACGTGAGGTCAAAAAGGAGTTCGATTATGGGAGAAATCATTATCGCTCCGACAGGAAAACGGGCCATCCGCTTTGGCATTTGCCAACGCTGTCTCAGCACGAACGTCCGGACGTTCACCTGTCATCACGGATCGTGTGCCTATTGTCGAAATTGTCTTTATCTCGGGCGTGTCTGTCGTTGTGATTATCTAGAAGAACGAGACATCGCGACCTTGGCTGAAACGACCGAATTGACGATGCCGTTCGAGCTCGCCCCTGCCCAAACGCGTGTCGCTAGTCAACTGCTCACGTGGTGGGATGAACGAAAGACGGGACTCGTGCATGCGGTATGCGGGGCCGGGAAGACGGAGATGACGTTCCCGGTGATCGAACGGGTCGTCAATGAAGGGAAGCGGGTATTGATCGTGTCACCTCGGCGGGACGTTGCCATTGAATGGGTAGAACGATTAGAACATGCGTTCACTGTCCCCGTCACGAGAAGATACGGGGGCGGGGAGAAAGCATCCATCGGAATGATCACCGTGGTGACCGCGCCGTTACTCATGAATCTACGTCACGTATTCGACTATGTGCTCGTCGATGAATCCGATGCCTTCCCGTTTGCCTTTGACGTGGCCTTGTGGAATACGATACGACGGGCCGGGAGAGGTGTCTTCTTGTTCATTACGGCGACCCCGACCATGTGGCAAAAGACATTTCCGACGATTCATCTCTCTCGGCGTTATCACGGGTTTGATTTGCCTGTCCCGACTCTCGTCAAGCAATCGGATGAACGCATTCTAGACTTTTGTCAGCGACATATATCCAAACCGCGTCTCTTGTTCGTCCCGACGAAGCCGGACCTCGAACGCTATGAAGCGCAGTTACGAGAAACGGGAGTGACATGCCGCACCGTATCCGCTGACACGGAGGAACGGCTCGAGACGCTCGATTGGCTTCAAGAGACGAAAGGTGTGGTCCTCGCGACCTCAATTTGGGAGCGGGGGATGACGGTGCGGGACGTGCAGGTCGCGGTGATTGAGAGCGAGCATCGGCTCTTTACGACACGCGGACTCATTCAAATGGCAGGACGGGCGGGGCGAAAACCGGACGCACCGACAGGAGAGGTCTGTTTCTTTTACGAGGAGCGCACGTTCCGTCAAGATCAAGCCATCCGGGCAATTAAGGAGGCGAATCGGCGATGAAGTGTCTTCTTTGTCACGAGCCGATGAAGGTCCCGTGGACGCCAGCTACACTTTGGCGGAAGGACTGGGTGTGCCCAGCTTGTGAGACGAAACTCACGCCGCTCGGGACAGGTTGCCCACGTTGCGGTCAACCGAATGAGACCGGTGAGACGTGTGCGGACTGTATCCGTTGGCTTGCGCTCGGATTAGATTTGACCGTTCGTTGTCTGTACGCATATGATGAGGCGGGGATTGACTGGCTGCACCGTTTCAAATTCAGCGGAGATGTCGTGATTGCAGCATCGGTGGCGCCGACATTACGCTCATTACGTACACCGGGTGTAACCTACGTTCCGATTCCGCTGAGTGAAGAGCGACTTCAGACGCGTCGCTTCAATCAGGCAGAGGTGCTGGCCCGATACATCGGTCCGACGCGACAACTTCTCGAAAAATCAGAGGTTTCAAGTCAACGTGAACTCGGGAAAGAAGGAAGACGACACCGAACGAATCCTTTCACTGTACCGACTTCAGTGAAATGTGGGAAAATTATTCTTGTAGACGACGTCTATACGACGGGGACAACGCTTCATCAGGCGGCATTTTCGTTACGTCAGGCAGGTGCGACAGAAGTTTCTGCGATTTGCTTATTTCGGGCGCTAAACAAATCGAAATCGCGTCCGATATAAAGAGCAGAGGTGAAACCAATGGATGCAGCAACTTGCCAAATGTGTGGACGCTTATTTATGAAACAGAGCCGTTCACCGTACTGTCCATCATGTAGTGAGGTTGACTTCCAAAACTTTTTGAAAGTCCGCGACTTCATTCGTGAGCCAGCCAACAAACAGACGACCATCGGAGCCCTCGTCGAAGCGACAGGTGTATCTGAACTTGATATCACGCGATATATCCATGAAGGACGCTTGATTATCAAGGACAATCCGGCGCTTGCGATCCGCTGCGTTCGTTGTGGTCAACCGACGAACGAAGGGAAAGTTTGTTCGAACTGCCAGAGAGATATGCAGAAGGAACTGTCCAGTCTACAGGATAGCTTGACGAAACAATCAAGTATCCGCACTTATCGTTTGGATTAACATCATGAAGAGGGGGAAGACGCATGCGCATCGATTCAGCCAAGTGGGTACATTTACCAAACACTTATGAAAAGAAAACGCAAGTCGAGCCGAAGCCCGCGCCATCTAGCCAAACGGACCAATTGTCAATTTCGGCGGAAGCCCGCGCCCGGTTTGAAGAACCGGTGAAACATCCGGACCGTCTCGCTAAAATCGATGCTTTGAAAGCAGAGATTGATGCGGGCACGTATTCACGGGACGCGCGCGACATCGCTAAACGCTTTCTACAAGGATGAATGGAAGCGAGGTCCGTTTGAGGCCTTCGCACTAAATAACACGGCACGGAAGCTGACTAAATAAGGGGCACCCCTTTCTTTAGTCGGCTCTTTTTTTGAAAAAAGGAGAGACTCATGCTCACATTACATAAACGTTTACTCGAATTGGCCTACGCAAAAGAACAGCTTCTCATTGAGAACGACATGGCGGCATTTAGCACGCTCGTCAAAGAAGAAGCGAAACTCGTCCGACAAATTTCACAAAAAGAAGCGGAACGACTTCAAGGGACGTATGAATTGGACGATGAAGAGATAGAGGAATTGAGACCGGTCTTGTTCGAGTTGAAGCGACAGAACGAATTGAACGCGACACTGCTCGAACAATCGCTTCGTTATATTACCTGGCATTTGGACATGATCATGCCGGAAGCAGATGATTTCACATACGGACAACAGGCGTTTGAAACACGCTCGTTCAGCCGTGACGTTTAAGGAGGAAGTGGAATGGGTTCAACATTTATGGGATTAGAGACGGCGCGCCGCAGTCTCTCGACACACCAATGGGCGCTTCAGGCGACCGGGAATAACGTGGCGAACGCCTCAAACCCTGGCTATTCACGACAACGGCTCACACTCGGGATGACCGAGCAGCTCTCGGTCAATTTCGGGGGGACGAAAGCCGGACAATTCGGGACCGGGGTACGCGGGGAGACACTCGCCCGGATTCGCGATCTCATGATTGACCAACAGTATCGTGACGAGTCGGTGAAGAACGCATTCTATGCGACGAAAGAAGCGGCATTCGGCCGGATGGAAGACATCATCAACGAACCTTCAGAGAACGGACTCGCCAAGTCACTTGACATGTTTTGGGCGTCACTCCAAGATTTATCGGTCAACCCGGACGATACGGGTGCGCGAAGCGTGGTTCGGCAACGAGCATTGACGTTGGCACAGACATTTAACTATATGTCGTCTTCATTATCAAAAGTACAGGATGACTTAAAGACGGAAGCGGGCGTCGTCACGAAAAAAATCAACGACTTGTTGACAAAAATCGGTGACGTCAACCGTCAAATCGGAGACGCGGAGCCACTTGGTGTCTTACCGAACGAATTATATGACGAACGTGACCGCTATATGGATGAGTTGTCCCAATATATCGAGTTCGAGCGCGTACCCGTTGATTATTTGAACGGAGAGACACGCGGTAACTCGCAACGTGTTGCTGAAGGGCGAGTTGATATTCGCGTTAATATTGGTGGCACTGAAGTGAAACTTGTCGACGGTTTAACAAGTGGGGTCGGTAAGATTGAAGATATGACGCTAACGAATGCCGCTGGGGGAACATCTACGCTTACATTTAATGACTTGCCGAACGGGAAGTGGAAAGCACTTGTCGATATGTATGGTACGTCTACAGGCACAGAAGCCCATGATGGCTCCTTCACGAAAATGCTCGCAGATCTGGATGAAATGGCGAATGTTTTCGCTTCAGCATTTAATACGGCTCATGGCACAAATAAAGATGCAGATGGGGTTGCAGGTCGAACTGACTTTTTCGTAGGGATGACGAGCGCTTCGACGATTACTGTAAACGATGATTTCATGAAGAACTTAGATTTGATTGCCGCATCAAAAGATGGAAACATCGGGGACGGAAGTGGTGCTCTCGAACTTGCCCAATTGAAAGAAAGCGCGCTCAGCTTTTCTGGTTCGGTTACGACCTCAACCTCGATCGGCAAGTACTATCAAAACGTCATCGGGAACATGGCTGTCGAGGCGAGCCAGAACGGAAACCTCGCCAAGAGTACATTCGCCCTATTGAGCAGTTCAGACCAGCGTCGCCAGTCGGTGAGCGCGGTCTCGCTCGACGAAGAGATGACGATGATGATCCAGTATCAGCACGCTTATAATGCGGCGGCACGTAACATCACGGCCGTCGATGAAATGTTAGACAAAATCATTAACGGCATGGGTGTCGTAGGGAGGTAATGACTGATGCGTGTCACACAGACGATGCTCACACAGACGAACTTGAAGCATTTATCAAGTAGCTATAACACACTCGCTCGCGTCCAGGAACAACTTATCAGCGGGAAACGGATTCAAAAAGCATCAGAGGACCCGGTCGTCGCGATGCAAGGGATCCGGTACCGGACGGAGGTGCGTGAAGTCGATCAATTCCGTCGTAACGTCAGCGAGGCGACAAGTTGGATGGACTTGACGGACTCGACGCTAAACGAAGTGACGGAAGCCGTCAAGCGAATTCGCGAATTGACGACGCAAGCGGCGAACGATACGTATGAATCTTCACAACGCGCCATCATCAAGAGTGAGGTCGACCAATTGATTGAACATATCGGCTCCCTCGCAAATTCGAAAGCGGGCGAGAAGTATATTTATAACGGAACGAAAACAGACCAACCGTTGATCGATATCGATAATCTTAAAGCGTACCTTGCTGATTCGAGTGCTACAGCAGACGTGAATACGATTTATACGGACGTTGCGGGAGCCCCGACAACGACTGGGAAAATCGAGTTCGAGGTGTCAAAAGGTATCAAAGTGCAAGTGAACATGCAACCGGAGACAATCTTTGGGAAAGAACTTTTCGAAGGTCTTCACAAATTGACGACGATGTTGAATGATCCAGCGACAGGCGGCGCCGACCTATCGGCTGAACTCGACACGCTCGACACACTCGGTCAGAGCTTAATCACAGAACGCGCCGAACTCGGTGCCCGGGCGAACCGTTTGGAACTTGTAGATAATCGCTTGCAGGATCATGAAATCATTGCAAAAACGATCATGTCTGACAACGAAGATATCGATGTGGAGAAAGTCATCATGGAACTGAAGTCACATGAGACGGTCCACCGTGCAGCACTCTCTGCAGGTGCCCGCATCATCCAACCGACGCTCCTAGACTTTCTCCGGTAAGCGATCATGAATCTCGCAAGACTTGAGATGCGGCAGACACATGCCGCGATCCAGATGACTTCGAATCGTCCCGTACTCGAGATGCGTCAAGGGCGGGCCGATCTTTCCATCCAGCAAGGGAAAGCCGAGATGACGCAACAGACGATACCGGGGAAGCTCGAGGTCGATTCATCGGTGGCGAGAAGCGAGAGCAACTTGAAAGGTGCGCTTGAACTCGGGAAATATCTCGGTCAGATGGGAGAGCAAGGTGCCCGTGAGGCGATGGCGAACATCGCCCGGGACGGGGACCGTCTCATGCGCATCGAGAACGGGAATCCGATCCCATCGATGGCAGCGGAGAAAGTGAACGACCCATACCCGATCGTCGAGATGGGCTATATGCCGAAATCGATTGACCGTGTCAAGTTGACGTATACGCCGGCGGATGTGAAAATCGAGTGGAATATCACGCCACCCCAAATTGATGTATCCCTTACACCGACGGATATCTCGTTTACGCCATGGACGACGGACATCTCGCTCCGTCAACAGGCGTCACTCGAAATATGGCCAATCGGTGGGATGTATGATGAAACGCGTTGAAAGTGAGGACAATCCATGTTCATTGAAACAGATTACTTTGGCAAGGTTGAAATAAATGAAGCGGAGACGATCACGTTCGTCAGTGAGATTCCAGGATTCCCGGATTCGAAGACGTTCGTCTTGATTCCGTATGGTGAAGAGTTGCCGTTCTGGTCGCTTCAATCGATTGAGGAACAGGCTTGCGCGTTCGTCGTGACGAATCCGTTCTGGCATAAGTCGGACTATGCGTTCGAGTTGTCAGACGGTGCGAAAGACCAACTTGGAATCGAAGAAGCGGAACACGTATCGGTCTACTCCGTCGTCACGCTCCGTGAGCCGTTCGAGTCGTCGACTCTCAATTTGAAGGCACCGATCGTCATCGAGACGAAAGAACGTCGCGGGAAACAGGTCATTCTAGACGACGCCTTTCCGGCACGCTATCCGCTCGGCGGAACGAAAACGGAGGTGCGCTGATGCTCGTATTGAAACGGAAGCAAGGTGAGGCGATCCATATCGGGGACGATGTGACGCTCACGGTGCTCGCGATCGAAGGTGACCAAGTGAAGCTCGGCATCGATGCCCCGCGTCATATCGATATTCACCGTCATGAAGTGTACATTCAAATGCAGGAAGAGAACGAGTCGGCAAGAAACAGCGCTAACTTGATGAAGCAAATGATTAACAAGCAGTCGGAAGCGTGAGCTTTCGACTTTTTTGATGAAATCGATAAGTGGTGAATGACATTTCTTGATGAGTTGGGATAGGATAGAAACGGGAAGGGAAGGAGGAGAATTGGTGGGAGCGGTTATTAATCAATTTGTCATCAACATTAGTCTCATCTTTTTATTCATGTCGCTTACATTCTATGTGATGCGGACGGTCTTGCCGATTCAACGAACTTCTCCATTATTTGTCCGATTTTGGTTCGGGGTGTCGAATGGACTGACGGCGATTCTCCTGACGATCAATGCCATCGAACTCGGTGAGGCACGTATTGATCTCCGCCTCATCCCGATTGCGCTATCAGCGACCTACGCTGGGCCATTCGGGGCGATTGTCACGCTCGGACTTATCTTTATCGGACGTATGACGATCCATGGGATGAGTGCCCCGTTCGTTGACGCCATTCTCATGTTTATCGTCTTTTTCTTATTTTCTTTAGTGGTTTCCCGCGTGCTCATTAATCGGGTGAAAGGATACGCCGTCTACATCGGATTTGGTGCGTTACTCGTTTTGATCCAGGTGACGGGTAGTGTCGGGACAGGTGTATTTTTTAACGTGTTTGTCCCTTACTTTCTCATGTTATCGCTTGGTGCCTGGCTCTGTTATTGGGCGGCGAAAAAGCTTGAGACCCATCTATGGATGTTCCTTTTACATACACACCGGGCGACCATTGATGAATTGACGGGACTGCCGAATCGGTACCGAACACTCGAACAGATGAATGACTTAGAGATGTCCGGCAAACCTTGGACGCTACTTGTCATCGATGTCGATCATTTTAAACAGTTGAATGATACATATGGGCATTTGGCCGGCGATGCGGCGCTTCGTCATATTGGACAGACGTTAGAACGGAATTGCCCCCCGTCAGGATTTGTCGGAAGATACGGTGGAGAAGAGTTCTTGCTTGTGATTGAGGGAAGTGAGGATGCGAAAGAAGTGGCGGAAGAGCTTGTTCAGACCGTGCGTCACACGATTTTTGAATGTCAAGGAGAGGTCATTCCGATGACCATCTCGATTGGTGCAGCCGTCGCAGGACATGAATCGAGTATGGTCGTGTTCGAACGTGCGGATGAAGCCTTGTATGTAGCGAAGCGAAGTGGTCGAGATCAGGTAAGGTTCGCCTAAAAAATCCCCTATAACCGTTGGCAAATCCTGTCCAGCGGTTATAGGGGATTTCACGTTTAGTGAATATTCTTTTTCTTGAACTGTCCGCCTCGGACGTCGTGAATGTTACCGATAGCAAGAAAAGCTTTCTCGTCATAGTCATCGAGGATATCTTTCAGCTTCGTCTCCTCGAGTCGGCTGATGACGGTGAAGACGACTTTCTTTCCGTCTCCGGTATAGGCACCTTCTCCATGCAGATACGTCACGCCCCGACCGAGCCGGTCCATAATCGCTTGGCCGATTTCTTCAGGTGCCGTCGTAATGATCCACGCCGCTTTCGACTGATCAATCCCTTCTAAGACGACATCGATTGTTTTAAAAGCGATAAAATACGTGAGGAGCGAGTACATGGCCCGGTCCCAGCTGAAGACGAAACCGGCTGTCCCGAGAATGAAGATGTTGAAGAACATGACGATCTCACCGACCGAGAACGGTAAGCGGTTCGTAAAAGAGACGGCAAGAATCTCTGTCCCATCGAGTGAACCTCCTGCACGGATGACGAGCCCGATCCCGGCCCCGAGTAAAAAGCCACCGAAAACGGTCGACAACAAGAGGTCGTCGGTGAATGGCTTGATGTCATGAAGGACGATGGTGAAGGCCGACATGAGCAAGATTGCCGTCAATGTGACGACGGCGAACGTCTTCCCGATTTGTCGATACCCGAAATAGATGAACGGCAAGTTGAAGAGGACGAGCCAGATGGCGAGTTTCGTCTCGGTCAAATACGAGACGATAATCGAGACGCCGACGATCCCTCCGTCGATGATTTGGTTCGGAACGAGGAAGGCCTCCAAACCGACCGCGAAGACGAGGGAGCCGAGCAGTAAGAGGACGACTTTCGCAAACAGTTCGGATGCCTTGATCGGATTATGTTCGCGCCTTAAGCGCTGCACTTCCTCCGGTGTTGGGGAAGGCATGGGTGTACGCTGCATACGGGGTGCCCCCTTTCCATTTTCTTTAAGTATAGCAAACCTTCAAGGCATGTGAGCCGTCAAGGCAGGAAATCTGACATGGAAAGTGGAATGAGTCGATGCAAGAGAAAGGGGAAGATGGAGAATGTACGCACTGATTGGCAAGCTCGTCACGAAAGCGGGGCAACGCGACAGACTCGTGGCGATTTTATCGGAAGCAGCGCGTGAGATGGAGGCGACTTCGGACTGTGAATCGTATCGGGTCCACGTGTCGCTTGACGAGGCAGACACGGTTTTCGTATATGAAGTGTGGCGGAGTGAGGATGCGCATGCGGCGTCGTTGTCGCTTGCTGAAGTGAGGGCGTATATCGACCAGGCGAAGCCAATCCTCGAGCGGATGGAGCGGATCGCCGCGCTCGAACTACGGTCATGACAGAGGGTGAATGACGAGACGGATGGCTGAAAGCTGTCCGTTTTTATTGTAAGGGGAATCAGCAATTCGAAAAGAGACATGAAAAATCCCCTCGTTCATTAGAAACGAGGGGATGGTCATCAACTTGTTGTCAAACTGCCTTTGACTTTATCGTAGAAGTCATCCATCATACCGGTACGGCTACCGAGTTGGCAGATGAGTTCAAGTGTTTCTTTATAAAATTTCTTGACGAGCCCTTTGTTTTTGACGCCGTCCATCGATGCGAGCGTCTGATCGAGATTCTCTAAAATCTCTTTGATTTGTGCGTCCGAGTCCGGTTTGACGACCGTCATATTTTCGGGGATGCTGACGACCTTCTCTTGACCTTGGTGGCGGAACGATGCGCCGAAGCCGAGGTTCTCGATGAAGAGGTGCGGCATCACTTTTTGACCGAAGAAATGCTTGTGCCAGTCAGATGCTTTCATCGTGTCCATATCTTGCTTGAACGTAGATGCTGTCGAGACGTATTGTTTAAACAAATCCGTCATGAATTTCTCGATGACCGGGATTTGCAGGGCGAAGACGTTTTTCAGGAGTGCGTCGAGCTGGGCGCGCGTCAAAGTAGTTTCGTTAGACATGTCAGTTCCTCTTTTCTATAGTACGTTATTACCATCGTATGGGATTGGCGGACAGTCGTCAATGTAAGGGGAAACATTTTTTCAGAATATTTAATGAAAAGTCATCGACTTATGGGATAATCAAGTGAAGACATTAACAAGTAGGGAGTGGTTCTTGTGAACAAATCGATGAAGTGGGCGCTCGCGCTCGGTGTGACCGGTGCGTTGGTGGCGACGGTCGGTGTCGTCTCGTCCCGGGGGCGGACGGAGGACACGACTCAGACGATCCGTGACCGTGAGCTCGGTTACGAGATCATTTTGCCATCGAAGATTGTCTCGGCGATCGAGCGGGGTGACGTCTATATCGAGAAGGCACAGGACGTTGTCGACATCGGGGACACGAAGAGCTACGGCACGTTCGATTTATACTATAACGTCGAGGACGGGGAAGACCAACTGTTGTTCCACCTAGATTTGATCGACCGTGAGTTGACAGAAGAGACGTTCGCGACAGAGGTCGGCTACGGCAACTACCTCGGAACGAACGATAAGACGTTCTTCTGGGTCGAACCGACCGAGGCCGTCCCGGGTGCCGAGGCACATACGGACGAGATTGCCGAGTTGATCGAGACCCTTCCTGAGCTAGAGTTTCGGACGTTATAAGGAACGGGTGGTCGTGTGCGAACGAGAGAAAGGGATTATACGGAGGGATTGATTGTAGCCCTTCTGTTTATCGTTGCTGTGTATGTGTTTGATTTACCGAAACAAGAAAGCTGGATCATCTTGGCTATCGTGATCGTCATCTCGGTCACGATGCGAGAAGTGACGTATCTTTTTCAGAATGAAGGGAATGACTGAGAGCCCGCTCGCTACGGCGGGCTTTTTCCTTTGTGCTACAATACAAATGAGGTGATATGAATGAATTGGACAGTAGAAGAAGTAAGACAGGCAGATGACGTCACGGCGTTAGAACAGGCGGTCAACTCGAATGACAAGATTGATGTCAAAGTAGGACATGAGTCGGTCGGACAGAACGACTATGCGGTATATGACGGGGAGACGCTCGTCGGCTATCTCATGCTCTTCCCGTATCTTCCGAACGAATATGAGGTGAACGCGCTCGTCCATCCGGAATACCGGAAGCAAGGTGTCTTCACGGCACTTCTCGAGACGGCGAAACAGGACGCGAAATTGAACGGTTGCGAAGCGTTCACGTTCGTCATCGACCGGAACTCGGCATCTGGAAAGGCAGTGCTCGACCATCTTCAGGCGGCATACCAGTTCTCGGAATACAATCTCGTCTTGAAAAAGGCGGAGCTTTTCTTGAAGCCGGACGAGGTATCGCTACGTGAGGCGACAGCAGACGACCGTCCGCTCATCATCGCGACGCTCAGCGAGGCGTTCGGTGACCCGGTCGATGTGACGGAAAATATCTATCAACAAATCGACACGCCAGATCGCGTGACGTACATCGGCGAGGTTGACGGAAAGCCAGTCGGGATCATCCGTGCCCTGCTCACAGGGGATGACGCGGCAAGTATCCATGCGTTCGGGGTCAAAGCAGGTGAGCAAGGCAAAGGCTACGGCACGAAAATGTTGAAACAGATGGTGCAACAACTGTTCCGCATGGGTCGAACGAAAGTCGAGCTCGATGTCGAGACGGAAAACAAGGCGGCGCTCGAGATTTATAAGCGTGCCGGTTTTGCGGAAAATGGCGGCTATGAGTTTTATATGATCGAATTATGAGGTGAACCACATGGTAAAAAATCTAAAATGGCTCGGCGCGGCGTTTGAAGCATTTCTCGGAATCCCACTTCTCGGTGGTCTGTTTATCATCAGTATGGGGTACTCCCCCCTCGGGTTCATGTTCGTGTACCACGTGATCGTATTGATTCTGTCGTTCAGTCGACTGAATCGATTCTCGTACGGGGCGGCGGTCGGCATTGCGGCGTCAGTCCTCGGCTTTATCCCGTTTGTCGGGATGATGCTACACTGGGCAGCAGCGATCACACTCGCGATTGATGCGGCGACGACACCACGACGTATGATGCATGTCGAACGTGACGATGAAGCATTTTGACGAAACGTACTCCTTGACGGGGTGCGTTTTTTCATTGACCAAACGTTCAACTGAAAACGCTATACATTCTTTGGAAAATGGACGATATAGTAAGTGATGAACACAATGAGGAGGAACAAACAGTGAAAGTATTTAAAAACTTTACGACGCAATTGCTCGCGTGGATTTTGGTCACATCCTTTATCACGGGCGGAGCGGTCGGCTACATCACCCTATTACTCTTGACGGAACTCGAGATGGAACAAGGTCAGGTCATGCTCGTCGGTACGGTTGCGGCGTTACTCATCTCGTCACTCGGCGGCATCGTCATCTACTTGATTGCCCGTCGACCACTGAAAGCGGTCGAAATGGCATCTGAAAAAGCCGTCGAAGTCGGAAACGGCGACTTGACGGTGCACTTCGCAGACGAGAAGACGACGGATCGTTCAGAAATGGGACGTTTACTCTTGTCGATGGACAACATGGTCGAACACCTTCGGGAACAAGGCACGAACATGCGTTACACGGCAGACCAATTGACTGGTTCGGCACAAGAGATTGCAGCTTCCGTTCAAGAAGGGAACGTTGCCGGCGAAAGTATTCGTTCTGCGATGGATTCTCTCAACAAAATGTTAGAAGACAACGTCAGTGCGACGTATAATTCGATGGACTTGCTCGGAGCGGTCGCGCGTACGATGGAGAGTATCCGCCAAGAGATGTCATCGGCGCTTGATTCGGCGAGCGAGATGCAACAGGAAGCAGAGAGCGGGAAGGGTCTTGCCTCGTCTTCCGTCAACGCGATGCATGCGATTGCTGGGAAAGTGGAGCAATCATCAACACTTAACAGCCAGTTGACGGAAATGACAGGCGAAATCTCACGGATCACGGATGTCATCAGTGACATCTCGGCACAGACGAACTTGCTTGCCTTGAACGCATCGATCGAAGCGGCACGTGCCGGTGAGCATGGTCGTGGATTCGCCGTCGTTGCGGCAGAAGTGAAAAAGCTCGCGGAACAAACAGCGAATTCGACTCAAGAAATCACGGATCTCATCGTCGACGTGAAGCGTCTCGTTGGCGATACATCGTCTTCAATGGCGAACGTCAAAGCAGAAGTAGAGACAGGCGTCGGCTTAGTTGAAAAAGCGGGTGGTGCGTTCGCGTCGATCCACAACTCAGCGAATGAAGTGTACAGCCATGTCCATTCGGTCGATTCCCTCTTAGATGAGTCACGCGGTCAAATCGATTCGGTCGTGACAAACTCGGCAGGCATCGTTGGCATGGTCGAAGAAGCATCACGTTATGCGAATGAAGTGACGTCAGCGGCGAGCCAGCAAGCGGCAAGCCTTGGTGAAGTGAACGGGGCGATGTCAGAGCTCGTTCGGGTTGCGGAGAGTTTGCAGAATGAGACGGAACAGATGAAGGTGGAAGTGTAAGTTAGAATAGCTCACTCGAGTTGGTCATCAAAAGCCGACGAGAGTGGGCTATTTTTATGCAATTTGAAGATTTCTATTCAAAACGTGTAACTTTTTTCGAAAAAGACTAAACAGATAGGAACGCACTCCGATATAGAGTATGGAAACGATAAAACGTTCCAAAAAAATGTAAGGTGAGGGGCCGGCCTAAACCTTGCATGCTCGGACAAATGGATTTGGAAGAGCGGAAAAACTCAAACCTATGGAGGGAAATTACAATGATTATTAACCACAACCTTAACTCAATGAACGCACACCGTAACATGTCATTCAATACAGCACAAACAGGCAAAGCGATGGAGAAATTGTCTTCAGGTCTTCGTATCAACCGTGCTGGAGATGACGCAGCTGGTCTTGCAATCTCTGAGAAAATGCGCGGGCAAATTCGCGGTTTAGATCAGGCAACGCGTAACTCACAAGATGGAATTTCACTTATTCAAACAGGTGAAGGTGCATTGAACGAAACACATTCAATTCTTCAACGCATGCGTGAACTCTCAGTTCAATCAGCGAACGATACAAACACAACTCAAGACCGTTCTAACATCCAAGATGAAATGAAACAACTTGGAACTGAAGTTGATCGTATTGCTAACCAAACTGAATTCAACACTAAAAAACTTTTAAATGGAGCAATGGGATCTGCACAGGCAACTGCAACAGGTACAATTGTGAATAATAGTGGTCTTGACGCTGCAGCGGCTGACGGTACAGTCTTAAACGTACTTACAGACAAAGCTGGAAATAACCTTGGGTTACAAACTGGTGACGTAATTACGGCCTCATGGTCTGTTAACGGAACTCAACAAACAGCTACCTTTACAATTGCAGATGCAGCTGTTGATACAATGGCAGCGATCAATACTGCTATTGCAGGAAATGCAACTGTGACAACTGCAGCTACGGCATCAGGTGCAACTACAATTACGGCTGCAACTGGTGGATCTGTTGGGCAAATCAATGGCTTTGCAATCGAGGTTAAATCTGCAACTGGCGAACGTAAAGAAGCAGCTTCAAATGCCCTTTCAAACTTTGAAGTAGGCACTGAAGCGAAAGATGTTCGTAACGATGGATCAGCTACATTCCATATCGGTGCAAACAATGGTCAAACAATCAACCTTTCAATTTCTGATATGCGTGCATCTACACTTGGTGTTAAAGATTTACAAGTTGGTACACAGTCACAAGCTGAAACAGCAGTTAAAGTAATTGATCAAGCTATACAAAAAGTTTCGGTTGAACGTTCAAAACTTGGTTCGGTACAGAACCGTCTTGAGCACACAATTAACAACTTGAGTACTTCTGCTGAAAACCTTCAAGCTGCTGAATCACGTGTACGTGATGTAGACATGGCAAAAGAGATGATGAACTTTACGAAGAACAACATCCTTAACCAAGCTGCACAGGCTATGATGGCGCAATCGAATCAGCAACCGCAAGCGGTTCTTCAATTGCTTCGTTAATCGGCTCTATAATATGATTTTTAACACCCGCATCCTGGAAGGGAACGCGGGTGTTTTTTAACTTACATACACAACTTGTTCTTCTTTTAATCGGTTCTTCTTAATATCTTGCCACTTGTATACGACAGACCAATAGCTACGTCCTAGTATATCTGCAATTTCTTGATCTGAAATTCCTTTTAATTTTGAAGTCACAATCAGTTCGATTTCTTCCTCCGAATAATCGTTTTTAGGTTTTGATGTGATGACAATCATATCTGGATTCGCTTCTTTCTCCAACTGCAAGCGATGTTCCCAATCTAGCTTCCATGCCATAGAAGGTATTTTCTCACTGTATGAAGCAGTAAAGTCTAAGAATTTTAGAGCAACTTCCGTCTTTTGAATACGGAGAATGAAATTGTGACCATCATTTCTTCGACTTAGCACAAAACGATGTCCAAATGTTTTTTCGATGAATTGACTTAAGTAATTTAATTCAGAAGGATGAAATGCTTGCAAGTAGAGTGCGATATGAGGAGTTAAAATCATTTGTTGCTTTTTTGAACGGGTTGAGCGCGTGACACACAGACTGCCATCATCTAAATAGAGTGCTAGTAAAAAAACTGGATCCGTACATTCTTCAAGTAAATGAAGGGGGATGCTTTTCTTACCTCCGATATAAAGTTCTGCTCGAAGCCAAGTGAAAAGTTCATCAAAACGTGAGGTGAGAGAAGCGCTTGTTCCGTTATTGTTTTTGATGATACTCGAAAAAATTCGTGGAGCGCTGTTTAATTTCCATTCACGATATTCGAGTTGCTTGATTGAAAAATGTTCTCCATATCTTAAATTCGCATTTGGATATTTCTTTTTAGAAATTCCGATGTGTCCATCTCCCAATAAAGTCCCCATTAATAAACTCTTCTCAAAAGTCGTCAATTCTTCCCATTTCATCGCTTTTTATCCTCTCTTAAGGGAATGTACGTTCTTATATTAAATACCCAATTTAAATAATCGAATTTCAATTCAAAAGAAAATAATTATGAACAATCATTGAACAAGTTTCCATTGAACTTCTTTCCTAACTTGCCGATATTAAGATAGAGAAGAACAAATAAGGAGTAGACCAACATGAACCCGACCATTTCAGAAGTCCGGCTTCACCTACCTTCTTCCGTCTTGCCGTATGAACAAACGAAAAACGTGTTCGTCGAAGCGAATCAAGCGAAACTCGCCGACGAAGGCATCGTCATTCTTCCGACGCCTCAACACGTTACCAAGCTAGAGGCGGCCGTCGAGAAGGCGAATCAAATACTGGAACAACAGCGTACAGGCTTAAAATTTATGAAGCATGAAAAATTGAACGACTACTATATTCAAATCGTGGATACGAACAACGAAGTGATCCGCGAAATCCCAAGCAAAAAATCCCTCGATTTCTTTGCAGCGTTCATGGAGTTCAATCATCTCTTTGACGAACGGGTATAAAGGAGGATTTTCATGACGACACCTATCCGATTTGGCGGACTCGCCAGTGGAATCGATACGGATACGATTATTAAGCAATTGATGCAGGCTGAACGTGCGCCGGTTGATAAACTTGAACAGAAAAAACAAACGACAGAATGGAAGCGCGATGCATATCGCGAAATCAACCGCTCACTCATGACGTTACGAAATAGCGCGGTCGACTTGATGTTCAGCCGAAACTTCTATGCGAAGACGTCTAGCTCGTCGGATGAGTCGAAAATCAGCGTGACTGCCGGACCTTCAAGTGGAAATAGCGCGGTTCGGATCGACTCGGTTACACAGTTGGCCAGTTCGGCGACGACTATTTTAGATGCTGTCGATCGTAACGGACAAAAGTTGACGAGTACAACAAAATTATCAGACATGAATGGATTTGTTGCCGGACAAAAGCGTGTCATTCAAGAGACGGCTGGAACCGAGTTAACGATTCCGAAAGATTTGGACTTTTCGACAGTCGTCTTAAAAGATGCTGCAGGAAATGTTTTAAATGCTGCTGACTTCGCGTATGACGCGACGACTGGAAAAGTCACCGCTACCAATACAACGAACTATCCTGGTGGAGTTATTCCAAAAGATGTTTCTACTTCGTTCTCCTCTGGGACTGGCTTTGAAATTCAGTACAAATCTAGTACAGCCGGGACGTATCAAAAGATTGAATTAGGTGCGGACGCAACGGTACAAGATTTGATGAGTCAGTTAAATAGTAAAGAGACAGGACTCTCTGCTTTCTTTGAATCGTCTACCGGAAAAATCTCTTTGTCGACGAAAGAGACCGGGGCAACTTCTACTATTCAATTTGACACCAACTTCAAATCTGCCTTTAGTATGGGGACGGTTGTTCCGACTGGACAAAATGCGAAGTTTAAAGTGAATGGGATTGAAGTCGAACGTGCTTCGAACACGACGACGATTGACAATATGACGTTGACACTGAAATCATCTTTCCTCGAAACAGGAGGACCCGTCACACTATCGGCCGCTACCGACACCCAAAAAATCTTTGACAACATCAAAGGTTTCGTCGATAAATACAATGAGACGATTGATCTCATGAACAAGAAGACACGCGAAGAGCGTTTCCGTTCATTCGCACCGCTCACGCAGGCACAGCGTGATGAGTTGTCTGAAGATGAGATCAAGAAGTGGGAAGAGAAAGCGATGAGCGGGATGCTCCGTGGCGACACGATTCTTCGTGGGACGATGGACACGCTTCGTAGCAAATGGTCGGGCGCAACATCTACTACGAATGATTTAGACATGTCTCGCTTGTTCCAGATTGGGCTCTCGACCGGTTCAGACTTCACGAACGGTGGAAAGATTGAGCTGAATGAAGAGAAGTTAAAAGCAGCCATCGAGAAAGACCCGGAACAAGTGTACAAGCTCTTCACGGATGAAGAGACGGGACTTCTTCCTCAAATCCGCGACGCCGCAAAAGACTCACGTGAGACGATTACGCGAATCGCCGGTGCGGACGGGGCTGGTGCTCCGACGTATTCAATGGGTCGCGAAATGACACAGATGGATACGCGAATCCAGCGACTGAACGATTTACTCATCGATAAAGAAAACGCCTACTACCGTCGCTTCGCGGCGATGGAAACGGCGATGAACCAGGCGAACTCGCAAGCCGCTTCACTTCAACAGTTTTTAGGCGGCGGAATGTAAGAGGAGGAATTTAAATGGTGGCTAATCCATATGCAGCTTATCAAAACAATGCGGTCACGACCGCGAACCCACAGGAACTGACGCTTATGCTTTATGACGGGGCGCTCAAGTTCATGCGCCTCGCCAAGCTTGCGATCGACCAGGGCAATCCTGATTTAAAGAACATCAACATCCAAAAGACGCAAGCCATCTTCCAAGAGCTTCGTCTCACACTCAATAAAGACATCGCTATTTCAGCGAATTTAGACTCGCTCTATGACTACATGTGGCGTCGTCTCGTCGATGCGAACGTCAAGAACGACACGACCATTCTCGACGAAGTGCTCGACTTCACGACGGAACTCCGTGACACGTGGAAGGAAGCGATGAAACTCGCGAAGCAGTCATGAGACCAATCGATGAGATTATCTTAAAGACACAGCGCTTAAAAGAGTTGCTGGCGAAAGTCCCAGAAGAGCCGACGTATGACACGTGGATGGAACAAATCCATGAGCTCTTGGACGACCGGGAACAATTGCTCGCGGCGCACGGTCCTGACTTGGAAAAAGCCGATCAGACGGTCCTTCGGCAGCTCGTTGACGACAGTCAAAAGATTGCCCGTCTCATTGAAGCCGAACATCAGCGTCTCGGGATGACGCTCGGGACGGCCCGGATGGAACGGAAGACGGTCAAGTCGTACGTCGATCCATATGAAGACGTGGATTCCAACTTTTCCGGTCTATTCGACCAACAGACATAACAAAGCTCGAAGGCATGCGCCTTCGAGCTTTTGTGTTAAGAGGCTTTGACTTGGCGTCGCATCCGAATGATGAAATAAGAAGCGGTAAACAAGATGAGACCACTTACCGTAAAGTTTAAGTAGAGACGTGTAGCATCTTGAAGCGACGTGACTGGTGTAGCTCCACCGAACCAAAGGAGTGGTAGGATCGTCACGTGCATGACGCTCCAGTGAATGAAAATTTGCTTTTTGAACGACCACTGCGGGACTTCGTAAATGACACTTGTGAGCCCGAGAAAGAAAGCGACTCCTGCGTAGACAAGCATTCCGTGTACGCCGTCCATATTTCCTGACCATCCTTGGTAGAGCGCGAGGATCGCGAACGGAAGCGACCATAAGAGGCTCCGTACGAACCCTTTCTTTAATAATTGCATATGTACCATCCCTTCATTGAATCGTTATGGATATATACGAACATCATGCAAAAAGGTTTCGGATAAAAAGCGAGGATGAAATGACGTCTGTTTTCCGCTATAATCGGGTAAATATCAATGTAGCCGTTGCTTCTTTTCTGGAAAGAGGAGGGAAACGAGATGCGTGAGAAAGAGTCCAAACCGGTATCGTCACGGAAACGCCGTTATTTCGTCTATGGTCCAGAGGGAGCGTACGATGAGTATGTGGAGCGTGACCCGAAGCTCGAGGCATACGTCGAGGATGACATGCCAATCGAGGAGCGTCCCGACCCATATGAGGAAGAAGAGCTGAAATCAAGAGGATAAGTATATGTGTCAAGGTTCGATTTTGGACCTTGACTTTTATTTTGCCTGGAACTTTTTCTTACATCGGTGTTGCTTGCCAATTCGTTATATTCTTCTTAACCACAACACTTGGATTTTGGAAAGGGAGAGATGAAGATGAACATGAAACGATTTGGCTTACTGGTGGCGGTACCGCTCACACTACTCGTCGGATGTGGGGAAGCAGATGAACTGAAGACGACAGCGACGGACACGGAAGAAGTGGCAGAGGCGGAAGCGAGTGCGTCTGAAGAAAAGACCGCTGAAGAGACGGACGTCCAAGAAAGTGAACTCGGCACGAACAAGATCTACATGAAGAATAAGGCACTTACGATCACGGAGACGATGGGACCGATTCAGTTCGCAATCGACAAGGTACAGACGTCACGCTTGCAGGTGAATGAGGTGTATCGTGATTCATTTGATGGAGCTGAAGAAGTGACGGTGGTCGCCATGAATGTGATTGCAGAGAATACTGTCGACGACGCGATTAGTTTTTACCCGGATCAAGGTACGATTGTCACAAACACCGGAGAGCAGGTCGAGGCAGACCTCTTTTTCTCGGATGACGTCGGTGGAGAATTTTTAGGGAAGGTGAAGAAGGAAGGCAATGTTCTCTTCTTCGTCAAAGCAAAACCAGAAGAGTTGACTGAAGTAAAATTTTTCACGAGTGGACCTTCGAACGAAGCGTTTGAGAGAGTGGCAGAAGAGCGATACGAATTCACCATCAACGTAACAAAATGAGAATAGGCGTGCCGAGAGATATCGGCACGCTTTTTGTATGGTCATTGGAAAATAAGTGTTTGAATTATCATAAATGATATGTTTTTTTCTAATTTGATGGGTACATATTCAATATAAGTCATTGACCGACGAGATTTTCGAATAGGAGGGAACGTGTCATGAAGGTTCGACATGGGTTATTCGTTTTGCCTCTCGTATTTCTGATTGGATGTGGGGAAACGGATGAGGCGACGACTTCTGAAACTACCGAGCAGACCGAACAGACAACAGAAGAAGAAACCACTTCCTCACCAGAAGGAAGTGAATCGAGTAAAGGTGAAGATACGTCAGAAGGGATTGGTGGCTCTGAAGAATTTGAAGTAGAAGAGGATGAAATCGGAGTCAGCCAGATTTATATGAAGAATCGCAACCTAGGTATTGAAGAAA
This sequence comes from Exiguobacterium marinum DSM 16307, assembly GCF_000620845.1. Lineage (GTDB taxonomy): Bacteria > Bacillota > Bacilli > Exiguobacteriales > Exiguobacteriaceae > Exiguobacterium > Exiguobacterium marinum. The sequence continues at coordinate 1,180,065 of NZ_KK211189.1, forward strand.
AGATTGGCCCAATCATTTTCCAAATCGATAAAGTACAAACACTCCGATTACAGGTCTCTTCTGATTTTCGTTTCATGTTCGATGATAAAAAAGAAGTGACCATTGTCTCTTTCAACGTAATTGTCGAGAATACGAGTGACGACACGGTCTCATTTCATCCAAATCAGGCACGGCTCGTCACGAATACAGGAGAACAAGTAGACGCTGATATGATTATTTCAGAGGACGTTGGAGGAGAATTTTTAGGTAAAGTGAAGAAAGAGGGTGGGGTACTCTTTCATGTGGACTCGATGCCAAAAGAATTGACCGAGGTGCGTTTTGTCGTAGAAGGCCCTTATAACGATCAATTCAACACAATCGCGGAAGACCGTTACGAATATCCGATTGATGTCACGAAATGAAAAAGAAGCATGTCAATCCATCGTTGGCATGCTTCCTTTGAACTCACTTCCGCTGATGTGGTAGCGGGATCGACAAGACGTCCCAGTCGCTTCCTGCAAATAGCTTCGATAAATAGACGATCTGTCCGACGTGATACCCGTAATGCGACACTTGTCGCTCGATCGCATCAATCACGGAATGGGCTTCCCCTCGAATCATCACGTCCTTCCCAAGGTCATCTGGTGTCAGATCGGCTAGGACGTCGTCTAACAGCTGCCAGCGCTCGTCCCACACCTGCATCAGTTCGTCCCGGGACAGTTGTTGGTCCTCGAACTCGGCGTCGCGATTACGGTCCGGCTTCTCACCATCCGTCGTCAAAAAATCGGTCCAGCGCGACTTCATGTTATTCGCCATGTGCTGGATGATCAGGGCGAGGGAGAGCGTATCGGGTGCAAGAGTCTTGTGCAGGTCCTCGTCACTCACTTGGACGAGCGCACGCTCGGCGAGTTGTTTCTGACTTTTGAATGTGGCACGTACGGTGTCGAGATATTGCGTTTCAAACATGAAAGATTCCTCCTTATCGTATGTATCTGCTTTGACTATACCCGACATGCATCCCGGTCAAAAACTATAGTAATATTATAAAATAAGCGTTATACTAATCTTATCGTGCAAGACGCCACCGCGTAGTCGGCATGAGGGTGCCTTGTTTTGGTTTTCACGTGAGTCATGTCGCGTGGTCTCTTTTCGGTTTGAAGGTTCACCCATCAATGGTGTCGATTGCGTTTGTCCGAGAGTGGATGAGCGCGATTTTTTTGTATGCAAAAAGTGTGAGACACGAAGTCCCACACTTCTCGTTATGTATGCTCCAACCGAAAATCTTCCCAATGCTCGCGGGCCTGATTCCGGATTCGCTCTGATACTTCCTTACTGCTGAGAAGAATCCCGTACCAGCGACGCGCATCTTCGTAGTAGTCGAGTGCGGCCGACAAATCGGCAATCCGTAGCATAAGTTGGTCGTACGGTAATCCGGTCCGAATCGGGTCCGTATACGCTTCCTGCACCTCATTGTATTTATCGAGTGTTCGCTGCATCCATTCCTTCTCAGACGCCGTATCTTCAATTAATCGGTACATCCATACGATCCGCATCCCGAGCATGGCGACGACAGACGGTTTTTGTCCGCTCAATTGGGCCGTCATGACCGCGAACTTATACAAGAGAATCACGTGTTCAGGTGTACGGTCACCTTTCAATACATCCGCATTTACTTGATTAAAGTAGTGTGTCTCGAGCGCTTCCCGGTTGTGTTTTCGCACCTTATCGAACGAGTCATGGAAGACAAGATGACAGTAATCACAGACGGAAGGTTCGTACAAATACGGGTTCGGTCCGTCATACGTCGTGTATCCGTCCTTCTCGACTTCGAGCGGACGAATGTGACGCGACAAGACGCGGTTCGTCTTACTTTCCTGTAAACAATACGGACATTTGACTTTCTTCAAAAACAAATGTTCTGCCATTTCGACACCTCACACATAGACGTTGACGAGCAGTCCTCGAATCTCACCGACCTGGTCGAGAAGGGAGAGGCGAGAGGCTTCTCCCGAGATGACCTGATCCGTCAGCGCGAGGAGTTTTTGGTCGACTTGTTCGACGACCTTATAAATCTTCGCACGGCCGCGGCGATTGAATCCGCGTTTGTCCTCGAGACGGAGTGCCGCGTCAACGGCCTCTTTCATAAAGTCTTTAATCAGCTGTTTGTATTCGGCGAGCGCCTCGACGGTCTGACTCTCGGCGAGCAGTTCTCCTTGTTCATGGATCGCGGCGATTTGACGCTGGAAGCGTTCATGTTCACGGTCTTCGCGCTTTTGACCGATTACGTTTTGGAAGGAGACGCCCGGTTCGACTTCGGGGCGTTTTGCCTTACTTGAGCCGAGGAGCGATTGCGTCTCCATGATGCGACGAATGTCCATATGGGCAACCGTCCTTTCTAATAGGTTAGTTCAATAATTGTAACACGCCTTGCGGCAATGCGTTCGACTGGGCAATCATTGCCATGCCGGACTGGTTCAAGATGTTTAGACGGGCGAAGTCCATCATTTCACGGGCCATATCGGCATCACGGATTCGTGACTCAGACGCCGTCAAGTTCTCTGAACCGATGGCGACGACGCTGACGTTTGCCTCGAGCCGGTTTTGGATGGCCCCAAGTTTCGAACGTTCGAGCGAGACCTTGTTGATGGCCGCATCAAATTTCGCGATTGCTTCTCCCGCTTTGTCTGGCGTCAACACGCTCAGCGCGTAGTATGTTTCAGACGCTGTCGCCTGATCATTGTCGTGATCGACGGCAGGAAGTTCTCCGCCACCTGCTGACGTCGTCGTAATGTCGAGCGCATGCGCCCGCATGTCTTCGACGTTCAAGATGACGGCCTCGTTATTACCGGCACCGATTTGGAAGAATAACGTGCTCTTGCCTTCTTTGTATTCCCCGTTCATGATTTTCTTCGAGTTGAATTCGGTTGTTTCCGCGATTCGCGTCACTTCGGCAGTCAACGCGTTGATTTCTTCCTGGACAGCTTTGGCGTCGTCCTCACTGAGCGTCCCGTTCGCCGCTTGGACGGACAGTTCTCGCATCCGTTGGAGAAGGGCGTGTGTCTCGTTCATCCCACCTTCAAGCGTCTGTGTGAGCGAGATGCTGTCGAGCGTGTTGCGTTCTGCCATCGAAAGCGAGTCGAGGCGCATTCGCATCTTCTCGGAGATGGCGAGACCTGCCGCATCGTCAGACGCCTTGTTGATCCGAACCCCACTCGAGAGACGATCCATCGTCTTTTTCATCGAGGCTTGGTTCAGGGAAAGGGAAGTATAGGCTTTTAATGCTTGAACGTTATTGGTAATTTTCATAGCGGTTTCCTCCAGTCGGGGCAAGTTGGGTTTTAGCACGCTCCATCGCTTCGCTCCACGTTTGATCGAGATCGCTTGCGAGCGTATGTAGTTCGGCGATTTTTTGCTTGTCCTGATCGATGATCGCTTCGACACTGGCGTTCGCCATGTAGAGATAAATTTCATCGAGTTGTGCCGCGATAATCCCACCGCCATCATGGAGTCCTTGATGGAGCTTGACTAACAGCTCACGGGCTTGACGAAGGTGGCGATTCCGTTCCGCAATCGTCGAGTCTTGGGCACGTTTGTAATGATAAACGAGCGCGTGTAACATCGCCTGCGTCAGTTCTTCAGGCCTCATTTCATATAGCTGGGTTGAATTCATCTTTGGTCTCCTTTGATTGAATCAAGTTCTTCTATTAACAACAACACTTCTGCCATCACGTCATATAGCTGGGGTGGGATGGCGTCCCCTAAGTCAAGGTCGAGCAGATGTCCGAGCAAGGAATGGTCGTTCTCGACCGCCACGCCTCGGGCACGTGCTTCCTGTAAAATCTTTTCCGCGACGGCACCGGTCCCGCGGGCGACGACGACGGGCGCTTTGTCCGTCGACTCGTCATAGCGGACGACCGCGGCCGTCTTTCGTTTCGTCAAATCCATGCGTTGGTACATCGGGACCTCCTAAATTCTAAAGTCATAACCGGTAGTCGGTGCCACCTTCGGTTCTTCGGTGACACGTTCGGCTTTCGTGAGCGGTTTGAACTGGGTCGTCACACTCTTATATCCAATCGTCTCGAGCGTCTGTTCAATCTTTCCAAGAAGTGGACGGGCGATTTGCTCGACCGTCGCATCGTCGTGTTCGAGCGTGAGTCGGAGGTTCCGATCTTTCGCTTCAAGCTTGACGCCGATTTCTCCGAGGCGCGGTGTCTCTAAACGGATGTAGAGGACGCTATTCTCCCAGTCGACGACGTCTCCTGCTTCCCGGTTTTGGATATGGACGTGGATGCCGGTGTCAATCTCTTGTACTTTAGCCGGTAGGGCGAACAAGAGCTGATGGAGCTGACCACCATCGAGGCGATTGAGCGTCTGTTGTACTTGGAAGAACGAGGCGAGTCGTTGTGCCTCGGGGTTCGTCGTATCCGCTCGTACTGACAAAGCCGATGCCGGCGCGTTAGAGGTCGTATGTGCAAGTTGTTGGGCCTGGACGCGTTGCGTCACTTCCTGCACGTGTCGACCAGACAGCGTCGAGTCGAGTTTGAGCGGAGCAACGGAAGGGATTTCTCCGGCGCGTGTCGCCCCGTGCGGGATATATTCGATGCGCACTTGGTTCGGAGCGTATCGGAAGTCGTTCAACGTCGCCCGTACTTCTTTGACGAGTGTCGCACTTTCTTGTGGCTTAGTCGCAAGTAAAGATAAAGCGAGGTCGAGCTTGGCCGTCATGGTGACGAGCTGCTTCTCTTGAGTGATATCGGTATGAAGTAGGGCGTCCGTCTTTTGGACGAGTTGCGTCAAACGGGTCGATACGGTCTCGAGGGCAGGGCGTGCCGCATGCGGGTTCGTCTCAATCAACGCGGCGACTTGTCCGAGTTGTTTCGTCACCGTTGCCTGTTCGCTTCGGAAATTGTTCGTCACCGTCGCGAGATGGCTCGTCACTTCCTTCACCATGACCTGTCGTCCGTTGACGAGAGGGAGCGTCATCGGTTCAGAACGCTCCATCTTCGGCGGTGCAGGCAGGTCGCGGATGGTACGGTCGACCGTATCTGGTGTCGGTATGACGCGTTCGCTCACGGGACGTGATAGGTTGACGAGCTCGACGTACCGCTCTTTTTGCGGGTACGGGGCGTTCTGTGCCGGTGGTGTAAGCTGTTGTCTCGCTTCATTCAAGGAGAGGACAGCGATCTCCCGTGCCATCTCACGAGGGAGGACTTGCGTGTCGAGCGTCTTCAAATGAAGGATGACGTCTCGCATGTCCCCTTTGAATGCCGTTTCGAGAAGGCGCACCGTATCCTCGTTCATCGGTAAGCGTCCGGATTGTAGCAGTCGACTGACCGCGCTTCGCACTTCCGGTGGAAGGGAAGCGAGGAGCGTCTGGATCTTCGCGTCAAGCTTTGACGACGCGGAAGCAGGTGGCGCGGATTCAAGCGTCTCTTCCTTTTGGGGAATGACGGTTGCCATCAACATGCCATCCTGTTCGGCAAGCGTCACGTGGAACGGGTTCGTTTTTGGAAGCCCATCTTTGAATGTGACCTCGACTTCTTCACCGTTGATTTTGACGATTGCGGAGTCGGGGCCGGTCTGTTTGACGAGTTCGGCCTTATACGTCCGGTTCGTCTGAATGCCTGGTAAGACCGAACTGACAGCGGTCGCTTGGGCTTGAATTTGCATGTTTGTCACCTCGACCATAATATCGACCTCTTTTTAAAAAAATGAAGCGAACAATAGAAAAAAACCTTCCGTCTTTTCGACGGAAGGTGAGTCATGATTCGAGCACGGGGCCCGCATTCATTTGTTGGAACCGGGCGACGAGTTCGCCTGTCGCTTTTAGCTGGTTCCGAAGGACGTACGGTGTTGCGTTCGTTTGGATTTGATGTCCATTCGTTGTGAGGAGTAGCCCGTTTGGCTCTTCCTCGATGTTCAGTATGTCTCGAATATGGGACCAAGCATACCATTCACAATCGTCTCGCTTCGGAGACTTCGTCGGGAAGAAGACGAGTCCGGTTGTCGGTTCGATCACGACAGGGACTTTCCCTTTTACGCCGGCGACGCGTTTGGCGATGAAGATTCTTTCCTCGATCGAGCTGTTGTACTGGCGGCAAGATAGTTGCAACAACTGGTACGGCCGGAGCGGGGTTGAAATCTCGGTGCCATCCTCGAGAATGATCCGTGACTGCTTCATGATATCAAAGCAAGGGAGAATCGCCACGGTTCGCTTTGTGATGCGATATTTTTCCTCAGAATAGTAGGAGCGCATACGCTGCACCATCCTCCTCGTATTAGATTTTCAGGATCGGCTAAAGACAAACGGCACAAACCTAAATCATCCCTTCAATGATATATCACAAAAAATGTAAATTCAATAAGGCAATATGAAAAGTAGGGAAATATAATTCCAATGAAAGCCAAATGACGAAACGTTTACAATAATTTGAGAAATTGTTTGTCACGCTTCCAAGAAGGTGGTAAGATTAGCCGTAGAGGACAAACCTCTGTATTCTCCAATGGTGAAAGGAATGGATTTACACATGGTAGGTAAAGTAAAATGGTTTAACTCAGAAAAAGGTTTTGGATTCATCGAAGTTGAAGGCGGCAAAGACGTGTTCGTACACTTCTCAGCAATCCAATCTGAAGGTTACAAATCACTTGACGAAGGTCAAGAAGTAGAGTTTGAAATCGTTGATGGCGAGCGCGGCCCACAAGCGGCTAACGTTACAAAATTATAATTTCAAACCACGAAGCCGGTTCCCTTGGGAACCGGCTTTTTATTTTGTCTATATAATTTAAAAAGGCGTTTAAAAATGACTAGAATGGGTATTTTCTTTCTATACCTTTCGCTCGTTCTAGGAAATGTTACATTAGGAACAAAATTGTCATTATTTTCTGATGATAACGTTTTCAAATATAGCGATTTCGGGGTATAATATTAATGAGCCACCTGATTCCACTTTCTTTTTAGAAACGAAGCAGGAGATTCCGTCTCGTTTGACGAATCAATGGTTCAAGCGGTTATTTTAAGGAGGAGTTCAGATGATTTATAACATTCGCGGCGAAAACATTGAGGTCACACCAGCAATCAAAGACTATGTCGAGAAAAAGCTGGAGAAGTTGACTCGGTATTTCACAACTCCTACGGATGCACAGACGGCTTACGTCAACTTGAAAGTGTATAATGAGAAACAAAAAGTGGAAGTGACGATCCCGATGCCGAACTTGTTGCTCCGTGCCGAGGACATCAACCTCGACATGTATGCGGCAATCGACCTCGTCGTCGATAAATTGGAACGTCAAATCCGTAAACACAAAACGAAGCTCAACCGTAAAGGACGCGGAAAAGAAGGTGGCGTCGGCGAGTACTTCAAGTCCCTCGAAGGAATTGATGATGCATCGGCCGTCTACGATGAGGACGAGGCAGAACTCGAACTCGTACGGACGAAACGTTTCACATTGAAACCGATGGACACGGAAGAGGCGATTCTTCAAATGGACATGCTCGGTCACAGCTTCTTCGTCTTCTCTGACGCAGAAACGGGCAACACGAACGTCGTCTACCGTCGTAAAGATGGAAAGTACGGCTTGATCGAACCTGAATAATGAACTTGACCTTACACGACCCTCCGGCTTCGGGGGGTCGTTTCATTTTGCCTTTCCTTGAAAGGTGGCACCACTTCGGTTAAACTGTACATTAGGGAAAAAACATGCATTTTTTAGTGAATGCAGAGGAGATATGAGTATGGCGAACTTTTTGAAAGAGTTATTTGCTCCACAGAAACGAGTGTTGAAAAAAGCAGAGAAAGCGGCCGACTTGATCGAGTCGTTCGCCGAACCAACCAAAGCATTGTCAGACGAACAGCTTCAGGCGAAGACAGAAGAGTTCCGAGCCCGTCTCGATAAAGGCGAAACGCTCGACGACATCTTGCCAGAGGCGTTTGCGGTCTGTCGTGAGGCATCAGAGCGCGTGCTCGGGATGCGTCACTACCCGGTCCAACTTATCGGGGGCTATGTGCTCCATAACGGTGACATCGCCGAAATGAAAACAGGTGAAGGGAAGACGCTCGTCGCGACACTTCCTGTCTATTTGAATGCGCTCACGGGCCGTGGCGTACACGTCGTAACGGTCAACGAATATTTGGCAAAACGAGATAAAGAACTCATGGAACCGCTCTATTTCGCTCTCGGTCTTTCGGTCGGTCTCAACGTGTCGAACATGGACCGCGTCGAAAAACAAGCGGCTTACAATTGTGATATCACGTACTCGACGAACAACGAGCTCGGATTCGACTACCTCCGTGACAATATGGTCCTTTATAAGGAAGACCGTGTTCAACGTGAGCTCTATTATACGATCGTCGATGAAGTCGACTCGATTCTCGTCGATGAGGCGCGTACCCCGCTCATCATCTCGGGATCGGCACAAAAATCGACCGAGCTCTACACACGTGCGGATGCGTTTGTCCGTACATTGAAAGAAGAAGAGGATTACACGGTCGACGTGAAGACGAAATCAGTCCTCTTGACGGACCAAGGGGTCGACCTCGCCGAGAAGTTCTTCGGTATCGATAACCTGTTCGCCATCGAACACGTCGCGGTCAACCACCATGTTGGGCTCGCGCTTCGTGCGAATGCGGTCATGCACCACGATATCGACTATATGGTGCGTGACGGACAAGTCATGATCATCGACCAGTTCACAGGGCGTGTTATGGATGGACGCCGCTACTCGGAAGGTCTTCACCAAGCGATCGAGGCAAAAGAAGGCGTCGAGATTCAACGCGAATCGATGACGCTCGCAACAATCACGTATCAGAACTACTTCCGTATGTATGAGAAGCTTGCCGGGATGACCGGTACGGCGAAGACAGAGGAAGAGGAGTTTCGTAATATCTACAACATGCAAGTCGTGACGATCCCGACGAACAAACCGATTCTTCGCGACGATAAGTCGGACCTCATCTTCAAATCGATGGAAGGGAAGTTCAAAGCCGTCGTCGAAGAGATCTCTTCAGTTCACACGACAGGACAACCGATCCTTGTCGGTACGGTCGCCGTCGAGACTTCAGAATATTTGAGCAAGCTCTTGACGAAGAAGAAGATTCGTCACGATGTCTTGAATGCGAAAAACCACGCGCGTGAGGCAGAAATCATCGAGAATGCTGGTCAAAAAGGGTCGGTCACGATCGCGACGAACATGGCCGGTCGTGGTACGGATATCAAGCTCGGAGAAGGCGTCGTCGACCTCGGTGGTCTCTACATCATCGGGACAGAGCGTCACGAGTCACGCCGGATTGACAATCAGCTCCGTGGTCGTTCAGGTCGTCAAGGGGACCCGGGTAAATCCCAGTTCTACTTGTCACTCGAAGATGAGCTCATGCGTCGTTTCGGGACGGACAGCCTCCAAAGCATGATGGAACGTCTCGGTATGGATGACACACAACCGATTGAGAGCCGCATGGTCTCAAAAGCGGTCGAATCGGCTCAGAAACGCGTCGAAGGAAACAACTACGATGCGCGTAAACAGCTTCTCGGTTACGATAACGTCATGGCCGACCAGCGGAAGGTCATGTACAAGGACCGTGCGAGCATTCTCGAGAACGAGTCGGTCACGGATATCGTCCGTTCGATGATGGCCCAGACGGTCGAACTCGGAGTCGGGCAATATACGCCGATCGAACTCGTACCGGAAGAGTGGAACATCGACGAGCTCGCGCACTGGTCAAACCAGACGCTCGCGCTTGAAAAACCGGTCGAAGGCAAAGACTTCTACGGAAAAGAACGGGAAGAAATCGTTGAACTCCTCATGGAACGTGTGAACGAGCAGTATGAAGCAAAACGTGAACTCGCACCACCTGAGCGCTTCAACGAATTCGAAAAAATCATCGTACTCCGTGCCGTTGACTCGCACTGGATGTCCCATATCGATCATATGGATCAGTTGCGTCAAGGGATTCATCTCCGCGCTTACGGGCAGAACGATCCGCTCCGTGAGTACCAAGCGGAAGGGATTAGCATGTTTGACGCGATGAACGCGGCGATTTCAGAAGAAGTGACAGGCTTCGTGCTTCGTGCCGAAGTCGGGGACAACCTCCGACGTGAGAAAGTCGTCGAAGAGGAAGTTGCCGTCTCTGGAAAGGACGATGCACCAGTCAAGAAAAAACCGGTCCGTCGTTCGAAAGAAGAGAGTATCGGCCGGAACGATCCGTGCTGGTGTGGCTCTGGTAAGAAGTTCAAGAACTGTCATGGTAGACAACAGGCTTAATTATTGAAGAGGCGGGTCCGCTCGCCTCTTTCCTACGGAAAGGTGAATCACACTATGGAAATTTCAGATATTCGGAACGAACTTGAGGCAATGGCGAAGCGCCTTGAAAATTATAGAGCTTCTCTCAACTTGACGGAGAAGGAAGCGCGCATCGCCGAACTCGAGAATGAGATGACGTACCCTGACTTTTGGGACAACCAAGAGAAGGCACAGAAAGTCATCGATGAGTCAAACGGGCTCAAAGCGATGGTCGACAAATATCAAGACCTCGCAAGCAAACATGAGGACGGCGAAGTGACGCTTGAACTCATCAAGGAAGAGCCGGAAGCAGAGATGCAAGAAGAGCTCGGAGAAACGATTCAAGCGCTCAAAAAAGAGTTCGATGACTTCGAACTCGAAATCCTCTTGAACGGACCGTACGATGCGAACAATGCAATCCTTGAATTGCACCCGGGTGCGGGCGGTACTGAGTCACAAGACTGGGCATCGATGCTCCTTCGCATGTACCAACGTTTCGCCGATAAACAAGGCTGGAAAGTCGAGACGGTCGATTACCTTCCGGGTGAGGAAGCTGGTGTCAAATCTGTCACGCTTCGCATCATCGGACACAACGCTTACGGTTACTTGAAAGCGGAAAAAGGGATTCACCGTTTAGTCCGAATCTCTCCGTTTGACTCGTCGGGTCGTCGCCACACGTCGTTCGTTTCATGTGACGTCATGCCGGAGTTCGATGACGACATTGAGATCGAAGTACGGACAGAAGACCTCCGCGTTGACACATACCGCGCGTCAGGTGCCGGTGGACAGCACATCAACACGACAGACTCGGCTGTCCGGATTACGCACGTGCCGACGGGCGTCGTTGTCTCGTGTCAGACCGAACGCTCACAAATCAAGAACCGTGAATCGGCGATGAAGATGTTGAAAGCGAAATTGTACCAACGTGAACTCGACGAGCAGCAACGCAAACTCGACGAAATCCGTGGCGAGAAGACGGATATCGGTTGGGGTAGCCAAATCCGTTCGTACGTCTTTCATCCGTATTCGATGGTCAAAGATCACCGGACGAACCACGAAGTCGGAAATACAAGTGGTGTCATGGACGGCGACGTCATGCCGTTCATCGATGCTTACCTTCGTAAAACAAATATGTGATGCATGTGGCTCAAAGACACCTGTCTTTGGGCCATGTTGTGTGTAAAGGAGAAATTCTTTAATGAAGCAAATCGTCAAAGACTATCTGTATTTGTTGACCGGTTCGGTGTTCGTCGCCTCGGCCTTCAGCTTATTTCTATTGCCGAACAATTTGGCGTCAGGTGGGGTGAGTGGGATATCGGTTATCACGTATGAACTGTTCGGGATTTCACCGGGGGCATTTCAGCTCGTGGCGAACGTACTACTTCTCATCATTGGGTGGACCATCCTCGGTCTCGGATTCGGGGTGAAGTCGCTCGTCGGCTCCATCTTCTTACCGGGTGTCATTCTTTTCTATGAAGCGATCGATGCAGGGGCTGCCGTGAACGACACGCTCCTCGCCGCCATATTTGGCGGTGTCGGTGTTGGAGTCGGGCTAGGACTCATCTTCCGGGGACGTGCCTCGACAGGTGGAATGGACTTGATTGCGCAAATCTTACATAAGTTCACGCACATCCCGCTTTATTTATGTATCGCGCTCCTCGACGGCATGGTCGTCTTGACCGCCGCCCTCACGTTCTCGTTCTCGACCGGACTTTATGCACTGATCGCCCTATTCATCACGGTCAAGATGATCGACTTCGTCCAGCTCGGATTCACGCAGGACAAGATGGCCTATATCATCTCGGAGAAGCGGGACTTCATCGTCCGTGCCGTCTTTGAGGAGCTCGATCGTGGAGCGACCGAGATTCAAGCAATCGGGGCTTATTCTCGTCTCGATCGTCCGATGCTCATGATCGTCGTCCGTCAGAGCGAGGTGAGTCGTCTGAAAGAGATCATTCGTCGGATTGACCCCGATGCGTTCCTCGTCTTCAGTGAGGCACATGAGGTGCTCGGACAAGGGTTCACGTCGGACAAACGCTATATCAACGTTCCATAAGTTGTGGAATCTTTGTGTACTTTTCGTGAGATTAGGTTAGAAAGTATACGTGAAAGGCTATAATGGTAAATGTAGGTCATTTCTACAACTTAGGAGGGGAACGTGGTTATGAAAAAATGGATGATGGCGATTGGCCTTGGTGCCATGCTGACACTCGGCGCATGTGGCGGCGGTGAAGAGGAAGATACGTCGAGCAACGGGGATTCGGGCTCGAACACGGCATCGGTTGACGCGGAAGCGGTGTACGCACAAAACTGTGCGGCATGTCACGGTGCGAACCTTGAAGGAATGAGTGGTCCGTCACTCGAGCAAGTCGGCGCTAATCTGTCGGCAGAAGATATTGAGAACGTCATTCGTAACGGTCAAGGTGCAATGCCTGCGAACGTCATTGAAAAAGACGAAGAAATCACGGCGGTTGCTGCTTGGCTCGCTGAAAAAAAATAAGATAGGCACCACAGGAATAGCGTTGACTATCCTGTGGTTTTTTTGATTAATTGTTGCAATTTTCTGTTTTATTGGTATGGTAATAAGAGATTACAGAAATGGAGTGATATGGTTTTGAGGACAAAATTAATAGACTGGCCAACATTTATTGGATCAGTGATCTTACTGTTAGCAGTGACGTTACCTCTTATTTTCTTCCCGGAAACAGGTAAGGCTTTAGTCGGGATGGCAAATGAGTATATGACATCAAACTTTGGAATATTATACTTAGCGCTTGGGCTTGGCGCATTCGGATTTTTGATCTACGTTGCCTTCAGTAAGAACGGTCACATTAAGTTGGGCGACGAAGATGAGGAACCTGAATTTAGTACTTTTTCATGGGCGGCGATGTTGTTCGCTGCTGGGATTGGGTCAAGTATTCTTTACTGGTCGGTGATTGAATGGGTTTACTATTACGAAGGACCACCGTTTGGTCTCACACCAGAATCAACAGAAGCCATTCAATGGTCGACGGCATATGGCATGTTTCACTGGGGACCGATTGCGTGGGCGATTTATGCGCTGCCTGCACTCCCGATTGCGTATTTCTATTATGTACGACGCATATCCGTGTTGAAGGTGAGTGAAGCGGTCCGTCCGATTCTCGGTGATCGTTCAGACGGTCCACTTGGAAAAGTGATTGATATTTTATTCATCTTCGGTCTTCTTGGAGGCGCAGGGACAACACTCGCCCTCGGTACGCCGATGATTGCCGAAGGAATCAGTGAATTGACGGGAATCCCTGTATCACTCGGGATGAAAGCAGTGATTATGCTAGTCTGTACGGTTATTTTTGCAGTTAGTTCTTATGCTGGATTGAATAAAGGAATCAAATTACTAAGTGACTTGAACATTTGGCTTGCATTAGGAATTTTAACATTTGTATTTGTATTTGGACCGACACGCTTTATCTTAGAGACAACATTCAACGGTGTTGGGATTGTTATGGATAATTTCTTCCGAATGGCGACGTGGATGGAGCCATTTGGTGATTTTGGTGGCTTTACTTCAACGGGATTCCCTGAGTCGTGGACTGTATTCTACTGGGCATGGTGGCTTGTCTATGCTCCATTCGTCGGATTATTCGTGGCACGGATCTCACGTGGTCGGACGATTCGTGGCATGATCATCGGAACGATGGTCTATGGGACGTTTGGGTGTGTACTGTTTTTCGGAGTTCTCGGAAATTATGGACTATACCTTCACCTAAGTGGAACATTCGATGTCATCTCATATATGGCTACTTACGGACCGGCCCCGACAATCATTGCGATTATTAGTCAATTGCCATTTGGAAGTGCGGTAGTTGGGGTGTTCACTGTCCTCGCCATTATCTTCTTAGCGACGACGTTCGATTCTTCGTCATATATTTTGGCATCAGTCACTCAAAAGCATGTGGAAGATGAACCACTCGTATGGAATCGATTGTTTTGGGCATTCGCACTATCGATCATGCCTCTCACACTCATGTTCCTCGGAGGACTTGAAACTTTACAAACAGCAAGTATTGTCGGTGGTTTCCCCCTCATATTTATCATGATTTTACTCGGATGGTCGTTTATGCGTGTCTCAAGCAGTGATATCCGGGCGCAAGATGAATATGAGTCACCGACGATTCATATTCAGTACCGAAAGAAAAAGCGTACCCCGTTCGATGTATTGAAAGACAAGGCAGATTGATAGAAGAAAATATCTGTATAGTGAACCGCCCCATAGAAGTTGGACATGAACATCCAGCTTCTACGGGGTGTTTTTTATCAAAATTATGCGAGAATACTCCCGCTTCTAAACGTTAAGGACAGTGCTTGCGTGAAAGTGGGAGATGAATCGCCAGCCTCTCTTTCGGGTAAAATATCTTCAAAAGGGGTGAACGTCACATGGTGAAGCACAAGGGCTATAAATTCCGGATCTATCCGACGAAGGAACAGGAGGTCCTGATTGCCAAGACGATCGGCTGTTCCCGGTTCGTGTTCAACCATTTCCTGTCGAAATGGGACGTGGCCCATGAAGCGAATGGCAAGGGACTGTCGTATGATGCCTGCTCGAAAGAACTTCCCATACTCAAGCAAGAATTCAGTTGGTTGACGGAAGTGGACAGCACGGCCGTCCAGAACAGTGTCAAACACCTGGCCGACGCGTATAAGAAGTTCTTCAAGAAGGAGGAAAATCATCCCCGTTTCAAGTCGAAGCGAAACCCCGTCCAATCCTATACGGCGAACATCCAAGGGAAGTCCCAGCTCCCCGAGGTCTCGATCGTCGGGAACAAGCTCAAACTCCCCAAGCTGAAATGGGTGCGTTTCGCCAACTCGAGACACGTCGAGGGTCGCATCCTGAACGCCACGATCCGACGAACAGCTTCGGGTAAATATTTCGTCTCCCTTCTCGCAGAGCAGGAGATCGGTGAACTGCCGAAGACCGGTTCATCGGTCGGCGTCGACGTCGGGCTGAAGAACTTTGCCATTCTATCGGACGGCACATTCTACAAGAACGACCGTTACTTCCGCACCCTCGAGAAGAAACTGGCGCGGGAGCAACGCAAGTTGTCCCGTCGTCAGCGCATCGCCCTGAACAAGAAAGTGAGACTTTCCGAGGCGAAGAACTACCAGAAGCAGAAGCGGAAGGTCGCACGCATCCATGAGAAAATCGCCAACAGACGCACCGACTTCCTGCACAAGGTGTCGACCGAGATCGTCAAAAACCACGACGTCATCGGCATCGAGACCCTGCAGGTGAAGGACATGCAGAAGAACCGCAAGTTGAGCAAGTCGATCTCCGAGGTCAGCTGGTCGGAGTTCTTTCGCATGCTCGAGTATAAGGCCGACTGGTACGGGAAGACCGTCGTGAAGGTGGGGAAGACCTTCGCCTCGAGCCAGCTCTGTTCGAGTTGCGGCCATCGACACAAAGACGTGAAGCATCTTGGTTTGCGTGAATGGACATGCCCGAATTGCGGGGTCCACCACGACCGCGATGTGAACGCAGGACTAAACCTCAGACAAGAAGCCGAACGCATGTTGGCTTCTTTAACCGTCGGGACGACGGGGCTAGCCTGATCAGGTTCCGACTGTCAGGTCGGATGACTCAGGAATCCTCCACCTCTAAGCGAAGCGTAGGTGGGGGTAGTTCAACTGAATTTCATAATGGAGGTCAAATTCGTGCAATAGAATTTCATGACGACATTTTCCCACTGAACTCAATCGAACTGAAACAATCCTGTAATGGTGTTTTAAAAGTCGGATTGATATAATTGTAGTCGCTTCAACAATGCCCTAGATGATTTTTTGGCAAGGCGATAAACGAGAAATGACTCCTTGACAGAGAGGGGTATTTCCTGTAAAAAAGACTCTAGGCGAAATATACAGTAACTAAAACAAATGATTCCAATTCGTCATAGATGCATAAAAATATTTTAAAAAGGGTAGGGAATACGTTATGATATCGATGCAAAAAGTCAGTAAAGTATATCCAAACGGCGTCGTTGCCATGGATGACCTCGATTTAGAAATTCGCGACGGCGAGTTCCTTTATGTAGTCGGTCCTTCCGGTGCCGGAAAGTCGACATTCATGAAGATGATTTATCGCGAGGAGAAACCGACGGAAGGTCAATTATTGATTGACGGACTCGATGTCGGTAAACTCAAGGATCGTCATGTACCAAAGTTGCGCCGTCAACTCGGTGTCATCTTTCAGGACTTTAAATTACTTCCATCACTTACGGTGTATGAAAACGTTGCGTTCGCATTAGAAGTCGTTGGGGCTGACACGACGTCGATTCGGAAGCAAGTCATGGATGTGTTGAATCTTGTCGGATTGAAAAACAAGGCACGCAACTATCCAGATGAGCTTTCTGGTGGGGAGCAGCAACGGGTTTCGATTGCACGAGCGATTGTGAACAAACCGAAGCTGATTATCGCCGATGAGCCGACAGGGAACTTAGACCCGGAGACAGCATGGGGCATCATGGAAGTGTTTGAAGAAATTCACCGCCGTGGGGCAACAATTGTCATGGCGACACACAACCGTGACATCGTCGATAAGATTCGCCACCGTGTCATCGCGATTGAGAATGGAAGAGTCGTTCGCGATGAAGAGAAAGGAGCATATGGCTATGATGTTTAAGGCTGGATTGCGCCATTTGCGTGAAGGGTTCAAAGGAACGCTTCGAAATGGATGGATGTCGTTCGCGGCAATTAGTGCCGTGACGATCACCTTGTTACTTGTCGGTGTATTTGCACTCGTCATGTTCAATGTAAATGAAATCTCAGACAATGTAGAGAACGATGTCGAGATTCAAGTGTTCATCACCCGTACGGCGGATGAGAGCTCAGTCGAGAAACTCGGACAGAATATTGAACAGGTACCGGGTGTGTCGAAGGTTACGTTCAGTTCGAAAGAAGATGAATTGGCCAAGTTCCAAAACCAACTTGGGGACGATGCGGCTGCTTATGGCACGGTTGAAAAAGACAACCCGCTCCACGCCCGTTATATCGTCAAAGCCCAAGACCCAACAGAACTAGAGGAAGTTGCAAAATCGGTCGAATCATTCGATAACGTCGACGATGTGAAATACGGAAAAGACTACATTGATAAAATGTTCGCCTTCTTCAACGGGATTCGCATCGGTGGACTCGCGTTGATTGTCGGATTGACATTGATGGCGATGTTCTTGATCTCGAATACGATTAAAATGACCATTTTCTCACGTCGCCGCGAGATTGAGATCATGCGACTCGTCGGAGCGAAGAACAGCTTCATCCGCTGGCCATTTTTCATTGAAGGATTGGTTCTCGGAATGCTTGGGGCTCTTGTCCCGATTCTTGTCATTTATTTCGGATATGACGTCGCATATAGTGCTTTACAACCATCGCTTGATCAATTGAATAGTGATATATTTAAGTTGATTGATCCATCGACGCTCACAGTCCAAGTATCGCTTGTCTTACTTGCACTCGGTGCGTTCATCGGGATCTGGGGATCGACGACATCGCTCGGTCGTTTCTTGAAAATCTAACTTAAATAAGGAGGAGTTGGCGGATGAAACGTTCGCTTGCGCTAGGGTTGTGTGTATCATTACTTGCCATGCCTGTCATGGCGACAGAGAAAGACACGTTAAAAGCTCGACAAGATCGATTGTCCAATGAGTTGGAGGAATCGAAAAATGCGCAGGCTGAAACGGATGCCGAGCTTGAGGTCACA
This sequence comes from Exiguobacterium marinum DSM 16307, assembly GCF_000620845.1. Lineage (GTDB taxonomy): Bacteria > Bacillota > Bacilli > Exiguobacteriales > Exiguobacteriaceae > Exiguobacterium > Exiguobacterium marinum. Next base: position 1,198,049 of record NZ_KK211189.1, read on the forward strand.
GAGGCAGAGCGTGATGCTGTAAAGACAGAAATTCACGTCGTCGATGATCGGTTGAATGATTTAAGCGAACAAATCGCGATTCAACAACACGAAGTCGACACGGCCCGTGGAGAGCTCGAGACGACCCGCCAACAACTTTCTGTTCAAGAAAAATACTTGGAAGACCAGAAGGAACTTTTAAACGAGCGCCTTCGTGTCTTGCAAGTACATGAAGATACGTCCTATCTACAAGTCATTTTTGAGTCCCGCTCTTTCGGCGATTTCGTGACACGGGTCATGACGGCCCGCACAATCGCTGAACAGGACCGGGAGCTCATACATAATTATATGAGTGAGATGGAACGCCTAGAGTCGCTTGAGTCGACGCAACGTACCCAACTCTCGTTCATCAAGCAAAAAGAGCGTGAGCTCGTCATCACGAAGCAAGACCTCGACCGTACAGCCGAGAAAAAGCGTGATCTGTTGGTCGAACTGAACGAACAAGTCGAGCAACTCGAACTTGAGAAGATGACACGCAGTGAAGAACAGGCCGTCATGGCCGAACAGAATCGAATCATCAGCGAACAGCTCGAAGCGATTGCGATTGCTGAGCGAGAAGCCGCTGAGGCGGCCGAACGTGCCAAACAGGAAGCTGAAAAGCGTGCTGCCGAAGAACGAGCAAGAGCCGAGGCGGAAGCGCGTGAGTCAGAATCGGAAGTGAAAGAGGCGCCTGAGGTGACGGTACCACCTGAAACACCGACGAACGTTTCAACGTCGAACGGATTCGTCCGCCCTGTGTCAGGATATGTGTCGAGCCCGTTTGGTCCTCGAAACAATCCTTTGACAGGTGTCTCGGAGATTCATAAGGGAATCGACCTCGTCAATGCTTCAGGGACACCGATTGTTGCGAGTGCACCAGGTGTCGTCATCAAAGCGGCACCGGCGACCGGATATGGGAATGTCGTGTTTGTTTCACATGTTATGAATGGAGAGGTTTGGACGACCGTCTACGCTCATCTGAATGCAATCACGGTCGGTGCCGGACAACAGGTAGCGGCAGGACAGACAGTCGGGACGCTCGGTAACACGGGTTGGTCGACCGGACCGCATCTCCATTTTGAGTTACATCGAGGGAAATGGGCGCCGGGACAGCCGAATGCGATTGACCCAGCCCCGTATATTGGCTATTAATTCAAGCGGACGCGTCCCAAATATGTGGAACGCGTCCGCTTTTCCTTTCGTTTTTGCTATACTAATGAAAAGACTTACAAAGAGAAATGAGGGACCAACCCGTGAAAAATTCAACCGCAGGACTACTCGCTGGCACAACGTTCGTGGCTGGGGCCGGTGCAGGCCTTGCGACGATGGCATTTACAGACACTTCTCTTCCGATTCAAACGAATGCGGAAGGCTGGGATAAAGTCGATCAAGTACGTGATTTGATTGAGGCGCATTCGTTACAAGACATCTCAGAAGATGACTTATTGACAGGCGCGCTCGACGGTATGACCGCAGCACTGAACGATCCGTACTCTGACTTCTTAGACGCAGAAGAAACATCACAATTTACCGACTCGATTGAATCGAGTTTTGAAGGAATTGGCGCAACTTTGGAGAAGAAAGGAGAAGACATCTTAATTGTCGCTCCAATCAAAGGCGCTCCGGCCGAAGAAGCAGGACTTCGCCCGGGCGACATCATCACAGCGGTCGACGGTGAGTCGATTGAGGGGATGGATGTACAGGAAGCCGTCCAGCTGATTCGAGGAGAGAAAGGGACGACGGTCACGCTGACGATTCGCCGTGGCAGTCAGACGGCGGACTATGAAATCACACGTGACACGATTCCGATTGAGACCGTGTTCTCTGAAGTGAAAGAAATAGATGGTAAAAAGATTGGCTACCTTCAAGTTACTCAATTTTCAGAACCGACAGCCGATGAGTTTCTCGAGCAACTCGAGCAACTTGAAGCAGACGACATCGATAGCTTGATCATCGACGTTCGTGGAAATCCGGGGGGTCTCTTACCTGCCGTCATCGAGATGTCTGAAGGGTTCGTCCCGACATCGAAACCGGTCGTCCAAATCGAAAATGCGGACGGGGACCGTGACGCTCAAAATGGTCGTGCCCGTGAAGCAAAACCGTATGACCTCTTCGTCTTGACGGATGAAGGCTCTGCTTCGGCATCCGAGATTTTGACAGGTGCGATGAAAGAAGGGGCCGGTGCGACAATCATTGGCACGAAGACGTTCGGGAAAGGTGTCGTGCAGACGGCGTTCGATTTAGAAGACGGCAGTAACTTGAAGTTGACGACGAGCAAATGGCTCACACCGGACGGGAACTGGATCAACAAAAAAGGGATCGAGCCGGACATCGAAGTGAAGCAACCGGATTTCTTCAATGTAACCCGCGTGCTAACAGAAGAAGAGTCATTAAAAGTCGGGGACTATGGCGACTCCGTGTCGAACTTGCACAATATTTTAACTGGAATCGGCTATGAGCCAGGCGGTCAACCCGGATATTACGGCGATACGATGGCAGAGGCCGTAAAAGCGTTCCAGGCAGACCAAAATCTCACGGCTTCAGGTACAGTCGATGAAGAGACAGCCTCGGCACTCGAATCGAAGCTACTCGAGGCGATTCAAGATGAGGAAAACGATGCTCAACTGAATCGAGCGCTAGAAGAAGCCGCAAAATAACGTTGTATGAAAGAAAGGGTTGGACCGCGTGGAAGTTGTACGAATGAGTGTTACGGCTTTATTGACGTTGTTAGGTAGTCCACTGTTTTGGGTGACGCTCGTCGCCCTTACGTACATATCAATGACCCGAGTCAAACGGGAACGGGCCATGTTTCGTTCGAGACGCCGCTCACCAAAGTCGGAATGGAAGCATTTCATCTGGCCGAGTCTCCTGCTGGCGGTCCTCTCATCAACCGCAACGATTTTACTGGAGACGACCATCACATTTGAATGGGCAGTTTCGTTTACAATTCTTTACACGCTTGTCGTCTTGGCGATGCATCCGCGATTCTTTAACCCAGTGTTGCCGCTCCTCATTATATTCGGTGTCGTCATGTTACGTGATATTGTCGCATATGGGGCATTCAGTGATTGGGTGAGAGAGCTTGCCCGAGTCGATTGGACGGTCTATGCATTGACGTTCGGGCTCGTCACACTCGCGGAAGCGATTCTCCTACGATGGGATGGACCAAAAGAGACGTCACCGACACTAATCTTGTCCAAACGTGGGCAGTTCATCGGAGGACACGTCGTCAAACGGGTTTGGTTTTTCCCGCTCGTTGTCTTTTTACCGCCGATGTTCGGTCTTGATTTGCCGATGATCCCAATCATTCTGCCGATTCCGATTGGGGTCAGTTTACTGTCGACCGGTGCCTTGCCGGGGACACTTCTCGCACGGTTGAGTAACTATCGTGCGATGCTCGCATTGATCGCCCTTATTTTGTTCGGTATATCCTATACGTGGGAGATTCCGTATATCGACTATGTATTGATTACACTATTCGTTCTCTATGAACTCGGATTACAGTGGATCAAACGAGAAAATCGTGGCACGACACCTGTCTTTATCAATGGCAATCGCGGGGCGGTCATCGTTGACACGCTCCCGAATTCACCGGGGGAAGCGATGCAACTCATCCCGGGTGAATCCATCTACAAAGTCAATGGAACAGTCATCACGGGAGGACATAGTTTCTATGAGGCGCTCCAGCAACATAAACCTTATATTAAGCTCGAAGTGTTGAACTTGAACGGTGATATCCGATTCGTTCAACGGGCGATGTATGAGACCGATCCGCATGAACTTGGCATCTTGTTCGTCGGGGAACCGACGAGTCCGCGTGTCCGTCTTCGCAAACTGTGAGAGTATCCGTCAAGGGTACTCTTTTTTGTACTGAAAAAGGGCACCCTTGGGGATGCCCTTTTTTCTTATACGTCAAGTTTTGATGGTTTAAATGCTGTTGTTGCTTCGACAGCGTGTTGCCAACCTTTGTAGAGTGCCTCGCGGTGAGATTCGTCCATGTTCGGCTCGAATTTCTTGTCGAGTTTCCACTGCTCTTTGACTTCAGCTTGGTCTTTCCAGAATCCAACGGCAAGACCTGCCAAGTAGGCAGCACCGAGTGCAGTCGTTTCGCTCACTTCAGGACGTTCGACTGGAACGTCGAGAATGTCTGATTGGAACTGCATGAGGAAGTTGTTGCTGACGGCCCCGCCATCGACGCGGAGTGTCTTCAAGTTGATTCCTGAGTCGTTCTCCATCGCCGTGAGGACATCACGTGTCTGATAAGCGAGTGACTCGATTGTCGCACGGACGAACTGTTCTTTTTCCGTTCCTCGTGTGAGGCCGAAGATAGCGCCACGAACGTCAGAGTTCCAATAAGGTGCACCGAGTCCAACGAAGGCTGGTACGACGTAAACCCCCTCTGTCGACTCGATCCGTGTCGCGTATTGCTCCGAGTCTTTCGCTGATTTCAACATCCGCAATCCATCACGGAGCCATTGAATCGCAGAACCGGCAACGAAGATCGATCCTTCGAGCGCATACTCGACTTTACCGTTGTAGCCCCAAGCAATCGTCGTCAAGAGACCATGGTCTGATTTGACGGCTTCTTCCCCTGTGTTCATAAGCATGAAGCAACCCGTGCCGTACGTGTTTTTCCCTTCCCCTTTTTCGAAGCACGTCTGACCGAACAAGGCAGCCTGTTGGTCACCTGCGGCTCCGGCGATTGGGACTTCAAATCCAAAGAAGTGATACGGGATTGTGTTTGCGTAGACTTCACTTGAAGCTTTGACTTCAGGGAGCATCGACTTCGGTACCGTTAAGATGTCGAGTAATTCGTCATCCCACTTCTGTTCATAGATGTTGTACATAAGTGTACGGGACGCGTTCGAGTAGTCTGTCACGTGGGCCGTTCCACCTGAAAGTTTCCAGATGAGCCACGTGTCGATTGTACCGAAGAGAAGTTCTCCGTTCTCGGCTTTTTCACGTGCGCCTTCGACGTTGTCCAAAATCCATTTGACCTTTGTCCCAGAGAAGTAAGCATCGATGAGAAGGCCCGTCTTGTCACGCACCATATCAGAATGACCGGCTGCTTTTAGTTCTTCACAAATGTCAGCGGTTTGTCGTGATTGCCAAACAACTGCATTATATACAGGGCGTCCTGTTTCTTTCTCCCAAACGACTGCTGTTTCACGTTGGTTCGTGATTCCGATTCCTGCAATCTCGTTCGGATCGATGTCTGCCGAACCAAATGCTTCCGCCATGACGGCGAGGACAGAACCCCAAATCTCATTGGCGTTATGTTCGACCCAGCCTGGTTTTGGGAAATACTGTTTAAATTCGCGTTGTGCGACCGTGACAATTTTTCCGTCATGGTCAAAGATGATTGCCCGTGAACTTGTCGTTCCTTGGTCTAGTGCTAAAATATAACGTTTTTCTTTCGCCATATGTGATTTCCTCCTTCAAAATATTGTGTTACGAGACGAGAAGGCCATAAATGAGTGCGGCGATAATCGCGCCGATAATTGGACCGACGACCGGGATCCATGAATATCCCCAATCTGACGATCCTTTTCCTTTAATCGGAAGAAATGCGTGAGCGATACGTGGACCGAGGTCACGTGCCGGGTTAATTGCATACCCGGTCGTACCACCGAGCGAAAGACCGATCGATACGATCAAGAAGCCGACGATGAGCGGATTAAGTCCGTCCGCGAAGGTGTTTGCCCCGAATGACAATAGACCGAAGACAAGGACGAACGTTCCGATAATCTCACCAATCAAGTTGAAAGGTGTGCTTCGAATACCAGGAGCCGTCGAGAACGTCGCCAGTTTCAAACCTGGGTCGTCCGTTGCATCATAGTGCGGTTTATAGTGGATATAAACCAAACATGCCCCAATGATGGCTCCGATAAACTGAGCGAGGATGTAGAGTGGGACATCCGCCCATGGGAATTCGCCTGCTGTCGCGAGACCAATCGTGACGGCAGGGTTGATGTGTGCACCTCCGTAAATACCGGCTGCGTAGACCCCGACCATAACGGCGAGACCCCAACCCATTGTGATGACAATCCAGCCAGAGTTTTCCGCTTTGGAATGGCGGAGGACGACGCCGGCGACGACACCGTTACCGAGCAGAATCAATAGCATCGTACCAATAATTTCACTGACAAATGCTGACATGTGATACTCCCCTTTCTCCCTTATGCAATTTGACTTACCACTTCATTATATGCCCAAAATGTAAGCGTTTTAAAACAGCGTTTTTCAAAAATCATACTTTTTTCCTAAAAATGTTCACATTTACACCTGTAAACTTCATAAAAATGATGAGTAGAGAGCGGAACTAATAAGAAATAGATGATTCATCATGAAAACTGGGGGGATTTCAATTGAATAGGAATATGGTCCATTGTTTGGTCATTCGTCTCCTATGTTACAAAAGTAACCTTTACAAATTGAACAAATGGATCTTTCTGAACGATTTGAATGTTTCTTTTGAGACGGTTAAGGAAAAATATTAAGCGATGCACAAATGACGTTTCTTCTATAAAGACGTTCTCAGTAAAAGTTGAGAAGCGAATATTTGTTCGTGTATATGGTATAATCAAGACACTTATGAAATGAGAAGGTGAGGAGTATCTTATGGAATCAATTCCGTTTGCATTACAATCTGAATTTCAACCAGGAGGTGACCAACCTGAAGCGATTCGACAGCTTGTCGAAGGTTTGAATCGGGGTGAACGGTACCAGACGCTCCTCGGGGCGACCGGTACGGGGAAGACGTTCACCGTCTCGAATGTCATCCAGGAAGTGAAGAAACCGACACTCGTCCTCGCCCACAACAAGACGCTCGCCGGACAGCTCTACTCCGAGTTCAAAGAATTCTTCCCGAACAACGCCGTCGAATATTTCGTCAGCTATTACGATTACTATCAGCCAGAGGCGTACGTGCCTTCGACCGATACGTTTATCGAAAAAGATGCTTCGATTAACGATGAGATCGATAAACTTCGCCACTCGGCGACCTCGGCTCTGTTCGAGCGCGATGATGTCATCATCGTCGCTTCGGTATCGTGCATCTACGGTCTCGGTAACCCGGAAGAATATAACAGTCTCGTCTTGAGTCTTCGTGTCGGGAAAGAGATGGGGCGCGATCAAATGCTTCGCAAATTGATCGACATCCAATATGAACGGAACGACATCGACTTCCAACGGGGTCGGTTCCGTGTCCGTGGGGACGTCGTCGAAATCTTCCCGGCGTCACGTGACGAGCAGTGCTTGCGTGTCGAGTTTTTCGGGGACGAGATTGATCGGATTCGCGAGATGGACCCGCTTACCGGCGAAATCATCGCCGATCGCGAGCATGTATCGATTTTCCCAGCATCCCACTTCGTCACACGTGATGAAAAGCTTCAAAAAGCGATCGTCAACATAGAGGCCGAACTCGAACAACAGCTTGAGAAGTTCCGTGAAGAAGGCAAGTTACTCGAGGCGCAACGTCTCGAGCAGCGGACGAACTACGATCTCGAGATGATGCGTGAGATGGGTTACTGTTCAGGCATCGAGAACTATTCGCGCCATTTGAACTTGACGGAGGCAGGCGCGACACCGTACACGCTCATCGATTACTTCCCGAAAGACTTCTTGCTCATCGCGGATGAGTCGCACGTGACGCTCCCGCAAGTGCGCGGGATGTATAACGGGGACCAAGCACGGAAACAAGTGCTCGTCGACCACGGTTTCCGTCTGCCGTCGGCGAAGGACAACCGGCCGCTCAAGTTCGACGAGTTCGAGAAGAAGTTGAGCCAGGCCATCTTCATCTCGGCGACACCGGGCCCGTATGAGCTCGAACATACGCCGGACATGATTGAACAGATTATCCGACCGACGGGTCTCCTCGACCCAACAATTGAGATTCATCCGATCAAAGGACAGATCGACTACTTGATGGATCAGATTCGCGAGCGCATCAAGCGAGGGGAACGTGTCCTCGTGACGACGCTCACGAAGAAAATGGCGGAAGACTTGTCTGATTACTTACGGGAGGCCGGAATCAAAGTTAACTATATGCACTCTGAAATCAAGACGCTCGAGCGGATTGAAATTATCCGTGACCTTCGTCTCGGAAAATACGACGTCCTCGTCGGAATCAACTTGCTGCGGGAAGGGCTAGACATCCCGGAAGTGAGTCTCGTCACGATTCTCGATGCCGACAAGGAAGGGTTCCTTCGTTCAGACCGGTCACTTATCCAGACGATCGGACGGGCGGCCCGGAACTCGAACGGGCACGTCATCTTGTTCGCGGATAAGATGACCGACTCGATGACGCGCGCGATTGAAGAGACCGACCGTCGGCGAACGATTCAACAAGCTTACAATGAAGAACATGGCATCACCCCACAGACGATTCGAAAAGATGTCCGAGGGGTCATCCGAGCAACGGTCGAGGCCGAAGAAGAGGCGTTAGAGTCGCTCAGTACGATGAAGCCGGCGGAACGCGAGGCGGCAATTGCCAAGTTGGAAGAAGAAATGAAGCAAGCGGCGCGCGATCTCCAGTTCGAACGTGCGGCCGAATTGCGTGACTTAATCTTGGAGTTGAAGGTAGGGAATTAAATGGCTGAAAAGAAAAATGCGATTGTCATTAAAGGGGCACGCGTCAACAACTTGAAAAATATTGACATCGACATCCCACGTGACCAGCTCGTCGTCTTGACGGGCTTGTCCGGTTCCGGGAAGTCTTCGCTTGCGTTCGACACAATTTACGCTGAAGGACAACGACGTTACGTCGAGAGCTTGTCGGCGTATGCCCGTCAGTTTCTCGGTCAGATGGATAAGCCGGACGTCGATACGATTGAAGGACTCAGTCCGGCCATCTCGATCGACCAAAAGACGACGAGTCGTAACCCGAGGTCGACGGTCGGTACGGTGACGGAAATCTACGACTATCTCCGACTCTTATTCGCGCGAATCGGGAAGCCGGTCTGTCCTAACCACGGAATTGAAATTTCGAGTCAAACGATCTCCCAGATGGTCGATCAGGTGATGGAATTACCGGAACGGACGCGTCTTCAGATTTTGGCCCCAATCGTATCGGGGCGTAAAGGAACGCATGTGAAAGTATTTGATTCGTTGAAAAAAGAAGGGTTCGTCCGTGTCCGTGTCAATGGAGAAACGATTGAATTGACAGATGAAATCGAGCTCGACAAAAATAAAAAACATTCAATTGAGGTCGTTGTCGACCGTCTCGTCGTCCGACCGGATGTCGAAGGCCGTCTTGCGGATTCACTTGAGACGGCGTTACGTCTCGCTGATGGACGTGTCATCATCGACAAGATGGATGGCACAGAACTTCTTTTTAGCGAACATCATGCTTGCCCGATCTGTGGTTTCTCAATCGGCGAGCTCGAACCCCGAATGTTCTCGTTTAACTCACCATTCGGCGCTTGCCCGACGTGTGATGGTCTCGGGACGAAACTAGACGTCGACCCAGAACTCGTCATCCCGGACCCGTCGAAGACGTTAAAAGAAGGGGCGATTGTCGCGTGGCAACCAACGAGTTCCCAGTACTATCCGCAGCTGCTTGCAGCGATGTGTGCACATTTTAATATCGATATGGACGTGCCGTTTGAGCGTCTGTCGAAGCGTGACCAAGAGCTCGTCTTGAACGGGTCAACTGAGGAATCCTTCCTCTTCCGCTACGAGAATGATTTTGGTCAAGTCCGGACGAACACGATTTTCTTTGAAGGGGTTCTTCGCAACATTGAGCGCCGTTACAGGGAGACGACATCCGATTACATTCGTGAGCAGATGGAAATGTATATGGCGACACATGCCTGTCCGACCTGTCACGGTTATCGTTTGAAAGAAGAGTCGCTCGCCGTCAAAATCATCGGCCAGCACGTCGGACAAGTGACGGAGAAGTCGGTTGTGAACGCACTTGCTTTCTTCGAAGGGCTAAATGAACAGTTGAGTGAGAAAGATATCGCAATCGCGCGTCTCATCTTGCAGGAGATTCGAGAACGGCTCAGCTTCTTGAATAACGTCGGTCTCGACTATTTGACACTCTCTCGTGCCGCGGGAACGCTCTCGGGTGGGGAAGCACAGCGGATTCGTCTCGCCACGCAAATCGGCTCGCGCCTCACGGGTGTCCTATATGTTCTAGACGAGCCGTCGATCGGTCTCCATCAACGCGATAACGACCGCTTGATCGCCACGCTCAAACAGATGCGTGACATCGGCAACACGCTCATTGTCGTCGAGCACGACGAGGATACGATGATGGAAGCGGACTACTTGATTGACATCGGACCAGGCGCCGGGGAGCATGGAGGCCAGGTCATCGCTGCCGGTACACCGAAACAACTGATGAAAAACAAGAATTCGCTCACCGGACAATATCTCGCCGGGAAGAAGTTCATCCCGCTTCCCGTTGAACGCAAGATACCGGACGAGCGTTTCTTAAAAATCGTTCGGGCAGGGGAGAACAACTTAAAAGACGTCGACGTATCGATTCCACTCGGGATGTTCGTCGCAGTGACGGGTGTCTCGGGCTCTGGTAAATCGACATTGATCAATGAGATTCTCTATAAATCGCTAGCGCACAATATGAACCGCGCCAAAGCGAAACCAGGGAAACACAAGAAAATCGAAGGTCTCGATCATATCGATAAAGTCATCGATATCGACCAATCCCCAATCGGTCGTACGCCACGTTCGAACCCTGCGACCTATACAGGTGTCTTCGATGACATTCGTGACGTATTTGCCTCAACGAACGAAGCGAAGATGCGCGGATATAAGAAGGGGCGTTTTAGCTTCAACGTCAAAGGCGGTCGCTGCGAAGCGTGTCGCGGAGACGGAATCATCAAAATCGAGATGCACTTCTTACCGGACGTGTACGTGCCGTGTGAAGTCTGTCACGGGAAACGCTATAATCGGGAGACGCTCGAAGTGAAGTATAAAGGGAAGACGATTGCGGACGTGCTCGATATGACGATTGAAGAGGGTCTCGAATTCTTTGACAAAATTCCGAAAATCAAACGGAAGATTCAAACGATCTATGACGTCGGTCTCGGCTATATGAAACTTGGACAGCCGGCGACAGAACTTTCAGGTGGGGAAGCACAACGTGTCAAACTCGCATCAGAGCTCCATAAGCGTTCGACCGGGAAGACAATCTATATTTTGGATGAACCGACGACCGGACTTCATGTCGACGACATCGCCCGTTTGTTGAAAGTGTTGCAACGTCTCGTCGAGAACGGAGACACGGTGCTCGTCATCGAACATAACCTCGATGTCATCAAGTCGGCGGATTATTTGATCGACCTCGGACCAGAGGGCGGTGACGGTGGCGGCGAGATTGTCGCGACCGGCACACCGGAAGAAGTCGCTGAAGTCGCGGCTTCTTATACCGGCAAGTATTTGAAACCAGTCCTTGAACGTGATGCGGCCCGCGTGAAACCGAAAGCAGGAAAAAAGAAATAAGTATAGAAATGGTGAGAAACGGGAAGTTAATTGACGTGCAATCAAATTGAAGGGGGAAAACGAACGTGAAACAAGAAATGCGTGAACTGATTCTCCAGCAAGTGAAGGAAGGCAAGATGACGATTGAGGAGGGGATGACGCAACTCGAACGTCTCGAGCGACTCGAACCGGAACAAGTTCAAGCGCTTGAAGAACGACAGGATACGGAGAAGGTCGATGCGTACTCGGTCGAATCGCTTACGACGAAACTGACGTCTGCGATGGAAGGGCTCGTGACGAAACTTCGTGACAGTGACTTTACATTCAGCTCGAATTTCGGACCGGAAGTGACGTACTCGAAGTCGTTCCCGTTTACAGGCAGCGATATCTCACTTGATCTTTTCAACGCATCGGCGACGATTGTATCGTCTGATGCCGAAGACTGTGAACTGATTGTAACGGGACGTCCGCTTCGCCAACAAGATGCGGACAAGGCGCTCGAGCAGTTACAGTCGGCCGTCAAACATTCCGTCATCGGCGACCGTCTCGTCGTCTCGCTACGGGACAAGCTTGTCCGGGCCCATGTGGAATTGTACATCCCGCATCACCATTTTAACCATCTTCATGTCCAAACATTGAACGGGGAAGTCCGGGCCGATGGTCTCGACGTCGAGAACGTCCGTGTACAAACCGCGAACGGTCGCGTCGTGCTAAATGACGTGCATGCATCGGAACTACTGTTGAATACTGGCAACGGGACGGTCGAAATCGAAGGCGTAGAAGCGGAACTCGTTCATGTCCGTACCGGAAACGGTGCCGTCATTATCGGCGGGAAATACGACAAAGCTTCCCTTAAGACAGGGAACGGAAATATTCGTGCGGAACTGGCAACGGCTCGTCCGGCCAAGTTCGAACTCGCCTCGCTCGCCGGGAACATTCGACTCGTATTGCCACACGGTGTCGAGGTCGAAGGTGAACTAGAAACGAACTTCGGAGGTCTTCATTGCTTGCTCGATGAACTCGAGATTATCCGTGACCGCAAGGACGTCGCCCAACGTCGACTTGAATTCTTGTCTGGTCGAGGTCAAACACCTCGTATCGAAGTCGAAGCGGGAACACGTACCGGTACCATCGACTTAGAGCATGGTTCGGTGTATACACCATCGACATTCTTAGATGAAGAACAGACAGAGCCGGCTGACCCGGTCGATCCGGTCGACCCAGGCGATTTGAATAATCCGTTCCATCAACAATAAAAAAATCCCGAAGGCGCCGCCTTCGGGATTTTTTTGATTATAGATTCATTTCATACTCGATTTGTTGCCAATCCATCATCTGAGTATCATACAGCGCGAAGGCACTGACCGCGAAGACGATGAAGAGAACTGGCCCGGCAATCAAAAGGATGATTCCGAAGAGGCGCATCGACTTCGAACGAGTCCAGTAGAAGATGATGGCGACAATCATCGAGATGAGCGCACCCGATAAAAAGAATCCGATGATATTCAAGATGAACAAAAGTAAGACCGTCTCGTTTTTCGTCGCCGCATATTCTTTCCACATATCGATCAACGACTTGATGATATAGACGAGCGAACCAATCCCGATCACGATCGCAAATAAGATGACGATTCCAAATAATCCTTCCATTACTACACCTCCCATTATGCTTATACCCTTCCTACGAACAGAATGTATGAAAGTTTCATCAATTTTTTGACACGTTGTTCATCACTTCTCTAACCTTTCATAGAAAGAGCTATGATACAATAATGAGCGTGAAAGGGGCAGATACTGATGCAAAATATCGTACGCACAGCTCAAGTCGTTGAGCGTTTTAAACTTCAAATTATTGCGGGAGAGGAAGGACTTCATCGTCCGGTCGCAACACCCGACCTAAGTCGACCAGGTCTCGTCCTTGCTGGTTACTATACGCACTATGCGAAAAACCGCCTGCAAGTATTAGGGAAGACGGAATTGACTTTTTATGCGAGCCTATCGGAAGAAAAGCGTCGTGAGCGCGCCAAAATTTTATGTACGGAACACACACCCGGTATTTTAATCACTCGAGGTTTCGATATTCCAAAAGAAATCGAGGAAGAAGCGGAAGCAGAAAACGTTCCACTTATGCGGACGAATGCGGTGACGACTTCAATCGAATCACAAATCACGAACTTCCTCGAGATGGAGCTCGCGCCGATGACGGCGATGCACGGGGTCCTCGTCGATATCTACGGCGTCGGTGTCCTCATCAAAGGGCAAAGTGGTGTCGGGAAATCCGAGACCGCGCTTGAACTCGTCAAACGGGGGCACCGTCTCGTCGCTGATGACTCGGTTGAGATTCGTCAAACCGGCGACCAACTCCTCGTCGGTTCAGCGCCTAAACTCATTCGTCATTTACTTGAGATTCGTGGGATTGGCATCATCGATGTCATGACGTTGTTCGGGGCCGGAGCGGTTCGGTCGCATAAAAAAATCAGTCTCATCGTCAATTTGGAGAACTGGGATCCGGGCAAAGTGTACGACCGTGTCGGACTGGACCACAACGTGATGAAAATCATCGATAGTGAAGTCCCGCTCCTGACGATCCCGGTTCGCCCAGGCCGAAACTTGGCGGTCATCATTGAAGTCGCGGCGATGAACTATCGTCTCCAAAACATGGGAATCAATACGGCTGAAGAGTTTGCGGAACGTCTTGCAAACGCGATTCAGGACACTGAAGGAGACTTGTGATCATGGTAGAACCGACATTTGATCGTGTAGCATTTGAGATTGGATCTCTGCCAATTTATTGGTATGGCATGATTATCGCCTTCGGGGCGATGCTCGGTCTCGTTCTTGCTTTATATGAAGCGAAGCGCATCAATTACGATTCGGAGCGACTTGTGGATGTCGTCATTTGGTCGATCCCGATCAGTATCATTTTTGCGCGTATTTATTACGTGACGTTCCAGTGGGATTATTACTCAGAAAACCTTGGGCAAATCATCGATATCCGTCAAGGCGGAATTGCTATCCACGGTGCCATCTTCGGGGCGCTCCTTGTCGTTATCGTATACTGTATGCGAAAATCGATGTCTTTTTGGAAAGTGACAGACATCCTGGCACCTTCCCTTCTTCTCGGACAGGCTGTCGGGCGCTGGGGGAACTTCATGAACCAAGAGGCGCATGGTGGAGAGACGACGCGTAGCTTCTTACAAGACACGCTCATGTTGCCGGACTGGATTGTCAATCAGATGTATATCGATGGGGCTTACTATATTCCAACGTTCCTATATGAGAGTGTCTGGAGCATCATCGGGGTCATCTTCCTCGTCGTTTGGCGTATGGTCGGAAACCCACGACGTGGGTATATCTTCTTGTCCTACCTCGTCTGGTATTCGATCGGTCGCTACTACATCGAGGGACTTCGTACGGACAGTCTCATGTCAGGTGATTTGCGTGCGGCCCAAATGGTGTCTATCGCCTTGATCCTCTTCGGTATCGTCATGATGATTCTTCGCCGCAACGCGAAACGGTACAACGACCCATCAGAGAAAGGACTGTTTGATTAATGGATACGCTCTTATTTGACTTGGATGGAACGTTACTCGATACGAACCCGCTCATCATCGCGAGTTTCCGTCATACGTTCGAATACTATTTCCCAGAAAATACGTATCGGGATGAAGACGTCTATCGATTCATCGGACCGACGCTTGAGAAGTCGTTCCGTGAACTCAACGAACCGGAATGGAAAGAGATGCAGGCGTTCTATCGAAGTTTTAATATCGCGATGCATGATCAACTCGTCGCAGAATATCCCGGTGTCATCGAGGGGTTATACCGCCTCCATGCGAAAGGCTATAAGATGGGGATCGTCACGTCGAAAGGGCGTCCCGTCGTCGAGCGGGGGCTTCGATTATTCAACATCGATCATTTGTTTGACGTCGTTGTGACGGCAGATGACGTTGAGAACGAAAAGCCTCACGCCGAACCGGTCGAGCGTGCGCTTCAGGCGCTCGATTCGTCGGCAGAACGCGCGGTCATGGTCGGCGATAACGATACCGACATTTTCAGCGGAAAGAACGCCGGGACGAAAACGGTCGCAGTCGGTTGGGCACTCAAAGGTCGTCCTTTCCTCGAATCGCTCGAGCCAGACGTCATCATTGATACGATGGAACATTTCGAGGCATGGCTCGATGAGGTAAGCGTCCGTGCGTAAAACGAAGCGATTTCATATCGACGGACCGAATCCGCTTTGGCAGATGTATCGGACGATTCGTTTTTTACGTGTCTTCAAAAACACGGCGGTCGTGCTCGTCGGCCGTTATTTTCCTTCAGTAAAGGCGAAGCGTTGGCTCTACCGGACGTTTCTCGGCATGAACATTGGAGAGTATAGTGCACTTGCCCTCATGGTCACACCGGACGTCATGTTCCCGGAGAGGATCACGATTGGTCGCAACACGGTCATCGGGTTCAATTCGACGATTCTTTGTCATGAGTATCTCGTGGATGAGTATCGGATCGGGGACGTCGTCATCGGTGATGAGGTGTTGATCGGAGCGAATGTGACCATCTTGCCTGGTGTGACGATTGGAGACGGTGCTGTCGTTGGCGCTGGCGCGATTGTTCATCGCGACGTGTTGCCGGGTGAACGAGTCGTCGGGGCGAAACTACAATCGCTGACACATATTTGACACAATTTTTCGCAAAAAGTTTTCGTGCATGTTTTGTATAAGAAGATGAAAGAATACTTGAGCGGTATCACTTTTTTTTAAAGAGATACCGCTTTTTAATGGAAAAAAGTACAGAAATGAAAAAAACATATTTTCGCTCAAAAATAATTTTTGAACCTAGTAAAAAATATTCATTATAGAAGGAATATAGTCGCGATTTTTTTTAACTTTTTCAGTTGCCCTCGTTGTTCGAGTGAGGTATTCTTATCCCTGCAACTAAAAAAAGATTTAAAGATGATGTGGAGGATTTAGAATATGGAAGCGAACTATGAAGCAGTAATGACGCTACCCGAACCAGAATCTCCGCTCGCTGCGGAGCTCCACTACTATAGAGGTCGTCGTGCGTTACGTGAAGGTCGCCTAGATGAAGCGACTTTTTTCATGGCTGAAGCGACAGCGGCAGCCACGCATCGCGTCGACTATCATAAACAGTACGCAGAACTGTTGTTTGAAGTAGGGGAGATCTACCACGCCAATGACGTGTGGAAGCGAGTTTTAGAGCTCGACGAGACTGCGACAGAGGCGCTTTATCACTTAGCGAGTAACTGTGCCTATGTCTCTCAATATGAAGAAGCCGCAAATTATGCATCCGAATATCTCGATCGTGACGCGAAAGGTCACTACACGGAAGCGGTGCAATCCCTTCTTGAACTGATTGAGCTCGAACAAGAGCTCGAGGACGAGGAAGAAGATGAGTTGATTACGTGGCATACAGAAGCACAGCGTCAAATCGACAAAGGACGGTTATTTGCGGCAAAGGCGACACTCGAACGCCTGATCGGGAGATATCCAGAGTTTTGGCCGGCTTATAACAATTTATCGGTCGTCAGCTTTTATCTCGGTGATGATCAAGCGGCGTTCCGGACGCTCGAATATGTACTCGATCAAAATCCTGGAAACTTGCATGCGATTTTAAATACGATTCTCTTGCTTCATGAAGCAGGACACTCGGAAGCGGCGATCCAGTTATCGACACCGCTCACACGTGTCCGTCCGCTCCAATACGACTTGCGTTATAAATTAGCGACGACACTCGCACTCGTCGGTCACTACGACCGTGCGTATGAAGAATTGCGCTTATTGAAGGACCACGGGTTTCGCGGTGACCCATTGTTCGGGCATTGGCTCAGCGTGTCTGCCTACAAGACAGGACGATTAGAAGAGGCAGCCACCTACTTGAACAATGAAGAGATGAAACGATTCGAAGAGAGGCAGAGCTTCGATATTAGGGAAAACCTTGAGTTTCGTTCGGCGCTCGTCCAGGGATTGCGTCAAGAAAGCGATTTGGCTCGAGTCGAGATTATTCGTATTATCTCTAACCTTAAAGACGACGAGGCGTTCGAAGCGCTCGCGCTCACGAATGCGGTGACGGAGAACGAGACGGTCCGCGCGTTCGCGGAGATGTGCCGTGCCGACCTCTGTAGTCAATCGTTCAATGGAGACGAACGAATCAAACGTGCGTTTGACGCACTTATCTTGGCTGAAGCACACGTTTCGGAAGCGGAACGGATGAGTCTTGAAGGTGACTTCTATGAACGTTTTGCCACACTTTTATTGTCTGATGAACCATTCTTGGACGTAACGGCATCGGCCGCTGCGCTCGTCTGGATGTTTTATACAAAACGAGACGCGCTGATTCTCGAAGACTGTGCGAATGCCTTCCATCTTCCGGTCGATACGTTGACAGAGAAGGTACGTTCTTTCAAACGAACACTCGAACAAGCATAAAGATAGACGATACCCGTACAGGTTTCTTATACTAAAGGCAATCAATTTCTTGCAGAGGTGGAATAAACATGACAGAAGAAAAAATTTATGACGTCATTATCATCGGTGCCGGTCCTGCCGGAATGACCGCTGCGCTATATGCTTCACGTGCAAACCTTTCAACGCTTATGATCGAACGCGGAATTCCAGGTGGTCAGATGGCCAATACGGAAGACATCGAGAACTACCCGGGCTACGATAGCATCCTCGGTCCTGACTTATCGCAAAAAATGTTCGACCATTCGAAAGCGTTCGGTGCGGAGTATGCATATGGGGACGTGCAGCGCATCTCGGATGAAACAGAATATAAAGTCGTGCATGCGCACAACCGAGACTACAAAGCGCGTGCAATCATTCTCGCCTCTGGTGCTCAGTATAAGAAAATCGGCGTACCGGGTGAAGAAGAGCTCGGCGGCCGTGGTGTATCGTATTGTGCGGTATGTGATGGGGCATTCTTCAAAGGGAAAGATTTGTTCGTCATCGGTGGTGGCGACTCAGCCGTTGAGGAAGGTGTCTTCTTGACACGTTTCGCGAACAAGGTGACAATCGTTCACCGTCGCGACGAGCTCCGCGCACAAAAGATTCTTCAAAAGCGTGCGTTCGACAATGAGAAAATCGATTTCATTTGGAACCATACGGTGAAAGAAATTACAGAAAAAGACGGGAAAGTCGGTGGGGTTCGTCTCGTCAACACGGTTGACGGGACAGAGACAGACCACGAAATCGACGGCGTCTTCATCTATATCGGTATGAACCCGATCACGGGGTTCGTCCAAGACCTCGGCATCACGAACGAGCAAGGTTACATCGTCACAAACGAAGCGATGGAAACGAACATTCCAGGAATCTTCGCTGCCGGTGACGTTCGTGAGAAAACACTCCGTCAAGTCGTCACGGCGACAAACGACGGGTCGATTGCCGCTCAAAATGCTCAACACTTCATCGAGGGACTCCTCGAATCGTTGCAAGAACAAAACGCATGATTCAAGAAGCTAGGACTGCGGGGAACCGCGGTCCTTCTCTTTTTTTCGGACGTTCGTTATACTAGATGGAGAGAGCTGCACACACGGCTCGGTTGTCAATTTTAAGGGGGCGTCAGCGAGATGGAAGATTTTAAAGGATTAGAAGAATTGATCATCATCAGTGGAATGAGCGGGGCAGGGAAGTCGGTCGCGATGAATAGTTTCGAGGACCTCGGCTATTTTTGTGTCGATAACTTACCGCCGGTTCTCTTGCCACAATTGATTGATGTCATCAGCTCGGTCCGGCCGAAAATCGCGGTCGCTATTGATACACGCACGAGAGATTTTATCGACAGCTTGTTCATCGTCATTGACGATTTAGAAAAGAAAAATGTACATCCACATCTATTGTACTTAGAGACAAGGGACGACGTGCTCGTTCGTCGCTATAAAGAGACACGACGTTCACATCCGCTCGCACCTGAAGATGCGCCACTCGTTGGGATCAAGATGGAGCGCGAACTGCTAGAAGGATTCCGTGACCGTGCTCATACGCTTTATGACACGAGTGATTTGAAGCCACAGATGTTGAAGGACCGCATCCTACAACAATTTAATGAGGAACGGATTCCGTTCACGGTCAACTTCATGTCGTTTGGTTTCAAACATGGGGTGCCGCTCGATATCGACTTGTTATTCGATGTCCGTTTCATTACGAACCCGTTTTATATACCTGAGCTTCGACCGCTCACGGGTCAGACGACAGAAGTGCAGGATTACGTCATGTCACATCCGGAGGCACGAGCGTTCTATAAAAAGTTGATTGACATGCTCGAGTTCCTCCTTCCGCAATATAAGCGCGAAGGAAAGACACAGATTGTCGTGGCGTTCGGTTGTACGGGCGGAAAACACCGATCGATCACATTTGCTGAGAAAGTATCGGAACACTTCGCCGAGCGATATAACGTGAAGACAGTCCACCGTGACCTCGCTCACGCGACGAAGGAGAAGTGACATGAGACGAGACCGGAAAGTAGTGGCCATCGGTGGAGGAACGGGATTGTCCACTCTCGTTCGTGGCTTGAAACATTATCCGCTCGACATCACGGCCATCGTCACGGTAGGCGATGACGGCGGGAGTTCGGGACGTCTGCGTGACGAGTTTCATATGTTGCCTCCAGGGGACATTCGAAACGTCATCTTGGCATTATCGGAAGTCGAGCCATTAATGGATAAAATTTTGCAATACCGATTCGACACGGGCTATGGCTTAGAAGGGCACTCCCTCGGAAACTTGATGCTCACGGCGGCGACGCACATTTGTGAAGGCTCGTTTGTGAAAGCGATTGACGTCATGTCACAGCTCTTGAACGCACAAGGGAAGGTATTGCCGGTCACAGAGACGCTCATGACACTCGCGGCGGAGTTCGAAGACGGAACGATTGTCAAAGGGGAATCCAAAATCCCGCTCCAAGAGCAGCCGATTAAACGCCTGTTCTTACTCGAGGACGGCATCAAGCCGGCACCCGGGGTCGTTGAGGCAATTGAAGAAGCAGACGTCATCGTCCTCGGTCCAGGAAGTCTCTATACGAGCATCATCCCGAACTTACTCATCCCGGCCGTACGGGAAGAAATCATCCGCTCGAAAGTCCCGGTCGTCTACATTTGTAACGTTATGACACAACCGGGGGAGACGAAAGGTTATGACGCGATGAAACATTTGAAAGTCGTCGAGTCGTACCTCGGGAAGGCATCAATTGACACGATTGTTGTTAATAACGAGCCGATTGCTGAAGACTATTTAGAGCGCTATCTTGAAGACGGATCAGAAGAAGTCCGTTTCGACCGGAAAAAGCTCCGACACTACGGGACGAACGTCCTCGCAGGGGATATCGTTGACTATAACCGCGATTATATCCGCCATGACTCTGATGCCATCGCCGGACTTGTCATGCAACGGGTGCTTCGGATTAAGAAACCTCGTTCGTTTCAGGAGTTGGAATTGAAATAAAGATTGTTTGAAAGATAGAAAGGAGGGGAACTCGATGAGCTTTGCATCAGATGTGAAGAAAGAACTCACCCAGCTCGAAGCAAACGATGCCGAGGCGAAAGCTGAATTGTCGGCACTCGTTCGGATGAATGGAGTCATCTCGCTTGCCCTAGGACGAGGTATGACCCTTGATGTCTCGACGGAGAACGCCTCGATTGCCCGGCGGATGTATTCATTGATGAAGCGGCTTTACGACCATCCGCTCGATTTGTTTGTACGGAAGAAAATGCGTCTGAAAAAGAACAACGTCTATATCGTCCGTGTATCACAACATGCAGAGACGATGCTTCGGGACCTCGAGATTCTCGGAGAGAATTATGAGATGATCCGGACACTGAACTCGGATATGACAAGGGACGAGAACTTGGCACGTGCCTATTTACGTGGGGCGTTTCTTGCGGGTGGGTCGATCAACCATCCGAAGACGTCATCGTATCACCTCGAAGTGTATAGTTTGTATGAAAATCATAATCAGGCGCTACGTGATTTGGCGAACCGCTTTGATTTGAACGCAAAGACGCTCGAACGGAAAAAAGGACATATCCTTTACATGAAAGAGAGCGAGAAAATCTCAGATTTCCTCAAATTGATTGGCGCCACACGAGGGATGCTGGAATTTGAAGATGCACGCATCATCAAAGATATGCGTAACTCCGTCAACCGTCTCGTCAACTGTGAGACAGCGAACTTGAACAAGACGGTCGGTGCGGCATTGCGTCAGGTTGAGAATATCAAATTCTTAGAACGGACAGTCGGACTCGATGTCTTGCCGAAAAAACTGCGGGAGATCGCCGAACTGCGTGTCACGCATCAAGACGTCTCCTTGCAGGAGCTCGGGGAGATGCTCGAGTCCGGACCAATATCGAAGTCAGGAATCAACCATAGACTTCGTAAAATTGATCAAATTGCCGAGCGTGTGCGCAGCGGTGGCGAGATTGCATCTTCGTGATGCGGTTGCACCAAAACCATTCTTCCTATATAATAAGCAATTGTGTATAGGTTTTATGAAAAGCGAATTAAAGGAGCTTCATCATTATGTCGAATGAAAAGAAAAGATTATCGCTCACGATCGACGCTAAGCTCGATCAAGTCATCACAGAGCGTGCAAAAGAAATCGGGATTCCGAAAAGTGCACTCGTCACGTTTGCAACGAGCCTCTTCTTGAACCAGCTTCGTGCAGAAGAGTTGTTGAACGGAGATAAGAATGCAATCTACGAAGTCATTCGTAAAGACTACGAGTTGCTCACGAGCGTAAAGAATCTAGATAACTAAGTGAAAGGTTGACTTCGGTCAGCCTTTTTTAGTTGCATCTCTCCAGAAAATTTGGAATAGTTGAGGTACTGAATAAAGAGGAGGGCAAATGTATGGGACAAGCAAGTCAATTGCTACTTATTTTATTGTTACAATTAATCTTCGTGCCGGTTCTGACCCTTCGAACGATTATGCTTGTTAAAGGCAAAACAATGATTGCAGCGATGTTTGGTACGCTAGAAACATTAATTTATATCTTCGCGCTCGGTATTGTATTCCAGGATTTGACGACGCTCGGAATGATCGTCTATGCGGTCGGGTTCGGACTCGGGATTTTACTCGGTGGCTTCGTCGAACGGAAACTCGCAATCGGCTACAACATGATTCAAGTTCACACGAAAGAGTACCCGGCCGAGCTCATTCAACAGATGCGCGACAATGGATACGGTGTGACACATTACCAAGGTCAAGGACGTGACGGAATCCGTTATCGTCTTGACGTATTGGCGGCCCGGACACGGATGAAGGAACTTCGTGAACTTGTCGAGAAACATGAACCGAAGGCGTTTCTCGTCGCATTTGACCCGATTGATTTCAAAGGCGGCTATATGATGAAAGGGCTACGTCGCCCGAAATGACGCACGAGACTCACGTAAGTGGGTCTTTTTTTGTTGGAGTAGGAATTTTACTACGCGATAGGGAACTAGTGAGAGAAGGAGATGAGACCGTGAAGAGCAATCGACGTTTTTGGATTGTCTTATTATTCTTGCTTGTCGGTGTTGGCATCATCTATTTTGCCGTGACGCTGTTAGGCGACGGAGAAGACACCGTCAAACCACCACTCCCGACTGTCCGAGTCGGTTCGGTGACGGCGGAAGTAGAACAATCGACGTACTGTTGGGAGGCCGGCAATCAAGCGACATGCGCCGACTATGGTTTGCCGGAAGCGGATGACCTGCAACTGATTACGGTCAAACCGGGAGACCGAATCGACGTCGTCTATCATGCGGAACCGAAGGCATCGAGTTTTCATCGAATCGAAGACGGCGAACTCGTCCCGACAGACGCAATCGTCCCGGAGGAGCCGGGCACCTATCTCTATGAATTCGGCGGGGAATGGACGCAAGGCGATAGTCGGTACGTATTCGGCGTCAAGGTGTCCGAAAAGTGACAAAAACCATATTAAAAGACGTTTCCCGATAGAAATGGGAAACGTCTTTTGTATGATTAGCGTGTCATGACTTTGTCGATGAGACCGTAGTCTTTCGCTTGGTCAGCTGCCATGAAGTAGTCGCGCTCTGTGTCGCGTTCGATGACTTCAAGTGGCTGTCCAGTGTTTTCTGCCATGATTTGGTTCAACTTCTCACGCATTTTGATGATGCGTTCTGCGTGAATTTTAATGTCTGACGCTTGGCCTTGTGTGCCACCGAGCGGTTGGTGAATCATAATCTCCGCGTTTGGCAATGCGAAGCGTTTACCTTTTTCACCGGCTTGGAGCAAGAAGGCACCCATCGATGCAGCCATTCCGATACAAATCGTCGACACGTTCGGCTTGATGAAGTTCATCGTGTCATAGATCGCCATACCTGCTGTAATCGAACCACCTGGGCTGTTGATGTAGAGCGAGATGTCCTTTTCTGGATCCTCAGCTGCGAGGAAGAGGAGCTGTGCGACGATGGAGTTCGCGACGTTGTCGTCAATCGCACTACCGAGAAGGATGATACGGTCTTTGAGCAAGCGTGAGTAGATGTCATACGCGCGCTCCCCACGGCCTGTTTGTTCGATAACTGTTGGAATTAACATTGAATCTGCCTCCTTTATGTAGGTTGTAATTTCATCATACCTGTATAGTCAATGTTGGTCAAACAGAAACCCTTTCTACTGGTTATTCCACGACCCACGATGTGTAAAACGTCTCAAGTGCTCACGTTATTCTATTCGGAAGCGGGGTGGTTTGAAATTGTAGGTGAAAATATACAAAAAGGACGAAAACCAACTAAGGTCTTCGTCCTTTATTTCTGATACACCCGGAGAGATTCGAACTCCCGACACCTGGCACCGGAAACCAGTGCTCTATCCCCTGAGCTACGGGTGCATATGTGTGACACGAATTTATTATACATTTGTTTTATTGAAAAAGCAATCCTGTTCATTTACCTTTTTTGAGCGCGAGTGGAGCGGGTTCGTTACAATAGAGAAGAGGGGGGAGAACGATGCAACGGCAAGAACAAAAACAAGTGCAACAGCAACAGATGACGCAAGACCTCGTGCAACGGCTACCGGTGCTCGAGGCGGATCGTCTGGCGCTCATATTTCGTCTTGCACGGCTAGCCCGACATAACGCGAACATCCATCTCGGAAGCGGGGGTGTCGAATGGATCGAGGATGTGGCGAGCGCGTTTGAAGAGAAGCTGTTCACCCAAATTCAAGAAGGGAACGGTAGTGAGAGGGATAAAGAGCTTAGACGAAAGCTCGTCCTCTTGCTCGACCATCGAGGATTATTGCCGGACACGAATGAAGTGTTGGCGGAGCGTCTTCAAGTTGATGTCGCTCAAATCGAACAAGCGAGACAGGCGCTCTTGTTTCTTGAACCGACGGGGATTGGGGCGAGAACAGAAAGAGAGTGTCAATATCGACATGCGATCGAACATGACGACCCTCGTGTCGTCGATGTATTCGACGCAATCGAGAACGGTGTGAGTCATCAACAGATGGCAATCGTACTTGCCGTCTCAGAGGAAGAGCTTGCCGGTCTAGAACGTATTGTAGCGACGCTTCCGAAACGTCCTAGTTTATATGAAGAAACTAGTCAAATTTTTCCGGAAGTCGAGGTGCGCTATGAAGACGAAAAACTCGTCACGACGTGGCTCAGCCCTGAGCTCGATTCGACGCGAGTCGGCAATGACCGTGAGGCGAGATGGTGGATGACATCCCTTGCGATGCGGAATGAGACGTTGCGTGAGATTTGGGGCGTCATCGAATCACGTCAGACGGAATGGCTCAAGGGAAAACTCGTCCTCAACCCGTTGACCCGTCGGACGGTCGCGCACTTGATCGGAAAACATGAATCGACGGTCGGGCGTGCCATCCAAGGGAAATTCGCCAAGACTGAGAACGGGATTATGGAGTGGAGACACTTTTTTGTCCGGTCGACGAGTCATGGTCATTCACCGTTTATGATCAAACGTACGCTCGCTGAACTGATTCAACAAGAGACAGCACCACAAAGTGACCAGACGCTCGCCCATGAGCTGGCACGATACGGTTATCAAGTGACACGTCGGACGGTGACGAACTACCGGGAAGAACTAGGGTTCGGTAACTCACGGGAGCGTGAGCGGCAGTTATGGAAAGGGTGACTCAGATGAAATTGACATTATATAAACGTGAGAATTGCTCGCTTTGTGACGAGGCGGTCGTCATGCTCGAATGGCTTCAAGAAGACTATCCAATTGAAATCGAACAAATTGATATCACAGGGGACGAGGTACTCGAAGAAAAGTATCTCTTCGAAATCCCCGTTCTTATACATGAAGGAGAGGTCATCAGTCAAGGGCGATATGATGACAACAAAGTTGAAGATTTTGTTAAGTATACGCTTACATTGAAAAAAAACGTTTGAAGGGGTTGTCAGACGGAAAAGTGATTGATAAGATGAACTCGTAGCGGTGGGACGCAAATAAAAAAGTGGGACGAAAATTGTCCACACTTAAAGTCGAGGGGGTATGAGCATGATCCAGCAACTGATTCACGTTCAGAAGCAAATTGTCCCTGACCTGCTCGATACGCTCCGACATCGTTACGATATCTTACATTACGTCCGCTTGATGCAGCCAATCGGCCGCAGGACACTCGCAACGAGTTTGGGATTGACCGAACGAGTACTCAGGCGAGAGGTTGACTTTTTGAAAGATCAAGGTCTCCTTTACGTCGCTACTCAAGGAATTTCCCTCAGTGAGACGGGACGAAACGTCTTGCGAGACTTGCATGAGATTATGGGAGAGCTTCTTGGAATCTCAGAAGTGGCAAGAGAGCTTGAAGAGAAGTTAGGGGTTCGCCAAGTCGTCATCGTGCCGGGTGATTCGGATGAAACATTCTGGGTCCAACGCGATATCGGACGGGCAGCGGTCACGCAATTAAAAGCGCGGCTCGCGCCGGATGATAACGTGATCGCGGTAACAGGTGGAACGACGATGGCATCGGTTGCGGCCATGATGTCGCCCGATAAAAAAGAACGCCCGATGCACTTTGTGCCGGCACGTGGAGGTCTGGGAGAAACGCTTGAACTTCAAGCAAACACCGTCTGTTCACGCATGGCGGACCGGGCCCACGCAGACTATCATCTTCTACATATTCCGGATGAAGTATCACAAGAAACGTTCGACCGGATGGTGGAGGAACCTAGCATAAAAAATGTGCTGGAAATGATTAGAGCGGCGCAAATAGTGGTACATGGAATTGGTGAGGCAGAAACGATGGCAAAACGTCGTCACGCATCGCCGGAGCATTTGCGGATGATTGAACGGCATGATGCCGTCGCCGAGGCATTCGGATATTATTTCAATGCTGAAGGTGAAATCGTCCATCGCGTCAAGACGGTTGGGATTCAACTCGAAGAGCTGGATGACATGGATACCGTCATTGCGGTTGCTGGAGGAAAGTCGAAGGCGCAGGCGATCGCCGCTTATGCGAAACACACGTCGAACATCATCCTCGTCACAGACGAAGGTGCGGCGAAAGAATTATTAACTTGTTATTAAAGAGTTGACCCCGTTGGCTCTTCAATAAATAGCTTCTACCCTAAGGAGGAAATTAACATGGCAGTAAAAGTTGGTATTAACGGATTTGGACGTATCGGTCGTTTGGCATTCCGCGAGATCATCAAAAACGAAGGAATCGAAGTTGTTGCAATCAACGACTTGACAGACACGAAGATGCTTGCACACCTTCTCAAATATGACACGACTCAAGGTCGTTTCGATGGAGAAGTTGAAGTACACGACGATCACTTCCTCGTAAACGGAGAGAAAGTTATCACGCTCGCTAACCGTAACCCTGAAGAACTTCCATGGGGAGACCTCGGTGTAGACATCGTTCTCGAATGTACTGGATTCTTCACTTCAAAAGAAAAAGCTGAGCTTCACTTGAAAGCTGGCGCGAAGAAAGTTGTTATCTCGGCTCCTGCTACAGGTGACATGAAAACTGTTGTTTACAACACAAACCACGAAATTCTTGATGGTTCTGAAACAGTCATCTCAGGTGCTTCTTGTACAACAAACTGCTTGGCACCAATGGCTAAAGTTCTTCAAGATCAGTTCGGAATCGTTGAAGGTCTCATGACGACGATTCACGCTTA
Source organism: Exiguobacterium marinum DSM 16307 (assembly GCF_000620845.1). Classification (GTDB taxonomy): domain Bacteria; phylum Bacillota; class Bacilli; order Exiguobacteriales; family Exiguobacteriaceae; genus Exiguobacterium; species Exiguobacterium marinum. Next base: position 1,225,616 of record NZ_KK211189.1, read on the forward strand.
CACTGGTGACCAAAACACGCTTGACGCTCCACACCCTAAAGGTGACTTCCGTCGTGCACGTGCAGCTGCAGCGAACATCGTTCCTAACACAACAGGTGCTGCTAAAGCAATCGGTCTTGTAATTCCTGAACTTCAAGGAAAACTTGACGGTGCTGCACAACGTGTACCAGTTGCTACAGGTTCACTCACTGAACTCGTAACTGTACTCGACAAGCAAGTATCTGTTGACGAAGTAAACGCAGCAATGAAAGCAGCAGCGAACGAGTCATTCGGTTACACTGAAGACCAAATCGTTTCTTCTGACGTCGTTGGTATCGCATACGGTTCACTCTTCGATGCGACTCAAACTAAAGTGATGACAGTTGGCGACAAGCAACTCGTTAAGACGGTTTCTTGGTACGACAACGAAATGTCTTACACTGCACAATTGGTTCGCACAGTTAAGCACTTCGCTAACATCGCGAAGTAAGTTCGTGAACTAAATAGAATCAAATAGGAGCGGAAACAAGAGATTGTTCTCCGCTCTATTTATGAAATAACACGCACGACATATGGAGGCGAAAGTTATGAACAAACAGTCTATTCGTGACATCGATGTAAAAGGGAAACGCGTCTTTTGCCGCGTTGACTTCAACGTTCCACTCAAAGATGGCGTCATCCAAGATGAAACTCGGATCCAAGCCGCACTTCCAACGATCAAGCACTTGCTTGACGGTGGTGCGAAACTTGTCCTTGCGAGCCACCTCGGCCGTCCAAAAGGCGAGAAGAACCCTGAGTTCTCACTTGCTCCGGTAGCAAAGCGTCTCGCTGAGCTCCTCGGAAAAGATGTACCGCTCGTCGAAGAAGCATACGGCCCTGTTGCAGAAGAAGCGGTCGCTAAACTCTCTGAAGGCGATGTCGTCGTTTTAGAGAATGTTCGTTTCTACCCAGGAGAAACGAAAAACGATCCTGAGCTTGCAAAAGGATTTGCAGCACTTGCTGACGTATACGTCAACGACGCATTCGGCGCGGCTCACCGTGCGCACGCTTCAACTGAAGGGGTTGCACACCACGTGGATACAGCCGTTTCGGGTCTCTTGATGGAAAAAGAACTTGAAGTTCTCGGTAAAGCTCTTTCTAACCCGGATCGTCCGTTCACGGCGATTATCGGCGGATCGAAAGTAGCTGACAAGATTGGGGTCATCGACCACCTTCTTGACATCGTTGACACACTCATCATCGGTGGTGGACTCTCGTACACGTTCTCGAAAGCACTCGGGCACGAAGTTGGGAATTCACTCCTTGAAGAGGATAAGCTTGACCTCGCTCGTCAATTCATGAAGAAAGCAGAAGACAAAGGCGTGAAATTCTTGATGCCTGTCGACTGCGTCATCGCGAAAGAATTCGGCGAAGAAACGTATGTCGGCCCAGTCGATATCGACTCGATCCCAGCGGATCACATGGGTCTCGATATCGGACCGAAGACAGTCGAACTTTACGCGGACGCGATTCGCGAATCGAAACTTGTCGTATGGAACGGACCGATGGGCGTATTCGAACTCGATAAATACGCAAACGGAACGAAAGGTGTCGCTCAAGCACTTGCGGACAGCGATGCATACTCAATCATCGGTGGTGGCGACTCAGCCGCTGCGGCAGCCAAGTTTGGTCTTGCTGACAAGATGAGTCACATCTCAACTGGTGGCGGCGCGTCACTCGAATTCATGGAAGGCAAAAAACTTCCAGGTGTCGAGGCGTTGAACGACAAGTAATTTAGAGGAGGGTTATCGATGCGTAAACCGATTATTGCAGGTAACTGGAAAATGAACAAAACACTCTCGGAAGCTGTCGCTTTCGTAGAGGAAGTAAAAAACAACATCCCATCTACTGACAAAGTAGATGCAGCGATTGGTGCTCCGGCACTTTTCCTCGCACCGATGGTAGAAGCAGCTAAAGGGTCAAACTTAATGCTCGGTGCACAAAACATGTACGACAAAGATAGCGGTGCCTACACTGGCGAAATCAGCCCAGTGATGGTCGCTGACCTTGGTGTGACGTACGTCATCCTCGGTCACTCAGAACGTCGCGAGTACTTCGGCGAATCAGATGCGTTCATCAACAGCAAAACGAAAAAAGCGTTTGAACACGGTCTTACGCCAATCGTTTGTGTCGGTGAAACACTCGAGGAGCGCGAAGGCGACAAGTTCGAAGAAGTCATCAAAACACAAGTCGAAGGCGGTCTAGCTGACCTCTCTGCTGACCAAGTCAAACAACTCGTCATTGCGTACGAGCCAGTTTGGGCAATCGGTACAGGTAAATCAGCGGACGAAGCTGACGCACAAAGCTCTTGTAAGTATGTTCGTGACGTTGTGAAAGGTCTTTACGGCGAAGACGTAGCGGCTGCAGTACGCATCCAATACGGTGGATCTGTCAAACCTGAGAACATCAAAGAGTACATGGCACAAGAAGACATCGACGGCGCACTCGTCGGCGGTGCTTCACTTGAAGCCGCTTCGTTCCTCAAATTGTTGGAGGCGATTTAAATGGCTAGACCAGTCGCACTCATCATCTTAGATGGTTTCGGGATGCGTGACGAATCGTTCGGTAACGCGGTCATGGCCGCGGACAAACCGAACTTCGACCGCTACTGGGAGCAGTATCCACATACGCTCTTAAACGCAAAAGGCGAGTACGTCGGTCTTCCAGAAGGACAGATGGGGAACTCGGAAGTCGGTCACTTGAACATCGGTGCCGGCCGGGTCGTCTATCAGTCACTCTCACGCGTCAACAACGCAATCAAAGACCGTTCGTTATTCGATCGTCAAGCGATGAACCATTTGGCAGGACATGTGAAGAAACATGACTCGAGCCTCCACATCATGGGCCTCGTGTCAGATGGCGGGATTCACTCGCACATCAACCACATGTTTGCCATCGTTGAGTTCGCAAAACTACACGGCATCGAAAAAGTGTACATTCACGCGTTCACGGACGGCCGTGACTGTGATCCGAAGTCAGGAGCTGGTTTCCTCAAGGAAACAGAAGAGAAGCTTGCTGAACTCGGTGTCGGTCAAGTCGCTAGCGTGTCTGGTCGCTACTATGCCATGGACCGCGACAACCGTTGGGAGCGCGTCGAGAAAGTATACGACGTTCTTGTAAACGGCAAAGGCGAAGTCGGCACGGACCCAGTCGAGGTTCTCAAGAAGTCTTACGAGAACGATTTGACGGATGAGTTCGTCTTACCGACCGTCATCGAAAAAGATGGCAAGCCGGTCGCGACAATCCAAGACAACGATGCCATCATGTTCTTCAACTTCCGTCCGGACCGGGCGATTCAGTTGTCGAAAGTGTTCAAAGAGAAAGCCGGATTCGAAGGCTTCAAACTCTCTGAAAATCATCCTGAGAACCTTCTCCTCGTTTCGATGACGAAGTACTCGGATGTGATTGACACAGATATCGTCTTCCCACCAGAAGATTTGAAGAACACACTCGGGGAAACACTCTCTGCGCAAGGATACAAGCAACTCCGCGCCGCAGAAACAGAGAAGTACCCACACGTCACGTTCTTCTTGAACGGACAACAAGAGAAGCCGTTCGAAGGTGAGGATCGTCTCCTCGTACCTTCACCGAAAGTCGCGACGTACGATCTTCAACCAGAAATGAGCGCATATGAACTCACAGACGGTTTGCTCGAACGTATCGAGTCGGATGAGTATGATGCATACATCATCAACTTCGCGAACCCGGATATGGTCGGACACTCAGGTAAGCTTGAGCCGACGAAGAAAGCGATCGAAGTGGTCGACGAATGCCTCGGTAAAGTAGTGGACGCATTACTTGCTAAAGGTGGCGCGGCCATCATCACAGCGGACCACGGGAACGCGGACATCGTCACGAACCCAGATGGTTCACCGATGACGGCGCACACGACGGAACCTGTTCCATGTATCGTCACAAAAGAGGGAGTCGAACTGAAACCAGTTCTCGAAGGCGCACTTTGCGACCTCGCCCCAACGCTTCTCGACCTTCTCGGTGGAGAGCAGCCAGCTGAAATGACTGGTTCATCAATCGTTACAAAATAAAACAACTATTTTTCAAACGAAAAGGAGCGATTTTTCATGTCAATGATTACAGAAATTTACGCACGCGAAATTTTAGATTCACGCGGTAACCCATCAGTAGAAGTAGAAGTCTTCACAGAAGACGGCGGTTTCGGCCGTGCCCTCGTCCCATCAGGCGCATCAACAGGTGAGCACGAAGCAGTTGAGCTTCGCGATGGCGACAAGTCACGTTACCTCGGTAAAGGTGTCTTGAAAGCAGTTGCGAACGTGAACGACACGATCGCACCAGAACTCATCGGCTACGATGTATTCGACCAAAACGCACTCGATGCGAAAATGATTGAGCTCGACGGTACGAAAAACAAAGGTAAACTCGGCGCGAACGCGATCCTCGGTGTCTCAATGGCAGCAGCACACGCAGCAGCAGACGAGCTTGGCCTTCCACTTTACACATACCTCGGTGGATTCAACGCGAAGACGCTTCCGACTCCAATGATGAACATCATCAACGGTGGTTCACACGCTGACAACAACGTTGACTTCCAAGAGTTCATGATTATGCCTGTTGGCGCGCCAACGTTCCGTGAAGCGCTCCGCATGGGTGCAGAAGTATTCCACGCCCTCAAATCAGTTCTTTCTGGTATGGGTCTCAACACGGCTGTTGGTGACGAAGGTGGTTTCGCACCAAACTTGAAGTCAAACGAAGAAGCGATCACAGTTATCCTTGAAGCGATCGAAAAAGCTGGTTACAAAGCTGGAGAAGATATCTACCTCGCAATGGACGTTGCGTCTTCAGAATTCTATGACAAGTCAACTGGCAAGTACGAACTCGCTGGTGAAGGCAAAACGATGACAACTGCTGAGCTTGTAGACTTCTACGCTGAGCTCGTCGACAAGTACCCAATCATCTCAATCGAAGACGGTTGCGACGAAAACGACTGGGACGGCTTCAAATTGCTTACTGACAAAATCGGTAGCAAAGTTCAGCTCGTTGGGGATGACCTCTTCGTAACGAACACTGAGAAACTTGCTGAAGGTATCGAAAAAGGAATCTCAAACTCGATCCTCATCAAAGTTAACCAAATCGGTACGCTCACAGAAACATTCGACGCAATCGAAATGGCTAAAAAAGCTGGCTACACAGCAGTTATCTCACACCGTTCTGGTGAAACAGAAGATGCGACAATCGCGGACATCGCTGTTGCGACAAACGCTGGTCAAATCAAAACTGGTTCACTTTCACGTACTGACCGTATCGCGAAATACAACCAACTTCTCCGCATCGAAGACATGCTCGGCGATGTTGCGAAATACGACGGCATCAAGTCGTTCTATAACCTCAAAAAATAATTGATTGTTTTCAGGCTCGCTTCGTGCGGGCCTGTTTTTTTGTGGTTTCTATACTTTAACTTGCGAAATCTACGTTATAGAATTTAGAATCCGAAATTGTATAATGATAATTAAAAAACACACTAATAGACAGAGAACCTGTCAATAGTGTGCCATGTAATATTGAGTGTATTAAGATTTACTACATTCACGACTGCAATAGTAACAGCCATCAAAATTTGTTTTTCCAGTCAACCTTTTAGCTTTTAAGATAGCTTCTTTACAATCTGAGGCTGAGCCTATCTCTTCTAAGTTAAATGGTTTGAAAGAACAGTTAAATGTGTGTACTTCGTGTTTTCCGTTTTGATCAACATTTTTATTGTATCCATACAAAGGCATAAAAGTCACCTCCTTCCAATATTTATAATATCATTAGGAGTAAAAAATACTATTTATATTTCTTTAATTGCCTCAACATAACTAGTTTAGGGTTGTGTAAGTTTGCACAAAATTTGGGTATACTCTCTACATAACGAGTAAAGGAGCCACTGCTTATGACACGAGTACGAAAAGCCATCATCCCAGCCGCCGGTCTCGGCACCCGCTTCCTTCCTGCCACGAAAGCCATGCCAAAAGAAATGTTGCCGATTGTCAACAAGCCGACGATCCAGTTCATCGTCGAGGAGGCCGTCGCCTCAGGGATTGAGGACATCATCATCGTCACAGGTAAGAATAAACGGGCGATTGAAGACCACTTCGACCGTGCGCTCGAATTGGAGCAGAACCTCGAATCGAAAGGGAAGACCCGCTTGCTCGAATCGGTCCGTCACTCCTCGAACTTGGCGAACATTCACTACATACGCCAACAGGAGCCAAAAGGTCTCGGTCACGCGATTTGGTGCGCCCGAAAGTTTATCGGGGATGAGCCGTTCGCTGTCTTACTCGGAGACGATATCATCGAATCCGACGTACCGGCTACGAAGCAATTGATTGATCAATATGAGGAGCATGAACGTTCCATCATCGGGGTACAGCGTGTCCCGTATGAAATGACGAACCGATATGGTATAATTGACCCGCTTGCCGTCGAAGGGAAGCTCATCCCGGTGAGGACGTTCGTCGAGAAGCCGCCCGTCGATGAGGCCCCGTCTAACTTCGCCATCCTCGGTCGATACATCTTGAAACCGGACGTCTTCGAGGCGCTATCGGGGCAAGAAGCAGGTGCCGGAGGCGAGATACAATTGACGGATGCGATTGCACGCTTGAATGAGGCAGAAACGGTCTTCGCTTATGAATTTGATGGTCGACGCTATGATGTCGGAGAGCCAATCGGGTTCGTCGAAACGACGATTTGCCATGCACTCAGCGATCCTGATTTAAAAGATGACGTCCACGCCTTATTGAAACGGCTCGTGGACGAACTTGATCAACAGTAAGGTGTGTTATTTTTGAAAACAATGCTCATGGTGTGCCAAAACTATTATCCGGAAATCGGCAGTGCCGGTAACCGGATGCAAAACATTACGCATTTGATGAAACAGCGCGGGTATGAAGTCGAGGTCGTTACCGCCTCCCCTTCGTACCCGAGCTTTGATATGTATCAGGACGACCGTTTCTGGAACGACCGCGAGCTGAACGACCAGCCGTTCATCAAACGACTCGTCACGAAGAAACGGAAACATACGTCCAATATGGTCAGCCGTCTCTTTTTATTCCTCGAACAGATGGTAAAAGGGATTGGAGCCGTTCGCCAGTTAAAGTTGAAGCCTGACGTCGTGTTTGCGACGACCCCTTCTTTTTTTATGGCGTTTGTCGGAGTATATGCGAAGCGAAAGTATCGCGTCCCACTTATTCTAGACGTTCGCGACCTTTGGCCGGAATCGGTAAAAGGGGTCGGGGTATTCAAACATGACTGGGTGCTCGCGCCAGCGTTTTGGCTCGAGAAGCGATTGTATCGTTCCGCAGATGAAGTGATCATCAACTCGGAAGGATTCCGCAGCTATCTTCGTCAGCGCGGTGTCCCGAATGAGATAATCCACTATATGCCGAACTCGATTCGGGAAGCGGAGCGCACGCTCGAGCGGACGATTCCACCGGACGACCGGATGGAGATTTTATACGCCGGAAATATGGGTCTTGCCCAGGACGTGTCTCTGTTGCTCGAACTCGCCGAACGGTTCCGGGACGAGCCACGGGTTCATTTCAAATTGATTGGCTACGGATATCGGAAAGAAGAGTTGAAGCAGACGATTAAAGATCGCGGCTTCCGAAACTTCTTGTTCCTCGAGGCGATGCCAAGGACGGAGGCGTTCCAGGCGATTAAAAATGCAGATGTCGCGTTCGTCAGCCTGATCGAGCAAGAAGTATTCGATACGGTCATCCCTGGGAAACTGATCGACTATATGGCGGTCGGCAAACCGATTGTCGCAGCAGTGTCAGGCCATGCGGCGAATGTCATTGAAGCGGCGGAAGTCGGCTACGTGTCACGGAAGCGTGACATCGATGAGATCGAACGGATTCTACGGAAGCTCCTCGACCGACCAGACCTTCGAGAGGTACTCGGGGCAAACGGGATTCGTTACGTCAAAGAGAATTTATGTTGGGAAGAGAATATCGACGTGCTAGATCAAGTCGTACAACAGTTAGTGATGGAGGAAAGACAATGAAGTCAGTATGTATGTTTGTATGGAACCATTTTACGAATGATGCGCGCGTCCTTCGTGAGTGCTCAGCACTTGCCGAGGCAGGTTATGAAGTCGATTTGATTGCGCTTCAAGATCCTAAAAATAAAGAGCTTCCAAAAGAAGAGATGCGTCCGGAAGGCTTCCGTGTTATCCGCGTGAAGCGACAACCCTCGATTCTCGTCAATGCGCTCAAATTCGCGAAGAAGACATACCAATGGGTGAGCGAGAAGCAGACCCGCCAGATTGGTGCTGGGCTCGTCGGTGCCGGGTTGGTCTTACTCGCGCCGTTCACGATGCTCGCGCTCGGTGCAGCCGTCGGAACGGTCTTGTTACCACAAGTACGTAAGCAAATCGTCAACGCGAGTGCGATGCTCGAGATGGTGTTCGCTTCGACGAAAAAATCGTATGACTTTTACCATGCTAATGATTTGAACACACTCCCGCAGGCACTCCTCGCTGGAAAAGTGTTCAACAAAGGCAGAATCGTCTATGATTCGCACGAAGTACAGACGGACCGTACCGGCTACGGCTACATTCAAAGTAACCTCGAAGGATGGCTCTTGCCGTTCGTCGATACGATGATGGTCGAGAACCATACACGTGCGGCACATAACGAAGAGTTGTACGGGTTCTATCCGTATGTGCTCCACAACTATCCGTTTTATCGTCCGCTCGACTTCTCGCTTCGTAAGGATTTGCATGCACTCCTCGATTTGCCGAAAGACGAGAAGATCCTCTTATACCAAGGTGGGGTTCAAGCCGGACGCGGCCTCGAACAGCTCGTGCTCGCGGCGAAAGACTTCAAAGAAGGTACGCTCGTCATGATCGGGGACGGGAAGCTCAAACCGACGATTCAACAGTTGATTGAGACGGAAGGGGTCGGCGACCGCGTCAAGATGATTGACAAAGTACCGGTCGAAGCGTTACCTTACTATACGATGAACGCCTACTTAGGCTTCCAAGTATTGAACAACGTCTGCTTCAACCATTACTCGGCCTCATCTAATAAATTGTTTGAGTATTTGATGGCTGAAGTACCGGTCGTCTCATGTGACTTCCCTGAAATCGAACGGGTCGTTGCGGGAAATGACGTCGGGGTGCTCGTCGATTCGCATGATCCACAATCGATTGCGGACGGCGTCAACCGATTGATTGAAGATCAAGCACTCTACGCGCGTGTCAAAGAGAACACGAAGACCGCGCGTGAGAAATATAACTGGGATTTGGAAAAAGAGGCACTCTTGAACGTCTACGCAAATGCAGCGGAGCGCAAGTTGCCGATTATGAAAGACGGTGCGCCAAAGCCAGTACAATCTTAAGACTGCGGCTTTTGCCGCGGTCTTTTTTATGTGGAAGGAGGACATGTATGAAACGTCAACAGCAACATCTATTGCGCCAACAAGTATGGCGCAAGCTACAAACCATCTCGGTGAAGGACATCGCCTGGATCATCGCGGGCTCATTCATTCTCTCGTTCGGGGTCAACTACTTCACCGTACCGAACGATTTCTCGGAAGGTGGCCTGCTCGGGGTCACGATCATCTTGTACTACGTGTTCGGCTGGGACCTCGGGCTCACGTCGATCATCGGGAACGGGATTCTCTTTATCATCGGCTATAAGCTGCTTGACCGCCGGACAATGGTCTATTCGGTCATCGCGGTCGTCGCGACGTCGTTCTTTCTCAGTCTGACGCATAACTGGGGCAGCCCGGCTGAGGACAAACTGCTCGCGGCCGTCTATGCCGGGATCATGATCGGGGTCGGGATCGGCATGGTGCTCCGTGTCGGCGGTACGACCGGCGGGGGTGTCATCATCGCCCGTCTCATGGAGCGCTATCTCCATTTGAGCGTCGCCGTCTCGATGTTCATCATCGACGCGATCGTCGTCGCGACATCCGGCTTCTTCTTAGGGGAGCAGGTCGTCCTGTATACGCTCATCGCCATCATCATCGGCTCATGGGTCATCGACCTCGTCGCGGAAGGACTCAACATCCGCAAGGCCGTCACGATCATCAGTGACAAACATGAAGAGCTCGCCGTCGTCTTGACGGAAACGCTTGGCCGCTCGGCAACGATTATCCATGGACATGGCTACTATACGAAGCAAGATAAGAACATGTTGTATATGATCGTCGACAAACGTCAGATCGCGCCGCTCAAAAAAATCGTCCAAGTGACGGACGACCGGGCCTTCGTCGTCATCCACCAAGTGAAGGAAGTCATCGGGGAAGGATTCAGTTACCCGTCCCGATAATTTGAATGCTGGTGTTTTATTGATAACTTCTATATAATAAAAGGCGTGTAAATAGAAGGAGGAACTGACTACTATGCAAACGATCGCTACAATCAGCCTACTTGTCGTGGCTGTCTTATTGATTGTCGTCGTACTGCTCATGTCAGGTCGGTCGCAAGGTCTTGGAGCGATTGCAGGTGGCGCGGAGCAGTTGTTCGGACGCCAGAAAGCACGCGGCTTCGATGCTGTTTTGAACCGAA